>CASFID010000043.1 GCA_949294665.1 uncultured Eubacteriales bacterium
CTCGGTCTGCTGTAAGTGGTTCCGCTGGGCGGTCTTGCCGCTGGACGGGACGCTGGAAGCGGAAATTTTCCGGGATAAGGACTTGAAACGCTGTGCGGTCTGCGGCGGTGTGTTCGTCCCCAAATCCAACCGGGCAAAATACTGCCCCGTCTGTGCCGTCAGAGTTCACAGGCGGCAGAAAACAGAAAGTGAACGGAAAAGGAGGTCTGCTGTGGACAGTTAGGAGCGGAAAAAGCCTTGATTTATCAGGCTTTGCAAGCCCCAAACCGGGGCAGGTGGTATAAAGTATCGCCCGCCCCGGAAAACGGGCTTCTAACCGTCCACAAAACGCACTATGACAAATACCATCTATATCCATCAGCCGGAAAAGGCGTTCAGCTTCACCCGGCTCCCGAATTTTCTCTTTGAAGCCCCCACATTCAAGCCCCTGTCCAACGAGGCAAAGGTTCTGTACGCCTTTATCCTGCGCCGGACAGAGTTATCCCGCAAGAATGGGTGGGCGGATGACTGCGGACGGATTTTCCTGTATTACCCCATCTGCGAGGTGGTTGACCTGCTCCACTGTGGGCGGCAGAAAGCGGTGAACACCCTGCGGGAACTGCAATACGCCGGACTGGTGGAAATCCAGAAGCAGGGCTGTGGAAAACCCAACCGCATTTTCCCAAAATCCTATGAAGCGGTTCCAAACACCGACTTCAAGAAATCCCGTTCTGGTACGCCGGAGGGCTGAAAACCGTATCCATGAAGTACGGAAATCACTCCTGAGAAGTACGAAAACCGGACGGTATATAGAAATACAAAGATAAAAAGATTGATTTATATTCTATCCATTCCAATCCTATCCGAGCTATTTTTTGCGTGATTTTCCCTGTGGAAAACCCCGGATGGGAAAGGAATGGGGAAAGGAGCAGAATGGCACAACACGCAATTTTGCGATTTGAGAAGCACAAGGGCAACCCAGCAAGGCCGCTGGAAGCCCATCACGAAAGACAGAAAGAACAATATGCCAGCAATCCCGACATTGACACAAGCCGTAGTAAATACAACTTCCATATCGTCAAGCCGGAGGGACGCTACTACCACTTCATTCAGAACCGTATCGAGCAGGCCGGATGCCGGACGAGGAAAGACAGCACACGGTTTGTCGATACGCTGATAACTGCCAGCCCGGAGTTTTTCAAGGGGAAATCCCCAAAGGAGATACAGGCGTTTTTCCAGCGGGCGGCGGACTTCCTCATCGGGCGGGTAGGCCGGGAAAATATCGTGTCGGCTGTGGTACACATGGACGAAAAAACGCCGCACCTGCATTTGACCTTTGTGCCGCTGACAAAGGACAACCGCCTGTGCGCCAAAGAAATCATAGGCAACCGGGCGAACTTGACGAAGTGGCAGGACGATTTTCACGCCTATATGGTGGAGAAATATCCCGACTTGGAGCGTGGGGAGAGTGCCAGCAAGACAGGCCGGAAGCATATCCCCACCCGGATTTTCAAACAGGCGGTTTCCCTCTCCCGGCAGGCCAGAGCTATTGAAGCCACGCTGGACGGCATTAACCCGCTGAACGCCGGAAAGAAAAAAGAGGAAGCCCTCTCCATGCTGAAAAAGTGGTTCCCGCAGATGGAGAACTTCTCCGGGCAACTGAAAAAGTACAAGGTCACAATCAATGACCTGTTGGCGGAAAATGAGAAGCTGGAAGCACGAGCCAGAGCCAGCGAAAGCGGCAAAATCAAAGACCGTATGGAACGGGCGAAGCTGGAAAGCGAACTGCACGATATGCAAAGGCTGGTTGACCGTATCCCGCCGGATATACTGGCGGAACTGAAACGGCAGCAGCGGCACACAAGAGAGAGGTAAACGCTATGGGCAGATATTCTGATTACATCACAAATTTTTATAATATGGAGGACACTGGATGGTAAAAAGCGAAAGCGACATGATTTTCAAACCCCGCACCGGGCAGGTCATTACGGCAGAGAACGGGACGCAGTATTTTGTATGTGGGAACAACCGTATCAAAATCTCCGAACACTTCGCCGCCGCTGGACAGCCGCTTGGCGATCTGATTGTTGATGTAGTCCGGCACACGGCGGAAAAAGCCGTTTCCGCCTGACGGCCCAGCGTTGATATACGCCCACGCTTATGGTATAATTGCCCCAGAGCAAAAGTATTGTAAGCGTGGGTTGTTTCTTTGAAAAGGAGGATTTTTTACGGTGAAACAACCTTACAATACTACCATTTACAACACGGCTCTTTATCTGCGTTTAAGCCGTGACGATGAAAGCTACGGCGACAGCGTGAGCATTGAAACACAGCGGACAATTCTGCAACAGTACGCAAAAGAACATGGGCTTCATGTGGTCGGCGAGTATGTGGATGACGGCTGGAGTGGGACGAATTTTGAACGCCCGAATTTTCAGCGCATGATGGACGATGTGGACGCAGGAAAAGTGAATTGTATTGTTACGAAAGACCTATCCAGATTTGGTAGGGAACACGTGATGATGGACTACTATCTGGAATTTCTGTTCCCGGAGAAGCGTGTGCGCTACATCGCCATCGCAGAAAACGAGGACACCGAAAAAGGGCTGTCCGATTTCGTCCCTTTCAAAAACCTGTTCAATGAGTGGTTTGCAAAAGATACGAGCCGCAAGGTAAAGGCCGCTTTCAAAGCGAAATTTGCCGTAGGCGAGCGTATCGGCGCTTATGCTCCCATCGGGTACAGGAAGCACCCGGAGATTAAAAACAAGCTGATAATCGACGAGGAAACACGCTGGATTGTGGAACGGATTTTTGACCTTGCCGTCCACGGCAGAGGTGCGGCCAGTATCACACGGATATTGATTGAGGAAAAAGTGCCTACGCCGGGATATATCAACTTCCGGCGGGACAAAACTTTCGCCAATATCTATGCGAATGCGCCGGAGGAAAAAAGCTACGCATGGACGATAGCGCAGGTCAAAAGCATTCTGAAAGATGAAACCTACATCGGCCATACTATCCACTACCGGGAAACAAACATCTCCTTTAAGAACAAGCGGAGAATACGCAAGCCCCAGAGCGATTGGGTTCGTGTAGAAAACACGCAGGAGCCGATTATCAGCGAGCAGGTTTTCAATCAGGTGCAGGAGCAGATAGCGAGCCGCCGCAGGAAATGCAAGGACGGTACGACGCAGATTTTTTCCGGGCTGGTGAAATGTGCGGATTGCGGCTGGTCGTTGTCCTACGGGGAGAACCGGCAGAACAGTAAGCCCTACGGCCATTACCATTGCAGTAAGTACGGACAGGGCACACGCCAATGCTCCATGCACTATATCCGCTATGATGTGCTTTACGCCTATGTCCTCTCCCGTCTGCAATACTGGTCTGGACTGGTGCAGAATGGCGAGGGGGAACTGATGAAGCGTCTGCTGAACGCCAGCGACAAGGAACAGGCCGCCGCAAGGAAGCGGCAGGCCGCAGAATTGAAGCGGACGGAGAAGCGGAAAGCCGAGGTGGACAAGCTGTTTTCCCGTATGTATGAGGACTGGGTTGCGGGGCGTATCACGGAGTACAACTTCAATATGCTGTCCGGGAAATATCAGACGGAGCAGGCGCAACTGGACGAAAAAATCGGACAGCTTCAAGCCGCTATCGCCGCCGAGAGCCAGACCGTAGCAGACGCAGAAAGCTGGATTGCGCTGATGAAACAGTATGTCAATCCCACGGAACTGACCGCCGAACTTTTGAATACGCTGATTGAAAAAATCGTTGTCCATGAAGCGGTCAAGGGTGAGGACGGAAGCCGGGAACAGGAGGTAGAAATCTTCTACCGCTTTATCGGCAAAATTGATTGAATGATACCAATATCTTTAACTATGTGATACCGGAGTTGGTTTTCCCGATATCAAAATGATCGAACCTCTCGCCGAAGTATTTAATGTCAGCATCCTTGAAATAATGCGTTCCGAAAGAATTGAGGACCGGTCTGTTCCCATGGAAAATGCGGCAGAAGCCATCAACAACGTTATCGATGTTATTGCATTTCAAAGGAAAATTGAAAGAAGAAACATATTGATAACCATAATCGCCTTTTCATCCATTATCATGCTGCTGTTTCTCGTTGATATAATGCAATGGGAAGGTTTTATCATAATCTGTTTGCCCGTTATCATGCTTGCCACGGGACTTTATCTGATAGGACTCAGCATTTACAGATTCAGGCAGAGATCTGCATATGTCATTACACTGATATCAGGTATACTGGCTTTATTATTTCCACTATTTCTGTTGGTTTTTTTCTGCTTTGCATTTATCTTAGGTGGTCCGGTCCCGACATAAAGAAACAGAAGAAGCGAATAGAAGAAAAGCAACCCCAGAAACCGAAGTCTCTGGGGTTGTTTTGCATCAATATTCTGTTTCTTTCGCCGTGCGAACCTAACCTTCGCGCAATTACTCGATGATCTTAGATACTGTACCAGATCCTACTGTACGTCCACCCTCACGGTATCAGACCGGCATATTAGAATACCCAAAGCGTGTTTTTCAGTTCATTCTGTGTAATAAGCTACGATTTTTCCACAGATTCCGTATAGTTTCACAAAATTTTGTTATCATACTGTTATCAAAGGCAACCGCTGCGAAATATCTGACAACTACTATTTTGAAAACACTGCATCATTTCTGGAAAGAAGATATACGCAATATTGATTCATACTGATTCCTTCTCTCTGAGAATGCTCTGCCAATGATCTGTGTAAACTCCGCGGTATCCTCAATTTAAACTGTCCAGAATAATTTTCCAGACTGTCCGGCTCATGAATCTCCACGCCTTCTTCAATCGCTGCCTCAAGCCATGCTTTTTTAGCATCCTGTGCATTCGCCACTGCGCTTTCCACTGTTTCACCACAGGTAATACAGCCGGGCAAATCCGGATAGGAGACTACAAATCCGCCTTCATCCTTATCCTCTACAATTTCCATGCGATAGGACATTGCCATATAATCATCCAGCGTCTTCATCATTATTCTCCTCACTTTCCACTATCTGCCTTACCATTTCTACATATACTTTTTTAATCGGTTCATGTTTCGGTATTGTAATCGGCATACAGCCTTGTTTCCTGAATGTATAATGACTGCTTCCGCCTCTCGGAGCATTCATCTCATATCCGTAACTTTCCAATACTTTTCGCAGTTCATCAAATCGGAGGTCTTTTGACAGATTACATATACGTGCTATCAGTTTATCCCATTTTGACATTCAACATACCTCCTGCTTATATTATATGTGGTGTCATATAAGGTGTCAATCTTTTTTGTTCACTTCAACGATTTTTGATTTTTTGATTTATTTCCTGATAAACTGCTATTTTCACTTAGTATCATGCATTCATGCTTTTATTTTTTCATCAATTTCTAATTATTTTTTGATGCTACAACAGCAAGGAGGAATTCTATTTTACTATACCGTCAAGATATAATTCCAAATTTTGAAAAAGGATATTTTCGTCTGCGTCTAATGTAATAGGTGAAGAAGCTATCCCCGCATCTGTTGTCAAACTGTTGTCAAAAAATTTCTTAATTATTTTATATACTACAAAACCCCAGAAACCGAAGTCTCTGGGGTTGTTTTGCATCAATATTCTGTTTCTTTCGCCGTGCGAACCTAACCTTCGCGCAATTACTCGATGATCTTAGATACTGTACCAGATCCTACTGTACGTCCACCCTCACGGATAGCGAATCTCAGACCTTCCTCCATAGCTACCGGATGGATCAGCTCTACTGTCATCTCTACGTTATCTCCAGGCATGCACATCTCTACGCCTGCCGGAAGCTCGCATACACCTGTTACGTCTGTTGTTCTGAAGTAGAACTGCGGACGATAGTTGTTGAAGAACGGCGTATGACGTCCACCCTCGTCTTTTGTCAGAACGTAAACCTGGCATGTGAATTTTGTATGGCATGTAACTGTACCCGGTTTGATGATAACCTGACCTCTTTCGATCTCTGTTCTCTGGATACCACGGAGCAGAGCACCGATGTTGTCACCTGCGCGAGCCTCGTCGAGCAGCTTACGGAACATCTCGATACCTGTTACAACTGTCTTCTTAACATCATCATGGATACCGATGATCTCAACTTCGTCAGATACGTGAAGTGTACCACGCTCTACTCTACCTGTAGCAACTGTACCACGTCCTGTAATAGAGAATACGTCCTCTACCGGCATCAGGAACGGTTTGTCTGTGTCACGCTCAGGAGTCGGGATCCACTCGTCAACAGCGTCCATGAGTTCCATGATCTTGTCTCCCCACGGTCCATCCGGATCCTCAAGAGCTTTCAGAGCAGAACCCTGGATGATCGGTGTGTCATCTCCCGGGAATTCATACTCGTTGAGAACCTCACGGATCTCCATCTCTACGAGTTCAAGCAGCTCCTCATCGTCTACCATGTCGCATTTGTTCATGAATACAACGATGTACGGAACGTTAACCTGACGGGACAGAAGGATGTGCTCTTTTGTCTGAGCCATAACACCGTCAGTAGCAGCAACTACGAGGATAGCGCCGTCCATCTGAGCAGCACCTGTGATCATGTTCTTAACGTAGTCGGCATGTCCCGGGCAGTCAACGTGTGCATAGTGACGTTTCTCTGTCTCATACTCAACGTGCGCTGTAGAAATCGTGATTCCACGCTCTCTCTCTTCCGGAGCCTTATCGATGTTATCAAAAGCAACTTCTGCGTTACCTGTTACTCTGTGTGAAAGCACTTTAGTAATAGCAGCTGTCAGAGTTGTTTTACCATGGTCAACGTGACCGATGGTACCAATATTACAATGCGGTTTTGTTCTTTCAAATTTAGCTTTTGCCATTTTGAATATCCTCCTTAAATCTGCGCCCGGTTTTGCGGGCATATTCTGGTTTCGATTTTACCCGGCTAAGTTTGATTATATTTCAAACCCAGCCGTTTTTCAAGCCTTTTTACACGATTTAGTCATTTTTATTCGATAATACTTTTTCCTGTACAGACTTCGGCACCTGCTCGTATTTCTCGAAGAACATCGAGTAGTTACCACGTCCCTGTGTTCTGGAACGAAGATCTGTTGAGTATCCGAACATTTCTGAGAGCGGAACGAATGCACGTACGATCTTTCCGCCGCCGAGATCATCCATACCTTCGATACGTCCACGGCGTGAATTCAGGTCGCCGATGATATCTCCCATATACTCTTCCGGCATTGTTACCTCAACCTTCATAATCGGCTCAAGCAGCACCGGAGCGCCCTGTTTCATGGCGTCTTTAAACGCCAGGGAACCTGCAATATGGAAGGCCATCTCGGAAGAGTCGACCTCATGGTAGGATCCGTCGTAGCAGTTCGCGTGAACGCCTACTACCGGGAATCCGCCGAGGATACCGGACTTCATAGCGTCCTGGATACCTTCGTCTACAGCCGGGATATATTCCTTCGGAATCGCGCCGCCGACTACAGTAGACTCGAAAGAGTATGTCTCTTCACCGTTTGCATCCATTGGCTCAAATTTCACTTTACAATGTCCGTACTGACCACGTCCACCGGACTGTTTTGCATACTTGCTGTCGATATCCGTAGCTTTGGTAATCGTCTCTTTGTAAGCAACCTGAGGTGCGCCTACATTAGCCTCAACCTTAAACTCACGGAGAAGTCTGTCAACGATGATCTCCAGATGGAGCTCGCCCATTCCGGCGATGATCGTCTGCCCGGTCTCCTGATCTGTGTGCGCACGGAACGTCGGGTCTTCCTCTGCAAGTTTCGCAAGAGATTCACCGAGTTTGCCCTGGGAAGCCTTTGTCTTCGGCTCGATCGCCAGCTCGATAACAGGATCCGGGAATTCCATAGACTCAAGGATTACCGGGTGCTGGTCGTCGCAGATCGTATCGCCCGTAGTGGAGATCTTGAATCCGATCGCTGCAGCGATATCTCCCGAATATACCTTATCCAGTTCTTCACGCTTATTAGCGTGCATCTGAAGGATACGTCCGACACGCTCTTTCTTATTTTTAGTAGCATTCAGTACATAGGAACCGGAGTTCATCGTACCGGAATAAACCCTGAAGTAAGCAAGCTTACCTACGAACGGGTCTGTCATGATCTTGAATACGAGAGCGGAGAACGGCTCATCGTCAGATGAATGTCTCTCTACCTCGTTACCGTCCTCATCGACGCCCTTGATAGCCGGGATGTCTGTCGGAGCCGGCATGAACTCAAGAATCGCATCCAGGAGTTTCTGCACGCCTTTGTTTCTGTAAGCAGATCCACAGCAAACAGGCACTGCCGTACACTCACAGGTAGCTTTTCTCAGCGCCGCCTTCATAGCATCAACCGACGGCTCTTCGCCCTCGAGGTACTCCATCATCAACTCATCATCCAGGTCGCAGATCTTCTCCACCAGCTCTGTATGATACAGTTCCGCCTCATCTTTCATCTCTTCCGGAATATCTGTCACGGAGATGTCGTCGCCTTTGTCATCGTTGTAGATGTAAGCCTGCATCTCGAACAGGTCGATGATTCCTTTAAATTCGTCTTCTTTTCCGATCGGAAGCTGAAGACAGATTGCATTTTTACCAAGTCTTGTTCTGATCTGATCTACAGCATTGTAGAAATCAGCTCCAAGAATGTCCATCTTGTTGATGAATGCCATTCTTGGTACATTGTATGTGTCTGCCTGACGCCATACATTTTCTGACTGAGGCTCAACACCGCCCTTTGCGCAGAAAACACCGACAGCGCCGTCCAGTACACGAAGTGAACGCTCAACCTCTACAGTGAAGTCAACGTGTCCCGGAGTATCGATGATATTGATACGATGCTCCAGAGCTCCCGGCTTCGGTTTCGTTTTCTCTTCCAAAGTCCAGTGACATGTCGTAGCGGCTGAAGTGATCGTGATACCTCTCTCCTGCTCCTGCTCCATCCAGTCCATGGTAGCAGTACCTTCATGAGTATCACCGATCTTATAGTTAACACCGGTATAGTAGAGAATACGCTCTGTCAGCGTTGTCTTACCCGCATCGATATGCGCCATGATACCGATATTTCTGGTTCTCTCTAATGGATATTCTCTTCCAGCCAAGGTTTTTTCCTCCTAAGATAATTAGAAACGATAGTGAGCAAACGCCTTGTTTGCCTCTGCCATCTTGTGCATATCTTCTTTTCTCTTCACAGCTCCGCCTGTGTTGTTCGCTGCGTCGAGAATCTCATTTGCCAGCCTTTCTTCCATCGTCTTCTCGCCTCTCTGACGGGAATACATTGTCAGCCAGCGAAGAGCGAGAGCCTGTCTTCTGTCAGCTCTGACCTCGATCGGCACCTGGTATGTTGCACCGCCGATACGTCTTGCCTTAACCTCCAGAACCGGCATCATGTTGTTCATTGCTTCCTCGAACACCTCGATCGCCGGCTTCTCAGCCTTTGCCTCAACTCTCTCAAACGCTCCGTATACAATCTTCTGTGCTACGCCTTTCTTACCATCCAGCATGATGTTGTTGATAAGTTTGGTAACAACTTTATTGTTGTATATCGGATCGGCTAATACATCTCTTTTCTGAGTATGTCCTTTACGTGGCACGGTCCTTCCCTCCTTAATCATATTTTCCGGCAAAACCGGGATTAATTCATCGGTACTCACATGTGTCTCTCTATGGAATCGCATAGCATGTGCTCGCGGCCGCGGGACTTTTATATATTGATGTTCGGCTCACTAAGTTTTGCCGAACTAAGCTCGCACCATACCCGCCAAGTGCTCAGCGCAGTGTCAAGTGCTCTGCTTAATCCGCAACCTTACGATAATCATAGTTCTGTTTGTGATACGATTTAACTATCAGTTACTTATTTCTTTGCGTCTTTCGGTCTCTTAGCGCCGTATTTAGAACGCGCCTGACGTCTCTTCGCAACACCTGCTGTATCCAGTGTACCACGGATGATGTGGTATCTTGTACCAGGCAGGTCCTTAACTCTTCCTCCACGGATCATAACAACGCTATGCTCCTGAAGGTTATGTCCCTCACCCGGGATGTAGCTTGTTACTTCGATTCCGTTAGAAAGACGAACTCTGGCGATCTTTCTGAGAGCTGAGTTAGGCTTCTTCGGCGTAGCAGTCTTAACGGCTGTGCAGACACCTCTCTTCTGCGGGGAAGATGTGTTTGTCGCACGCTTTCTCAGGGAGTTGTATCCTCTCTGGAGTGCCGGTGCTGTAGACTTTTTCTCGGAAGTCTGACGTCCTTTTCTAACTAACTGGTTAAATGTTGGCATTCCTTTTCACCTCCTATGAATTATTCGTTTCCCCACGGCTTATGCCGTGAGCGGCTGCGGATAATCTTTTCATTATCCATTTTGGCGCACAAAAAGAACGCTGCTTTTTGTGCACGCCTGACTATTTTATTACGTTTACTATGGAAAGTCAAGGGATTTTCGGATATTTAACGGCAGAATTCTCCTTTCACCGCTTCTTTCTTGGCGCATACGAGGCGTCCCTGCAATTGACAAAGCGCAGGCGGCAGGATATACTTCACTTTACACAGATCAAACACACAGTACAAACCAGAAGCGGCTTCCACAGGTCCACAGGAAGGCGATATATGTCTGATACAGGGGAGAAAGTATATGAAAAGAAAAACGAAGATGTTCAGAAGAGGAAAATGTGCAGGAAGGCACGCGCATTTCAGGATCACAGGCTGCTGCATGATACTTGCCGTCTTTGCCCTGTTTTTTCTGTATGTCCCGAAAGCGAACGCAGCGGGCACGGCAGGCGAATATTATTATACTCAGTTAAATGCGCAGGAGAAGGAACTGTACGATCAGGTAAAGGCCCAGGCAGGGAACCTGATAGATCCTTATGATCCGTCAAATCTTGAGGTTTCACTCAGTTCGCCGGTTGAATCGGATACAGAAGCGGGCAGCGTCCTTTTCGCTTTCTTCCGGGACCACCCGGAATATTTCTGGATAGATGTGTCACGCATCGCTTTTGAACCCGATGCGGACTGGAACAATGGCACTCCGTCCTGGCATCTGTCCGCTATGAGCGGCGAACCCTATTTTTATGACGGGTTTACAACAGATAATCTGTCAGGGTACCGGACGCAGTTTGAGGAAGCTGTGGGCAAGATCATAGACGGCGCTCCTGCCGGAGACACAGTCCTTACTATACGATATCTGAATAACTGGCTTTCACTCCATAATACCTATAATGTAAACGGCATGGGAGCCAGCAATTTTTCCCGCTGTGCCGCAAGCGGGATCCTTTCTGAAAACAACGCTCAGACCGGCCCTGTCTGCTATGGATATGCTACCGCCCTGAAAGTCCTGTTGGATAGAGCGGGCGTAAATAATGCGTTTGTGGAAGGGACGGCATATAATGATAAAAATCTGCCGTACGGAGAACGGCATGCATGGAATTATGTAGAGATTGACGGGGCATGGTACGCTCTCGATCCCACATGGGACGATCCGGGGATAATAAACCGTCCTGCCACGGAGGCATATTTTCTGGTAGGTTCCAGGACAGAGACGATCAAGGGGAGCCTTTCGTCCGGAATGACAGAAGATATGAAATACTTCGGCGGGAACCATATGGCAACGCCGATCGGGAGTTACGGACTCACTTATCCCCAGCTCTCTGAGAAAGCATATCCCCAGAGAGGGGGATCTGCTTTCCAGGTGATACTTCCGGACGGCATGAGTCAGACAGAAACGGATTTTAAATCAGCTCTCAAGACAGCGCAAAACAATCCGGGAACTACGATCCGCCTCTGGCAGACTGTGACGGTGTCCGATACGCTCGTTATTCCCGATCAAACAACGATCGACCTGAACGGACTGGGAAACAACACGCGGAACCATCCGGCTATTCAAGGGGATAAATCGCCTGTTTTTGAGATACAGGCAGGGAGTACCGCATCTGTCATCAACTCAGGGGAAACATTCTCAGCTGTCGCCTTGCCGTCTAATATTTATGGAGCGGCGATAGAGAATAATGGTACGCTCACGCTGGGCGTAGGCGTCACGGTTATCGGAAGCACCATTTCCGCGGTATCCGGAAACCCGGCGCAGCCGGAACAATATGGGGTGCTGCCTTCACCATCAGCCAGTACACAGACAGTCGGAAGAGTGGTTGCTCCGCCAAGCGCAGAGGCAGAAGAGGAATTTCAGGAGCAGGACAAGGCTACGGTGCAGACGCTGCTTGACAATGCGAAGAGCGGGAACTATAGTCCGGATATAAAGCTGGTATACTGGAATGGAGTAGATACTATTCCCGCTGTGGGAAACGCACAGCCCGAGATCACATGGCGGCTGGTATCAGCGCCCGACGGAGCGGGGAATGAGGCGGGAAGCCTGCTGGAAAGTGGGCGTTATACTCTGCAGGCGGTTGTAAAAGACACAGAATCGTTTTACGGATATAACGTTTACCGGTATATTGACGTTACAGTCAGCCGGGCGGAACCGCCGCAGCATACTTTTAAAGTATCACCTCCTGCTTTTTCTCCGCTGGAGTACGGATATGGCCAGGTATCTGCCGGGACACTTACCATTACCAACACGGGCAATGAAGAAATGACTATCCTCGGAGTCAGCGCAGAGGATCAGGACGGGACTGCTTCACAGCATTTTAACGTACAGAATTCCGGCGTCTCAAATCCTCCGGAAACAGTTCAGCCCGGGAAGGACAGCACTTCATGGACAGTCCGTCCGGTGCAGGGCCTGGGAGCCGGTACATACACGGCAACGATAAAAGTCGAAGTACGGTTTGATACATCCAGCGCGTTGACAGAAACTGCAGAGGTATCGATAGAAGTGAAGCCACTTGCGGTTCCGGCAGAAAGCATGACTCTTTCCGGCGGAAGCGGAGGCGCAGAAAGCGCATTTATATATGGAGATACTGTATCTGTAGAGGCCGCTTTTACAATTCCGGCGCAGGCGTCGCCTGTACCGATGGCTCTGTTTATAGAGGATGCTTCCAGGAGCTCGTCGCAGATAAGCGGGCCTGTGAATGCTGATGCAGACGGCAAATACCGATTCAGCGTAAACACCGCAGAAAAGAAACTGCCTGCAGGCTCTTTTAATTTGATTGTCCGGCACGTGGATCCGGACTCTGACTATTCTTACGAAGCCAGAGCAAGGGTGAGTCTGCAGCAGCGTATCGTAACGGCGGTTCTGTCGGGAGATGCACGCAAGACATACGACGGCACTGCCGCTCTTCCGAAAGGTGCGGCTTTGACGCTCGGGTTCGGGCAGGGCGGAGTCCTTGCGCAGGATGAGCAGACACTGGGGATCCGGCCCGGAAATATACAGTTCGTATCCCCGGATGCAGGAACAACTGAGGTTATTGCCGGAAAAATTTCCCTTACAGGCAACGACGGGAATTACTATGTGCTTGCCTCTGATACTGTGACAGCTCGGGTAACAGGTATTTCAGCAGCAGAGCCGTCTGTAAGTTTTGCTGATCTGAGCCTGAGCGAGGGGGAAAGCCTTTCCGACCTGGCGTCAGCATCTGTGTCCGATGCACAGGGAAATACTGTTCCAGGTACATTTTCATGGTTTACAGACAGTATGTTCACAAGCCCTGCGGACATGTCGGAGAAGTTGTCTGAAGGCTCTTACACATTCTGGTACAGGTTCACTCCATCCAGCGATAACTATGCTGTTATAACCGGTTCGGCAGTAATCCGGGTAGAGGGGACAGAGAGCGGCACGGAACCGGCGCCTGACCGTACAGAGGAGTCTGATGAGAACGCAGACGCCGCTCCGTCCGGGACAGTAAGCACAGGGGACTCTAATGAGAGCGCAGACATTGCTCCGTCTGAGACAGTAAGTACAGGAGCGGACAGGAAAGAAAACACAGATGTATCTCCCCGGACCGGCGTTTCCGACAGTGGATATCTGTACATTCTCCTTATGCTCATATCAGCCGGAACGGCAGAGGCGCTCTGGACGAAACTGCAAAAATAAGGGCATGCCCTACGACATGCCCCGCATTGGATATGACGCCAGTGTGCCCGACAGGACACACTGGCTGCAATTTTATTTGTAATCTTATTCTTCAAACAGCGGCGTGGAGAAATACCGCTCCGCTGTATCCGGCAAAACCGTCACCACGGTCTTTCCTTCCCCCAGCTTCTTCGCCAGCTTCAGCGCCGCAGCCACATTGGTTCCCGACGAAATGCCGCACATGATCCCTTCTTTGGCAGCAAGATCTCTGGAAGTCTGGATCGCCTCTTCATCCGTCACGATGCAGATATCATCGTAGATCTCCGTGTTCAGAATCGCAGGGATCAGGCCGTCTCCGATCCCCATCTGGATATGGGTTCCGATGGAGCCGCCGGAAAGGATTGCCGCGTGCTCCGGCTCTACCGCCCAGATCTCTGTATCCGGATTCTCTGCTTTGAGCACTTCGCCGATCCCTGTGATCGTTCCGCCTGTTCCGATTCCCGAGCAGAAACCGTCGATCTTACAGTCTGCCTGCTCCAGGATCTCAACTGCGGTCCGTGATCTGTGCACCTCGGGATTCGCAGGATTCTCGAACTGCTGCGGCACGAAGACACGCGGATCTTCCTCCGCCATCTTTAGTGCCGTGTTCAGGCATTCCTCGATGCATTCCCCGATATTTCCGGCATCATGGATCAGGATCACCTCCGCGCCGTAGTGTTTCATCAGTTTTCTGCGCTCCTCGCTGACAGAGTCAGGCATGATGATCCTTGTTCTGTACCCGCGCACTGCCCCGACAAGAGCCAGGCCGATTCCCTGATTCCCACTGGTCGGCTCTACGATAATGGTATCTTCTTTTATCAGACCTTTCTCTTCCGCAGCGCGGATCATATTGAATGCTGTCCTTGTCTTTATGGAGCCCCCTACATTGAGGCCCTCGAACTTCACGAGGATCTGTGCGCTTCCTTCCTCTGCCATGCGTTCCAGACGGATCAGAGGTGTATTTCCCATTGCCTCAAGAATATTATTGTAGATCATCGTGTTTTCACACCTTTCTGAAAATCATTCATCCCATCATATTATTATATGATGCCGGGGGAAAATGCCCCAATCGTGATGTCTTCGGATTGTTCCGTGCTGCGCAGTCTCCGCTGCCGCTTCGGTCAGCGCTGAGCGAATGTCGCGGGCTGAACTGTTGCATTTTAATATGCTCTTCCCCAGTAGACCATGTGTTTCGCCGGTTTGCCGCAGCACACGCACACATCGGAGAGATGTTCTTCTTCCATAGGTATGCATCTGGACGTCACGCCGCCTGTCTGGGCTTTGACCTCGTCCTCGCACTCTTCCTCGCCGCACCACATCGCTTTGACGAAGCCTTTCTTATTCTGGACAGCATCTTTCATCTCATCCATAGTAGTCGCTGCACTGATATGGTCATCCAGAAATGCTTTTGCCTTTGCGTAGAGATCTTTCTGGATCGTCTCGAGGATATCGCCAAGCTTTGCCGCGATCTCATCGATGGAAACGACGATCTTCTCTCTTGTGTCACGGCGGACTACTACGACCTGTCCGTTCTCGATATCTTTCGGACCGATCTCGATACGCGTCGGAACGCCGAGCATCTCCTGCTCGCTGAACTTCCATCCCGGGCTTTTCTCGGAATCATCGATCTTCGCGCGATAGCCCGCTGCTCTCAGCGCATCAAGGAGCTCATTTGCCTTATCAAGCACGCCCTCTTTGTGCTGCGCGATCGGAATGACTCTCGTCTGCACGGGTGCGATCCTCGGCGGAAGCACCAGACCGCTGTCATCGCCGTGTACCATGATGATCGCGCCAATGATCCTTGTTGAGAGTCCCCAGGACGTCTCATATACGCTGTGCAGTTCATTGTTCTTATCCGCATATTTGATGTTGAACGCATCCGGAAATGCATTTCCGAAGAAATGGCTCGTCGCGGACTGCAGAGCCTGTCCGTCATGCATCAGCGCCTCGATCGTGTAAGTATCCTGCGCCCCGGCAAATTTCTCGCTCTCTGTCTTGCGCCCTGCCACGACCGGGATCGCAAGGTCTTCTTCCACAAAGCTCTTGTACACTTCCCACATCATCTTCGTGCGTTCTTCTGCTTCTTCATATGTGGCATGGATCGTATGCCCCTCCTGCCAGAGGAACTCTCTGGAGCGCAGGAACGGTCTTGTGCTCTTCTCCCACCGCAGCACAGAGCACCACTGATTCCACACTTTCGGCAGATCACGGTAGGACTGCACGGTCTTACTCCACACATCGCAGAACAGGGTCTCGGATGTCGGGCGGATACAGAAACGCTCCTGGAGCGGCTCTGCGCCTCCCTGAGTAACCCATGCAACTTCCGGAGCAAATCCCTCTACATGATCTTTTTCTTTCTGGAGCAGACTCTCCGGGATCATCATCGGAAGATACACATTTTCCACGCCCGTCTCTTTAAATCTCCTGTCAAGGTCCGCCTGGATATTCTCCCAGAGCGCATAGCCGTTCGGCAGATAGTTCAGGCATCCCTTTACGCCTGAATAATCACACAGTTTCGCCTCGCGGACAACGTCCGTGTACCACTGGGCAAAATCTTCATCTCTTGAAGTGATCGACTGTACCAGTTTCTTTTCCTTTGCCATCTTCTCTTTCTCCTTTTACAGACAATATTAGTGAGAATACGTTTTGTCCACATGCAAGCCTGCTTTTCCGGAACTGTGCCGGACGCCGTATGCTCAGACTTGAAAACAAAACGCCGGGACATCTCAAGTCCCTCAAAACAAGGGACCGGACATCCCGGCGGTACCACCCTAATTAACTGCGCCTGCGCAGTTCACTCTTTTGTCCTTAACGCGGAACGTACGCTGCATTTTCATGCAGAAGCTCCCGGGCCGGTTCTATACAGTCCTGCAAAAGGCTCGCACCATCCGCCTTCTCTCTGGGGCATTCCCTGTTATATACTAATCCCGTTCATCGCCTGTATACATGTAACGCCGTCTTCTGACGTTTACAGTGATTCTAACGAAAAAATGCGGTCCTGTCAAGCTGTAAGGGGAACTCTTACTTTAGGCTTTTATACAGAACGACCATATTATAACCATGATTCCGATGCAGATACCCAGCACACCTGTGACTTTACGCAGTACGACAACTCTCTCTGTTACTCTTATTTCACCATCCGCCTCCACATACCACCTGGCTCTTCTCAGGAAAAGCCAGTTCATCAGGCTGTCACAGAAAATCTGCACTGTTGACATTCCTATTAACACTATTGCTACAAAATATAGACTTCCATTCCATTCATAGGGATGTTCTATCCTTTCCTCTATCCTGTCGTGCGAAAACACAAGCGCGGTGAGCATGTCTTCCGAGTATCCTTCAGGGGCTTCAGTAAAAATGAGGCTAAAACTGCTTCGATACGAAGAGTCTTCCTGTTCCCCGGGCGTTATGTCACTCCATATTAAGGAGTCGTTATTAACCATAAATGAATATGCACGCCCGTCCGAGAAATATATTGCACCGCTATCGTGTGGCACCCACTCCCCGCCGTAATATCTCCCGCCGCTAAATATACCTCCACTCTCTACCCAGAACTCGTCGCCCTCTACATCATCGTCACTTTCCGGCGCCTCGACGACAGTGTAGTGGTAACGACCGTCTTCCTCTTTTTCACCTACAAATCTATAACCGTTGGCTGATGCTTCATATGGATTGCCTATGTAAATCTGGGTGGAAAACACCATTATCACTGTCACCGCAGCCACAACAATCCATATTGCAACGATCGCGATGATCTTTCCTCTGGTTTCTTTACTTACCTGTTTCATCGATCCTCCTCTTAGCCAATCCTGACTGCTTTTGTCCGTCACACTCTCTCCTTTGTTCATTAACAATCATTTCTGACTGTCCGGGATGACAAGGCTGTCGTCTTTTTCTACAAGGACGTACTCTCCGGTCTCCATATCGAACAAATATCTTGACGAACTTAGAGCCGGTTCAAAATGAACTGATAGAGCTAAAATATTTTTACCAACCCCTATCGCCGCACTACGTACCCCTTTTTCAAACTCCATTCCCGCTATCTCTTCTTTCTGTGTTCCGTCCAGCGCCATCTTCATCACATGAAGTTCATTCTTCTTATCTCCTGCTGTAACATAATAAATTCCGTCCTCTGAGACATTAAAGTTGTACACATTATCATCCAGAAACTGTCCTTCCTCTGCGCCATACTCAAACATATATATTTTCCCATTTAGATCCAGGTCGCCTTCTACACGCTGTGCTACATAAACTTTATCTTCCGCATGCTGGCACAAAAAAAGATCATATCCTTTTTCAAATAACTCGGCTTCATACTTATAATCACCTCCGGGATGATATACCCACTGCTCATATCCTCCCCAGTTGCGCTCTACTTCTTTCAACCCGCTTCCATCGTTTTTCATTCTGAAGCAGGCAGTATCTAAAAACCTTCAACATGTTTTTCAAAATATATATGACTATTTATAACCCACGGTCCATTTACTGCATCTCCTGCATATAATGTCTCTTTTTCTGTCCCATCTTTCGCCATTTTTATTATCTGAGTATTTTTCAGGTCTTCCCAATGCTGGACATAAATCCAGTCATCTATACTATTTACATAACTATAATCACCCTCTGCTATTTTTTCGAGAGAATGTATATCTTTTCCTCGATACAATCCTGTATACAGGCAAATATATGTATATTCTTCATCCTTAGTAATACGGGTATAATTATTGGCAATATTTCCCTCTGTATTCCCGTATTTCTTCCCCTGAAATACCACATAAGCAAAACCCACTATAATCCCGATCAGTATTAATGTTAGTATGATCTCAAAGTATCTCTTTTTCATTCGCATATTCATCCCCCACAATCCGTATATCAGTCCAGGTCATTCCCCCTGTTCCTCCAGCAGAGCATAGATATCCTCAATCGACGGATGCCCTCCTACATATATATACACACTTTTTCCTGCTGTCCCGCTCCACTTTTCCAGTTCCGGGAATCGGTCGTACAACAACGTATTCTGCTCCGGCAGATCCGTACAGCTAAGGGAAATCTGAACACACCCCTCACTTCCCCGTACTCCCCATATCTCAGGCTCTATATCTCCGCTTTTGCGGGGGATCCTCCAATCCTCCCCGTTGATCTCAGCCCCATATTTTGCTTCTTCTTCCGATTCATCACCCTCCACAAAGTCATATGCTTCTTCAATACTGTCCCTGATAACCACGTCTTCTGTGTCAATATCCACGATCATGTATTTTTCAACAAGTTCATCCGTGGACTTTTCCGGGATATCTTCCAGACGTATCATCAGATAATCTCGTCCATCCTCTCTTGGCTTACAGTCATATAGCATACGACATTGAAAATCCGGACACGCTTTCTTTGCAAGTTCCGGCAGATCAAACCTCCTGATCTCCTGTCCCGTCTGCATATCATACAATACTGCATCCATTTTTTCATATTCAATTTTCTCTCTTCTATAGTGTTCCCCGTCAATATTATTAGTCATTATAGTAGTATTGCATTCAAAATCACAATCTATATATCCTCTTCCCGGAAAGACATCCAGCAATCCCCACGATCCCCATGTATCTCCACCCTCAGCTATCACAAAGGAGTCCTTTGCCGAGCCAGTGCCGATTCCTGATCCAACATATAGGCTTTCGACATCGTCCGACCTCATACTTCCGGTTTCTATTTTGTCCGCTCTTATTTTAGCATTGTATATATAATAACAACAGATACCGGCAAATATAACGAATGCAATCCCTGCACAAAGAACGAGACGCCGCCTTTTCTTTATCCTTCTCATTTGATGTATTCCCTCCATTCGTCCTGAGCAGAGCGGAATTCCGCCCAGCTATTATCTATGCTTATTGTACCAAGTCGTTGGCGCGACGGCTAGTGCAGGGTACATAATTCCGCTACTTTTTCAAAAAATATTTTTATAGTCGTATTCATCCCATAAAGCAATCGGAACTCAACCGTTTTTAACAGTTGGGTTCCGCCTGCTTTCATCCTGTTTTTTCAGTTCATAAAACAATGTCGAGTTCAGCTCTCGCCATCCGGCCCTGCATCATTCCCCCTGTTCCTCCAGCAGCGCATAGATATCCTCAATCGACGGATGCCCTCCCACATATATATACACACTTTTTCCGGCTGTCCCGCTCCACTTTTCCAGTTCCGGGAATCGGTCGTACAACAACGTGTTCTGCTCCGGCAGATCCGTACAGCTAAGGGAAATCTGAACACACCCCTTACTTCCCCGTACTCCCAATATCGTCGGTTCTATATCCCCGTTTTTGCGGGGGATCTTCCAATCCTCCCCGTTGATCTCATCCCTGTACTTTGCTTCTTCTTCCGATTCATCGCCCTCCACAAAGTCATATGCTTCTTCAAAACTATCCCTGATAACCACGTCTTCTGTGTCAATATCCACGATCATGTATTTTTCAACAAGTTCATCCGTGGACTTTTCCGGAATATTATCCAGACGTATCATCAGATAGTCTCGTCCATCCTCCCTTGGATTACAGTCATATAGCATACGACATTGAAAACCCGGGCACGCTTTCTTTGCAAGCTCTGGCAGATCAAATCTCTTGGTCTCCTGTCCCGTCTGCATATCATACAATACTGCATCCATTTTTTCATAATCATATTTTATTCTTTCGTAACGTTCACCGTCAATATTATTAGTCATTATAATGTTCTTGCGCTCAAATTCACAGTATACATATCCTCTTCCCGGGAAGACATCCAGCAACGTCCATGCTCCCCATGTATCTCCCCCCTCAGCTATCACAAAGGAGTCCTTTTCCGAGCCAACGCCGATTCCTGAGCTAGCATATAGGCTTTCGACGTCGCCCGACTCCATACTTCCGATTTCTATTTTGTCCGCTTGTAGTTTAGCATTGTATATATGATAACAACAGATACCGGCAAATATAACGAACGCAGTCCCTGCACAAAGAACGAGACGCCACCTTTTCTTTATCCTTCTCATTTGATATATTCCCTCCATTCGTCCTGGATGTTGATGCTGAAGTCCTTCGCTGCTATGTCTTTATCGCTCAATCCCCTCTCTTTATAACGCTGACTGAGAGCGTCTTGATAAGCGAGCTGGATAGCCTCGATATTCTTGCTAAATCGTTCTGTATCCTGTAACTCGATTATTTCATATCCGCCATTCAAAAGAGCAAGACATTCCTCTATCTGTTGTGCATCAGATTTACAATACACTGGTAAATATCCTTTAATGTCTTTTGCCATATCCTTTGTTATTGCATCGTCTTCCCATCCTATCCAGCCGGCTATCCCCTCTTTTTCCCACCGGATCATCCCTCTGATCACATCCGGATCATAGATGTTTGATTGTATTACTGCCGGATCATTCCTGCCATAAAGCTCACTTGAGTAAGATGCATTATAATCCCCTCCTGCTCCAAACCACTCCATCTTCGCCTGCCACTGCGCATCGGTGAGCTCTTTGCTGGTATCCACCCACTCTATGAATCCATTTATCAGTTCCGGCAGTCCCTCATTAAGGGAATTTACAATGACTTTTCCTTTCGTGCTGTCAACAGCTATATCTGCATTTGGTATTGGAGCCGCTTCCATCCCCATGCCCATATAGATAACCCCCACCACCATCGCCATCTCCGGTGCGATTACACTTAATGCCCCAAGCGATGCTGCCTCAAGGAACGATGCGGCTGCATTGAGCATTATATTTTCTTTTCTTTCTTCCAGTTTTTGCAGTCGTTCATTCGACCATTGATTATCGAGAGTGTTCGGGAACCACAGTGCGTTTGTTGTCACCTTTTCTTTGACACGCTTTCCCTGCATAGAGGAATAATGGCTTAATTCAAACTCTATATTGGCCAGACCGTAATTTGTAATTTCCACTTTCATGTCTACCGTCTCACCGGTAAAGCGATTCAGATCATCCTTTAAAAGGATCTCAGATGCCCAGAAATTAGTGAGTGCGACAACCTTATCGATTTCCTGCCTGCGTAATTTATATTCTGACGAGTCTTCCGCCATTCCTCCCAGTTCCCATGCCAGTCCCGTAGCATGACTCTTGGTATACGCATATATTTGATCCATATATATATCCCTGTATAAAAATGGTGACATTTCTTCCATATTATTTCCCATGTCATACATATATACTTTATTTGCAGATAATATCGCGTTATTGAAAGCTTCAAACGCTTTTTTCCCTTTGGCGGTCAGGTTGCCTTCTGCATCTACTTCAAATATACGTATTGCATAATCCGCTGCGATTGCCATCATAAATTCGGATATTTTATTTGGATCATACTGGAAAGCCTGTTTATAACTTTCTTCTGTTCCACTCATCAGACATCTGAAAAATTCCTTTTCTTCCGCTGTCTCGCAGGTGTCAAGTATCTTTTTGATTTCTTTTGGCAGATACCCGATCTCCTCCATGTGCTGAAGTTGCTTTCCCGTTACTGCCATATTTTCCAGGAGGTATCTCCTCATCCTCATAATACCGGCGTCCTGAAGCTTTACCCGCCACATCGCATATTCCCGTTTTGGATATTTCCCTGTTACTCCAAATGAACGAAGCCCTGCCATGATATCCCGGCGCATCAGATTTCCTACCACACAAAGGCGTGCCGTCTGTGATTCTATCTCGTCATATTTTTTTATTTTTTTCTCACATTCCTTCTGTATGTCTCTCCATGTGTTGGCCATCTGCCTGTACAGATTGATCTCGTATGTAAAGTCCTGCTGTATCCCCATAGTATTCCATCTGCTCTTCTGCAGTTCACGGTAATATACCAGCTTTCCCTCTGCGATCCGTTCCCCTTCCTCTGCTCTGCTATTCTGCTCCAGTATCAGCGATCCATCAAGATCTTCATTTTTCACACCTTGCTGCAGGGCTTCATAATCACTTTTATCTTCCCCATTTGCAGTCCTCATCGACGATATAAGCAGTTTATAATCCGCCATATGATCTTTTAGTCCCTCAAAAGATTCGCTGGTCAGATTATTATTCGCTGCGAACCGTTCCAGTCGGCTCTCTACGATGCCAAGCGATTCATTGTCATCATCCATTACTTTGATTGCTCGCTCACATTGCATTTTGATAAAGCGCGGTCTCAGTCTTGAACTCTCATCCATATGCTCACCCTCCTGTCCCTGTCACATTTCACTCTTCGTCCTCTTCCGTCCTTTCCAGTCTTCTTCTCTGTTCTGCCAGGTCTTCTTCTCTCATATTCCACTCTTTGTTCTTTTTTCTCAGAGCCTCTTTTATTCCATCCCGTATCTCCATCTGGTGAATCCTCAGAGAATCCATGCGGCTCTGGTTCTCATCGATCAGTGTAAGGAACTTCCGGTCATTCGGGCTGATCTGGCCTCTCATCTCCTCAAGGACATGGTACTGTCGCTGTAGTTCCCACAGTTCCTCTTCCTGTCTTTCTTCGAGCTCCTTTGCCCAATGCGTGAGTTCCTCACGTTCTTCTTCAAGCTTTTTCTGTTCTCTTAATATTTCTTCCTCTGTTATTCTTCCCATTCTCTTCTCCCGATCATTTGCTCTGGCTGTTCAATGCTCCCATCATCTGGTCAAACTCCTCGAAAGCATCTCCCAGTTTTCTGATATTCTGAGCATCTGTATCCAATGCGCTCCCCAGTGACCTTGCACAGTTCTGGGATGCCTGAAATGCTTCTTTGCAATTGGCGTTTGCCGTGATCGTACTGACTGTATCCTGCATCGTAAGTGTCTGTCCCGAGAAGTATTCCGCCGCACTTGATATATTTGACGCCTCCGATGACGCCGCTCCGCTTTTTACATTGATTCTGTCTGCCATCTGCTTCTCTCCTCTCTCTGTCTTACTGTTTAGTCCCCGGCTACAGGGATCCTTACATACTTTCCTGCTCCCTCAAGCAGCAGGAACCCGTCAGGCTTCGCCGGCATCTGACTCTGTTTGACCGGGAATACAGTAAGGAATCCCTGTGAACTCAACAGAAGTCCGTTTCGCGGGTTCTTTAACATCTGGGTGAACTCGTCGATTCCTTTCATCTTATTTACATTCGCAGTCACGATAATGGTTATCCCATACATCGTTGCACGCTTCATTCTTCCGGCTACGATCGGCATGTTTGATGGGCCTGCCAGTTCGATAAAATCATCCAGTTCATCAATGATGACATACAGATTTTCCAGTTTATCCATGATCTCGGGCAGAGGCTTCCCGCCTGCAAGTTCACCATCTATATATCTTTGTCTCTGTTTCACCTCATTACTGATATCCTCCGCGAACTTTTCCAGTCCTTCTGTTGTTGTTATATATTGTCCTTTCTCCCGCAGATCGTAAAGTCCCCTGCTCCTGGAGTCAAACAGATATACTTTTTCTTTTCTGTCAAGCTGCCCGAGTATCACTTTGAGCACATTCGTCTTTCCGCTTCCACTGTCGCCAAAGATCAGGAATGGTGTGTTCTTTTTCGTGAGGCCGCTCCTTATTACAGTCTCCTTATCCAGTCCTATGCTGATATCTGCTCCGTCCCCTTCATATTTTGTGAATTCCTTAGTGTCCAGTTCATCAGGAAGGATTGGTATATGGGGCGCTTCCTCGCCCGGATATGCCTCAGTAACCCTCTTCACATATGCTCTGATCTTCTTTCCATAGTCTGTCTCACTCTCGAAGTCTACCGGGGTATACAGCTGCATTGCACTGACCGTTTCGCCGACCTTTATGAGAGAACGTCCTTTTACGTCGGGGAGGGTGTATGTACTTCTTCCGACAAGAAGGCGCACTTCATTTTCATCAAAGTTCACACCCGCTATTTTATTTTTAAAATTATTCATAGTCGCAGTGCGAAATGCACTGTTCTGACTGGCGGAAGCTATCACATAGATCCCGAGTCCCACGCCGTCCCTTGTCAGCTTTTTGTAATACTGCTCCATCTCATATCCCATCTCTTTGACAGCATCATAGTTGTCGATTACGACCACTATTGCTTTCATCGGTTCTTCTGCTGTCTCATTGTATACAGTGAAATTCTGTGCCATCACAGATGCCAGCAGTTTTTTCCTCTCTTTGATCTCTTTCTGCATCAGGTCGAGGAATTTGTCATACTTTTCTTCATCATCCAGCATAATGTACGCCGCCATATGAGGCAGACTGCGCAAAGTGATCAGCGCGTTGTTTCCAAAATCAACCACATAGAAGTTGAGTGACGACACCGGATTCTTTACCGCCAGGCTCAGCACCGCATTGGCCAGAAACACAGATTTGCCGTATCCGCTGGAAGCGATATAGACTATGTTTCCCTGACTCGCCAGGTCTATCACATATTCCTGCTGGAGCTGTTCTTCAGGTATATCTCTGATCCCGATGTCAATCCTCATGTCTGCCGACCTGCTTTTTTGTATCTCTGTGTGCGGATTTACAATTTTATCAGACAGCGGCGGCAGCCACGGTCGTTTTACTTCCACCGTCCTCTCCTTGTCGTACACTTCCCTGATATGCCCGATCACTACGTCAAGCTGGGTTTTTACCGCTTTCTGTTCTTCTTTTTTGCCGCTCAGGTCCTGATTGATAAGCTCACCCTGCCCCAGTTCGTTTACTGTGTAGATGCGCTCGTCCAAAGTGACGTCTTTTTCCTGTTCTTTTATGTATGCCGCCCCGCTCCATGCGGACTGGAACAGCTCGTATATCTCATTGTTTCCCACCTGGAGATAAGCGCGTCCCGGCAGAGTGATCCCCGCCGCGTCAGGCGTCTTGAGCACCTCTTTGCTGTCGCTCTCGTTCTGCACTTTCAGGCACAGTTTGAACTTACTGTTGCTCCAGATCTGGTCATCCACCACTCCTGTAGGCTTCTGTGTCGCGAGGATCAGATGTACGCCCAGGCTTCGGCCGATACGTGCGGCCGACACCAGTTCTTTCATGAACTCCGGCTGTTCTTTCTTAAGCTCGGCAAACTCGTCGCTTATGATGAACAGATGCGGGATCGGCTCCTGAGCCTCCCCCTCCTTGAACAGCTTCATATATCCGTTGATATGGTTGACTCCATATTCTCCGAATACTCTCTGACGTCTGGAAAGTTCCGCCTTTACAGATGCCAGCGCTCTCATGCTCTCGCTCCCGTCCAGGTTTGTGATCGTACCGAGGAGATGGGGCAGGTCTTTGAACAGGTTCGCCATACCGCCTCCTTTGTAGTCGATCAGCAGGAACCCTGCTTCGTGAGGGTGGAAATTAACTGCCAGAGATAATATATAGCTCTGGATCGTTTCTGATTTCCCCGAGCCAGTCGTGCCCGCCACAAGGCCGTGAGGGCCGTGGGCCTTTTCATGCAGATTCAGGTACAGGATATCGTCTGCCGCCCGCATCCCGAGCGGGACTGCAAGAGACTTGTGTGACTGGCTCTCTTTCCATCTGCGCCGGATATCAAGTTCCTCAGGGTGCTGTACCTGATACATCTCAAAAAATGAGACGTTTTTCGGAATATGGCTGCTGATCCCCTGCTCATGTTCCAGCACACTTAAGTTTCTCGCCATCCAGGCAAGGTCTGTCTCCTGATCCGCCTGATACAGCGCCAGCTTTTGTTTTTTGTATTCTTTTTCTTCCAGAAGGAGCGTGCCTTCTCTGGAATTTTCAAGCAGAAGGACTGTTCCGATATACTCCGGCAGATTCGCTCTCAGATAGCTGGTGTATATAATGGAGAAACCGAGGTCATTCCCGTCCATCCTCAGGTATTCCATGATCGCATGATCCATGACAAATGACGGTTCATCGATAAGGAACAGATAATGAGGCATGAATCTGGCCTCTTTTTTCCCCTCTTCCAGCCTGTTATGTCTCTCCTTGAGTATCTGGTTCATGCTTCCCAGGATCATATCTCTCGTGCGCTCTGAATGTACCATTCCCAGCGCGTTTACCGACTGGATCCTCGTATGGGGGAGCCAGCGCATCCATGAAAATTCTTCTTCATATTTTTCATCATATACTGCTATGATCTGCAGGTCGTGATAAGACTGGAAGAAAACAAGCTGAGCGATAAGAAGCCTGATCTGACTGTGGAGCGTCTCTTTCTCTCCCACCAGTCCAAGGTGAGCATTTTTCAGATCGATGACTTTGGGCTTATCTATGGCGGAGAATCTGCGGCGGATCTCTCTTCCTGCTTCTGCGAGGGGATCTTCTTCTGCATCCCACTGTTTTTCTTTGCTCTCAATGCGGAAGCAGGTGCCTCCCACGCTGTGTCCTGCCGCTACGGTCAGAAAATCATCATCTGTCTGTACCCGTTCGTAGATCCGGCTGTCATATCGCCGTACTTTCCGGCACAGTTCTTTCACTTCCGGATACTGGAACCGGTAGACCTCCTGCTCCCTCCTGTATGCATGTTCTATCTCTCTTTGTTTCTGCCACAGGTATTCGGTATAGCGCAGTTCTCTGTTTTCGTTCCGCTCTTTGAGTTCCCTTTTGTCATTGATGTATTTCACGATGGAGAATATGACCGTCATCCCTGTTGCAGATACTGACATGAGCATATAGAGCCCCCGCCCTACCAGCAGTCCTATTGCCGTCGTCACAGCCGCCATGCCAAGCGGCGGAAGAACAGTTGTCAGCAGATCTTTCTTTTCACGTTTTTCTTTAGCCCCGGGCAGCTCCAGAGTGATCTTATCCGCAGAAAGACGGCGGATCAGGCGCGGCGATCTCTTATACACAGGGAACCCGTCAAAGGGCTGTTCCTTCGGGCAGCGTTCCGGCATCGAGGCCGCATACTGGTCCGGAGCCCCCGACACTGCGATCTGTCCGCTTTCCAGTATGATCTTCAATGCATGGATAAACAGGACGTCTCCGTCGCATATCGTCAGTTCCTCCTCCGATATGTTCCTCTGATTCAGATAGAGATGCGCTTCGCCGCTCCTCTCTATGAACAGTTGATCTCCTTTCAGGTACAGTCTTGTATCTGTCCCCGGGATACGAAGATCCGCTTCCTCTCCCCGGGATACTGTCATCTCTTCCGGTCTGTCAAATATGTGGAACTCTTCGCCGAGCAGAAAGAGATTCTTTCCGTCCGTCTGCTGCCAGACTCCCTCCTTAAGCGTCTGATCGCTTTCTGCGGCCGGGAGTTCAACGTAACCTTTTTCACACTCTGTCAGTATATATTTCATAATCTTTCCCCCTGCGGTCGTGTTCACTCGCCTGCCGCATCTGTCCCGTAAGATATACCGAGTTCGTCCGCCAGTGTCTCTATCTCCTGCATCAGTTCCGCCTGTCTTGAAGACTTCTCCGCTCCGGACAGTTCCGTACTGCTCTCGACCTGATCCAGTTCCTGCATATAGGCATAGAGCAGGAGCTGATCGTCCGACATCTGCATAGCCAGGTCTTCCGCTCTTGTCACATCAAGTCTTCCAAGGCTGATCCAGTAATCGAGCACTGTTTCATTTGCCTGATATGTGATCCTGCTCAGGATCGTCTCTTTATCTGCCGTACTGAATGTATCTACCGACTGTCCCTGTATGTATGCGGTAGCCAGGATATATTTCTGAGGCCGGTCCATATCTTCTATATCAAAATCTCTGAGCGAGTCGATAACGGATATATAATCCCTCTGCAGATAGGCGTCATTCGCCGCTGTCACCCTGTTCTGCCGCGGGATATACCAGACAAAACTGTAGGCGCAGGCCGCCGCCAGTACAATCAGCAGTATGGCTGAGATCACGCTGTAAGCAGTGAGTATCCGGTATCCCCTGCGCCCTACTCTACGTGTCGTCCGGGCTTCCTTGTCCCGTGTACTTTCATACAGTTCTGCAAGGAGACTCCTTTCTTCGTCCAGAGTGTCGGGCGCCATGAGCCTGACAAACTCCTCCCGGCTCTTGAGTATCTCTGTTCCTCCGGACAGGTAATCTTCATATTTCCTTGTTCCCTCCAGCACATAGCCTGTCAGAGCCTGATACATCTTGAGGAAGTCCTGCTTCCGCTGCTGCCCCTCTGATCCTGCGATGTCTCTTCTCGCTGCCCGGACTCTGCCCAGACGGTCATAGTACAGGTTGTCGGGCTGCAGTGAAAAATCAAAATGCATATAAAGCCGCTCCAGTTCCGCCGCCTGGAGGAGCGTTTCAAGCTTCCTCGTCCTGCTTTCCTGACGGATCTGGCTGAACGGGATCATATCTTTCGTATCAAACCTGAGCTCCAGCGCCTCTTTCTCCTCTTTAACAGTGCAGGGAATAAACAGAGGATCTTCCTGCTCCAGCCTTCTGTAGTCATAAACAGTCCTGGCGTTCATGTCTGCTTTCTGTACTCTTATTTCTATGCTGTTCTCTGTCTGCTGTGCTGCATGCTGCTCTGCTTTTTCACTTTTCTTATTCACTCTCATCTGTTGTCCTCATTCCCCGGATCACTCCCGGATCTCAACTGATCTCGAGAATGTCTCCTTCATATATGTTCCCTTGTCTGAATGTAAGCACAGGATTGATATATCTGCGCTGCCGCATCGAATATACGCTGAGTTGGATTTCCGGTGTCAGCGGCGGGAAACATCCGTTCTCTGTCAGAATCCTGTGCACTTCCTGTATACGCTGTTCCGGTTTTACGATCACGTCCAGCTTTCTGTTACTTTCCATTATCGTTAATGTCATCTGGGACCTCTCTTCGTCTCTTCTGTCTGTGTCTCTGATAAAACAGCATTATGATAAGAAATGTCACTGCCATAAACTGGAGTACGAGAAAAGAACTGCCGCCCCCGGCCGTTGTCCCTCTGCTGCTCTCTGTCTTGGTCAGCACCGGTTCTGTCTGAAAGATCTGGCTTCTTATCTCACTGACAGTCTGTGCCGTTTTATCTGTATGCGTGCTAAACACCTGCGATCTGATGTCTTTTAGTTCCTGTTCTTTTTTCTGTCCGGCTTCCTGTATCTGCTTTTCTACTTCCGCGTTAAATACCGGCATTCCGTAAAGGTCGGTTATCGGAACCGCCTCTCCCTGATTTCCTTCCAGCACGCCCGGATCTAATGTGATGTCGCTGCTTTCCGCCATTTATCCCACCCCCGTCCAAACTGCATGCAGGGGGAAGCGCCTTCCCGGCGCTCCCCTCCTGTCGCTTATCCGCGGTTCGCAGCTCCGGCTGCCTGGTCGAATTCTGCATATTGCTGTGCATTTGTCTGTACGCCCTGGCCAATGTCGCTGATCAGCTCACGCATCGCTTCAAAGCTCGGCGCCATCTCAGCCACTCTTGCGGCGAATCCTTCATAGCCGCTTCCCTCCCACAGTTCAGGGAGCTGATTGTTCACCACATCGTTCAGATAGTTCTGAAGTGTTGTCACGTCCTCCACGTGGCTTGCGATCTCCTGACCTCTTGCGATGACGTCCTCTGTGTTCATTCTGATACTCATAATTTTTCCTCCTTTTCCGCCTGTGCTTTCTTCCGCCAGGCATTGTAAAGTATTTATCTTGCAATGCTGCCATGCAGCTTATTGCCTTCGCCTGTGCCTGACGGCGTTTACTACCAGCAGGGTCATCAGAGTGAGTACCAGTACCCAGCCTGTGATATACAGGATCACCCATGGGAATCCTGTATCCTGCTCTTCCCGGGACGACTGTCTCTGAGCGTTTCCCTGCCGGGATGCTGTCTGACGGACGCTGTCCCCTGAGATGTCTTCCGTATTGATCGGAGCCGCTATAAACTGATATGCACGTGTATATTCCACGCTTCCGAGCCGTGTATAGGGGAGTTTGAGAGCAAACTCTTCCAGTATATCCTGATTCTGGATACTCGTCTCCTGTTTCACGCTCTTTGCGTTGCTCAGTCCTCCAGTGACGGCTTCATCCGAACTTTCTTTTGTATCCGCGATCATCTGCTCAAGAGTGGTCACATTTTCAGTTGCCGCCTCGAATACCTGTCCTGCATATTCCATATATGCCATATTGTTTTCAGAGAGGGCCTCCTGCATCTGTGCGTTATTCTGAGCCATTTCCGAACTGTTCTCTGTAAGAAAACCTGTATTCACCTGAGGCGCGAAACGGGAAAGTTCCTCATCATAGTCCGATATCTGCGCCTTTTCTTCTTCATTTTTTCGGGCGAACTCCTCTTTCGCTTCCTCCACATTCTGCTGAACAGGTTCCATGTACTGCAGTCTCACAAGTTCTTTGGCCGAGGCTATGTCTGAGTCCCTGCTGTCTGACAGAGCGTTTCCCATCTCCCGAAGCGCCGCGCTGTGTTTTTCCATGAGTCCGCCAACTGTGAGCACATCGCCGGACTCTTTGTCCGTCAGAGGTTTCCCGTTCTCATCATACACGATCCCCTCAAACTCACTGACTTCATAGTTTCCGACATCGGTCCCTTCGATCTGTGATATTATATATCGGGTAAATTCAGCCACATCTCCGCTGACCGTTATGGAATCATCTTCGGACGGCGCATCTCCATCCACGTCTTCCGGATCATAATTTGAAAGGAAATCCGCCGCCGACTGGTACCCCAGTCCCTGAGCTTCGCTGTCCCAGCCGGCGAGGACTGTATTTACCGATGTGTACGTCTCATAATCTGTCGTGATATCCCGTCCGTCTCCCGCGCCCGGCGATGACTCCTCGATTGATACCGTTACCTGGATCGTCTCTTTTTGGGAATTTGATGCCGCCAGACTTGCTATAATTTTCTCCCTGAGGATCTGTTTGTCATCAGGAGCAGCCGTACCTCTGTCCACGGCGAATGTCAGCTGCGGCGAGTCCGTCTCCTGGAATTTGAGTACATATCCGCTGTTCCCCCTATTCTCAAGCGTCAACGCCGGGACCGCATCTTTCACAGCCTTCTGCATGGCGTCCTGATATTCACCGGTCTCTCTTTCTATGATTTTGTTGTATATTTCTGTTGATCTCGCCAGATATGTCTCTATATCTGTACTTCCGGCCGCAGTTTCATCGATGACTTCTATCAGGCCATCTACATAGGCGCCCAGTTCTTCTTCAAGCTCTGCATCCGCCGTCTCTGCTATGACGCCGCCCTGCTCATCTTCAGAAACGTCGATATCTTCCACTTCTTTCGCCATCTGTGTGAGGATATCAGAAAGATCTGATCCTGATCCCCTCAGTTCACTGATTTCCTGCTGTATGGCAGACACACACTGCATATACTGTTCATCGATCTCCTGTGCGAGTTCTGAATTTCTCTGCGTATACCCCGTGACATCCAGCATCTCCGTCGTATTCTCGGTCTGTACCAGCTCCGGACTCTGTACAAGAGCGACCAGATCGTACGCCTCGATCTGATCTATCGCTTCTTTATCGCGGATGTCATTCGCCATAACGCTGGCCGCACCGTCCTGAGCAGAATGGAATTCCGCCAGGATATTATCTATATACATATAAGAAAGAGAATTATTTAAGTTCTCAGCATAGCTCACTACATTGTACAGGAGCTCATACTGTACTTCTCCTGAGTAGGACTGGTTCACCGCGTACTGGAGCCATGAAGTTTCCGGCGTAGAATTGATGCTCTCCACGCTCTGTGAAAATGTCGCCGGAATAATGATGTAAGCGCCGTAAGTCCCATTCTCAAATCCGGTCCTTGCTTCTTCAAGAGAAGAATACTCGAAATCTGCGCTGGGAAAGCTGGATATACTTTCGGCATAGTTGATCTTCTCACCGTCTTTTTCTGTACCTTCATCCAGATTCACCACCGCGATCAGCGTAGATTCTGCCTTCCTGGCTGTCCCGCCGGCACCGCTCCTGTCATTTCCGCTCCCCATCTGTCCGAACAGGAATCCGGCCCCGCCGGCCGCCGCTGCACATACGATCAGCAGCGCCACCCCCAGTCTTTTGTGTTTCATTATAATGCTCTCCTCTTTCCCCTGTCTTATTAAGACACGGAAACCTGAGACGCCCGTTTCGGACACCGGACAGGAAACGCGAAGCTCTCTATATGCAAAAAGAGCCTCTCGCACACCTGTCCGTATCCGAGAAACTCTTACCACGAGATTATTATAACATGACATCACCTACAGCACAAGTAAAAAGTGCGGAAAATGAGACGTGCATCCATACAGCGGTGACCCGGGGATATTCTTAATTTTTCATGTAATTTTGTTTATAATTTAAGTAATATACTTGAACCTTCACCATTTACAAAGTATAGTAAAGCGGCAGCAAGATTTTTTTCGATATTTTCGGAAGTTCTCATACAAAAGAGGGGCCTGTGTCTATGAACCAGAGAAGAGCATCCTCCCGCAGGAGGAAACGAAAAAAACGCATATTACTCCGATTGATAACTATTTTCGTACTTATGATGGTACTTATCCCATGCAGTATCGCAGCCTGGCTGTACACCCACCCGATCGAGTTGAAGAGCACGATCGTTCCACACGAACTGACCAAGCCGTTTGATCCCTGGGAAAATGTAAAGAAGCTTTATTTTGCAGATAAAGACAGTGTGAAAATAGACTCTGACGTCGATACCGCTAAGATCGGGGACTATCCGGTCATCTATACATGTCACGGAAAGCGGTACAAGACGACTCTGCAGGTGAGAGATACCACTCCGCCGGTGCTCAAAGTCCATGCCTACTCCACCGACCTTGCCGAAGAACTGCAGCCCCAGGAATTCGTAGAAGAAACTTCGGACGCTACAGAGGTTACCGTACAGTTCAAAGACGGCGCTCCGCCCTCTGAGGAGGGGACTTTCGAGGTGCCGATCCTTGCCACTGACAGTTCCGGCAATCAGACTGTCAAAAATGCGTCTCTGACGCGGAAAAAAGATGACACTCCTCCCACTCTTCATGGCGCAGAGGACGTGGTACTGCTGCAGGGAAGAACGATGGATTTTGAAGAGGGGATCACCGTTGAAGATGACATGGATCCGAATCCGCAGTTCTCCATCAGCGATGATCACGTAGACTTTACCGTCCCCGGGACATACGATGTAGTATACAAGACTAAGGACCGGTCGGGAAATGTGGGGGAGTTTGTGCGAAAGGTAAAGATCAAAAAGGATAAAGATTATGACCGGAAAATCGTCTATCTTACATTTGACGACGGTCCGTCCGACAACACGGAAAAAATCCTGGATATCCTGAAACACTATAATGCAAAAGCTACATTTTTCGTGACTGGGAATAATCAAAAGAAAAACGATGTTCTCAAAAGGATCTGTAAAGAAGGCAGCGCAGTGGGACTCCATACTTACACCCACGACTATGCACAGGTTTACGCCTCTGAGGACGCATACTTTGCCGATCTTCAGAAGATATCGGATATGGTAAAAGAAGCTACCGGGACAGAATCGCACATCATCCGTTTCCCTGGCGGCTCGAGCAACACGATAAGCGCGAAATATTCTCCGGGGCTGATGACAAAGCTGACAGAAAAAGTCCAGGAAAAGGGCTATCAGTATTTTGACTGGAACTGTGATTCAACAGACGCCGCAGGAAACAATGTCCCGGTGGAGACAATCGTAAAAAACGCCACGTCAGGCAATTCAAAACACATCAATATACTGATGCATGATACCGACGCCAAAGACACTACTGTGGAGGCTCTGCCTGATATCATAGAGTACTACCGAAGTAAAGGATACGCTTTTGAACCTCTCACGGTGGACTCTGCTCCGATCCATCATGCAGTCAGTAATTAGAAATGCTGTAGCTTGCGCTGCAGCATTTCACGTTCCTGCATTTCTTTCTCCCGTAAGCCTAGCCCTGTATCTCAAGCAGTTTTGCCTTAAGCTCCTGCTCCATACTGCGGAGCCCCTCCTCGGCTTCCTGCCGTTTCTGCCGCCCCTCGCGCTGGATATTCATCACTTCATCCAGCGTTGAGATCAGTGATTCGTTCGTCGCCTTGAGCGTCTCCATGTCCACGATCCCTCTCTCGGACTCTTTCGCTGTATCGATCGTCGCCATTTTCAGCTTCTCTGCATTCTTCTTCAACAGTTCATTCGTCATATCCGTAACCTCGCGCTGGGCCGCGGCTGACTGTGCAGAGTGCTCTACTCCAAGGGCGAGCAGCATCTGGCTCTTCCACAGTGGGATCGTATTAACGATCGTGGACTGTATCTTTTCAACCATCTGCGTGTCATTGTTCTGTACCAGCCGGATCTGCGGCGCTGTCTGGATCGATATCATCCTGGTCAGTTCCAGGTCATGGATCTTCTTCTCGAATCTGTTGCACATAGAATCGAGATCTTTCGCCGCCTGTGCGTCTTCGGGAAGTCCGGAAAGCTGCGCCTTGTCCGTAAGTTCTCTCAGCTTTGTGTTTCTCACTTCGGCCAGTTTCTTTTTGCCCGCCAGGATGTACATGGACAGTTCCTTGAAATATGTCAGGTTCAACTCATACATTTTATCCAGCAGCGCGGTGTCTTTCATAAGCTGCACCTGATGTTTCTCCAGCACCTTTACGATCTCGTTGACGTTCGCCTCTGCCTTGGCGTATTTTGCTTTCATGGACGAGATCCTGTTGGACGCTTTCTTAAATATCCCCAGGAATCCTTTCTCCTCTTCCTCGTCGAATCCTTTTAATTCTCTCACGACTCCGCTCAGAAGTTCTCCCACCTCGCCGAGATCTTTTGATCTGACATTTTCCAGAGCGTCCTCCGAGAAATCCGCCATCTTCTTCTGTGTCCCTGCGCCGTACTGGAGCACCATCGCAGAATCCGTCAGATCGATCTGCTGTGCGAAGGAATCCACCATCCGCCTTTCCTCGTCGGTGAGGATGTTCTCGTCGAGAGCCGGCTCTTCCTCCTGCTTTGCCGGAGTCTGACGCGGCGCTTTCTCCTGAAACGGATCAAGTGTCAGTGTAGGGGTTGTGCTCATATCCTGGAATTCATTGCTCATCTTAGTTTCCTCCATTCCGCTCATCTTTTTCATGATTTCTTTCCTGTCCCGTCTCTTCTATTTCTTTCCTGATGTTTTCAGCCCGTCGTCCGTCAGCCCCTCCTGGGCCAGCATCATCTGGAGCACCGATATATCCGATGAAAGATCCCAGGCTGTATCCTGGAACAGATCGTCCAGCAGTTTTTCAAACGCCGTGTTCAGCGTATCGATCGTCTTCTCGATCTCTTTCTTTGATGAGATAATATTTTCCCCCTGTACCGGCTGCCCGTCAAGCTCTTCATATGCGTCGAGGAGTTTTATCGTTGTCGGCAGATAGTACTCCATAAGTTTCCTGATGTCTTCGATGGACCCGGGATTTTCCTCCACACGGTCGAATATCCGGTCCACCAGCGTCTCCATCCTGGAGATCTTGGCGGAGATCTCCTCTCCCGGAATGGCGTCGTTCGCCTCCCGGATCTTTCTGACATAGTCGTCGCCTGCCTGTAGGACTTTCTGCACTTCCGGCGAAAGTCTGGCGAATTCCTTCTGCTGCTTTTCCACAGCGGCCTCCCGCTCGGCCCGCTCTTTTTTCATCCGCTCCATCAGCTCTGTATACTGATGATAGGCGTCATCGCTGACCATGAGGCAGGCTTCCTTTTCGTCCAGATGTCCCTGCCGGAACCAGCCTTTTTGTATCATCTTCCTGAGATCTTTCACAACTGCTTTCGCAGACCGTCCGGTACGCTGAGCCAGTTCTTTTATATCGCAGTATTCTCTGTCTTTCAGTATCTTTACATAATTTCGGAAACGTCCGACCGCACAGACCATACCGGTACCTGTCAGCGCCATCACAACAAACGCCACGGCAAACACGCCGAATGCCGCCATCCCTGCTCTCAGCGCCAGGCTCCACCCTGCGGCTGCAGCGCTCAGTCCCATAAAGAGAAGGAAAATAAGAGAACCCCCCGCGAAGACGTAACCTGTGACAGCCAGGAAAAGACCGCCGATCTTCGTAGACGTCCCTTTCAGATACAGCGGACGCCCGGCCTGTCCGTTCATCTTCTGCCTCGGGGGATCGTCTCTGTACCATCCTCCGTTTCTTATCCCGCGTGATACGTTATCCATGGCCTTTCCGATCGTGTCGGATACCGTCTGGTTCAGTCTGCTGAAATCTCTTGTATCCACCGCGTCCTGTATAGTCCTTCGGATCTCGTCGCCGAATCTTTCCCAATCATTATTTATCATAAAATGCCTCCTTAAAAGCTTGACCATAAAATGCATTTGTATGATAATCAGTTTATCCTCTGCCTATCTAAAAGTCAAGAAATCCAGATGCAAAGGAACTGTAAAATCCACACCGAAAGGAACCTGCTATGAATACTGACATCCAATCTCTTATCCTGTATGAAGATTCCCAGATCATCGTCTGCCGCAAGCCTGCCGGGCTCCCCGTCCAGAGCGCCAGGATCAGCGTCCCTGATATGGTAAGTCTGCTGAAAAATCATCTGGCGGACACTTCCGGAAAGAACCGCAGGGGCAGAGAACCCTATCTGGCCGTCATCCACCGTCTAGACCAGCCTGTGGAGGGACTGCTCGTATTTGCCAAAACGCCTGCTGCCGCAAAGGATCTGAATCGTCAGCTCACCGCTTCCGGATTCGGGAAATATTACCATGCTGTCGTGAACGGCATCCCGGAACCGCGCGAGGGCACATTGGAAAACTATCTGGTAAAAGACGGGCGCTCCAACACTTCCCGGATCTGTGAAAAGGACACCTCCGGCGCGAAACATGCCAGACTCCACTACCGGGTGAGAGAGATTTATGACAGTTCTGCTCCTGTCACCTCCCTGGTAGAGATACAGCTCGATACCGGACGGCATCATCAGATCCGTGTGCAGATGGCACATCTCGGCTGTCCTCTCGTCGGCGACAGAAAATACGGCGCGCAAAGAAACAGCGCAGAGCCTCTCAGGCTCTGCGCTTACCGGCTGGAATTCCGTCATCCTGCTTCCGGAAAAAACATGGTATTTGAGCTTCCTTCTGCACTATAATACTCCTAATTTTCCACTTGGATGGCATCTTACATAGTCTTCCTTTGTCCATCCGTTTTCTGTCTGGAGCGCTGTCGACAGCGCTTGCAGCGTCAGAAGTTCTGCGAGGATAGAATTGCGGGGCGCCCGGTTCATTGCGTCCCCTTCCGCCCGCACTCCCGCATACAGACAGACGTCACAGAATCGTCCCAGCCAGCTCTCTTCTTTGCCGGTTACTGCGATCAGACGGCACCCATTATTACGGATTGCCCGGACTGTTGTTTTTAATTCCTCTGTCTCCCCGCTGTTTGAAATACACACTACGATATCTCCCCTGACAAGTTGTCCGCAGGAGCCGTGCACCGCTTCTGTGGCATTCAGATAATAGCATGGCGTTCCTGTCGAGGAGAAAAGCGCCGCCGCATATTGGGCCGCATGGCTGGGCTTCCCGACTCCGGTGATATGTAGCCTGTTTCCTGCCGATCGGGCTTCCATTATCATATCCACCGCTTTTTCGTACACTTCCCCCGAAAGTTGGACGGCAAACTCACGAAATTCCTTCTGTGCTGATAAGAGAAACTTCTCTACAGCATCTAAACTGTCCTGCGTCATTTTCCATCCCTCCTATTTACGGTATTTTTTCCGGCTGCTGTCTCGTTCCCGAAGGATTTTTACCGCTTCGCAGGCGGCGAGGCACGCCCGGCGTTCTCCCTCGTCATCTTTTGCCCATACATTCTCTATCCGGTTAGTTACAACACTTAATATGGACCCCATTCTCATGCCGTGCATATATCCTACAATAAACTGCCCTGCCGAATCCGTGTCCAGATTTGTCACCCGCATCTGCCGCAGCTCGCCGATCAGTTTCCGCGCATGCTCCGGCCAGTAGCCGTCCGGCTTGATCGGTCTTCCCTGGCCGATATACAGGGAAGACGGACTGTACATGATCCCATAGCCATAAGAAAATCCCAGACGTTCACAGGCCTCCCCCAGTGCATTCACCACTTCGATATCTGCCACTGCGGGGAAGGCTTCGCCGACATAACAGTTGCTTGTTCCGTCCGCTCGTATTGCCGCAACCGGGACAATAAGATCCCCGGGCATAAACCGTTCCGAAATACTTCCGGTAGTGCCGATCCTTATTGCTGTGTGCGCTCCGATTTTATTGATCTCATGTATGCATATCTCGGCGCTTGTCGTGCCGATCCCTGTAGAGACACATGCCATATCGATCCCCTGATATTTTCCTTTTGCAGACCGGAATTCTCTGTTCTGCTTCAGATTGACGGCGTCGTCCCATATTTCAGTAAACAGATCCACCCGTTCCGGCGAACCCGGGAGAAAGACGTAGGGCGGGATGTCGCCTTCCCTCAGCCTGATATGATATTCCCCGTCGCTTTGTACCGGGAATTCTGTGTCAAGTCTTGTTTCCATAACTTATGTTAATCCCTTTCTGAAACCCTTAATATTTTTTGCAGTCTATGCCCTTCGTTTCCGGACCGTACGCATAAGGATATATTTCTCCGATCGTCATCAACTCGATCTCCCCTTCTGTCGTCGCACCGATGATCAGCACGTCTGGATTGCCGTCGCAGAACTCCCAGATCACCTGTCTGCATTCAGCGCACGGCACTCCTGAATACGGACCGTAGCATACTACTGCGTCGATCACCCGCTCTCCATGCATAGCCATATTCATCACTGCATTTCTCTCGGCGTGCGTACTGGTCTGCAATGTAATGATCTCTACGTTGCATCCGCTATATATCTTTCCGGAGGCGCTCCTGACCGCTGCTCCCACAAGATGGGAGCTGTACGGCGAGTATGCGTTCTTCCTGGCCTCCATTGCCACCTTTACCAGTTTCTGATTTTCTTCACTTAATTTGTCAATTGTCGTTATTTCCATTTTTAACTTCCTTTCTTCCTTTCAAGAGTCCTGTAACAAAGGGAATCGCGGAAAGCACCAGACCGCCCGCAGACGCTGGTATCGGCTCTCCCATGAGGATCAGTATGACGGCGGATACCGCCCCCGTAATGATCGTCGCAAGCATATAGCGATCGGAGATCTTCATCTCAAAAGTACCTGCGATCACCGGCAGGAGCAGCCCCGGTACATAGACCGAATACCCATACATCAGGATCGCAGTGACACTCGGGACTTTCAGAGCGAGTATCAGCGACACAAGTCCTACGATAAGGACAAGGATACGATGCGCCTTTAATTTTGATTTTTCTTTTCTGCCCGGACGCAGCACCGAATATATATCCTGCTCTATCGTAGCGGAACATACCAGAAGTGTCGTGCTGGCCGTAGACATTCCTACTCCGACCACCGCCGCCACGAGCAGTCCGAGGAGTCCCGTAGGCAGTACTTTCTCAACTAAAAGCAGCATTGTGCTCGCAGGATCAATATTATCCGGGAGGATTACTTTTGCGGCGATACCGATAAAGATCAGGACCAGTCCGAAAAGGATCATCATGATAAATGCATAGATGATACTCTTCTTCGCCGAGCTCTCATCCTTTGCAGCAAAAATCCTCTGAAACGCCATAGTGTCGATAAAACCTGCAGGAGCAAGCAGCCACCATGTGATCATCGATCCTGCCGGGACACTGCTGAACACACTGTAGAATCCGTCGATCTTTGATGTTTCCCTGAAAATCTCACCTACGTCATAGTTACTGAAAATAATAACCGGTATAATGATCCCGATCACGACAATGAACAGGATAGCCTGGAAGGAATCCGTATTTACAACGGCGCGAAAGCCTCCCAGCATAGTAAAGATGATCATTACCAGATATGTGATGATCACACCGAGCACCGGACTTATATCGGTAAATGTATTAATTACCAACATGATGCCCGCAACCTGACCGGCGGTCCATGCCACATAGTTCCATACTGTAACTACAGACGACGCGACTCTGACGCTTTTGGATGTATTCCTGTAGTCAACAATATCCGGAAGAGTTGTGTGCATTCTCCGTCTCAGGATTTTCGCCATGGTCATTCCCATAATGAATACCCCTACCGGAAATGTGAGCCACCACCAGCCCCGGCAATTCCGTAAGTATACACATACTGCGGTGTCCCGAACAGGCCGGACAGTCCGGTCCAGGAAGCAAAAATCGACAGTAATACAAAGATCATGCTCACGCTTCTGCCGCCCAGGATAAAGTCTTCTTCTGTTTTCACCTTTTTCATCGCTCTCACGCCTATAAACAGCATAATTCCCAAATAGGCTATTAATACTACAAGATCAAATGCATTCATAAAAACCTCCTCTTCTTTTAATTGCGAGACAACAATTATTTATTACAGGCGCCTGAATTGCCTCTATTATATCTTCCCTTTCTTTCCAGAACTATGCCATGTGTCATAGTTATATTGATAAATAAAATTTATTTTATATCCAGATTGATTTACACGAGGATCAGTCTGTAGTTGAAAAGAATGAAACAGGAGGAGAATATGTATGATAAATCGGATTTTTCTTATCGTGTTAGACAGTTTTGGGATAGGAAACGCAGAGGACGCCGGGCGTTATGGAGACGCAGGAGCAAATACGCTGCAGTCATTATCTGCCTCTCCATATTTCAACGTTCCGTTTTTAAAAAAAATGGGACTGTTCAATATTGACGGCGTGGCATGTGGGGAAAAAGAAAGTTCTCCCACTGCTGCCATCTGCCGTCTCTCCGAGCTTTCCCGGGGGAAAGATACTATCGTCGGCCACTGGGAGATCAGCGGGATCGTTACCCGGCGGCCTTTCCCGGTATATCCGGACGGATTTCCAAAAGAAATTATACGCCCGTTCTGCGAGCGTACGGGACATGGCGTAATATGTAATCGTCCTTATTCGGGGACAGAAGTTATACGGGACTTTGGAGAGCGGCATCTTCATACCCATGATCTCATCGTTTATACAAGCGCAGACAGCGTTTTCCAGATTGCGGCTCATGAGTCCTGTATTCCCGTAGAAGAACTCTATCAATACTGCAGGATCGCACGTTCCATACTGACGTATCCCCATAATGTGGGCCGTGTCGTAGCCAGACCATTTGCCGGCAGTCCCGGAAACTTTTACAGGACAGCCGGGCGCCATGATTTTTCGCTGGAGCCGCCAGCTTCGACTCTGCTGGATTATATGGAACAGGCCGGTTACGATGTGATCGGTATCGGAAAGATCCATGATATATTTACGGGGAAAGGCCTTACAGAATATACTTTTACCTCGGGGAATCAGGATGGAATGGAGAAAACCATGGCCTGGTCAGATCAATCGTTCCATGGTCTTTGTTTTGTGAATCTGGTCGATTTTGACTCTCTGTACGGCCATCGCAATGATACGGACGGATACGCCCGTGCTCTCAGTGAATTTGATCTCTGGCTCGCAGACTTTTGTTCAAAGATGCGTTCTGACGATATACTGATGATCACAGCGGACCACGGATGCGATCCCGGTTTTAAGCAAAGTACAGATCACTCCCGCGAGCAGGTCCCGCTGCTGGTATATGGAAGTAACGTAAGACCTGTCAACCTTGGAAGCCGCAAAGGGTTCTGCAGCATTGCAGCTTCCATCGCCGATATCTTCCGTCTGGATGTCCCTCTGTGTGGAACGAGCTTCTGGTCTCTTCTGCGGAAGGAATCTGTGTGATTCTTTATGGCATAAAGGCTGCCGGAATAGTTCCATTCCGGCAGCCTGTGCTCATTTGGACAGTCAGCCATTGCCCAGTATCTTATAGATATGGAGAGCTTTCTTGTTCATCAATATTTTTCTGTACCCTACAGAGAGCACATTTTCCTTCTGCAGTTTCCGAAGCACGCGGTTGACGGTACGTTCGCTCATGCCGGACATACGCGCCAGTTCATAATGTGTGCATTCCGCGACGAGCATGTCGTCCCTTGTCTCTTTGCTGTTTTCCAGAAGCGCTCTGAGTACGCAGTAAGTAGAATCCTTATATTTTATGCTTCCCTGGGACATTGTCCCTTTATAGCATTTGCACGCCATCTGATAGACGATCAGATCATAGAATCTGCGTTCATATTTCAGCCATTCCGTAAAAGTTTCCAGATCCAGCTCTACGAATGCAGTTTTTGTCTTTGATATCACGGATGATGCATTGATCATTTTCCGTGAAAAAAATTCAAGATCCCCCAGGAGAGTAAAAGATTCTTCACTTGCAAAAACAAATTCTTTTCCGTCCGAGAACGAGTTCATGATCTCAAGCGTCCCCTGTACAAGGATCTGTATCCTTTCTACTCGCTCTCCGGCCACACAGATCAGGGAATCCGGCAGGTATTCTCTCGTTCCGGCCCTCTCCTTGACGAACCCGGGCATGGATAATTTTTCTTCTTTCAGTTTGTTTTCTAATTCTAAGATTATAGGATTCACGTGTTCTCTCCATCTCTGACTTTTTGTCTCTGTCGTATTTTTGCACTTTACAGTACATGTTATAAATCAGGCTGCCGCAAATGCGGCAGCCCCTTATCCTTTTCCATATTCACTTTTTCCGCTGTTTTCAGTTCAGACGCCTCCGCGCCCTTACTGTTTACATCTCGTCCACGACGATCGGCTCTTCCTCTTCCAGAGATTCCTCATATTTGCCGAGGATCGTTGACTGGATCCTCTCTCTTGTACCGGAATTGATCGGATGAGCGATATCGCGATATTCGCCGTCCAGAGCTTTCTTGCTCGGCATCGCAATAAACATTCCTTTTTCCCCTTCTATCACCTTAATATCGTGAACAACAAATTCATCATCGATCGTGATAGATACCACGGCTTTTAATTTCCCCTCTTTCGCAACTTTACGTACACGTACATCTGTGATCTGCATACTCTCCAGGTCTCCTTTCTCTATTGCATTACCACCAGGGCCTGTTTTATCTATATGTCAAGTCTCAAATGTCCAGTCTCAAGTCGTCCCTTTACGGCCCTGCAGTCCTTTCTCCTATACAAGGTCATAATGCATATCGTTCATTCTTTTCAACTACAACTTTCACACCATTTTCTCCGACGTGCCTTGTGTTCGCCCTGATTGTGTCACGGCTCTCAACGATGCAGTTCTCAATGTAAGTATTATCCCCAAGGTATACATCATTCAGAATAATGGAATTCTTTATCACACAGTTATTTCCGACAAAAACTTTTTTGAAGATCACGGAATTTTCTATCGTTCCGTTGATGATACTTCCGCTTCCTACAAGGCTGTTCTTCACCACCGCGCCCGGATTGTATTTTGCGGGCGGCTGGTCGCTTACTTTTGAAAAGACGCTCGGAAGCTCTCTGAAAAAATATTTGCGGACTTCTGGTTTCAGGAAATCCATATTTGTATGATAATACGCGTCTACTGTTGAGATGTTACTCCAGTAGCTGTTTATTTTATAACCGTATATCTTCTTCAGGTTCTTGTACCGGATGAGGATATCGGTTACAAAATCATGTCTTTCTTCCTCCGCACAGTGCTCGACAAGATCAATGAGCTGCCTCCTGCGGATCACGTAAATTCCGGTGGACACTGTCTGAGAATGTGCCACCATCGGTTTCTCCTCAAAATCTTCTATTCTGCAGGACTCGTTCATTCGTATTGTTCCGAATCTCGTAGCGTCTTCTTCCGGTCCGAGTTCTTTACATACGACTGTAATGTCCGCTTTCTTCGCGATGTGATATTCCAGCACCTTATTGTAGTCCATCTTGTACACCGCATCGCCTGATGTGATGATCACGTACGGCTCATGGCATCTTCTGAGGAAGTCAAGATTCTGATAGATCGCATCCGCCGTCCCTCTGTACCAGTATCCGTTGTCTGCCGTGATCGTCGGCGTGAACACATAGAGTCCGCCCTGCTTTCTTCCGAAATCCCACCATTTGGATGAGTTCAGATGTTCGTTCAGCGACCTTGCATTATACTGCGTCAGCACCGCGACTTTCTGAATATGAGAATTCGTCATATTGCTGAGCGCAAAATCGATCGCCCGGTAACTGCCTGCAACAGGCATGGCCGCAACGGCCCTTTTTGCAGTCAGCTCATGCATCTTCCTGCTGTTTCCGCCTGCTAAAATGATCCCTACCGCTCTCATACTCTGTCACCTGCCTTTATCAAGGTTTCTCCGCTCTCCAGCACTCCGTCGCTGTAATCTTCCGCGACAGTCACGCCACTGATGGCGGTGTTCTTTCCGATCTGAACTCCCGGCGGTATGACTGAGTTCTCACCGATCGCCGCGAGCCCGCCGCTGTAGATATTCGGCTTTGACTTGTTCGGAACCTCACTGCCGATGCCGATCACCACGTTGTCTCCTACCACCGTATCCTCCGCAATGATCGCCTTCTCTATCACACAGTTCTCACCGATCGTCACACCCTGCATAATAATGGAATCGCGTACCACACTGCCCTTCCCGATCATTACGCTTCCGCCCAGGACCGAGCTGTGCACTTTTCCGTAGATTTCGGAACCGTTGCTGATGATACAGCGATCCACCACACCCTGTTCCGCGATATACTGAGGTGGGATATTCGCGCTGTTGGTGTAGATCTTCCAGAATTCTTCATAAAGATTGAACTCCGGAATGATATCGATCAGCTCCATATTGGCTTCCCAATAGGAACTCAGTGTTCCTACATCTTTCCAGTATCCGTTATACTCATAGGCAAAGAGCCTGTCTCCCTTTTCATGGCAATAGGGAATGATATGTTTTCCAAAATCACAATTGGGCTGATCTTTCAGCTTAATAAGCGCTTCTTTGAGCACCGGCCAGCTAAAGATGTAGATGCCCATGGATGCAAGATTACTGCTCGGCTTTTCCGGCTTCTCTTCAAATTCTTTGATCCGGCTGTCATTGTCCGTGACTACGATGCCGAACCGGCTCGCCTCCTCGATGGGGACCGGCATGGCCGCGATCGTCACATCTGCCTTATTCGCCTTGTGAAAATCAAGCATCACTTCATAATCCATTTTATAGATATGATCCCCTGAGAGGATCAGTACGTAATCAGGATTATACGTCTCCATATAATTCAGATTCTGATAGATCGCATTCGCCGTACCTGTATACCACTCACTGTTGGAGCTCTTTTCATACGGCGGCAGGATGGATACTCCTCCCACGTTGCGGTCCAGATCCCACGGGATGCCGATACCTATGTGAGTATTCAGCCGGAGAGGCTGATACTGCGTCAGCACCCCCACTGTATCGATTCCCGAGTTGATACAGTTGCTCAGCGGAAAATCAATAATCCTGTACTTCCCGCCAAAAGCCACCGCCGGTTTCGCGACTTTTGCCGTCAGGACACCGAGTCGACTGCCTTGTCCGCCCGCCAACAGCATGGCAATCATTTCCTTTTTAAACATTGCGTCACCTCATTTCTGGTAATATGCGTTTATTATACCATATATTTGTGTTTAGAGAATAATTATTTACAATTTTTTCTGGATTTTTTTTAACTTTTTATTAATTTCGCACAAAAAGAACTGCTTTTATTTTTTTTCATATATAGTATAATATAGTAGGCTAAGGTATTTTATGACAGTTATCGTAAATATTTTTATAGTATAAAGAGAAGAGGAACACCTATGTATAAGATTGATTTTAAAAAACCGATCCATATCCATTTCATCGGTATCGGGGGAATAAGTATGAGCGGTCTCGCTGAGATTCTTCTTGAAGAAGGCTTCACCGTGTCCGGTTCCGACTCAAAAGAATCCCCTCTTACAAAAAAGCTCGAGAGCGAAGGCGCTCATATCGCTTACGGACAAAAAGCTGAAAATATCACTTCTGATATCGACTGCGTTGTATATACGGCGGCGATCAGCAAGACCAATCCCGAACTGATCGAGGCTGTGGCTGAAAAAATCCCCATGCTCACACGTGCAGATCTTCTGGGACAGCTTATGAAGAATTATGACACGCCGATCGCAGTATCGGGGACACATGGGAAGACGACCACCACTTCCATGATCTCGCATATCCTTCTTGAAGCCGATATGGATCCGACCATATCCGTAGGCGGCATCCTCAAAGCGATCGGCGGCAATATCCGTGTCGGCAGTTCCGGGACTTTTATTACGGAAGCCTGCGAGTATACGAACAGTTTTCTCAACTTCTACCCGAAGATCAGTGTTATCCTCAACATCGAAGCGGATCATCTGGACTTTTTCAAAGATCTCGAGGATATCCGACACTCTTTCCGTCAGTTTGCTGAACTCCTGCCGGAGGACGGTACTCTTGTCATCAACGGAGAGATCAATGATTATGAAGAGATATCCGGCGGTCTGTCCTGCAATGTGGTGACCTACGGTCCTTCTCCGGATCTCGACTACAGCGCCGATAATATTGCCTATGATGACAGCGGGCACGTCTCTTTTGACCTTTTCCGGCACGGGAAATATCTCGATCGCATCGTTCTGTCTGTCACGGGAGATCACAATGTATCCAACGCACTCTCTGCCGTAGCCGTAGCGGAACTTCTGGATATTCCGATGGATGTGATCAAAAAAGGGCTTCTCTCCTTTTCCGGCACAGACCGGCGGTTCGAGTACAAGGGCGAGACCGGCGGCGTAACGATCGTCGACGACTATGCTCATCACCCTACAGAGATCAAGGCGACGTTAAAAGCGGCCCGTCACTATCCTCACGATAATGTGTGGTGTGTCTTCCAGCCGCACACATATACCCGGACTAAGGCATTCTTTCACGAGTTTGCCGAAGCGCTCTCTCACACGGATCATCTCGTTCTCGCGGATATCTATGCGGCGCGGGAGACTGATACTCTTGGCATCTCATCAGCCGATCTTGCCCGCGAGGTAGAAAAGCTCGGAACAGACACACATTATTTCCCGAGTTTCAGTGAGATCGAGGATTTCCTCAGGGCAAACTGTAAACCGGGAGATCTGCTCATCACTATGGGCGCAGGGGACGTCGTAAAGATCGGAGAGGACCTTCTCCGCTAGGTCTGCACAGCGGATAAAACGCGTGTTTATCGGCAGTACGGGAGTTATCCACATTTTCTGCACACAGTTATCTACAAAAAAGGGGGACTTACCCACGAAAAAGTCCTTTTAGACGTGCCTGGAAAATGATATATTAATTACGTGAGGAAAGCGGATCGTTCCGGTCCGCTTTCTATTTTACACTCTTGGTCTGCCAGGCATGGCAGAATTAGTTAGACATAAAGGAAAGTGGGACAAAATTTATGAAGACATTGACATTAAAAAACAAATTTCAGACGAACGCAACTTTACTTCCAAATGATTTTATCGACAACTATATGGTCGATGCGAACGGCGAATTTGTGAAGGTCTATCTCTTCCTGCTCCGTCATCTGGACGATCCGTGTTCTTCTATCACGATCTCCACGATCGCGGACTGTCTCAATAATACAGAAAATGATATCCTGCGTGCTTTCCGCTACTGGGAAAAAGCGGGACTTCTCCGCCTGGAGTGCGACAGCGACGGTAAGATCACCGGACTTGAACTGCAGAAGACGGCAAGGCTCGGGAAAAATGATCCCACCGCCGTAACGGAGAACCCGCCCGTTCCTGTAAAGGAAATACAGGTGCAGCAGCCTTCCCGGAGCAAGGCGGTCCCGCTCGATGCATTCCGTGCGCAGAAAGAGATCAAGTCTCTTCTTTTCATCGCGGAACAGTATCTCGGCAAAACGCTTACTCACACAGAGATGGAGACAATCACCTATTTTTATGATACACTGCATATGTCGGCGGATCTCATCGAATATCTTCTGGAATCCTGTATAGAGAACGGGCATAAGAGTATGCACTATATACAGAAAGTCGCTTTCTCATGGGCGGAGGAAGGGATAGAGACTGTCGCACAGGCGAAGGAGCAGTCCACTCTCTACAGCCGGACATGCTACACGGTGCTCAATGCTTTCGGTATCAAGAACCGGGGACCTGCTTCCTCTGAACTTGTATTTATCAGGAAATGGTCCGAGGAATACGGCTTCTCCTCTGACATCATCGAGGAGGCCTGCAGACGCACGATCTCTGCAACGCACCAGCCCAGCTTTGAATATACGGATTCCATTCTGACCAGATGGCATGATAAAAATATCCGCCATCTCACAGATATCACTTATCTGGACGAGGAACACCAGAAAGAGCGCGCTGCTGAAAAAGCCGCCAGGAAGCCCAGGACAGCGGCCCGAAATATGAATAATTTCGAGAGGCGCAGCTATGATATGGACTCTCTCGAAGAGCAGCTGCTGAACAGTAATTAAAAGGAGCAGTTCCATGGCACTTAAGAATTCACAGTATCACGCGATCATGCGAAAATATGAACAGATCCGCCTTAAGAATCACGACATACAGGCCGCCCGTTACAAAGAAGTGTATAGCAGACTGCCCGAGTATAAATCTCTGGATGAGTCTATATCTGTTCTTTCCGTACAATACGGAAAAAAGCTGTTAAACGGGGATGAGCATGCTCTTTCCTCTCTGAAAGAAGAACTCAATATCCTGCGCAGCAGCAAAAAGGACCTGCTTGCTTCCGCCGGGTATCCTGAAAACTATCTGGAGCCGATCTACGACTGTCCGGACTGTAAGGATACCGGATATATCGGCAGCGAAAAATGCCACTGTTTCAAGCAGGCAGTTATACAGCTTCTATATAATCAGTCTAATATCAAAGAATTCCCGACAGAAGCAGATTTTGACCACTTTAACCTTGATTTTTATTCAGATTCACTTTATGATAAGACGACCGGGCGTTCCGCCCGGGCCATGATGGAAGACACACTGAAGATCTGCCGCCGGTTCATTGATACTTTCGGGAAGGAATTCCAGAATCTTTTCTTCTACGGGAGCGTGGGTGTGGGGAAGACTTTTCTTTCTACCTGTATCGCCCGTGAGGTCATGAACCGCGAGTTTTCCGTGGTCTATTTTTCTGCGCCTCAGCTTTTTAACACTCTGGCTCAGACCAAATTCGACAGGAATGACGCAGATGCAAAAAATATGACGGAATATATCTACAACTGCGACCTTCTGATCATAGACGATCTGGGGAGCGAATACACAAACGCCTTTATTGCGGCACAGTTTTTCGCCTGCATCAACGAAAGGCTTATTCACAGGAAATCAACGATCATCTCAACAAATCTTTCACTGGAATCGATCGCCGACCTTTATACTGAGCGTTCATTTTCCAGGATCACGAGTAATTATGCGCTGTTGAAGATTATCGGTGATGATATACGTATCAAGAAAAAGTTAAAACACAGGGAGGAACATTGATGTTACGTCGAACAGAACGAATTTTGGAGAATATTCCGGTAGGAAGTCTCGGTCTTATCCCTCTGACCGGATGTGAAGGGCTTGGGAAAAAGGTAGATGATTATCTGGTAAAGTGGCGCCATGAGAGCGCTCACGAGTACCGCGATGACGTCGCATTTTCCGGCTATGAAAAAGACACATATCTGGTCAATGCGAATGTACCGCGTTTCGGTTCCGGCGAGGCAAAAGGTATCATCGGAGAATCCGTCCGCGGCATGGATCTTTATCTTATGGTGGATGTATGCAATTACAGTGTCACATATTCGCTGACCGGACAACTCAACCATATGTCGCCGGACGATCATTTCCAGAATTTAAAAAGGATCATCGCTGCGATCGGGGGGAAAGGACGCCGCATCAACGTTATCATGCCGTTTCTCTATGAAAGCCGTCAGCACAAGAGAAGTTCCCGGGAGTCTTTGGACTGTGCTCTCGCACTTCAGGAACTGGTGCGTATGGGGGTTGAGAACATCATTACTTTCGACGCTCATGATCCAAGAGTACAGAATGCGATCCCGTTAAGCGGATTTGAAACGGTATCTCCTACCTATCAGTTTATCAAGGGACTTCTGCGCACAGTAAAGGATCTGAAGATCGACAGCGAACATATGATGGCGATCAGCCCGGACGAAGGCGGTACAAACCGCGCCGTATATCTTGCCAATGTGCTCGGCCTGGATATGGGTATGTTCTATAAGCGCCGTGATTATACCAGGATCGAGAACGGGCGCAATCCTATCGTAGCTCATGAATTTCTCGGCAGTTCCGTCGAGGGCAAAGATGTTATCATCATCGACGATATGATCTCATCGGGAGACAGTATCATCGACGTCGCGTCCGAGCTGAAACGCCGGAAAGCCCGCCGTATATTCGCCGCAGCTACTTTCGGCCTGTTCACAAACGGGATGGAGAAATTCGACAAGGCTTATCAGGACGGGATCATCACCGGTATTCTGACGACCAATCTGATCTATCAGACTCCGGAGCTTCTCTCCAAGCCTTACTACATCAACTGTGATATGAGTAAATATATCGCTCTCATCATCGATACTTTAAACCATGACGGTTCCATCAGTTCGATCTTAAGTCCGAATGAGAGGATCCAGAATGTACTCCGCAAATATAAAAACGGGGAGCCTATATAAACCGCTCTCCTGAACACCATGTATGCCGGGCGCGCTTTATAACAGCGCGCTCTGATTATAATAAGACTATGAACAGACGACTTGTATCCGAGATTGCATTTACCTTGCTCATGCTGGCCGCAGCAACCGCCATATCTTTTGGCTTTTTCTATCTCGGCGATAAAAATATATCCAACATAACTATCGTATACACATTGGCGCTGATCCTGACCGCACTGTATACCTCGGGCTACCTGTTCGGGATCGTCTCCTCTGTATTTTGCGTGATCGCGGTCAACTACTTTTTTTCCTATCCGTATTTCAGGATCAATTTTTCTCTGAACGGATATCCTGTAACATTTATAGGGATGCTCGCGATCTCTCTGATAACAAGCGCAACTACGACCGCGTTGAAGAGACAACGGCAGGCCGTCATCGAACGGGAGAAAGACCTTGCAGACGCAGACAAGGAAAAACTGCGCGCAAACCTTCTCCGGGCAGTGTCGCATGATCTGCGCACTCCGCTGACAGGCATCATCGGTTCCGCCTCCTCCTACCTTGAGAACTACGCAGGGCTTTCGGAGGAAGAGCGCACAGAGCTCATGACCAATATAAAAGAAGATTCTCAGTGGCTCCTTAACATGGTGGAGAATCTTCTCACCGTCACACGGATCAAAGATAATGCTTCGGATCAGGTAAAAAAGTCTCCCGAGGTCGTAGAAGAAGTCGTTTCCGAAGCTATTCACCGTCTGCGCAAGAGACTGCCGGATATACAGATCAGGGTAGATATGCCGAATGATTTTCTCATGCTCTCCATGGATCCTACCCTCATCGAGCAGGTCCTCATCAATCTGATGGAAAACGCCTATCTTCACTCCGGAAGCAGAGAGCCTATTGAGCTTATCATAAAAGAACAGGCGCATTTCATATCATTTACTGTGCGTGATCACGGTAAAGGTATCAGTGAACAGCAGCTTCCTTATATTTTTGAGGGGCATCAGACAATATCTGAGACGTCGGACGGACACAGGGGGATCGGCATCGGACTGTCCATATGCAAGACGATCATCCAGGCCCATGACGGACGCATACAGGCCGCTAACCACTCAGACGGAGCAGAGTTTATCTTTACGCTTCCAAGAGAAAAGGAGGAACTTGAAAATGTCTAAATGCTCTGTCCTTATTATAGAGGACGAGAAAAACATACAGGTCTTTATGGGAAAGGTCCTTAAGCGCCACGACTATCGTGTTCTGTATGCCGATACGGGTTCTCAGGGCCTCGAGCTGATACGCTCCCAGTGTCCTGATATCATCCTGCTGGATCTCGGCCTGCCCGATATGGATGGCGACAACATCATCCGCGAGGTCAGGACATGGAGCAGCATACCTATTATTGTCATTTCTGCCCGAACGGCAGAGCGCGAAAAAGTGCTCGCTCTGGATCTGGGAGCCGACGACTATATCACAAAGCCCTTCGGCACATCAGAGCTGCTGGCGCGCATTCGCGCTTCTCTCCGCCACAGCAACCGGCTGAGGACAGACAGTATGCTCTATATCCGTCCATATAAGCACGGAGGCATGACGCTGGATTTTTCCAGACGTCTTCTCAAAGTAAACGGTGAAGAAGTGCATCTGACGCCGATCGAATACAAGATCGTTGCGCACCTTGCCCAGAACTCAGGCAAGGTGATCACATATGCGTCCCTTCTCTCCAATGTATGGGGACCGTATGCAGATGGGGACAACAAGATCCTTCGTGTAAATATGGCAAATATCCGCCGCAAGATCGAAGACGATCCGGCACAGCCAAAATACATCTTTACCGAAGTAGGCGTCGGCTACCGGATGGCTGAGGATGAAGCGGAATAAGACAAAATATACTGTACAAGCCCGAAAAATCAATCTGTGCAATAAAAAATGCTTGCAAAAACTGTTATCTTGGGGTAAACTGAAAATGTGGTGTTCCCTTTCCAATGTAGTACGTATACTTTTTCCTGTCTTGCATACTATATTGTAAAGGGAATCTTTACAATATCCCTGATTTTTGATCAGGGGAATACAAAACAAGGAGATAGAGTTAATGAAAAGAATATTAAAAGACTATTCGGCAGAGAAATACGCTAAGGCAGACAGATCGTGGCTTCCTGTCAGGAAAATGTACAATTCATTCTCTCATCCTCCTAAAAAATCCGATCATGAGCAGAGCGATATTTTTTCCAAAGGGCAGCTTAACAGTCATATTGACAGGGGAAAATTTGTACTTTAAAGAGAGTGTAAAGTAGAGTGCGTAAGTATACCGGAAACAGAACTTACGCACTATATTTTTACACTCTCTTTTCCTTTAGCTGGATTGGATTTCTTCTTTTCGTTCCTGATAACGTGTCTCGGTATCCTGTATATATTCGTCTATGCAATATATCATTTTTTTATAGATTTCCCTACAAGACTTACGTTCGGTTTCGTCCTCTGTCGGGCTGAACATTTTATAAAGCGATTTGACTTTATCGACTCCCGACTTATCAATCTGTCTCAGTCTGTCATCAATTGCCTCTTTAATGCTATTAGCATAGTTCAGCAGCTCTTCTTTTACCCAGATATACGAATACAAGTTGGTATAAAGTTTTTTTGCTTCTTCGACTTTTTCATCTTTTTTATCTTTAGAGCGTTTATCTGCATTTTTCGGATCGCTCTTTTCTTTCGCCGACTCCCTGTGATCAATAGGCTTACATTCCGTTTCCCAGAAAATCGTATGAACGATATAGTCTCTGACTTCCTGTTGGAGACTGCGCTCATAATTATTTCCTTCTGATACGTCGTATGCCTCCCGAAAAGTATCTTCATCGCAATCCAATATAGAGATTGCGGCAATATCCGAAAATACTTCCCGATATACCAGGATCAGTTCTTCTATGATACTCTCCATAACTCCGCTTGTCTGCAGGCTGATTCTGTTCGGGTCCAGTTTTGCCTGGATCTGATAGAGCATCTGGTATTGTTCATAGAGTATATCTTGCTTCTCACCGTGGCTCTTCCCACTCAAAAGATCCATGACGTCTTCTGAAATCATATAAATCTCAGGATAAATTCCCGCGTCTTCGTTTGACAAAAACTCAAGGCATCCTTCTTCCAGCGGCCGCTGAATCTGTGTTGCATGATACTGGCCGTCTCCGCATTTATTCTTGATTATATTGTGCAGATACTTTACCGCCTTTTCCTGAGCTTTCTTCTTATTCTTTTTATAGATAACACTAAGTAACTCATATTCCTTACTGTCCTGCTCAAAATCAGACAGATATTCTTCCGGGAACACCCCCTCTGCCAGAAAATAGCCCAGCGTTATACCAATTCCTATTGCCCGCTCTTCTCTTTTTCTGATATCTGTACCCACATAATGCGCTACTTCATGCGTAAGTATCAGCATAAAATGACGAGGCATATAAAGCGATCTTTGAGACGAGCAGAAACAGATCAGTCTGTCATGGCGGGGGATTCCCATATCGATCAGTGTCGTGACAGGACAGGATTCCATTTCCGGGGCAATGAAACATTTATATTCATAAGACCTGTCATTCAGAAATCCTATGACCTTATTTGCCAGCCACAGATATGTCAGACACAGTTTGATCGGAATCGAAAATGGAGCTCCACTGTACCCCGGAATCATAAGGAATGTCTGATCTGTATGGATCGTATGATAAATGATAGATGTTACAGCGTTAATGAAGTCACAGACAGAGTTTTTAATTGTTGCAAGCATATAAACACTCTCCGGATTGTCTGCCTCCTGCAGCGCATAATCCAGATGTCTTTCAAACATATCAAATGCCGGAAAGAGCAGATAAAACATATCTTTTGCCATAGGGAATCCTTCATACTGCATCAGAGTATTGAGCGTCTGGATCATTGCTTTGTAATATGAATACAGGCTTTCATCTGCTTTTGCATATGCTTCATTCATTTGAGAGTTATATTTGTCGATCAGAACTTCGCACCAGAATTTTTCTTTCTTCTCTTTATTTTTTTCGTCTTCGGCAGCGCCTTTGTCTACCTCCTTTTTCTGTTTATTATCCGGGCTTTCTTCTGTCTTTACAGCGTCGCACTCTTCGACAGATAGAGCAGATATATGAAATTCCGTTTCTATATTATATATTTCTGTCCCAAAAAGAGGATTCTTGTGTGTAAGTATCCCCTTCTCTCCCGGCACATAAAGAGAGAGCAAATCCCGTATCTGCAGATTCTCTATGTCAAAGACAGCCACCTGATGCCCATAAGCGGGAAAAGCCTGTATCTTTGGCGCAGGTTCCCCATCTTTTTTACATTCTCTGATCCGTCTTCTGATCTGGCAGCCTAACTTTTGTAGTGTCTCTTTCTTTCCTGATGTAGCGATCCGCAATGTTATCCTTGCTATGCTATCATTTATATAGCAGGGAACTCCGTTCCATTCTTCCCGGAAGAAATCGGTACAACTTCCCAGATATGCCTCATTGACACCAACCACTGTATACATATACCGGATTTGTTCCATGTCATCAATAACTCTCAGAATATTCTCAATTTTTTCCAGTCTGTTGCTCAACACCAGCACGATCAGATCCGCATTATCAAATGTATAGTAGGTACGAATCCTTATATATCCATCTGGATTTTCTCCGTCTGTCTTATCCATCTCTATATACTCGCCAATCGACTGAAAGAGCATTGCATTTTTTAATCTCACAAATCCCACGGCAAAATATGGACTCGTTTTATAACTTTTCCAGAATTTTTCAGTCTCTTTCCTGTCTATATCATCGGAAAGATTTCTGAAAATACCGATATTCTGTCGACTGTGTATTCCATCAAGTTTTTCAATGCTTTCTCCCGAACCGTACCACAATTGAGAGATCGGTGCATTTGAACGCTTCTTAAAGAGTTTATTTTTCTCGGGCGGAGCCTCTGCGATACTGATACCATCATAGTATCCCCAGCAGGAATATTCGCATTTCATTTCATATCTGTATTTTTCAAAATAATGCTGTTTCTGAAGCGTCAGTATTCTTACATCCTTATTTTTATCCATTTTCACTTCCCCCCTTTATTCTCCAGCTCCAGTATCCGTTTCATCTCTATACCTGTAAAAAATGTCTCATTGCTTTCTTTCTTGAAACATTCCCGTTTATATTCATATATCTGTTCCCAGAATCGGAGCATATATACTATGTCTTTCTGCTTAACAGGAGCGCCCAGATACTTTGTAAATTCATACATATATATTTTTCGCCAACGCCTGAAACTTTTTTCCTCCAGATAAATTTCATAAACAAGCATCCTCAGGATCAGCCTTCTGTAACTTTGTTCGTCCCCATAATTATATTCTGAAATCGCAGTAAGAATATCTCTGATATGCGGGGCTTCATCACTTTCCCAGAACTCAAAAAGCGGAAGGAGAACCGCGGTCTGTTCATCAAGTTCTTTTGTTTGGCCGAGTATATTTTTAATAAACAAAATCTGCATATCATTATTCTTCATTCTCGGGATAATAAAATAAATAACTCTATACAACATCCATAGTGGAATTTTCTCTTTTTCATCATTTTTATCCCGAAAAAACACATATCTTATAATCTCAGAAAGAAAATCGATATCTTCTTCCTTTGTACAATCGATATTTCGGAGAAACATTTTTAATTCTTCACATTCATCTCCTGTTTTTACACTGGAAATCTTTATTTTTAACAATTCTTTCAGATGAAGTATCATAATATCCGACCGTGTCCCCATCGCTATTTCATATAGTGAATACGCAAGCGCGGTCAGAAGGAATACCGCTATGCATACTGATGTGATCGGGCACCATATTATGATCATAAATATACTAAGGCAAAGATCTGCAAACAGTGCAATACAAATCATTCTCTTTTCCCATATTACTAAATGGCAGGAAATCACGCTCCAGTTGCTCAATCCATAAAAGCTCTCGTCCTTTCGCCCCAGATAATACACGAGAGGCGCCATGACCAGCGCCCATAAAGCCAGTAGTGCGGATATCATCGTTTCATCAGCAGCACAAAAAATCCTTATAAGAAAAATCTTTGTAATATACTGATATGTACACATATTTATACAATCGATCACTAATGTACATATAACAAAAACCGTATTAAAAATTGCCAACACTCCGGCTAACCGAAATAACGAAATTGTTTTATTCACGGGTATCTCCTCAATGTCCGCGTATTGGGACTTTGTAAAAAAAATAATGATCAGACTTTTTCCTGCCGAAAAAGTCTGATCACCACTTCTTTATAATATCATATTTATTTTAACTCTACAATGCCAGATGCATACTTTTCTGTTATTCTTCTTCTGATGTATCGGCATCTGCTTCTGTCGGATTTTCTGCAGCCTCAGGAGACATTTCCGTCTCTTCTGCCGGGATCGCCGCATCCATATCGGCTTCTGCGCTTTCCTCAGGTTCGCCTTCAAGGTCAAGTTCCAGCTCATCGTCCAGATCCAGTTCCTGCTCCATGTGGACGTCGGTGTTCAGAGCCACATCGCGGTATTTCTTCATACCCGTACCTGCCGGGATATGTTTACCGATGATGACGTTCTCCTTCAGTCCTACAAGGTGATCCACCTTGCCCTTGATGGCAGCTTCTGTGAGCACCTTCGTCGTCTCCTGGAAGGACGCCGCAGACAGGAAGGAATCTGTCGCAAGGGATGCCTTCGTGATACCGAGCATGATCTGCTCGCCGGATGCAGGCTCTTTCCCTTCTTCTTCTAGCTGTTTATTGACATCCTCGAATTCAAGGACGTCTACCATAGTGCCCGGAAGGAACTCGGAATCTCCCTTCTCTTCTACACGGACTTTCTTGAGCATCTGACGCACGATGACCTCGATGTGCTTGTCGTTGATGTCAACGCCCTGCAGGCGGTACACACGCTGCACCTCGCGGAGCATATAGTCCTGAGCGGCACGCAGCCCTTTGATCTTCAGGATATCATGTGGGTTTACGCTTCCTTCTGTAAGCTCGTCACCGGCCTCGAGAACAGCTCCGTCCTGTATCTTAATACGTGATCCATACGGTATGAGATATGCTTTTGACTCGCCTGTCTCGTCATTAGTAACAATGACTTCGCGTTTTTTCTTTGTATCGCTGATCGTCGCCTTTCCGGCAAACTCGGTGATGATCGCAAGTCCCTTCGGCTTCCTCGCCTCAAAAAGCTCCTCGACACGGGGAAGACCCTGTGTGATATCGTCGCCGGCAACTCCACCGGTATGGAATGTACGCATCGTAAGCTGTGTACCCGGCTCGCCGATGGACTGAGCAGCCACGATTCCGACAGCCTCGCCGACCTGCACGACTTCTCCGGTCGCCATGTTGGCGCCGTAGCACTTCGCGCACACGCCGTCCTTGCACTTACATGTAAGGATCGTACGGATCTTCACTCTCTGGATCGGTTCTCCGTTCTCGTCTACCCCTTTCTTGATCACGCGCTCTGCGCGGTGAGGAGTGATCATATGGTTCTTCCTGACGATCACATTGCCCTCTTTGTCTTTAATATCCTCACAGGAGAAACGTCCTGTGATACGGTCCTGCAGACTCTCGATCTCTTCGTTTCCATCCGTGAACGCATGTACATACATGCCCGGGATCTCCTCGCCCGGCTGTACGCAGTCCGGATCGTGGATGATCAGCTGCTGTGAAACGTCTACCAGACGTCTTGTCAGATAACCGGAGTCGGCTGTACGCAGCGCCGTGTCGGACAGACCTTTGCGGGCTCCGTGGGCGGACATGAAGTATTCCAGTACGTCCAGACCTTCACGGAAGTTGGACTTGATCGGCAGCTCGATCGTACGGCCCGTCGTATCGGCCATAAGACCACGCATACCGGCAAGCTGTTTGATCTGCTTGTCAGAACCACGGGCTCCGGAATCCGCCATCATGAAGATGTTGTTATATTTGTCAAGCCCGGAAAGCAGCGCGTCTGTGAGCTTATCGTCTGTCGCTTTCCACGTCTCTACAACTTCTTTGTAACGCTCTTCCTCTGTGATGAGACCACGTTTGTAGTTCTTTGTGATCCTGTCCACGATATTCTGAGCCGTTTCGATCATCTTCGGTTTCTCCGGCGGCACAGTCATATCCGAAATGGAAACTGTCATGGCCGCTCTTGTGGAATATTTATATCCGATTGATTTTACATCGTCAAGCACTTCTGCAGTCTGAGTTGCTCCGTGTGTATTGATGACTTTCTCAAGGATCTGCTTTAACTGTTTCTTTCCTACGTGGAAATCAATCTCCATCAGCAGTTCGTTTCCGGGGACTTCTCTGTCCACAAAACCAAGATCCTGAGGAATGATCTCGTTAAACAGAAGACGTCCGAGTGTAGCGTCGATCGTTCCTGTCTTTACAGTTCCATCCGGCATTGTCTTAGAGACGCGGACCTTGATCTGTGAATGCAGTGTGATATAGCCGTTCTCATAAGCAAGGATCGCTTCGCTCACGCTGCGGAAGAACATTCCTTCGCCTTTGGCTCCCGGTCTCATCTGTGTCAGATAGTAGATACCAAGGACCATGTCCTGTGAAGGAACCGCCACCGGACCGCCGTCGGACGGTTTCAGCAGATTGTTCGGGGACAGAAGCAGGAAACGGCATTCAGCCTGAGCCTCTACAGACAGCGGTACGTGGACAGCCATCTGGTCTCCATCGAAGTCCGCATTGTACGCCGTACACACGAGCGGATGCAGCTTGATCGCCTTACCCTCTACGAGGATTGGCTCAAACGCCTGGATACCAAGTCTGTGCAGCGTGGGGGCACGGTTCAGCATGACCGGATGCTCTTTGATCACTTCCTCGAGCACATCCCATACCTCCGGCTGGAGTCTCTCAACCATCTTCTTGGCATTCTTTATATTGTGTGCTGTGCCGTTTGCGACCAGTTCTTTCATAACAAACGGCTTAAACAGTTCGATCGCCATCTCTTTCGGGAGACCGCACTGGTAGATCTTAAGTTCAGGTCCCACAACGATAACGGAACGTCCCGAATAGTCGACACGTTTTCCGAGCAGGTTCTGACGGAAACGTCCGGACTTACCTTTCAGCATATCGGACAGGGATTTCAGAGCCCTGTTTCCGGGACCTGTGACTGGACGGCCTCGGCGGCCGTTATCGATCAGAGCGTCTACCGCCTCCTGGAGCATACGTTTCTCATTGCGCACGATAATATCCGGCGCCCCCAGCTCCAGCAGTCTCTTCAGACGGTTATTTCTGTTGATGATCCTTCTGTAAAGGTCGTTTAAGTCAGACGTAGCGAATCGTCCGCCGTCGAGCTGGACCATCGGGCGCAGATCCGGCGGGATGACCGGGATCGCCGTAAGGATCATCCACTCCGGGCGGTTGCCGGATTCAAGAAACGCCTCGACCACTTCCAGTCTCTTTACGATCCTTGCACGTTTCTGCCCTGTGGCATTCTCCAGCGCTTTCTGGAGTTCGCTGCACTCTTTCTGAAGGTCGATCGCTTCAAGGAGTTCTTTGATCGCCTCGGCACCCATTCCTACGCGGAACGCACCGCCGCCCCATTTCTCCTTCTGCTCCTGATATTCAGCCTCAGAGAGGATCTGTTTGTTCTGAAGATCTGTGTCTCCTTTATCAAGCACGATATAGGATGCGAAATAGAGCACTCTCTCAAGTGTCCTTGGAGAAATATCGAGGATCAGTCCCATACGGCTTGGAATGCCTTTAAAATACCAGATATGGGATACAGGAGCCGCAAGTGCGATATGCCCCATACGCTCACGGCGCACGCTCGACTTGGTGACCTCAACGCCACATCGATCGCACACAACGCCTTTATAGCGGATCTTCTTATACTTACCGCAGTGACACTCCCAGTCCTTGCTCGGTCCGAAGATACGCTCGCAGAAGAGACCGTCCTTCTCAGGCTTTAGCGTCCTGTAATTGATCGTCTCCGGCTTCGTAACCTCGCCTCTGGACCACTCCAGGATCTTTTCCGGTGAAGCCAGCCCGATCCTGATCGCATCAAATGTTAACGGTTGATATTGTTGTTCATTGTTATTTGGCATAGATATGGCTCCTCCCATTAGTTTTCATCATATCCTGAATACTCGTCGAATTCGATCTCTTCGGGTTCGCTGTCGTCCGTCTCTTCTTCGGGTTCAACGTCCTCCAGTTCTTCTCCTACAAACTCCTGCTCCGTGAAACCATGCTCACCGAAAGATTCGTTCTGGTCGCGGTACTTTCTGTCTCCTTCAATGATGTGGCGCAGATCAGTCTCGCCGTAGTCGACATTCTCCATGATCTCCACTTCCGTATTGTCGTCGCGCAGCACACGCACGTCAAGCGCCAGTGACTGCAGTTCTTTTAAGAGCACCTTGAAGGATTCCGGTATTCCCGGTTCCGGTATATTCTCTCCCTTGATGATCGCCTCGTAAGTCTTCACACGGCCTACCACATCGTCAGACTTCACTGTCAGGATCTCCTGCAGCGTGTAGGAAGCGCCGTAGGCTTCGAGAGCCCATACCTCCATCTCTCCGAAACGCTGTCCGCCGAACTGCGCTTTTCCTCCCAGCGGCTGCTGAGTAACAAGTGAGTACGGTCCTGTGGAACGCGCATGGATCTTGTCGTCTACAAGATGATGCAGCTTCAGATAGTGCATGTGTCCGATCGTGACCGGGCTGTCAAAAAACTCTCCGGTACGACCGTCTCTTAAGCGGACTTTTCCGTCTCTTGAGAGCGGTACGCCCTTCCACAGTTTTCTGTGCTCCCTGTTTTCCGAGAGATACTGAAGCACTTCCGGGAGAAGCTCTTCGCCATGTTTCTTTTCAAATTCATCCCACTCAAGATTTACATAGTCGTTTGCAAGTTCCAGAGTGTCCATGATGTCTACCTCGTTCGCTCCGTCAAACACCGGAGTGGAGATGTTAAATCCAAGCGCTTTTGCCGCAAGGCTCAAGTGGATCTCGAGTACCTGTCCAATGTTCATACGGGACGGAACGCCCAGAGGATTCAGCACGATATCGAGAGGACGCCCGTTCGGAAGGAACGGCATATCCTCCACCGGCAGTACGCGGGAAACGACACCCTTATTTCCATGTCGTCCGGCCATCTTATCACCGACAGAGATCTTTCTCTTCTGTGCGATATAGATGCGGACCGCCTGATTTACACCGGGCGACAGTTCGTCTCCATTTTCTCTCGTAAACACTTTCGCATCTACGACGATACCATACTCGCCGTGCGGTACTTTCAGGGAAGTATCCCTTACCTCGCGCGCTTTCTCTCCGAAGATAGCGCGGAGCAGTCTCTCCTCGGCAGTGAGCTCTGTCTCCCCTTTCGGAGTAACTTTACCGACCAGGATATCACCTGCGCGGACCTCTGCGCCGATACGGATGATTCCTCTCTCATCCAGATCTTTGAGCGCGTCGTCGCCCACACCGGGAATATCTCTTGTGATCTCCTCTGGTCCGAGTTTTGTATCTCTCGCCTCTGCCTCATACTCTTCGATATGAACAGAAGTATATACGTCATCCTGTACCAGACGCTCGCTTAAGAGAACAGCGTCCTCGTAGTTATAGCCTTCCCAGGTCATGAAGCCGATCAGCGGATTCTTACCGAGCGCCATCTCGCCGCCGGAAGTGGACGGACCGTCCGCGATCACCTGTCCTTCTTCCACTGCATCGCCTTTGTTGACGATCGGCCTCTGATTGTAGCAGTTGCTCTGATTGCTTCTCTGGAATTTCGTCAGTTTATATGACTTCTTCGTGCCGTCTTCATGGCGGATCACGATTTCCGTGGATGTAGAGCTCTCAACTGTACCCGCCTGTTCTGCAACGATGCACACGCCCGAGTCTACGGCGGCTTTTACTTCCATTCCCGTACCGACTACCGGAGCTTCTGTTGTCAGCAGCGGCACTGCCTGGCGCTGCATGTTGGACCCCATGAGTGCACGGTTGGCATCGTCGTTCTGGAGGAACGGGATCAGCGCCGTAGCCACGGAGAATACCATCTTCGGGGATACGTCCATGTAGTCGAATTTATTTCTCTCATATTCCTGTGTCTCTTCGCGGTAGCGACCGGATACATTCTTATTTACAAAGTGTCCGTCCGCATCCAGCGGCGTGTTCGCCTGAGCCACATGATAGTTATCTTCCTCGTCCGCAGTCATGTAGACCACTTCGTCCGTTACGCGCGGATTATCCGGGTCCGACTTGTCGACCTTACGATACGGAGCCTCGATAAATCCGTACTGGTTGATCCTTGCATAACATGCAAGAGAGTTGATCAGACCGATGTTCGGACCTTCCGGCGTCTCGATCGGACACATTCTTCCGTAATGGGAATAATGTACGTCGCGCACCTCAAATCCGGCACGGTCTCTGGAGAGACCTCCCGGTCCGAGAGCTGAGAGACGTCTCTTGTGCGTCAACTCGCCCAGCGGGTTGTTCTGATCCATGAACTGGGAGAGCTGGGAAGAACCGAAGAACTCTTTCACCGCAGCGGTCACGGGCTTGATATTGATCAGCGACTGAGGAGAAATCCCCTCCTGATCCTGCGTCGTCATACGTTCGCGCACCACTCTCTCCAGTCTGGAAAGTCCGATCCTGTACTGATTCTGCAACAGTTCGCCTACCGCGCGGATCCGACGGTTGCCCAGATGATCGATGTCGTCGTCATTTCCGATCCCGTACTCAAGATGCATATTATAGTTGATAGATGCGAAAATATCATCTTTTGTAATGTGCTTCGGGATCAGGTCATGGATGTCGCGCCTGATCATCCGTTTCATCTCATCGACATCGCCGCCTGACTCCTGGATAATGCCTTCCAGCACCGGATAATATACCTGCTCTGTCACCCCGACTTCTTTCGGATCGATGCCCGTGACAGCCTGCAGATCTACCATCATATTGGAAAGGATCTTGATATTTCTTGATGTTTCTTCTGCCTCCACCCACAGATACTCGGCAGTCGAATTCTGGATCGCATCCGCGATCTCACGGGTAAGCACCGTTCCTTTTTCGGCAACGACTTCTTTCGTCAGCGGACTTACTACATCCTCGGCCAGGATACGTCCGTTCACGCGGTTTCTGAGCATCAGCTTCTTATTAAATTTATAGCGTCCTACCTTTGCAAGATCGTAACGTCTCGGATCAAAGAACATGCTGTTGATCAGGCTCTCCGCACTGTCCACTGCCAGCGGCTCGCCGGGGCGGATCTTTTTGTACAGCTCTAACAGACCCTCCTGATAGTTCTCAGCAGTGTCTTTACCAAAGCTTGCGTTGATCTTCGGCTCCTCGCCGAATTTCTCGATAATCTCCGCGTTCGTACCGATACCGAGCGCACGGATCAGCACTGTGATCGGCACTTTCCTCGTACGGTCAACGCGCACATAAAAAACGTCATTGGAGTCAGTTTCATATTCAAGCCATGCTCCTCTGTTCGGGATGACAGTCGCGGAATAGAGTCTCTTTCCGAGCTTATCATGCGCAATGCCATAATAGATGCCCGGAGAACGTACAAGCTGGCTGACGATAACACGCTCTGCCCCGTTGATGACAAAAGTTCCCGTCTTGGTCATCAGAGGAAGATCTCCCATGAAGATCTCATGTTCGTTGATCTCATCAGTCTCTTTGTTGTGGAGTCTCACCCTTACTTTCAGGGGCGCCGCATACGTCGCGTCGCGCTCTTTGCATTCGTCGATCGTGTACTTCACATCATCCTCGCAGAGTGTGAAATCCACAAATTCCAGGCTCAGATGTCCACTGAAATCTGAGATAGGGGAAATATCGTCGAATACCTCTTTGAGACCTTCGTCAAGAAACCACTGGTAGGAATCTTTCTGAACCTCAATGAGATTGGGCATCTCCAATACTTCCTTCTGCCTGGAATAGCTCATGCGGAAGCTGTTTCCGGTTTTAATGGGACGGATCCTGTTTTTCTCCATTGACGTTTCACTCCTCTTGTTAATC
>CASFID010000044.1 GCA_949294665.1 uncultured Eubacteriales bacterium
TGTAAACATTCTCGTCTTTTTCATACTGCTTCTCCTTTCTGCCTAGCGTTCCGTACAGCTTACGCACGGATCGATGGTCAGGATCAGGATCGGCACATCAGCCAGCTGGCATCCTTTCAGGATTTCCACCATCGGCGGGATGTTGCTTGTCGTCGGCGTACGGAGACGGAAACGATCCAGATATTTTGTTCCGTTTCCTTTCACGTAATAGATTGCCTCTCCTCTCGGCTGTTCGATCCGCATGAAGTATTCCCCGTTCGGATTGCCTTTTACGGGCACATTGATATCCCCGGAGGGAATCTTGCCGACGGCTTCCCGGATCAGGTCAAAGGACTGGAACAGTTCTTTTAACCTTACCTCACAGCGGCCGTAACAGTCTCCGTCGGTCGACGTGATCGGCGCCACGGTCAGATCTTTATACGCACCGTAGCCCAGCAGACGGACGTCGTACTCCACGCCGCTGGCTCTGAGCATCGGGCCGACCGCGCCGAGAGTAACTGCATCTTCTTTTTTCAGGACGCCCGCTCCTTTCAGACGACTCTGAACTGTGTAGTCCTGCAGGAAAGTATTCACTACAGGTTTAATATCGCTTTCAATGTCTTTGACTGCCTCAAGCAGATGGTTCAGCATTGCAGCGTCCATGTCTTTCTGGACGCCTCCCACCTGATTGACCGAATGGATGATCCTGCCTCCGGCCGTCTCATCGAACATTTCGAGGATCTTTTCTCTCAGGCGCCAGCTCTCCATGAACAGACTCTCGAATCCCATAGCATCCGCCAGCAGACCGAGCCAGAGCAGATGGCTGTGGATACGGCTCATCTCCACCCAGATCGCGCGCAGATAATTTGCCCTCTCCGGCACCTCAATGCCCATGACTTCTTCTACGGCCATACAATAACCCAGCCCATGGCCGCAGCTGCAGATGCCGCAGATACGCTCTGCAATGTACGAATACTGTTTAAAATCTCTCTTGTCTACCAGTTTCTCAAGGCCTCTGTGGATGTAGCCGATGCTTGGCACCACCTGCACCACAGTCTCATCCTCCAGCACCAGATCCAGATGCACCGGCTCCGGCAGAACAGGATGCTGAGGGCCAAAAGGTACGATACTTCTCTTTGCCATTTTCTCTACTCCTTTTCCTTAAACGGTGTCTCTACGTCGATCCGGTACAATTTATCCTTATAGTCCGGCTTGATCGTCTTGATCTTCACGCCGAACAGTTCTTCCGCCTCATTCTCCTGCAGGAATGCGCAGGGATAAATCTGTGTGATGCTGGCGACTTCTTCATCCTCCGCGACTTCCAGACGCAGCGTCACCATATCATATCTCAGGCAGAAAGAATAACTCATCTCATATCCGCCGTCAATACAGGTTGCACAGATCTGGACCAGGCGCCAGTTCTCCGTCTTCATGTGCACGACGGCCGGGAAGAATTCCGCTGCATTAATCTTTCTGATCTCATTCTTATATTCCATCACCGTCACCTCCCGTCCTTAGACATGGCCGCCTGTTTTGCGTCCAGTATACCCAGCGCCTTGACAACTCCGTCGATAATGGCTTCCGGACGCGCAGCGCAGCCAGGCACATATACGTCTACCGGGATCACCGTATCGATCCCGCCTTTGATATTATAACATTCCTTAAATACACCGCCCGTACAGGCGCAGATCCCGACCGCCACGACGACCTTCGGTTCCGGCATCTGGCTGTAGATCTGTTTTACCACGCTCTCAGTCTGGCTGTTCACACCGCCTGTGATCAGCAGGATATCCGCCTGGAACGGATCTCCCGTGTTGATGATGCCGAAGCGCTCGATATCATATTTCGGTGTAAGGCAGTCGAGGACTTCGATGTCGCATCCGTTGCAGCTGCTGGCGTCATAGTGGAGCAGCCACGGTGATTTTGATACTTTATTCATAATTTATCTGCCTCCTGCTCACTTGTCCAACATTAGTATAAGTATATTCACTCCACCGGCTACCAGAGTCACCACCCAGCAGCTGTAGAGAAGTGTCTTCCATTTCACACGGGCGCTGATATTATCCCACAGTGTCTCCATGAAAAATATCACAGCGCAGATTCCGACCGCCACGATCCAGCTCCACCATGTACTGTTGATAAAGAAGAGACAGAAGATTCCGAGCAGCAACACCATTTCATAATATTCCGCTATATTCATAATGGCCAGCGTAGTGCCGGACATCTCCGTCGTCAGCCCCTTTACCATCTCCTGATGGGCATGATGGCTCGTGGACAGGTCAAAGGGTGATTTTCTGAATTTGATCGCCGCCGTAAACATAAATCCTACCAGCAGTCCCGGCATCCACAGCACCGCGCTCGTATCGGCGCGGATAATATCCGACACCTGAAAAGATCCTGTTGTCAGATAGAAGCCTACTGCAATGAGAAGTGTCAGGGGCTCATAAGCCATCATCTGAAGCATCTCCCTGCTGGCTCCCATATTCGCATACGGCGAGGAGTCGCTGGACGCCGCCATGATCAAAAACATATCTGCGGTACTTAATATGAAGAGCACCATCAGAAGGTCCGCCCCGTAAAAGAGCATACAGCCTGCGATCATCAGGATCACAAGATAGCTCAGATTCAGAAGGAGCTGTACGTTATTTACTGCGATCATCTCTTTGGAGAAAAGTTTTCCAAGGTCATAAAACGGCTGAAGGAGACCTGGGCCTTTTCTCCGCTGCATCCTCGCGCTGATGACGCGGTCCACTCCGTCTAAAAGTCCGCCCAGGAAAGGCGCCAGGATCAGATAAGCCAGTACAAATACTATTTTCACCATGACACACCTCCTATTACAAGACAGAATCCGACGACGAGTACTGCTGCCGCCATGATGATCGACGGTATCCGCAGATGCCTGCGCCCGAACTCAAAACGCAGATACCAGTTGCTTAAATAGAGATGCTCGTTCTTTCCGTAACTGTTCATAAAGAAACGGTTGTCCCCGTTATTGATACCGTTCATATAGATCGGTACGATCTCCCTGTGGGATCTTCTGCTGATAAAGAACATCGCCACCGGCACGGTAAAGATGGAGACAAGCATGATCGCCATCGTCGCAAGCACGCTCATAGAAAGGACGTCCGTGGAATTACCGAACAATTCTCTCACGATCGGATTCACGATCCATATTGCTATCAGCGGAAGGAGCAGACAAAGCAGAAGCATTACTGCCGCGTGGAAGAACATGGAGACGTATTCGTCTTTCCGCGTCACGTCTTTGACCTTTACCCTCGGTATATGGAAACAGAGCAGCTTGGCCAGCCATTTTGTCCAGTAGAACATGGTCGTGGCACTGCCGTATGCGATAAAGAGCACCAGTATAACGTTCCCCGAATCCACGAACGACTTAAGCGCCACCCACTTGGAAATAAGCATCCCGAACGGCGCCAGATACATCCCGGCAATTCCGATACCCATGATATACGCAAGTTTGGGAACTGTGATGATCAGGCCGTGCATATTTTCAATATCTCTGGAGCCCAGCGTATTCTCTGTAGCTCCGACGGACTGAAACAGCATGGATTTGCTGACTGCATGGAAGATCATGAGGAATACAGCCGCCCATACAGTTTCCTCCACACCGATACCGGAGCAGGCGACGATCAGTCCCAGATTGGATATGGTAGAAAATGCCAGTACCTTCTTGGCGTCATTCTGTGCGATCGCCATCATACTTGCCATGATAAAGGTAAGTCCACCGATACTGGAGACAATGATCCCCACAAGATTTCCCTCAAGCGCCGGCGAGATACGGATCAGCAGATACACACCTGCTTTGACCATCGTCGCGCTATGTAACAGCGCGCTGGACGGCGTCGGCGCCACCATGGCCCCGAGAAGCCATGTGGAGAACGGAAGCTGCGCAGATTTCGTAAGTCCTGCAAGAGACAGACACATCAATGGCAGGAGCGCCCCGATGTTCACCACTTCAAGAAGCTGGAGCGTCCCGTGGATGTGCGCCATCAGCGCGATAGCCACTGCAAATCCCAGACCGCCCAGCAGATTCATCCATAATGCGCAGAAACTATTATTGACAGCTTCATCCGAGCGCGTATATCCGATCATCAAAAACGAGATAACGCTCGTGATCTCCCAGAAAAAATAGATCCAGATCAGATTCTGCGAGAGCACCAGGCCGAACATGGCCGCAAGGAACAAAAACAGCATAGAGAAGAAAAACGGCTGTCTGTCTTTTACATCTTTATGATGTTCGTGGTAGCCTTTCATATATCCCACGGTATAAATACAGATAAAACCTCCGATAAAAGCAATGATGATACACATGAGAATCGTCAGCCAGTCCACCATCATATGCGGCCCCGCTTTCACATCCACAGTAAACTCTGTGCGCAGCACGATCGCCGTCTGCACTACGGACAGGATGATCGGAAGTACCTTTCCGTATTTCACGCTCAGGACGATGATCAGGCACATCAGGAAAATGTCTCCCGCCGTCATCAGATGGTCGATCAGTTCTGTCTCTGGATATAACATCCATACCCGCGCCCCGCCATCGATCCAGTTTATGATAAAAATAACCGTGGTAAGCATAACAATACCGGCGCCTGCGTAGACGACGTACCCTCTTGCCTTTTCATTTCTGACAAACTGGAACAGCACCGCCAGCACTGCCGGAATCCCGATCAGTAATGGTATCATTATCTTAATCCTCCTTTCACTCACTCTCATTCATTATATAAACAGCGTACTCTGAGAAGGCCTGTCCAGGCCCGGCAGAGCACTGTGCTGAAACATAAAAAATCTACCATATTTATTTATAATCCTGATTCGCTGATTTTACAATAGTTGAATGCGATTTTTTTCTGTTTAATTCTGTTAAAAATGTGCTAAAATGAGCAATGGGCGATATTATATCCATTTACAGGACAAATATGATCGATCCGCCCAAATAGTGACTATTTTACAGGAGGAACAGCCATGCATGAACTCAGCATAACCGAACATCTGCTGGAAGACTGCATCCGGGAGGCACAGGCGCAGAACGCATCCAGGATCCGCGTCATACGGCTGTACATCGGGCAGCTCCGCGGGATCGTCCCCGACTGTATCCAGATCTATCTCGACATGCTCGCAGAGGGTACGATCGCAGAAGGGGCCCGCATCGAATCGGAGACGCTTCCCGTCAAAGTACACTGCAGGGACTGCGGAGAAGACGGGGAGATCACCCCGCATCACCTGCAATGTCCCCATTGCGGGAGTATGAGGCTTAAACTCCTGTCCGGTAAAGAATTCTATATCAAGAGTCTGGAGGTAGATATCGATGGAGATAAAAGTACTGCATCAGGTAATGGACTGGAATGAAGATGTAAGCGAAGAAGTAAAAGAAACACTTTCCGCTCATCACATCTGTATGATCAACGTGATGGGCAGCCCCGGAGCCGGAAAGACAAGCCTTATCACTTCGCTCATCGATAAATTAAGAAAAGACTGGCGCGCAGGCGTCATCGAAGGCGACATCGCAGGACAGGTGGACGCGGAGCGTATCGCAGAGCTGGGGATTCCCGCCGTTCAGCTCAATACCGATGGGGCGTGCCATATCGAGGCTATGAGCATTCAGCATATCCTGCCGGAGCTTCCGCTGGATGACCTGGACGTCATATTTGTGGAAAATATCGGAAACCTTGTATGCCCCGCCGAGTTCCTTATCGGAGAGTCTCTCCGCATCACGATCCTAAGCATCCCCGAAGGGGATGACAAAGTAGAGAAATATCCCCTTATGTTCACGGATACGGACTGTCTCGTCCTGAACAAATACGATATGATGCCCTATTTTGACTTTGATGAGAAGAGAGTATGCGCCAACTATGAGACTGTAAACCCCGGCGCTCCCCTCTTCCGGATCAGCAATCGGACCGGAGACGGCATACAGGAACTCGCAGACTTTATCGCGGAGCAGATCAGGAAAGCACAGTCATGAAAACAGTTCGCATAGAAGTGGAAGGAATCGTACAGGGCGTAGGTTTCCGCCCTTTTCTTCACCGGCTTGCATCGCGGCGCCATATCTGCGGCTGGGTGCGCAACACCTCCGCAGGACTGGAAGGCATACTGGAAGGAGAGACGGAAGAGTTGGAGCGTTTCATCGGAGAACTGAAATCTTCCCCGCCGCCTATGGCGCACATTGAAGCGGTCCGGACAGAAAATGCGGAGGCTTCTTCGGATCCGGTGCAGCGCCCCGGAACTTTTGACCGGTTTACAATACGCGACAGCCGGATAAAGACCGGCGCAACTCTCATTTCTCCGGACGTCGCCATGTGCCCGGAGTGTGAAGCCGAGCTCTGCACTCCCTCGGACCGCAGATACCGTTACCCTTTTATCAACTGTACGAACTGCGGACCGAGATATACCATCATCGAGGCGCTTCCCTATGACCGGGAGCGAACGGTGATGAAAGAGTTTCCAATGTGTGGAGACTGTGAGGATGAATACAATGATATCAATGACCGGCGGTACCATGCTCAACCCGACTGCTGCCCGGTATGCGGGCCGGATGTCTTTTACGCGGAGTCTTCCTCTTCTTCGCTGCCTGTCAGTGGTGACGATGCGTTCCGCCGCTCTCAGGAGCTCCTTGCAGACGGCGGAATCCTTGCAGTCAAGGGCATCGGGGGAATTCATCTCGCCTGTGATGCGCTGGATCCAGATGCAGTATACAGACTGCGCAGACGCAAGCGCCGGGCAGAAAAACCTCTGGCCGTCATGTGCCGTTCCCTCGAGACAGCCCGCCGGATCTGCAAGATCACGCCGGAGGAAGAGCAGCTTCTGACAAGTCCCGCACGGCCGATCGTCCTTCTCGCAAAGCGAAAAAACAGGTCGGATACACAGGACTCACAGGGATTGCAAAACTCGCAGGAATCACAGACCGCCCGGGCGCTCGAAGCGCTCAGCTTCAGCACAAGGCTGGGGGTGATGCTTCCTTATACGCCCCTTCACACACTGCTCCTTGACGGAGCTTACAGCGGACCGGACATCCTTGTCATGACAAGCGGAAATGTACCGGGCTGTCCCGTGCTCACAGATAACAAATCCGCGCTGAGCGCACTTGCAGATGTTGCGGACGGTTTCCTGCTGCATAACCGCAGGATCGCGAACCGGTGCGATGATTCCTTAGCAGCGGAATGGCGGGGGCGCCCGTATTTCCTGCGCAGGAGCCGCGGCTATGCTCCCCGCCCGCTGGAATTGAGAATGCCGGTCCAGGCAGCCGGAGTACCGGCCGGCAGTATTTCCCCGGATCGTGACTGTCCCTCGTTATCCGCCGACGGTATCTTTGCACTGGGCGCCGAACAGAAGGCATCCTTTGCACTGGGACGAGAGTCCCATATCTTCTTAAGCCCTTACATCGGCGATCTGAAGAATGCCGAGACATTTGAGCACTACACGCAGACAATGCAGACTTACGAAAGACTTTTCCGGCTGAAACCCGCTCTCTATGTCTGCGACCTTCACCCGGATTATCTGTCTACCGGCGAGGCAAAACAGCGCGCCGCGTCAGATCACGTTCCGCTTCTCCAGGTCCAGCACCACTGGGCGCACATGGCGTCCTGCATGGCGGACAACAATCTGGGCGGGCCATGCTTCGGAATCATCTGGGACGGAGCCGGTCTGGGAACAGACGGAACTATATGGGGCGGAGAATTTTTGATCGGAGATTACGAAAACTTTCAGCGGGCCGGCTCGATCCGTCCGATACATCTGCCCGGCGGCGACCGCGCGGTCCACGAGATCGGCCGGATTGCTCTCTCGCTCGCGGCAGACGCGGAAATCCGGGACTTTTCCCTCATTCCTCTGTCAGAGGAGAAATGCCGGATGTTATCCGGTCTGATGGAAACATCACCGCAGGCTGTCCCTGCAGCCAGCAGCATCGGACGGCTGTTCGACGGAATCTGCGCTCTTATCCTGGACCGCCCGGAGATCGACTACGAAGGCGAAGGAGCCGCTCTTGTGGAAGCTCTCTCCCCTGCTGAGACGCCGGAACAGTTATCTGCAGATTTATCTTTGCAGACACTCTCCTGGCCTGTCACATTCTATGAGCAGGACGGCATACGCGTCTTCGACACCAGACCGATGATCCGCAGTCTTGCAGACGATCTGAAGCAGCACGGGGACAAACATTTTCTTGCCCTGCGCTTTATGGCGACGCTTGTCTGTATGGCCGCGGACCAGTGCATCGCACGGAATCCCGACAGGCTTCCTGTCGTTCTCTCCGGGGGAGTCTTCCAGAACCGTTTTCTCCTGCATGGCATTACTTCCCTGCTGGAAGAGAACGGATTTAAGGTGTATACTCATCATCAGGTACCCGCAAACGATGAGGGCATAGCATTCGGCCAGCTCGCCATTGCCTGCCATGAGCGAAATATGATAGCTGAAGAACAGGGAACACTTTAGTCATCAGATTATTATATAGAAGAAAAGAGGAGCATAACTTATGTGTTTAGCAATGCCTATGAAGATCAATAAAATAGACGGCTCTCTGGCGCAGTGTGAAGCAGGCGGCCTCACGCAGGATATCCGCATCGACTTTATCACGGACGCCCGGCCGGGCGATTACGTCATGGTACATGCCGGATTTGCCATTGAAAAAATGTCCGAAAAAGAAGCGCTGGAAAACATGGAACTTCTGGAGGAGATCAAAAATGCTCTATGACAGCTATTTTAAAAATCCCAAGGACGTCCCTCTGCTTCTTGATAAGATCAGGGAGTACAGCGACAAGACCGGCCCGGTCCGTCTGATGGAAATATGCGGCACACACACCATGGCGATCGCCCGCAGCGGGATCCGAAGCATACTGCCGGAGAATGTACAGCTTCTCTCCGGCCCCGGCTGCCCGGTCTGTGTCACCCCTTCCAATATGATCGACATGGTCCTTGACCTGTCGCAGAGACCGGGCGTACTGATCGCAAGTTACGGGGATCTTCTGCGGGTTCCGGGATCCGTACAGGGGGACAGCCTTCTGGCACGCCGCGTTGACGGCGGCAAAGTGGAATCTGTCTACTCTCCTATGGATGCGCTCAAGATTGCAGAAGAACATCCTGACACAGAAGTCGTTTTCCTTGGAGTAGGCTTCGAGACCACTGCTCCCGGAACTGCCGCATGTATCGTCGAGGCCGCCGCCCGGGGAGTGGAAAACTTCTCCGTGCTGTGCCTTTTAAAAAGAACAGAACCGGCAATCCGTTCTCTCATTGAGTCTGACGACTTTGCAGTAAACGGATTTCTCTGTCCCGGACACGTGGCCGCCATCATAGGAGCTGACGGCTTTTCCTTTCTCCCGGAAGATTACCGCCTGCCGGGTGTAGTGAGTGGATTTGAGCCAGGAGATCTCCTGTATTCCATCCTGGAGCTGACAGAAATGCTTGCACAAAGGACGCCGGAATTGAAGAACGAATATACCCGGCTTGTACGGCAGAGCGGGAATCCTGCCGCCATGGCGCTGATAGAGCGTGTATTCTCTCCGGCAGGATCCGACTGGCGGGGGCTCGGACAAATCCCGGAGAGCGGATATGCCATCCGGAATGAATACGCACAGTGGGACGCCATGAAGAAGTTCTCTCTCTCCCCTGCAGAGGGAAAAGAGATACCCGGCTGCCGATGCGCCCAGGTCATACGCGGCGTCATGCGGCCTGCGGAATGTCCGCTGTTCCAAAAAGTCTGCTCTCCGGATAATCCTGTGGGACCGTGTATGGTTTCCGGCGAGGGCGCCTGTGCCGCGGCATATCAGTACGGATAACCGGATAATCTCAAGAAGCATCGATATGCATTTGGCCGAATATAAGGTTATTGAAACTATGAGTAAAACATGAATGATAAGGGAACAGAGAGGTATTATGACATGGAAAACAGGATAAAAGATGACAGAATTACTCTTGATTACGGAAGCGGCGGTTTAAAGACCTCTGAACTGATCGAGTCGATCCTGCTGCCCGCATTTGACAATGCAGCGCTCTCCCAGCTTGGAGACGGAGCTATCCTTAATGGCAGTGATAAACTGGTATTCTCAACCGACAGTTTTGTCGTCTCTCCATGGAAATTCCCGGGAGGAGATATCGGTAAGCTTTCTGTCTGCGGAACAGTAAACGACCTGTGTATGGCCGGTGGAATCCCGAAATACCTCAGCCTGTCCTTTATATTAGAAGAAGGCTTTTCTTTCTCTGATTTTAAAAGCATCGTCTCCTCAATCGCAGAGGAGGCAAGAGAGGCCGGCGTGTCCATCGTGACCGGCGACACGAAAGTCGTAGACTCCGGAAAAGGCGACGGAATCTATATCAACACTGCCGGTATCGGTTTCCAGAAAGCCTCTCTTCCCGGGAAGTCCGCCATCCATCCGGGGGACGCCGTTCTCGTCAGCGGAACCATCGGCTGCCACGGCGCCGCCGTCATGATGGCACGCTCCGGGCTGCTCCGCGAAGACAGCCCGCTCGTATCCGACTGTCAGCCGCTGCACAAAATCAGCGCGGCAGCAATTGAAGCCGCCGGTATGACCGCAGAAGCAACTGATCCGTCCGCTTCGATCCGTATCCTGCGCGATCCCACCAGAGGAGGCGTCGCCACCACACTCAATGAATTCACAGAGCAGATGCCATTCTCCGTCGAACTGGACGAGACAGCGCTGCCCGTCGATCCCGCGGTAGAAGCCGCCTGCGATATGCTCGGCCTCGATCCACTTTACTGCGCCTGCGAAGGACGGATGCTCGCAGTCTGCGCTCCAGAAGCCGCCGAAGCCGTCCTCGATGCAATAAAAAAAGTCCCCGGCGGAGAGAACGCCGCCCGAATCGGCGCCGTAACCGAAGACATGCCCGGCAAAGTCCTCCTCAAAACCCCCATCGGCGGCAGAAGAATCCTCGCCAAACTAACCGGCATGCAATTACCGAGGATATGCTAACAGTCTGCCATGCGGTAAGAATTACTGATAGTTGTCACGCAAGCTCGCTTGCAAGTGACAGCTAGCGGTAATTCTGTCATATGGCGGACGCCATACAGTGAGAATACACCCGCAGGGTGGATTCGAGCTGCCGCATGGCAGACGGACGGCCTGGAAACCAATGCGGTAAGAATTATCGGCAAGCGCTATGCTTCCCTTTCATACATGCTCACCTATACATATTCCCCTGCAATATCTACAAATTCCGACATATTATGGACTATCTCTCCAGTATTGAGGATTCTTGCCTGAAAATCGCCATTTCCGAAATCCATAATATGCCTCAGATTAATCGTCAGGTCTTTCTGCTCACCAATCTTTAAAATCCATTTAGCACAGTTATCGCCGCATGCACACGCATTAAAAACCTTTCCAGAATCATCAAAAGCCATCAACATCAACGTTTTAACCCCGCCTGATAACTCCTTTACAGAAATAGGCCCCAGGACAGGACTTTCTATCAGATGGCTGCTGACCACTGCCGAACGGTCCACATCCCTGATCATCTCAACTGACAGTTCTTCCGTGATCCACTCATCTTCATATCTATTATCAAAATATGTTGGGGGATAATAAATCGCTTCATCCATCTTCCCCAGATAAATATTCAACATAAAATTTCTCCTTTAATAAGCGGAAATGTCTATCTCTTAATGTTTTCAGTATATCGCATCTTTTCAGAGCATTATAGAAATTTCTGTCATGGTTCTATTTCACCTTGCTCTGACACATTTACAATGTTTGAATTTTTCTGCCCGGCTTCCTATAAAAAAGGCACCATATAAACCGGAAGCATCAACACATCTTTATCCTTTTGCATATCTTTCGTACAGACAAGATATTTCTCTGATATACGTCCAGAATATTTTTCAGAGAACTTATCCAGAGACGCATGTGTTTTATATCCTGATGATTTTACTTCAATCGGGCATATCTTATTATTTCTTGCCAGTATAAAATCTATTTCGTAATTATGTCTTGTTTTCTCATTCATAAATGTATAGTAGAACAGTTCATTTCCGTTCGCAGTCAGCATCTGAGCCACTATGTTTTCATACAAATATCCCAGATTGACACTTAGCTTATCGTTCAGAAGTTTTTCATAAATCGAATTTTCTGTAAAATCCTTATCCTTAAATGCCAGTGTTGTAAACAAGCCGGTATCCGCCAGAAAAAGTTTAAATTTCCCAAGATCCTTATGATTTGACATGCCTGTATTCGGATCATTTGCATGGTAAGCCGCGATCACTGTCTTTGAATCTTTCAACTCTGCGATCAACTCTAATATACTGTCTGCCCTTTCGTTTCCCAAGACACTGGACACTTGATATCTTGAAGCATTTTTATTCAGTTCCGCAGGAATAGCATCAAACAGCATGGAAACTCTTCCGGTTGGATCTATTTTTCTGAAATCTTCTTCGTAAAGATTCAAAATATCTCTTTTTACCTCATCTACCAACCGGAAATTATTTGTCCGAAGATATTCGTCAACTGCCTGCGGCATTCCTCCGATCAGCATATACAGTCTGAAATCCCGCATTAGTTTCCGGTTCATCTGTTCTCCTACTGCTTTTCGGTTCTCAAATGCGCCTCGCAACAGCTTTGTTGTCGTCACATCTCCTGTCGCCCATAAGAACTCTTCGTAATCCATCGGATACATACTGAGCTTACGTTCTTCACTTGGAATAAGAATATCTTTAACATTTTTTCTGATCGAAATAAGCGATCCTGTTTCTATATAATCATATCTTCCATCTTTTACAAGAGCTTTTATTGCCTGTCGCGCCGCAGGAAATAACTGCACTTCATCAAAAATGATCAATGATCTTCGCTCAACAAGATCTGTCCTGTAGAGAAGCTGAAGCTGAAGAAAAAAGAAATTCAGGTCGGAAAGATCATCAAAAAGGTCTTTTACCGTCTGAGACGCAATTGAAAAATCAATGAGGATGTAGCTGTCATACTCATTTTTCCCAAATGTCTCTGCTGCCGTAGACTTTCCGACACGTCTGGCACCCTCGATCATCAATGCTGTCCTGCCCTGCGATTCTTTCTTCCATTGTAACAGCCTATCATAAATTTTCCTTTTAAACACTGCCATTCCACCTTTTTTCTTTAGTATAAACAAAATCGTCATTTTTATCAATTACATTTCCCACAAAATCGTCATTTTTATTTTGCGCATTTCCTACAAAATCGTCATTTGTCGAAAGATGTACTGCAGGATACATTTGTACAAAGAGATCATTGATATGGTTACAACCAGCTAAGCTTATTTCTGTCTCTTATGATGTTCAGCATGGTCTTTTAACCACTGGCTCTGCAGCTTTAAAAGAATTGCTTTCAGCGTCTCCTGTTCCTCCGCACTGATAGCGGCCAGGATCTCATCTTCGTCTCTTCCGTTTTCCTGCATCTTCTCACTCTTGTGTTCAGCCACCTTCCCGCATATCGAAAGAAGTTTTACTATTTCATTTTTGCTGTTAGATTTCATATTATCTGCCTCCTGCATTTCAGTGAAATAAAAAACGTGCAGCCGGAACTGGATTTACGTCTGAGCTACACGTTTTTCTCACATTCCTTCACATCAATGTGTTTTTTGACCGGGAATCTGTTATAATAATCGTTGTCAATAACTAAAAGACAAACGGAGAATGTTTTCATGAGCAGCACATATACTACGACCACAGCATTACGGATAAATAACGAGAGGAATGTTCTGAAATATATATATGACCATAAACACGCAACATCTCTCACCCTCCAGAACGAGCTATCGCTCAGCAGACCTACAGTGGCTCAAATACTAAGAGATCTTTTGCAGAACGGTTTCATTTACACAAAAGGGCTGGCAGATTCTACTGGCGGCAGAAAGGCGAATTTATATGATTTCAACGCAGCTGTCAAGATATCTATTGGTGTGGAAATACTGGCCGATCAGTTTGAATTGATGGCGATCGATCTGTATGGAGATATGCTTAAATATGAGAAACATTCGGTCCCGTTTTCAAACACTTCAGAATATTATGATGAAATCTGCCGCGTGATCAATATGTTTATTTCCAGTCTGGAATGTCCACCGGAACAGATCCTGGGTGTCGGCATCGCTCTCCAGGCGCTCATATCGGCAGACGGAAAGGAGATTATCTACGGAAAGATCCTTGACTGTGCAGGACTTACAATAGAAGAATTCAGCAGCAGGATCCCTTATCCCTGTTCTTTTTGTCACGATGCAGAAGCCATGGCAAATGTAGAGCTGTGGTTCGATCCGTTCCTTCAGAACGCGATCTATCTGAATATCCGCTCAGACGTCAGCGGATCCATTATCATCAACCGCAGTTTCTTTCAGGACGGAGCATATAAAAGCGGTATATTTGAGCATATGATCATGGTGCCGAACGGACAGACCTGCTATTGTGGAAAGAAAGGCTGCGTGAACGCCTACTGCTCTATATCTTCTCTGCTGAGACCACAGGAAGATATTCAGGATTTCTTTTTCAAACTACGCAAGGGCATTGCGTCTTACGAAAAAAGGTGGGATAAATATCTGAATTACCTCGCTATGGCAATTGATAATTTCCATATGATAATCAACAGTAACGTGATACTCGCGGGCACTTTGGCAAAATATCTGACGGATGATGATATCGAACTCCTACATCTGATCATCCAGAACAAGTCGGCTTTCCCCACCACCGAAAGATATATCAGTATCAGCAATTACTCTAATCTTCCTGCCTGCATGGGCGCCGCACTCCCACTTGTCCTGGACTACCTTGATTCGATCATGTAAGCGAAAGAGCTTTGGGGTTCCGGTAACCCGGAACCCCAAAGCTTTTTTCATTCAGAGACTGTCTCAGCTATGTTTTCAATTTGTTTATGGAACTCCTCATTTTCGCTCACTACTAAAATCGGCCGATGAAAATCCAGTGCATACATTCCGATATAACTCTTGGCATCAATTATGACAGAACTGTCTTCGTTATGAAACGCCACGTCATCCGGACATTTGTTAGCAAGGCGCTGGAGTTCCTGAAGTTCGTTGATCGTTCGTATTCTTTTCTTCGTTATCACTTCAATCAACCTCCCAGATCATTTTGAGCTGATACTACTGAGCATTTGCAGATCATATATCTTGTTATTTTACCATAGTCGCAAAGTCAAGCTCCGGATCTGCATACTCGTCTACGTTCTCCGCATCGATGACGACTGTTCCGGCATCGATAAATTCATCTACCTCTTCACCGTTATGGATCTGAACAGCTACGTCTACCGCTGTCTGTCCGAGAAGGACGGGATCGTTGGAAGTTGTGATGGCGTATGTCCCCTTCTGAATCTGCAGGACCGCCTCCATCAGTCCGTCAACGCCGCATACCAGAACATCATCCAGCCCCTGCTCGCCGCACACCTGGGCCGCACCCAGAGCCATATCGTCATTATGTCCGAAGATAGCTACGATGTCGCTGTTTGCCTGCAGAAGATCCTGCGTGGCCGGAATAGCTTTCGAGCGGTCATAATCACAGTAAGAAGACTGAACGACTGTAAGCCCCGGAATCGGATCCACCGCCTCGTGGAAACCGTCCCGTCTGTCCATCATCGTAGTGGAGCCCGCAGTACCCTGGATCTCAAGGATTGTTCCTGTAGCGTCTTCTCCGCCCAGGAGTTCAACCAGACGCTCGCCGCAGAGACGGCCCATCTCCTTATTATCTCTTCCGACAAACGCTACATTGCCGCTGTTTACGTTTTTGTCTACGGTGACAACCGGGATATCCGCATTATTGCAGGCGTTAATGCCGGCGGTAAGTCCGTCCTCGTTCACCGGATTTACGATCAGGATGTCAATTCCCTGAGATACGAGATCCTGAATATCCTGGTTTTGCTTTGAGATATCATTATCCGCATTCAGTGAAACTACATCTACGCCAAGTCCCTCTGCATACTCCTCAATAATCGGAGTCATGTTTGCAAAAAATGGTGTGTCCTGAGAGCAGTTGGAGAATCCGATCGTCAGACTGCCGGAATCGCCGCCGCTTTCTTCCGTCGCCGATGAACCGGAAGAACCTGAGGATTGCTCTGTTGTTACTGAGTTGCTGCATCCTGCAGTTACGGCCAGCATTGATGCAACAATCGCCATTGCGCCAAGTTTTTTCAGTTTCATAATTTTTCTCTCCTTCTTAATTTATTTTCTACCGACGCCCGGTAGTATGCTAAAAGCCGAAGCTTAGCATTCTCTCGTCCTGTTTTGTATCCTTTACACCGATTTTTTCTTATTGTCCTGAGATACAAAACGATTTAACAGCAGGGCGATGATAATAATGATTCCTTTTGCAATACTCTGGTAATAAGATGGAAGCCCGACCAGATTGAAAATGTTCGTGATGATCCTTAGCAGGAATACTCCTCCGAAAGTACCGACTACAGAACCGATACCGCCGCTCAGACTCGCACCTCCGATTACGCTTGCCGCGATTGCATCCAGTTCATATCCATCGCCGGCAGTAGGCTGCCCTGTAGACATCCACGATGCGGTCAGCACTCCCGCAAATCCCGAAAGCAGACCGCTGAGCATATATGTAAGCGCATAATTTCTCTTTGTGTTAATACCGGAAAGCATAGCCGCCTCACGATTTCCGCCGATTGCAAACAGACTTCTTCCGAATATGCTGTATTTCAGAATAAGGAAGAAAATCACAGTGAGAAGTATCCAGAAAATACCGGTGATAGCCAGTTTGCCAAAGAGGAATCCTCCGCCCAGTATATGAAACGAGGGATCCAGTCCGAAGACGGGGTTTCCGCTTGTCGTCAGGAGCGCAGCGCCTCTGGCGATCTCCATCATCGCCAGGGATGCGATGAAGTCAGGCAGTCCCAGTCTGGATATTAACACCCCCGTGATCAGTCCCATTACTCCGCCTACAAGGATACCCGCAGCGTATCCGAGAAAAATTCCTCCTGTCGTTCCGCCTGTTTTTTCTACAATGATAGAGGCGATCATCCCCGCAAAAGCCAATACAGAGCCGACAGACAGGTCGATTCCTCCCAACAGAATGACCACTGTCATTCCGATCGCAACTATGCCAGGAATGGACGCCTGCTGCAGCAGATTAAAAAAGTTGTCCGCGGTTAAAAAGTTCGGAGATAAAATTGTGGAAATCACAATAAAAATAATAAGTAAAATAGCCAGATTGTATTTTTTGATAACTTCATTTATGCTTATATCTTTTTTCATTAGAGAACCCTCCCAACAACAGATGCATGTAAGATCTGATCCTGATTAAAATTTGCTCTGTTTGTTTCCAAAACCTGCCGGCCATCATACACGACATGTATGCTGTCGCAGATACGAAGCAGTTCAAGCAGCTCCGAGGAGACAACAATAACGCTTTTTCCGGCCTCGGCCATATTTCGGATCAATTTGTAGATTTCTTCTTTCGCCATAACGTCGATCCCCTGTGTCGGTTCATCGAGCAGAAGTATGTCGCAGTCCTGCATCAGCCATTTCGCAAGTATTACTTTTTGCTGATTCCCGCCGGAAAGATTGCCTGTTTTCGTATAGATTGAAGGCGTCTTGACTTTCAGGTCTTCAACATAGTTTCCGCATTCCCTCCTGATACTGGAATAATTAATCTTCCCTTTGCTCTTAAACTTCCTGAGCGCTACCATAGACATGTTTTCCCATACCGGAAGAGGAAGGACCAGCCCCTGTGTCTTTCTGTTTTCCGGAGCAAGCCCGATTCTGTGCTGTATTGCCTCGTGCGTGCTGTGCAGCTTCACCTTTTGGCCATGCATTTTGATCTCGCCGCCGGTAACAGGCGCTATGCCGAAAATCGACTGAAGTATTTCTGTTCTTCCGGCGCCTACAAGCCCGTATATTCCCAGGACCTCTCCCTTATGGAGCTTGAAGCTGATATCAGATACTTTATAGTTGCTCATATGATCTAATTCCAGTACAACTTCTCCGTTTTCAAAAAAATTGTCATGTACTACTGTTTCCTGCTCCTCTATCCTCGATATTTCTATTCCGGTCATATATTCTACCAGACTGCTTTCATTCAGTTCCCCGGTCTCTTTACAGACAACAAACTTTCCGTCCCGTAAAACTGTAATTCGGTCGCCGACAATAAATAGTTCTTCAAGGTGGTGGGAAATATAAATAATCGTAACTCCTTTTTCTTTCAAGTCTTTTATTACCTTGACAAGGATCTCAAACTCGGACTGAGAAAGAGTCGAGGAGGGTTCGTCCATAACAATTAATTTGGCGTTGCATGCCAGCGCTTTCATAATTTCCGTGAGCTGTCTCTGACCAATATTCAAATCCGATACTTTTTCTTTTGCACTTATTTTAATGTTCAGGCTGTCGGCCAGTTCCTGCGTCTGCTGATAAACTTTTTTCCAGTTAATGCTGCCTCCGGCTTTCTTTGGATAATTGTTAATGTAGACGTTTTCTCCTACCGTAAGCTCGTTAAACAAGGACAACTCCTGATAAATAACGGATATTCCTTCTTTCCGCCTCTTCTGAGTTCCGTGTGATGACAGGATCTCTCCGTCGAAATAAATCTCTCCGCCATCTTCTGTATACGCGCCGGACAGGACTTTCATTAAAGTTGATTTTCCGGCACCGTTTGCGCCGATCAGACAGTGCACTTCGCCGCGTTTTACCTTGAAGTCGACATTATCAAGGGCTTTTACGCCAGGAAAAACTTTTACGATCTGCCGCATTTCCAAAATGTTCTCGTTTTCCTTGCTCATCCATTTTGACCTCCTCCGTTTAAATGCATTTATGTAAATTATTTTTACTTAAGTATATGGCATAGGTGTATTATGTGTCAATTGTATATTTACAATGAAAAAATAAAGAGATATTTGTATATAACTGATAAATTTTAAGTTTTTTCAGGAATTATACGTTTTTTGAGGGAAAAAACAAAAGAGAAAAAAGATATATACACGTCCGGGCAGGCGGTTTATCCAATGCATCAAGCCTTATTATCTTTAATTCTTCCTTATTATATGGGAACAGTTTTTTTGGATTTTAACGCGTTTTATCATCGCTTTGCACAAACATTTGTATTATTTTTTGTTAATTTTTGTTAATTGACACCTAATAATCAAGGGATGTATTCTTAAGTAAATTAGTATTACATAAGTTGATGAAAAAATTAAAAAAAGTCGTAAGGAGGTAAAAAGTATGAGCAGCTTACCAGAAAAAATGAAAGCAGTCGTAGCCTATGCACCGGGAGATTACAGATTTGAGGTAGTAGACACACCCCGGGCAGGCGAGGGAGAAATGATCCTGAAAGTAGAGGCATGCGGTATATGCGCGGGAGATACAAAAGCTTTCGCCGGCGCCGCAAGTTTCTGGGGACTTGACGGTCAGCCCAAGTATATTAAGGCTCCGATGATTCCGGGACATGAGTTTGTAGGCACCGTTGTTGAAATCGGCCCCAATGTAAAGGGCGGCTGGAAAGAGGGGGACCGTATTTGTCCGGAACAGATCGTGCCCTGCGGCGAGTGTATGTTTTGTAAGACCGGACGTTACTGGATGTGTGAAAAGCATGATCTGTTCGGCTTCCAGAACAACGTCAACGGAGGAATGGCGGAATATGTAAAACTGACGAAAGAGGCTATTCCTCACATGGTTCCCGCAGACATGCCTGTTGAAAAGGCGGCCCTGATCGAACCATACGCATGTTCTTTCCACTGTGTTGAACGCGCTCAGATAACAACGACAGATTTTGTAGTTCTGTCCGGCGTAGGCACTCTCGGACTCGGTATGGTGGGTGCGATCCGCCAGGCAAATCCGAAATGCCTTGTCGTGTTGGATATGAACGACGCCCGCCTGGAAAAAGCAAAGAAGTTCGGCGCGGATATTGTTATAAATCCCGGAAAAGAAGACGCTGTTGCCAGGATCAAAGAGATGACCGGCGGATACGGATGTGATATTTACATCGAAGCCAGCGGCCACCCGTCCAGCGTTCAGCAGGGATTGGACTGCATCAGAAAAATGGGACGTTTTGTAGAATTTTCTGTATTTGGCGCTCCTGTAACGGTTGACTGGAGTATCATTTCGGACCGCAAAGAACTGGATCTTCTGGGAGTTCATCTGAGTCCTTATTGTTATGACACTGTAATCGAATGGATTGGCAACGGCAAACTTCCGACAGACGGCGTCGTATCAGACAAGTTCCCGCTGGAAAAATGGGAAGAGGCGTTTGAAATCGCAAAAACCGGAAAAGACGGAGCGCTGAAAGTCGTCTTAGTGCCGGAAATGTGATAAAAAGGAGGAGAGGACATGCAAAGAATTTTAAACAATCCCGATTACATTGTAGACGAGATGCTGGAAGGTTTTCTGAAAACGCACAGTGATATTGTGGAAGCTACAGAAAATCAAAGAGTAGTGAAAGCAAAGCATATCAAGACGGGTAAAGTCGGAGTTGTAACAGGCGGAGGCTCCGGCCATAAACCGGCGTTTATCGGATATGTCGGCGAGAACATGTGCGACGCCGCGGCGGTCGGAGAGATTTGTTCCTCCCCGACAGCGGCTGCATTTCTGGATGCATTCAAAGTATCTGATCAGGGAAAAGGAGTCGCCTGCCTCTATGGAAATTATTCCGGAGATAACATGAACGTCAAGATGGCAGTGAAAATGGCCAAAAAACAGGGAATTACTGTAAAAACCGTTGTCGCGAACGATGACGTCGCATCAGCCCCGAAAGATCAGCGGGAGAAGCGTCGCGGAGTTGCCGGCGAGATACTGATGTGGAAAGCCGGCGGCGCAAAGGCGGCCATGGGAGGCGATCTGGACGAAGTTATCGCGGCTGCTCAGAAAGCAATCGACAATACCAGAAGCGTCGGGATCGGCTTATCCCCCTGTACCCTCCCGGCAGTTGGCCATCCTAATTTCGAGATTAAAGATGGAACTATGGAGGTCGGAATCGGCCACCATGGAGAGCCGGGAATCGAAGTGTGCAAATTGGAGACGGCCGCAGAGATGGCCCGGAGGATGGTAGACATCGTCGTTCCTGATCTTCCCTTTGAATCCGGCAATGAAGTAGTGGTTCTGGTATCCGGTCTTGGAGCGACACCGGTGATGGAACTTTATGTATTATACAACGAAGTGGAAAAGCTCCTCACAGAGAAAGGCATTCGGATCCACAAACCATATGTCGGCAATTATTTTACATCTCTGGATATGATGGGAGCCACACTTACCATTATGAAAGTTGATGAAGAATTAAAAGAATTGATCGACATGCCTGTAAACACAATGGGAATGAAGCAATTCTGACAAATCAGTAGGTTAATACGGAGGGCTTGATATGTCAACATTTAAAAATGCAGACGGTAAATCAGTATTATTAAAAATGGTAAAAGGGATCCAGGATAACAAAGCGTATCTCGGAGAAGTAGACGGCCTGATCGGCGACGGAGATCATGGGATGAATATGAATAAAGGATTTTCTTTATTTGAAGATCGTTTTAAAGACAAAGATTTCGGATTCACAGAAGGTCTGGACGAGTTGGGGACTATCCTTTTTTCGGAAATCGGGGGATCCATGGGACCGATCTACGGGACGATCTTAATGGACACAGCGTCTGCGGGCGAGGATCTGGAGGAGATTTCTCTGGAAGACCTTGGAAATATGCTGGCAGCCGGCCTTGCCGGGCTGCAGGAGATTGTCGAGGCAAAGGTAGGAGACAAAACCCTTGTAGACACGTTGAGTCCGGCGGTCGACAGTTTAAAAAAATCTTCAGCCGAAGGAAAAGATTTTAAAACCGCTCTGCTCGATATGAAAAATGCTGCCCGGGCAGGACGGGATTCCACCAAAGATATGGTGGCCAGATTCGGCAGATCGAGCAGACTTGGGGAACGCTCAAGAGGTGTTCTGGATGCCGGCGCAACATCCTGCTGCATCATTCTGGAAGCAATGGCAGACGGCATCATGGAGCTGCTTGGCGACTCCTGAAATTTCAAATAGCAGAAAGCGAGGAGCATACTTATGCGTTTAATCATTGGTTGTGACGAGGCGGCTTATACGCTGAAAATGGTCATCATTGATCATCTGAAAGAAAAAGGATACGAAGTGGATGATTTTGGCGCGGCAAAAGGCGAAGTTGTCCTTTATCCGGACATTGCCTATAAAGTAGCCGATCAGATTGCCGCAGGAAAATACGAGCGGGGGATCCTGCTCTGCGGCACGGGAATCGGAATGTCGATCTGCGCAAATAAAGTTCCGGGAGTACGTGCGGCGGTATGTCATGATCCATATTCCGCAGAGCGGTCGAGAAAGAGTAATAATGCTCAGATCATGTGTCTGGGCGAAAGAGTGGTAGGAGTTGAACTGGCTAAATATCTCGTGGATATCTGGCTTGGCTGCGAATTTGCAGGAGGAGGTTCCGCTCCGAAAGTTGACAGGATCATGGAACTTGAGCAGGCGCACCACTGATCTTTTCTGAAATCGAAGACTTGAAGCAACATCTGTTGAGCGGGCGGTAAGGCCGGATTCACAAAAGTTCTGACCTAACCGCCTGTTCCTCCTCCATTATATCCTCCGATCCGTATCCATCTCGTACACGACGTCCACCAGATTCATTGTCGATTTCCTGTGGGATACGAGCATCACAGTCTTATCCCCTTTTCCCTCTTTCAGGGATTTCAGAATAATTCCCTCGTTCAGTGAATCCAGATTACTGGTGGGCTCATCCAGCAGGAGGAACGGTGCGTCATGCAGGAACGCCCTGGCGATCCCGATCCTCTGCCTTTCCCCGCCGGACAGCGTATCTCCCAGTTCTCCGACTTCTGTGTCATATCCTTCCGGCAGCGTCATGATGAAGTCATGGATAGATGCTTTCTTTGCAGCTCCCATGATTTCTTCCCTTGTTGCGCCGGTTTTCCCTATAGAGATATTATTTGCAATGGAATCATGGAACAGCGCCGTCTCCTGAGTCACATAAGATTCCATCTCACGCAGATCAGAAGTATTGATTCCCCTCACATCCCGCCCGGAAATCTTCACCTGTCCTCCCTGCACATCCCAGAACCGCATCAGAAGTTTCAGCAGAGTCGATTTCCCGGAACCGCTGGCTCCGTGGATTCCGACAACCTTTCCTTTCGGGATCCGGATGGAATAATCCTTCAGGATCTGTTCCTCTTCATATGCGAAATCAACGCCATCCGCCTCCGCGTCAGTAAAAGAAATATCCCCCGCTCCGGTCACTTCCTCCACCTTTGGCTCTTCCTCCAGAATCGACAGCACTCTTTCTCCGCTCGCCAGCGTCTGATTCAGATTATTGGACAGACTGGCAAGGGCTGTCACCGGACCGAAGGATCCCATCATGGCGATGGCGCCCGTCAACATGCCGGTAATATCTACGCTCCCCGCCTGTCTCAGTGCGATCATCAGGAACAGCATGGCAAAGGAGAACAGCAGGATCGCCAGATTAGTCACGGATCTCTGGGAGGCCTCCAGCCGGTTCAGCCCTTTCTGCACTTCACCGAGCCTGTCCGAACGCTCTGCCATTTCTATCCTTCTCTTCTTGCCCTGTCGGTACTGGATCGTCTCGTCCAGCCCTCTCAGCGAGTCGAGGATAAAGCTGTTCAGATCACCGAACCCGTTCCGGAAATCCATTCCCTTATCTGCTCCCCGGCTCCCGAAGAACAGCGGGATCACTGCGCCGACCGCCAGATAACCTGCAAGCGCAAGAGCCGCAGCGGCAGGCGAGATCCGGCCGAGAAATAAGATCATCACAAGGGACGTCAACACTGCAATGGCGATGGGCGAAATTGTATGGGCATAAAAGACTTCCAGGAGCTCGATGTCCGATGTAATGACCGAGATCAGATTCCCTTTATCTCTGCCTTCCAGCTTCGCCGGACAGAGTTTCCGGAGAGCGGCAAATACTTTGTGCCGGATGATCGCCAATAGCTTAAACGCGATGAAATGGTTGCAATACTGTTCCCCATAATGCAGGATCCCCCGCATCACTGCCATCACGACCAGCGCGATGAATAGTGTCCGAGGTTCCATCCGCAGAAACACCCCGACGCCCGGAGAGACAAGGTTCAGTCCAAGCGTCTCCATGACCGGCTCCAGCAGGATGTGCATCAGACCGTATCCCGCAAGGATCGTAAGAAAGATGGCGCACAGATATCCGGCCGTTCCCAGCAGGATGGCAAGGATCATCACGGGAAGAAGAGGCTTTACAAGTCCGATGAGCCGCCCCATGATACGGATACCGCTTCGGCGCGAACTCCCTCCCTGAACTGCAAATGTCTGATCTTCACTTGTCTTATCTTGATTTGTCTTATCTTCACTCATGCTGTCGCCTCCTTCCCGTACTGTTCCAGTTCCATCTGGGACCGGTACAGTTTCGCATAATCTCCGTTCTGTTCCATCAGCTTTTCATGAGTTCCCTCTTCTGCGACACAGCCTTCCTCCATCATATAGATCCGGTCTGACTTCACCACATTGGCGAGACGGTGCGAGATCAGAATGATCGTTCTTGTCTTGGCCAGCGCGTGGATCACACTCATGATCATCTCTTCACTTTCAGCGTCAATATTGGAAGTCGCCTCATCAAAGATATAGACCTGCGTATCGTGGAGAAGCGCCCGGGCAATGGCAAGTCTCTGGCACTGACCGCCGGAGAAGTTGCCGCCTTTCTCCATGACCTGTGTGTCAAGCCCCTGCTGCGCCTGCAGGAATCCCCACAGATTCACTTTCTCGAGGGCTCCCCTCATCTCTTCTTCCGTTGCATCCGGTTTCCCCATCCGCAGATTATCTGCCACAGTTCCTTTGAAGAGATAGCTGTTATGACTGACCAATGTGATCTGATCCATAAGGCTGTTTTCCCGTATTTCTGAAAGTTCTTTTCCCTCGATCGTCACATTTCCCCGATAGCCTTTATTCTTTCCCATAAGAATCGCTGCAGTCGTGCTCTTGCCGCATCCTGACGTTCCTACGATCGATGTAAAACTCCCTGCCGGGAATTCCATATTGACGCCTTTTAATATCTCTCTTTCTTCCTCATAGGAGAAATGCACATCCGAGAGCTTGATATCCATCTCTGTCCCGTTCAGGACCTGCAACTTTTCCGGCGGCTCCGGCAGGTCGAGCAGCGCGAAGATCTTGTCGCTTGCCGCCATCCCGTTCATGGCGATGTGGAAGAACGATCCCAGAAGACGCAGCGGAATAAAGAATTCCGCCGCCAGCAGGATCAGCATCAGCGCTCCGTGAACGCTCAAATTTCCTTGCATGAATTGTATAAGAGTCACGATCATCCCAACGGCTGCTCCGCCGTAAGCAATGATATCCATAACGCTGGTGGAATTGAGCTGCATCGTCAGCACTTTCATGGTAATCTGTCGGAACCGCTGGGATTCCCCGTCCATCTCCTCCGCTTTCTTCTCATCAGCGCGGTAGATCTTCAGTGTCGTCAGGCCCTGCAGATTCTCAAGGAAACTGTCGCCCAGATCCGTATAAATCCCCCAGTATTTATTCAGAAGTCTCTTTGCGATCTTCTGGACCGCCACAATGGAAACAGGGATCAGAGGAACACAGATGAGCAGGACAAGGCTTGCCTGCCAGTTTACAAAAGACAGGATGACAAACAGCGTCACCGGCGCCAGCAGACTGTAGAAGAGCTGCGAAAGATATTTCCCGAAATAAGTCTCCAGCTGTTCCACTCCTTCCGCCGCCATCTGGACCACTTCAGACGTAGTCACTTTTTCCCTGTAAGCCGCCCCCAGCCGGAGCAGTTTGCTGTAGATCTTATCCCTTAAGATCCTCTTTACGTCCACACTTGCACGGTAGGACGCACGGGAAGCCTGCCTGTCACAGACAAACCGCAGGGTGAGCGCCACAATTACCAATACGCCGTAGTAAGCGGCCGTCCGAGGTGTCACCTCCCAAAACAGTGCAGTCTCCAGGAGCATGGATGCACTGTAGATCATAATGACCTGACAGAGCAGAGCCAGCCACTGCCAGACAACCTGATAAATGATATATTTCTTTGCGTGGGATAACAGTCCCACGAGTCGTTTCCTGATCATAGCGTCCTCTCTTACTTCTGTTTTTTCTTCTCTCTTACGCTGCACACCACATGCCAGACGGCAAGGCCCGGGTGATAAAGCAGCATCCGCGGTCCGGAAAACCGCATCACCCGCCGGATCTTCTCACGCATTTCCGGTTTATAGCAGTGAACTTTGCAGTTGCTGCAGAAAGTCTTATTTTCCATAAACGGGCATTTCTCGCTTCGCAGTCTGGCATAGTCCAAAAGTTCCTGACATTCCGCACACAACTGCCCTTTCTTCCCGCCAGATCCCTTATGCTTCTTTCTGCAGTACAGGCGGATCATTTCACCAACTACATGCTGTTCTTTTTTCCTCTTTTTTTCGGTTTCTTTCATTGCTTCCGTTTTCTTCCTCCGTACCCGCATCGCTTCCGCTTTCTTCCTCCGCGCCTGCGTCTCCTGTATTCTCTCTGGAGCAAATATCTGACCGTGCAGATACGGCAGCCGCCTGCGATTTATTGCGCATATCAGCTCTCCGCTTCAGGCATATCAGTCCGGCCTGCCGGAATCGTGCGTATCCGCGTAAAGAAATACACATATTTGAACAGGATCAGAAAAAGGATAAACACCCTGCCGTACACATTCTGCATTGCCAGGAATGCCAGGATCAGCATGCAGGAAGCCGGAATGAGCAGACTGAATTTTGTCTTTAAGGTCATAGAACGGTTTTCTACAAAGTTTTCCAGGTGCCTTTTGTACAACTTCGTTCCTGTAAACCACCTGTGAAATCTTTCAGAGCCCTTTGCCAGACAGAAAGACGCCAGAAGCAGGAATGGCGTTGTCGGAAGCACCGGCAGCACGACTCCCACTGCGCCGATCCCCATCGCCAGGAATCCAAACAGCAGCCATACAATCCTCAGGGGATTCTTTTTCTGATTTTTCATATCATACATTCCTCTCTTGAAATCATTATTTCTGTACCGTATTCCATTAGGACCGACACCTTTCGGTTAGTAAACGCTAACCGCAAGGCATATTCTGATATACCATGACTACAACGTTCTTGTCAATAATGATTCTCAAAAACACTGCATACTTGAGAATTTTTTTCATTTCCTGTATTTCCTTGAAATACCAGATTTCCTGATGTATAATTTATTAAAGATTTACTAATTAAGGAGTTAATCATGAGCAGTGAATTGAGAGAACAGTTTTTTACATCTATCATTCATTTCAGGAAGCTGGAGTCCAGCTTCTCTTCGGAATGCGAGATGCAGATGAATGAGATGGTCATCCTGCAGAGCATCGCCGGGACTTGCTGTCGGGAATGTCCATGTATGAATCTTGATGTGCCTAAGATGCAGAAGAAGCTTAACATCTCCAAACCTGCCATATCCTACATATTAAATACACTGGAAAAAAAGAACTATATCACGCGGGAGATCGATCCAAAAGATCGACGCAAGGTATCGATCAGCGCTACTCCCGCCGGAAAGACCGCGGCCGCGCAGTCGAAAAAGAAATTTGACGATCTGTGGGATGAACTCCTGTCCAGATTCGGTGAAGACAATATGCGCCAGCTGCTGGAACTGATGCATGAGCTGGACGAATTGTATATGGCGCTCAGCCAGAAAGGAAAGTAAAGCGCATTAAAGAGACCATTACCATCGGCAATACCGCCTGTAACGGTCTCTCTTATTCTATATGCGTACTCTATAATATGTTTTCTGCAACACTATCTCGGCCATCTCTCTCTCGCCGGCGGTAACGGTTCAAATCCGTGATGAGGTTCTGTCTGATACCAGTAGGCAACAGACGCCACATCATCCTGCCGTTCAAATATCCCTGCATGACAGGATCCAATCTGCTGAAGTGTTACTCTGATATCCTCCTGAAACATAATCGGATCAGGAAGATGAAAACGGTAGAACGCTCTCATCGGCGGGCAGTCCGCATTGTGGTAGTCATTTTGGATGTCTGTATCATCACGGGAATAAAACGGATATCCAAGATATAACGTAGAATACGTCTGCTCCTCCATTTTTTCTCCCAGACATCTGGCGAAACTCCAGGCGCCTCCAAAATAATCTTCTGTTCCGGTTCCGCAGATAGTGGGATACTCTTTATCTCCATCGAGGTAAAACTTCACCTCACCCTCTCCCCACCAATACCGTTCCAAAGTTGATAGAGCAAGGAACGTGCCTATATATTTCCCTCGTCCTTTCACTCCATCTAGAATGATATAGTCTTGTCCTTTTTCAGTAACCTTTTTTCGCCTCCACTGCGCATGAAAATATCCCGTATTTTCCGGTAGCTCATCATAAAGACAGTAATCAATCTGATAAAAAAATGAAGGTATCGACTCTTCATTCTGATTCTCGACCGTTATTTTGGCATGGGATTTGAACGGCATCGAAAAATAACAATTCATCCCGTTTCTGGGAAGCACTGTTATCAAAGCTGAATTTACATAATATGTTTTCCCGAAGCCGCAGCAGAAAAAATCTCCTAACGGACATTCGACTGAGGGCGCTTCCTCATTATCCCAGTACATTCTGAGTACCAAGTCTCTCAGCACAAAACGATTTGCAGGACTTATCTGATCTGTAACAGTAATCCAGATATGCCGGATCACGCCGGTTCCGGTGATATCTGCAAGCACTTTTGTTTCTCCCGGTTTTATTTCTTTAATACATGGTGATCCTTTTCTGGATGGTCCGAGACAGCTGCTCTCTATTCCGCCTTTTCCCTTTTCTCCTGTGGGGTTTTCAGCATTGATCGCCCTGCTTCTCCCGTCAGAAAGTAACGGCGCTCCGCTCCAGTCGTTCCAAATCATTCCTTTCCTCCTTTTAAACTTATATCTGTCCACTGAGATTTTCCACATTCCGTAAACAGACCAATCCCTCCATTTTCCAGACTATAACATCTTGTTGCCAGAGCTGTATCATTCACATAGGCAAGCATGATATTGCCGCTGACGATCAGACGGACCTCCGCTTTTTTGTCACTAAACGAGATTCGCCGCTCGTCAAGATACACCTGGTCACCATCAATTTGATCATAACGTTCCATGGCTATTCTTCCATGATATGGTTCAATCCTCAGCTGGCACCACTTAGACAGTCTGGATTTTCCACTGGCAGAAATACTATCCACAGTATGGATCATCAGGCCCACAGCCTGCGTATTTTCTTCCCAGGAGACTTTTCCTTCAAACATCATAACTCCCGAGAGTTCTCCTAATTTCATCCATCCGAAACCATATCTGCAATTTCCGGTAATCTTTTCGCTTACTTCCCAGTCGCCTGATCTGACTTCTGCGCGTATAGGAAATAAATCGTTAAATGCTCCTCTAACAGTATCCGGCAGTTTTACGCCCAGCGTGTTATCCGGTCTCTGCACCAACTCATGGACAATCACATTACCTCCCCACACAAACGGGTTAGAGTCACTGCAGTCTTTCCTGATAGACTGCCATCCGACCAGATATCTCTTTTCTCCGTTGCTTACCGTCTTTGCTGCATAAAACTCTCTTCCATCAAACATATCGTCCAAAAGCGGGGTATCCCATGGCCCATCCTGATCATCCGCCATGCGGTATCTTGTCTCCCACCACCTGCTGTATGTCGAGAATACAAGATACCACTTATCCCCCATCCGAAACAGATCCTGACATTCATGAGTAGGGAAAATTCCCGGTGCGTAGATGATTTCGCCAAACGTCCAGTGTTCCGCATCGTCAGATTCGTAGACAATGGTACACCCGTTCCTCAGTTCGTCTCCGTCTTTCATTGTTGCCGTTATCAGCATACACACTTTCTGCTTTTTTTCGCTCCAGAACAACTGTGGATCTCTCCAGTGAACATTTCCGAATTTTTCTTCATCCGGCGTAAAATGAAAGGAAGCATCCTTTTCCCAGTGATAAAAATCTTTGCTCACCGCTCTTAGTATCGCCTGTTCATTTTTGCCCGGGACGCCTCTGTTCCCCTCGCAGAATCCTGTATAATAAAAATAATATTTCCCGTTAAAATAAAACACACTCCCTGTTGCAGCGTGCCAATCCTGTTCATCCGGACTTCCGTTCTGCAATACAAGACGGCATTTCCCATAATGGACAAAATCTTCTGTATCCACAGCATATATACAATACTTATAAAGAAAGAAGAATGTATATTTTCCATCGTGAAAGTACGGCATGATGTCTCCACACATTTCTCCATGGGGCATACCCGGATACTGATTCTCCGGTGTATAAAAAATAAATGAATTTCCTTTCATTTTTACATCTCCTCATTCACTTCTATAGTCTGAAACGGTCTTTCTGCGTAGTACAGAAAACTTCCCACCGTTTTCCCTGACATAGAAAATATTTCAATGCTTGACGTGTCGATCACAATCTGGAAGCCTTTCTCTGTTTCACCGCTTAAGATTCCTTCCTTTATTTCACAGAATTCATCTCCCGGGATAAAACCGCTTCTGCTGCGATCAACATATATTTCACCCGCTTCATAATCAAACTTTATATCAACCTTTTCTTTCGTATTCCCAATCCGGATTCTCCCTTTTTTCAATTGTAAGGGAAGTATGTAAATTCCACTCAGTTTTCCTGTGTCGTATCTCCTGCTATTGATCCGGATCTCAGGAAGTCTTTCTGTAACTTCTGTTGCAATCCTCTGTCCGATCTGCATTTTGTTTTTCGTGCCTGTAAGAAACAGTTCTCTTGGAATTGTCATTATGCCTCGAAATCCTTTTTCCGGAGTATTCTGAGCATATGCCCAGCAATCCATCCAACTGATCTGTATATTCCGGTTTTCAGTTTTCTGAAAAGTCGCAGCTGCATAATTGTCTCTTCCAAAATCAAGAAACTGTTTTTTTGAAATTCCAGTATCCGGCAAAAATGAGCTTCCATCAAACTCTCCGATAAAATATCGAACCCCTGTTTTTCTGTAATCCAGTGTATTCTGACTCACGATCAGTACCCACTTCTTTTTTCCATCCTCTGTCTCCATGCAGACCAGGTCCGGACATTCCCATATCTCATCCTCTGCCAGATCTCCTGTAGAAAAAACACTCTCCTGTGTCCATGCTCTAAGATTTTCCGAACTGAATATTCTTACCGTATTTAAAGCCGCTACAAGCATGATCCATCTCTTTGCTTTCTCATCCCAGAATACCTTAGGATCCCGAAAATCCTGCAGGCCCAGATCGAGGACTGGATTATTCTCATATTTCGTAAAGCTTATTCCTCCATCCAGACTGAAAGCAAGACTTTGATATTGCTTTTTTATTGTGCCGGATTCAAAATTATGTGTGAACACCGCTACTAACGGGGTTAAATCTCCCTCGCCAAAACCGCTTGTATTATCACGGTCATCTACAATGCATCCTGAGAAGATTTCTCCCTTTTCATCAGGTGAAAGAGCCACCGGCAATTCTTCCCAGTCGACCAGATTTTTTGATCTTGCATGCCCCCAATGCATAGATCCGTCATGCACAATTCTGTCCGGATCATGCTGATAATATAAATGATAATATCCATTGAAGAAAATCAAGCCATTGGGATCATTCATCCATCCACTCCGGCAGGAGTAATGAAACTCCGGCCGGTAGTTATCAGTATAATTAATCAAGTTTTCTTTGCTCATCATCCTTTTACCGCTCCTGCAACAACTCCGTCTATTATATGTTTCTGTAAGAAAAGATACAAAACAAGAATAGGAACAACCATCAGGACCAGAGCCGCCATCAGCAGGCCAAGATCCGCTGAGAACGCACCGTAAAAAACTCTCGTAGCAATCGGAAGCGTCTGGAGCTTCGTATCTGTCAGAATCAGGCTCGGAAGGAGATAATCATTCCAGATATTCAGCGCATTAATGATGATTGTCGTAGCAATCGTAGGCTTCAGAAGTGGGAACACGATTTTCCGAAAGGTCTGGAACGGCCCGCATCCATCAATACTGGCAGCCTCTTCCAATTCCAACGGAATCGTCGCCCGTATATTTCCACAGAACAGAAAACAACTCATACTCACACAGAATCCGATATGCATAAAGATCAGCGTCATCCGATGATTCAAAATATGAAATATTCCTCCGTAAATGGCCACAAGCGGTATCATCAACACTTGAAAAGGTATCGCCAGAGAGAGAATCATTAATACAAAGAGAGCTCTGCACGCAATCCAGTTTTTTCTCGTTATGATATACGCTGCCATGGATGAGAACAGTACGATCAACAGGGTACTGGTCACAGTAACAAACAGAGAATTCGCCAGCGCATTGAAAAAATTCATCTTCTCCGCCGCATTAATAAAATTGGTAAATACAATTCCATTATCGCCGATCAGAGACAGCGGATTCCTGATAATGTCTGTCTTTTCCTTCAGCGAGTTGATCAGCACCAGAATAAACGGAAAAATATACAGAAGAAGTATAATACCCAGTATAACGACTTTTACAGCCATTCCTGTTTCTTTTCTTGATTTTCTCATCACGCATCCTCCTCATTTCTTCTTCCAATATAAACCTGGAGTACCGAAATCGCTGCACAGATCACAAAGAGAATCACTGCTTCCGCCTGCCCTACGCCATAATCCTTGGACACAAATGCTTTCTGATATACATACATAGCTGCCATCTGTGTTGTTCCAAATGGTCCTCCCTCTGTCAGAGACAAGTTGAGATCGTATGTCATAAAACATCTTGTAATAGACAGGAAAAGGCAGATAACAAAAGACGATCGCATCTGAGGAAGGATAATATTTTTTAACACCTGCGTTTTCCCACATCCGTCTATCACCCCGGCTTCGATCAATTCTTTCGGCACACTGGTCAGTCCCGCGATATAAATCAACATCATAAATCCCGAATACTGCCATACCGAGACGATGATCAGCGCGACCACCGCCATTTTCGGATCCGAAAGCCAGGATGTTTCCAGGAAACCAATATTCAGATCCGATCCCACTGCCACCATGGCACGCGAGAAAATAAACTGCCAGATATATCCTAATACAAGGCCGCCGATCAAATTAGGTGTAAAGAATCCTGCCCGGAAAAAATTTTTTCCTTTCACCTTGCCTGTTACCGCGTAAGCAAGCGCAAACGCAAGTATATTTACCAGCACAACCGATATCGCTGAATAAACAATCGTCAAAAGAAGCGACCGCCAGAATTTAATGTCATGTATAACCGTTATATAATTCTGGAATCCTACATAGTCTTTCACAATCGATATCCCATCCCATCCTGTAAATGTAAGATACAGGCCATAAAAAAACGGAATGATCATAACCATCAGGAAACAAAACGCAGCGGGCCCAGCAAATACGGTAAATAAAAGCAGTTTTGATCGAAATGAATTCTTCCTATGCATTATCCTTCCCCATTTCCATTATAAATACAGATTATTCCTGACTGCTCCAGTAGGTTTCTACTTCTGAAGCCAGTCCTTCCCGGTCAATATTTCCACTCATATATTTCTGCAGTGAAGCTCCTACTTCTGTTCCATGGTCACCCGGGATCGCCTGATACCAATACTCAGTCTGTCCATCGCTTATGAACTGCTGTGTCGCGACTCCGATCGGCGTAGTCACTTCTTTATCAATATTGCTGAAAGCAGGGATAATCCCACAATCATCCACCATGAAGCTCTGCCCATTTTCGTCATAAACCAGCCAGTTCAGAAAATCTTCTGCGGCTTTCTGCTGTTCCTCCGTAGAGTATTCCTTATCGATCACAAACGTCTTGCTCGCTCCTGCGATCAGTCTGTCATTTACCTCTCCGTCTGTATCACTCTGCGGAAGCGGCATAATGCCAATCTTATCCGTAGTACCGTATACATCTGTCACCCAGCTTCCATTAAACCAGAATGCCACATCACCACTTGCAAAATACTCATTGTTCATATCATAATCTGCCGCCAGAGGATCTGCACTGTTGATGTTATATTTAAGCATGGTATCAAAGCTGTCCATTAATGAATTAAATCTGTCATCATTTACCAGATCAACACTTCCGCTCATCAGCGAATCCACATATTCCTGAGAACCCTCTTCCGAATTCCCCTGCTGATCGTAAAGCTGCCCAAAGAAATGGTTTGCAAGCGACCAGTCATCTTTATTTACAGCAACTGGACTTTCCATACCGCCAGCAACCAGTTCATCAAGAAGGGCCTGGAATTTTTCCGGAGTATTATAATCTTTCCAATTAAATTCTTCTCCTGTAACATCTTCAATAGCCTGTGCATTATACAGAAGTCCTACAGCTTCTATCAGAAGTGGAAAACTATACGTTTTTCCGTCAATGTTCACGCCATACTCGCTTCCGCCGTCGGCTACCCATTCCTGATCACTGAGATCCAACAAATACTGCTGGAATGCATACACATCAGTGCGGTCAACCATCATAATCGTATATGGACTGCCTGACGCATATTTTTCAGAAAGATGCGTGCTCACAACATCGCTCGTAAACTGCACGTCAATGTGTACTCCAGTCTGTTCTTCATATTTGTCCGCTAACTGATCGAACTGATCTACCAGTTCGGATTTAGTGTTTAGCAAAGAAATTGTTACACCCCCATCCTCAGAATTATCGTTTGTGTTTTTTTCAGTGTTTCCTGAACATCCCGCCATCAACGTCACTGACATTACCGCTGCAAGACACACACTACCGATTCGTTTCCATCTCTTCATTTTTGTTTCCTCCTTTTTGAACATTTGTAAACTTTTTGTTTGTTTGTTTTTTCAAAACATCTTTTTGTTTGTTAATATATAGTTATCATTTTCATTTATTTTTGTCAATGCTTTTTGGTATTTGATTTAATTTTTGTAAAATTTATACTATTTTTTTAGTTTATATTTATACACTTTTAATTTACAAATGTTCAATTTCAAATGTTGCTTTTTTGGATTACTTAGAATATAATGGTATCAGGATTTATGAATATCCTCTTTGAAATATTAAAGGATGGTTGTTAAAATGATAAAGGAACGTATAACGGTACAAGATATTGCAGATGCTCTCGGACTATCGCGGACTACGGTATCCAAGGTTCTTAACGGAGCACCTAACATGCCCGAAAAAACTGTAGACAAGGTGCTTAACAAAGCAAAAGAACTGAATTATAAACAATTTTCTTATTTTAATACATATAAAGAAGAGGAAGCTCATTTTACAAAGGGCGGTACTTTTGCATTGTTTGCGAACTATATTCCCGAACAGTTCCACATTGCCTCATCAATCATGGCATGTCTGGAGCAAAAAATGAGAGAATATGGATATTCACTGACCATATATATGTTAAACCCGGAGGATGTGAACAGCCTGAAGCTGCCACAGAATTTCCATCCCGACAAGGTCGATGCTATTTTGGGCATAGAACTGTTTCATCCCGAATACTCGGAGATGATATGTTCTCTTGGCAAACCTGTACTTTTTTTTGATTCCTTTTATGCCCCGGAGCGGGAACCTTTAAATGCAAATATCTTACTTATGGAAAGTCGTAACAGCACATTCCAGATGCTTAATAATATCTTAAAAAATAACCAGCTTACCCGCATCGGCTTTATAGGAGATATCAATCACTGCTGTAGTTTTCACGAACGTTTTGAAGGTTTCAAAAACGCGTTAGCTGCCAACAATCTCGATATTGACAGTTCCTTTTGCATTACTGAAAACGATATCCAGTTCCATAATCCCGGTTTTTTTTACCGCGCATTCTCTAATATGCCTCAGCTCCCGGAATTATTTTTCTGTGCAAATGATTTATTAGCCTGGAAAGCTATTTCTGCTCTGAAACAACTGAACAAGAAAATATCCAGAGATATTTTGATTTGCGGTTTTGATGACACACTGAGCGCCACACCTATGGACAATACATTAACTACTGTGCATACTCCCAGCAGGGAGATGGGAATAATGGCGGCGACAATACTTATGACACAGATCAACAATCCCGATCTTCCTGTTTCAACAACATACTTAAATGGAGAAATTAAAATGAGGAGTTCTTCCCGCTATGTTAATTAAAAACAAATGGGGACAGAGTGCTGCATTCTGATCTGGCAGCACTCTGTCCCCATTTTCTATTATTTATTTATGTCAGTACGCCCTCTCTTTTCTCTTCTGCCGGCTCCTTCCGCTCTACTTTGATTTCCTCTCCGTCGGCGAACGCCGTCAGTTCTTCTTTCTCACCCGGCGTTCCTTCCAGGATCCGATCTGCCACTGCGTTCTGCAGCATGGACTGGATCGTCCTCTTAAGAGGTCTTGCTCCAAATGCGGGATCATATCCCTTTTCCGCCAGAAGATCCACAGCGCTTTCCTCCACGCGGAGGGCAACGCCCTGCTTCTTCATCCGCTCTGTCAGTTTTGCGATCTGCAGGTCTGCGATCCTTCGTACGTCCTCCTGTTTCAGCGGATGGAACACGATCACTTCATCCAGCCGGTTGATAAACTCCGGACGGAATGTCGTCTTCACCGCTTCCATGACACGGCTGCGGATGTTTTCCTCACGGCGTTTCTCCTCGCTCTCGTCATTTCTCGCGAATCCGAGCGAGTTCTTACCTGTGATCTCCCGCGCTCCGATGTTGGACGTCATGACAATGATCGTATTCTTAAAGCTGACCGTTCTCCCCTGAGCGTCTGTAAGCCTGCCGTCATCCAGGATCTGGAGCAGCGTGTTCCACACATCCGGATGGGCTTTCTCAATCTCGTCAAGAAGTATGATGCTGTACGGTTTCTTTCTCACCAGCTCGGTGAGCTGTCCGCCTTCGTCATACCCCACATATCCCGGCGGGGATCCGATCAGTTTGGACACAGTATACTGTTCCATATATTCCGACATATCCAGACGGATCATCGCATTTTCATCGTGGAACATCACTTCTGCCATAGCGCGGCACAGTTCCGTCTTTCCTACGCCTGTAGGCCCCAGGAACAGGAAGGAACCTACCGGACGGTCCGGATCTGCCACTCCGGTCCTGCCGCGGCGGATTGCCTTTGCCACAGCGCTCACCGCATCGTCCTGTCCGATCACACGACTGTGCAGTGAGGACTCCAGAGATCGGAGTTGTTCCGTCTCGTCCTCTGTAAGCATAGTGACCGGAATCTTCGTCCAGGAAGCCACAACCTGCGCAATGTCTTCTGCGTCCACAATGCTGCACTGCTTTTTCTGCCACTCTGCCTGCTTTGCCGTCAGTTCCTTTACAAGAGCATTCTGGCTGTCCCGCAGGACTGCCGCCCTCTCATACTCCTGTGCATCGGCGGCTTTCTTCTTCTCCTTTCCCATCCTCTTGATCTCATGTTCCAGATCCATCAGATAAGACGGCGTCGTCAGACCGCGTGTCTTGATCCGGGATGCCGCTTCATCCATCAGATCCACTGCCTTATCCGGCAGAAATCTGTCCTGTATGTAACGGGAAGACAGGCTTACCGCCGCCCGGACCGCATCATCCGTGATCGTAAGACCATGGTAAGATTCATATTTTCCTTTCAGTCCGAGCAGAATTCGCACGGCGTCTTCCTGATCCGGCTCCTCGACCGCTACCGGCTGGAAACGGCGTTCAAACGCGGCGTCTTTCTCAATATGCCGCCGGTATTCCCTGAGTGTTGTGGCGCCGATCACCTGAAGACCGCCTCTTGCAAGGATCGGTTTCAGGATATTGGCGGCGTCCATCGTCTCGCTTGCCCCTGCGCCTGCTCCCATGATCATATGTAACTCATCAATGAAAAGGATCACATTCCCGTCCGATTCCGCCTCTTCCAAGAACGATTTCATCCTCTCTTCAAAGTCTCCGCGGAATCTTGCGCCTGAAAGCATCCCCACCAGATCCATTGCCACAATGCGCTTATTTCTCAGGTTAGCAGGAATCTCGCCGTCCGCGATGCGCTGCGCCAGGCCTTCCACCACGGCGGTCTTGCCGACGCCCGGCTCGCCCGTCAGTACCGGATTATTCTTGGTACGTCTGGACAATACCTGGATCACCCGCTCCAGCACGTCCTCACGTCCGATCATCGGATCGTATGCATTTTCGTAAGCTTTTTCCGTCATGTCAGTGCCGAATTTTTCCAGCGCAGATACTTCTTCCTCTTCCGGATGGACGTCTTCTTCCTGATTTCCGGCTGCGCGGCCGCCCCTCGGAGCATTTTCGCGATATGTAGATTTCCCGTCTGGCTCTCCCGGCATGTTCTCTCCTGTCACCGCATCTCCGGGCGATGCATTCCTGACAAGCATAGGCGGCTGCTGGCCGCTGCTCAGATCTCTGCGGATCTCATCCGGATCCGCTTTCAGCGAGACGATAAGCTGGGATGCCGCGCAGTCTCCTGCGTCCAGGATGGCCTTCAGAAGATCCTCCGGTTCTACCTGATGATGTCCCGGATCATGGATCCCACGCTCTGCAAGGTGAAGTACCTGTTCCGCTTCTTCCGAGATCTGTACTGCCTGATAACTTCCTCCTGCTTTTGCATCAAAATCGTACTGATGAAGATATTCCTCTATCAGCTTCTTATCAAGGCCGCTCCGTCTCAGCGCTCTTCCCGCCGCTCCCCGGTCCGAAGCCAGCGCCCAAAGCAGATGCTCGCTTCCGATGAAGCCATGTTCCATATGTGTGACGAAACGCAGCGCCGACTGAAAAACTCGCATTGAACGCTGACTGAATATACTCAGATTAATTTCCATGTGCACACACCTCTTTCTCTATCACGGCAATATCATCACGCAGTTTTGCCGCTTCCTCATAATTCTCTGTCTCGGCCGCTTCGGTCAGCCGTATCTTCAAAGACGCAAGCTTGCGTCTCTTGATCAGCCCCGGGACCGCAGTCTCGGGAAAAGCCCGGTCTCCCATGTGTCTCGGATCCCGTTTCCCCGGCCACCATCCGGTATAGTTCTTAAACTCCTCCGTTTTTCCCGCTGCGACAGCCTGATTCCACATTTTCTGCAGACAGTCTGCGCAGACCGGAACCTGATAGACCGTTCCCATCCAGTTTATGTAAAAAACTCTGTCTACCCTCTCTTTATTACAAAATTGGCATCTCATTTCTGCTCACCTCTCTTCAAGACTCACCCGCTGCTTATACTGATTTTCTGCTCACCGCCTGTAGGGGCGGGAGTCATCCCGCATCTGGTATTACAATAACAATATCGCCGACAGAAAGTCGACGTTGTTTAAAACTTAATAGTTAAGTTTTTAATAATATAGTATATAAATTTTAAAAAGTCAATAGTTTAGGGATAAAAGATAGGAAATACAGCTTCTTTCCGATGAAAACCGTGGTATAATACTACCAGGTGCGATCCGAACCGCCGAGCCCCCCTCTGCTGCCATTGCGGCCCGAACACACTCGGCATATTATTTGAGAGGAACAGTCCACAGCCAGGCTGAAAGATAACAGGAAGGAGCATGGTCCATGGATACAAAACCTGTCTTCCACGGAAGCGACATTGAAAAAATCTGCGACTACTATCATTTAAAGAAAGAAGATATTACCAACTTCGGAGCCAACGTCAATCCCCTCGGATTATCAGAGCATGTCAGGTCGGCGATCGCCGGACATCTGGACCTGCTCTCCTCCTATCCGGACCGGGAGTACACTTCACTGCGGAATACGATCGCCGGATACCGCCGGATTCCGGCCGATTATATCCTGCCCGGCAACGGTTCCAGTGAGCTGATCGCACTGCTGATCGAGACGCTCGCGCCAAAACATACGCTCATCCTCGGTCCGACTTACTCTGAATATTCCAGAGAACTTTCTTTCTCCGGAAGTACGCAGGATTACTATCATCTGAGAGAAGAAGATTATTTTCATCTGGATGTGGATGATCTCTGCCATGTACTGAAAAACGGTTATGATTTTCTCATACTCTGCAATCCGAATAATCCGACTTCCTCCGCGATCCTGCGTGAAGATATGGAACGGCTCCTCACATTCTGCTCCGAACACAATATCTTCGTCATGGTCGATGAGACCTATGTGGAATTTGCACCGGATGTCAGTGCGGTGACCGCAGTCCAATTTACCCGGAAATTTGCTGATCTTATGGTGCTGCGGGGCGTCTCCAAGTTCTTTGCGGCGCCGGGCATGCGATTCGGATACGGGATCACCGGCAACCGGCAGTTCCTGGAGAAAATGAAAGAAAAGCAGATCCCCTGGTCGCTGAACAGTATCGGCGCATTTGCCGGGGAAGAGATGTTTAAAGATCAGGAATATATCAGGCGTACGAGAGAACTGATCCTGTCGGAACGTGAGCGGATGTATCAGGCGGTATCTCGGATACCATATTATAAAACCTACGAACCATACGCCAATTTCCTGCTTGTAAAGATCGTAAGGGATGGGATCACGTCTTATGATGTGTTTGAACGGTGTATCAAGGCGGGACTTATGATACGGGACTGCTCGTCATTCCAGTGTCTGGAGGGGGAATTCATACGCTTCTGCATCATGATGCCGGAAGCAAATACACGGCTGCTGCATGAATTACAGCAGGCGATTCAGAAGATTCCAGGAGGTCAGTAAATGAAGACAATCAGACTATTATATCCGGACTATGTAAGCGGCGGATTGGATACTTATTATTTCGGCGCAAATCTTATGGCCCATATTTTGCCGGAAAATGAAAACCAGCCTCTGATCCGTGTCAATATCCTACCGCCTGCGGGCGGGGAAAGAGCGGTAACAGACGGTATCTACGGCAAAGAAGAAGTCCTGCATGGGATCCAGGACGCCATGCGGAAGATCGAGGCGGAAGATCCGGATCGGATCATTACCATTGGAGGGAACTGTATCGTATCCCAGGCATCATTTGATTATTTGCATGGAAAGTATGAGGATGTTGGCATTATATGGATCGACGCGCATCCTGACGTATCCACCACAGAAGACGGCTATCCGAACGCCCACGCCATGGTCTTAGGCTCTCTGCTGGGGTATGGAGACGCGGCGCTGACCGACCTGATGCGATATCCGAAATTCAGACCGGAGGAGATACTCTATGTAGGATTACAGGAATTACACGATTACCAGAAAAAATTTCTGGATGATCAGAATGTAAATTATAAAATCCAGACGGAGGAATTTGTCTCAGATCAGGATATCAGAGCATTTGCCGGGAGATTTAAGCATATACTGGTTCATTTTGATGTGGACGTGCTGGATGAAAAATTCTTTCATTCCACCTATTTTGCAAATCCTGAATTAGTGGGAGATGGTTCCGGTGGTGAAAAAATGACAATAGAGAAACTTTCGGAAGTGCTCCGGACCATTCAGGATTGTTCAGACATTGCAGGCTTTACTATTGCGGAGTATCTTCCGTTTGATGAGTACCGTCTGCATAAAATGTTCTCGGAAATCAAAATCCTCACGGATTGATAACCGGAGAAGAACGACTGTCCAGACAATGAGAATTCTATCGATCCGGCCAGCAAACAAACCTTCAAACCGGTAAATCTGTCCTGTACCAGTTTGAAGGTTTGCATAGCCTTATGGATACTCCCGAAAATCTTTCCTAGACACTATATCCCGCTACCGGGTAGTATGCCATATCTTTTCTTCTGTCCAGTCTGCCATATACTGCCACGACGGGAACATTGCTATGTATGATCACTGCAAATTGTCCCGGAGCTATCTGATACCCCTCTTTCCCCAGAGGTTCATCCATACGGAAGCACTTCACTCTTTTAGCCGGAACTCTGAGGAGGATCCCCTCTTTCGGCTCACTATCCTCAAAAAGAAGTGTCATCATAATCTCCGCATCACACTCCCCAGAATTAACGATCATCATAGCTTCATGTCCATACGGTTCTTCACTGCCTCTCGGCGGCAGATCACCGTCTGCGAACACCCAGCAGTTTTTCCCTAATTCCATGCTTTTTATCTCCCTTCTCTTATTTTATATCTTCTGCGAACATAGCATCCAGTTCCGGACACATTGGCTCGCAGCCATCTTCTGTGATCAGATAGCCGGTCTCAATCCTGGCACCGTGAAGTGTTGGATGTCCGAAGAAGCTGATATCCACGCATACAGTCATCCCCGGCTCAAGCACGTCTTCAGAATTCGGACCATAGAACGGAGCTTCCGCTTCCATCAGACCGATCGTATGTGCAAACGGGCACACGAGATACGGGAGAAGACCTTCCTCCTCAAAAATTTTCCGACCGGGGACATCGATCTCCTTACCGGAAACGCCCGGCTTTAGCATAGCCTTTGTTGCCCGCAGCACTCTTCGCAGAACATTAACCGCCCATTTCTGTTCTTCTGTATATTCTCCCGATACAGGAACTGTCTCTCCAAATGTTCCCGCATATCCGTTCACACGAGGAGCAATCCCGAGCATCACCCATTCTCCGTCCTTGAGTTCCTTATTGATCGCTGTCGGAACCACCGCATCAGAACGCTCACCACTGCCTACGATCGTTGTATAGGCAAAGCTGTTTGCTCCATTCTTTCTGCATTCGTATTCACCTGCTGCCGCGATCTCGTGTTCATATACTCCCGGCTTCACGAGTTCTTTCATGGCAAGATATGCCTGATAAGACAGTCTCACAGCTTTCTTTACATTTTCCTGCTCCCACTCGGATTTGTGTGCTCTGAGCGCCTCGTACTCATCCGTGATATCCACCATCTCCACATCCTCGAATCCGGCCGCAAACTGAGTATATACAGCGTGCGGGATCACCATAGTACCCACGATTCCTATTCTCTTTAAGCTGATCCCCTTACTGCTCAACTCTTCATACAATTTTTCAAAATCAATGATCGTCGCATTCGGATACTCTTCATCCGGCACCATAAAAACCGTAAAATTCCTTGTATCTCTGATAGCGCTGCTCATCTTTGCAAAAGGCTCGCTTTCCGGACCTCCAAGAAGAAGCGGGTCGCCATCAGCCGGCAGAAGTACCGCGCCTTTTTCAAACTGAGGGCACCACCCGGTCAGATACCATCCGTTTGCGATATTCAATTCGTCATAATAGATCAGTGCTGCATCGAGGGATTTCTCTCTTAAGGTCTCCCTGACTTTTCCTATTCTGTTGTCAGTTTCTTTCTGATTAAAATAAGACATCGTTCATACCTCCGTTTTTCCTTTGTTATAAAATACCATTTCCATTGGCCACTCTTTTGTTCCTGTCCGCGCCTCTTTATAAACAAAATCTTCCATAAAATCGCGCCATTTCTGGTAAGCCTCATTTCCGGCGAGAACCTGTTCCATTCTCGCTTCGTCTTCTGCCTCGTAGTAGGCAAACAGCATTTCTCCCAGATTCCAGATTGAGTAATTACAAATCCCTGCTTCATCCAATGCTTCTTTAACTTGAGGCCAGATATTATGATGCGCCTCAATATATTCCTGTTTTTTCCCGGGTTTCAACTTAAAAAATATTCCTGTCCGCTTCATCAAAACCACATCCATCCTAAAGATTCAACCCCCAGATATATAGGCTCTTCCTGTTTCTGTTCCGGGTATAGGCGATTGAAGATACAACGTTTCAGCTCATGGTATGGAATCATACAGGACGCGATCCCTGTTTCCCTCACTGGATTTACATCAAAATAATTCGAGCGGATCAGTTCAAATTCCTTCTCATTTGCCATATACATATTCAACAGGCACTCTTTCTTCTCCTCCTCCGTCTGCGCGTCTTCATATCGTAAAGATTCCAGAGCCATATCATAGATGAATCTGCTTCGCTCCACCGAAACTTTCCACTTTTTAAAATGGGGCGCAAATGATGACAATCTCTTGTCACTGCGAATCTGTTCAATGATCCGGTCCAGCATCGCCACAAGAACAGGATACTCTCCGATTGCCTGACGGATCCTCGGTATATCCCTTTTTTCTACTTTATTCTCGGCAAACGGGAATTTCAGTTCAAAGATATTCAGTTGACTTTCATGGATCGTAAACATATGCGTCATCACGAAATAAATGTCGTCGCTCAGAGAGCCGAATACTGCTTCCAGAGAATACTTTATAAATTCATCTGCATTCTTTTCTCCTCCCCAGCCGTAATATGCATGCGCCAAAAAAGCCATAAAAAATCCATACCATTCAAACTGATACCCATTGATTCCTGCGGCTCCCGCTCTTACCGAGCCTTGATGTTGCCTTATATCTTCCTCGATGTATTGAGTGATCGGCTCTTCCCCACAACGCAGTCCGTTGATTTTGAACAGGCGTACCAGTCTGCCGAAACCAGCCGCAAATCCCATTGCCTCCGTATCTCTTGCCCGGATCCTGTCTTTTCCGAAGATTTTTATCCATTTTTCAAATTCGGATTCTTCCACATACTGTCCGGGAGCCCAGAACAGTACCACATCATCCGGAATACTGGCCTTCATCTCTCTGATCAGCTCTTCGGAGCGTACCAGCGGCGGCTGTCTCCACGCCCGGATTCCTATTGTGATATCCGGTTTAGCCCTCTTTAGTTCATCGTACAGGATGGAGAGCAGGTACGTATTTGCCGAGTGCAGAGTCTCCTCCGGCGTCTTATTTCCCTTCCAGAACTTTTCTCTGCACTTGTCGCATTGACAGTACCAGAATGCCTCCTCGCTCTCCTCAAAGTCGATCCCGTCAAAGCCCTGGGCGACAATAGTCCTCATGCTCTGTTTCAGGTATTCTACAGTTGTCAGATCACTCAGGCACAAGCTGTCGAAATCATTGATGAATTTCCCGTCTGCCGGCATTTTCATGCGCTTTTCTCTGTGAGCATTGGAGTATCCTCCGCTGTAACTGTTCAGTCCGATATACGCATAGAATTTGATCCCGAGTAAATGTCCGTACTCGATAAGCTTCGGGAGAAATTCATGCGCGATATTCGGATGCATAAATTCCGTTTCTACCCAGTTCTCGCTCTCAGGGTTCCACAGCTTCATGCGGAGTCCTTTAAGCTCTGACTCCGGATATCCCGGCATATGGAACGGCCAGTACCCATACAGGCACAGATTCAGTTGATTAATCTTAAAATCTGAACAGGTATCCAGAAATGTCTTCCACTCATCCAGCCCCCACAACTGCATATCAAATCCGAATCTTCCATATCCTGCATACCATGCAAAAGTCGTGGACAGGCTTCTGTACTCGATGGACGGCCAGTCTCTGATTCTTACCCGGGGAAGAGTAAATCCATCTTCCTCTTCTTCAAGAAGCTGCTTTAGTGTTGAAACAGCATATACAAACCCTTCTGACGTTCCGGCCTGTACCTGGATTACGTCCTCCCGGATATCCAGTATATATCCCTGTTTTTCATATAACGGATTCTCCGGTACCATATCTCTGTCAGCACCATGCAGCCGAATCACTATCTTATCTCTGCTTTCACATGATTCCAGAAGTTCTTTGTAATTCCACAGTTTTCTTTTGAGGATCTCTTTTGCCTGCTCTTTTCGATCCTCCTCTGCGACAAGCTCTATACCGCGGAACTTTCTGGTGCTTCCCTGCGCTGCTGTAAATTCCTTTACTTCAGGTATGAGCAGCCTCATAGCTTCACCTCCCCTTTTTCTAATATTTCTTTCCAGGTGATATCCTTGTTGATCGGATACATGTTATGTTTTAAAAACTTATAATCTATGGATGCAAAGTCATTCGTGCTGATTCCCGGTGTCAGCGCAAAAATAAAGTTTTCTGATATCTCCCTGAGTCCGGGAAACAGATATCCCATTTTCAACACGATAACGCGGTATTCTTCTGGTGCGATCCCCATCTTTTCAAAATGTATCTTTGTAGTAAATGCGGCCCTTGCATCCGTCAGGACAATGTCCGTATTCCCACAGGATACGACTACGCCCTTTCCCACTTCGTCGCCGGCCCAGCCGTACACGATCCCTTTTTTCTTTAAAATGACATTCAAACGCATCTCCTTCTCCTGCCTGTCATTCCGGCCGGGGCATAAGATGATTTCTTCCCTGTCCCCGGATTCTTTCTTGAGCAGATTATCTACAGCCTCTTTAGCGTAAATGCCACATATGAGGACGCCCGGCTCATCTCGTGAAAGATATTTTCCCAGAAGGAGAGTCCCTGCGCCATCCGCTCCGGCGGTGGTATTATCACCGGAATCCGTGACAAAGATCAGTTTTTCTTTTGAGGCGAGGGATCTCTCTACCGCCTCATCCACAGGCATTGAATTTCGGATCTTCAAAAGTTCTCTGCCGTCCCAGAAAGTCTTTGCCATTTTCCATGCCGACCTCCTGCACTCGTCTTCGTCTTCTCCCGCAATAACTGCGCTGTTTCCGGTATAAGGCGAATCATACCATGGCTGGCCGTTAAAAAATGCACAGGAGATAATTCCTTCTCTCTGATCCAGTTCCTGCAACTGACTTGTGACGCTCACAAAGGGTTCTCGGTCCGTTGTCGCTGCATCCCCTCCAAGAAATGGGAGACGGATGCATATAGGCTTCGGGAGTATTCTTTTCTCAATACACTTGAGCAGTGATACCGCTGCCCTGCGCTCCGTGTCATCGTGGTCTACATGAGGCGCCGTTCGAAAACCCTGGATGGCATTTACATTTCTCAACAGACCATCCGAAAGGTTGGCGTGATAGTCCAGGGCAATAGAGATAGGAATCTCTTCCCCCACAACATTCCGTATCGCTTTTACGAGATGTTCCTCGCCGCTTCCAAGTCCTTCCACATACATGGACCCGTGAAGATACAGATAAATGCCGTCTGCTTCCTTCTCCTGTTCTGTCATTTCCACGAATATCTTTTTGAAATATTCAAACGCTTCCCGGGACACCATTCCGCTTGGCAGAGCGCTGGCATATACGAGAGGAACCACCTCTGCTCCCGCCTCATGAAATACCGGAACCGCAGCCATCTTATCAAGAAGCTCCTGACCGCAGAAAACTTCAAAATCTTCTGTGGCGGCACGCTTACTGCAGAATGTATTAGCCTCGCACTGAAAAGAACCTGCCAGTATCTTCATATCTCACATCACCCGCCTTTTCGTATATTTTGATAGGAGTGCCAGTATTTTTATTTATTCAGAACGCATATCAATAAATTCCTGTGCGCCTTCTGCATCTGTAACCGGTACATAATCCACAAGGATTTCTCCTTTCGGTTCATTTCCTTCCAAGATGCTGACCATTTCTTCAACGGCGAGACGGCATTCCTCCTCGCAGTAATCTACGATCGTTCCTGCCATTGTCCCGTCTTCCACTGCCTGAAGCGCTTCAAGGTCGCCATCGATACCGACGATCTTAATCTCTGTACGATTTGCTGCGATACATGCATTCAAAGCGCCAAGCGCCATCTGGTCATTGTGTGCGACGATCGCATCGATCTCGCCCTCCGGATATTTTGTAAGCCATGCCTCTGTGATCGACATAGCAGTATCCTTTGAAAATTCTCCTGACTGAGATTCCACAAGCTCGATATCGGGATATTTTTCAAGCGCCTCGGCGATACCGGCGCCACGGTTGATCTGACCGCTGTGGCCGATTATTCCCTGGATTTCAAATACATTTCCCTTTTCCCCGATTGCCTCTGCCGCAACATCCATTGCCATCACACCGGAGGATTTTACATCCGTTCCCACGAAGGTCTCATAATCCTCGTTCTCCGTATAAGCGATAAACTCTACGACCGGAATACCTGCTGTTTTACAGGCTGTAACAGCCGAAGAACTGCCCTCTGTGCTCAGGCAGTCGAACAAAAGCCCGTCCACGCCCTGAGCGATCAAAGTATCCACATCACTGAGCTGCTGTTCAACAGAGTCGTCACTGTCTACCATGACCAGTTCCACATTATCCATTTCTTCATCAATCGCTTCCAGAGCATTGACTGCATTTTTGATAAACTCATTTTTCCAGCCCTGAGTAGATACGCCGATCTTGTATACTTTAGAGTCTCCTGATGACTCTGAGGATGCTCCTCCGTCTGCTGCATCTGTGCTTTCGCTTCCGCAACCCGCCGCCATCACTGCGACCATAGCCGTACATGCGAGTATACCAGTTGCTTTTTTCCATAATGTTCTTTTTTTCATAACACACTCTCCTTTTCTTTATCCTTTCTTTGTTCTCATGTCAAGCAATACTGCCGCTGCAATAATGAGGCCTTTGATAATCTGCTGATAATAAGACGACACTCCCATCAGAATCAGGCCGTTACTCAATACTCCTATAATCAGCACGCCTATGATCGTGCCGCTGATCTTTCCAACACCTCCCGTCATACTTGTTCCGCCTACGATCACGGCCGTGATCGCATCCATCTCATACCCGGACGCTGCGGTGGGCTGCCCGGATGTAATTCTGCCTGCCAGGACGATGCCTGCAATGCCACAAAGCAGACCATTAAGCACATAGGTACAGAATTTCACTCTTGCCGCATTGATCCCGGAAGCGATCGCAGCGTTTTCATTGCCTCCTACTGCATAAATGTATCTTCCGTATTTTGTCTTATAGAGGACCACCGCAATCACCCCCACTACAATCACAAGGATAAGGACTGAAATTGGTATGCTCAGACCTCCTGTTTTATTTGGATCCCACAGATATCCGTTCCCAAGCTGTACATATGTTTCGTTTGAAATTGAATGAGGCACGCCATTTGCGATAACCAGAGCAACTCCCTGCGCTACTGACATCGTAGACAATGTCGCAATAAAAGGCGGTACCTTCATTTTTGATACAAGAAATGCTGTCCACATACTCATGACCGCCGCCGACAGGATGCCAACCAGAATGGCTACTACAAACATATCCTCGTTTTTTTCCAGGATCAGGGCCGATACGACTCCGGCTATCGCACATAAAGGTCCGATGGACAGGTCGATTCCAGCTGTAATGATAACAAGTGTCATGCCAATGGCAAGAATACCATTCGTAGATATCTGACGCAGTACTCCGATAATATTGGTCAGAGATAGGAACGTCGGAGACGCTATGGCAAACGCAATACACATCAGAAAAAATATTCCTACCAGAGCATAGCTTCTTATATATGTCGTTATATTATCGTTGTTCAACTGTACCGTTTTATTCTTAAACTTCATCATTCATTTCCTCCCAACGCACATTTCAGAATCTCATCCTGTGAATACGAACCATACATGAATTCTCCTCTGATCTGATTTTCTCCCATTACTACAATCCTGTCGCTCATCCCCATCACTTCGGGAAGTTCCGAAGAAATCATGATGATCGCCATGCCCTGTCTCGCAAACTCACACATTAGCGTATGGATCTCTGCTTTTGCTCCCACATCAATTCCCCTGGTCGGTTCATCCAGTATAAGTACTTTCGGCTGCTCGATCAGCCATTTTGCCAGAACGACTTTCTGCTGGTTCCCGCCCGACAGGTTCCCTGCAATCTGATTCAGGCCGCTCATCTTTACTGATATTTTATTTGCAATGTCACCGCATTCTTCCTCTTCTTTTCCCCGGTCAAGAAATACTTTCTTCTTAAAACGATTCAAATTCGGCAACGCAATATTCTCACAAATCGACCGGCAAAGAACCAGGCCATATTCTTTCCTGTCCTCAGTAACCATTGCAATTCCATTATCAATCGCCTGATGAGGAGTCCTTATTGTAAGCGATCTCCCGTTCAGGAGAATCTCTCCGCTCTTATATGGCAGCATTCCGAATATCGTTTTCATCAGCTCACTCCTGCCGGCCCCCACCAGTCCATAAAATCCCAGGATCTCACCGCTGCGCACATGGAAACATACATTGTCGAACCGGTCTGAACAAAGATCCTTTACTTCAAGAACTAAATCTCCAATATCTGCCTGCACCTTTGGGAAGATATTCGACAGTTCCCTGCCTACCATCAGATGGATAAGAGTATTATTATCGATCTCTTTGATACTTTTTGTATCTATATATTTCCCATCCCGCATGACCGTCACTGTATCTGCAATCTCAAAAATCTCTTCCATGCGATGGGAAATATATACGACCGCCACTCCATTCTCTTTTAAATCCCTGATCTTTTCAAAAAGGACTTCTATTTCATCTTCCGTCAGCGACGATGTGGGCTCGTCCATAACGATCAGCTTCGCGCCGCTGGATACAGCTTTCATGATCTCGATCATCTGCATCTTTGCAATCGGCAGTGTCCTCATTTTTGCTTTCGGATCAATATCAAGTCCGAATTTTTTCAGAAGAATCCCCGCCTCTTCTATCCCCTTGCGCTTATCAACAAAAAATGTTCCTCCCTTTGTAAATTCTCTACCCATAAAAATATTTTCTGCGACTGTCATATCGAGGACTGGATTGAGCTCCTGATAGATCATGGCGACACCATGTCGAAGGGCTTCCGCCGGGCTCCCCACTGTGATTTCTTTTCCATCCAGCCAGATAGTTCCTGCGTCTGGTTTCAACAGTCCATTCAGAATCTTCATAAGCGTTGACTTCCCCGCTCCGTTCTCTCCCATAAGCGCATGTATCTCTCCACGTCTCACGCGGATCTGCGCCTGGTCCAGGGCTTTCACTCCGGGGAAAGTCTTGCAGATACCTTCCATTCTTAACAGGTATTCTTGCAAATCTTTTCACCTCCCGATAAAAACTTCTTGCCTCGTTGTTACTTATATTTTATTTTGTAAACGTTTACAGAAAATAGAAAAATATTTACCGGTGAACTGTTTTACCTCATTGCAAAACAGTTCTGCCGGATGCTAATTTACACGCTTCACACTCTGTCCTTCTACAAGGGAAGGCTTCAGAAGAATCTGCCCGGAAACCTGCTCTGCGTTCCCGTCAAGTCTTCGGAGGAGAAGCTCTCCTACCCTGTTTCCGATCATCTTTTCCGGCTGTCGTATCGTAGTGATACTTGGACTGATAAGCTGCGCTTTGTCCTGCACATCAAATCCCACAAGAGAAATATCTTCCGGCATACGCAGACCGTACTCTCTGAGCGCTTTTATCGCGCCAAATGTCATTTTTTCCGATGTCACATATACTGCCGTAAACGGATGGACGTCCCTGTTCTGGATCAGCTGTTCCATGCACCGGAAGCCGTCATCCTCTTTGTAATTTCCATATTGGATCAGATCCTCATCCACCAGGATGTCATGCGCTTCCAGCCCCTCCAGATATCCTTCCCGCCTGGCATATCCCGTTGTCTCCTTTACAGAACCGATTATGACTGCAATTTCCCTGTGTCCGGCTTCGATCAGATAATCTACAGCCATCCTGCTTGCAGCCGCATTATCAATAGTAACTGAATCGATACCGGCGATCTCCGGAATATTGTCTATAAAAATAACCGGAAATGCCGAAAGATATTTCTTTACATTGCTGCCGGAAAGATCAACTGTAGCGAATACAAGAGCATCTATTCTCTTTTGCTGAAGAATCTCAAGATATTTTTTCTCGTTCTCCGCATTCTCATTTGTATCAGAGACAATGATCGTGTACCCGTGCGGGGAAACAATCTCATCTATGCCCTTTATGATCTCGCCAAAAAACGCTTCACATATGTCCGGCAGTATGACGGCAATTGTCTTTGTTGATTTTAATTTCAACGACCGGGCCACTTCATTCGGTACATAATTGTACTCTTCAAGCGCTTTCATAACCCTCTCCCGGGTTTCTTTTTTTACATATTCTTTGTTATTTACTGCCCGCGAGACTGTCGCAACAGAAAGATTCAATTTCGCAGCTATATCTTTAAGTGTTGACGATTCCATATTTCCTCCTCTAAATGTAAACGTTATCTGATAACGTTTACATTTAGAGGATAACACCATATCTTATTTCTGTCAACTACTTTTTAAACTTTTTTATTTTCAGAATATTCACTTAATATAGATCATATGTCGCCTTATCGAACGTTTAATATCGTACGGTATATGTTGATATTCTCGTTCGATTTGTGTATAATAATAACATACAAAGCACACCCTGAGCAAAGGAGAGATTCGCATGATCGTTACTGCAACTGAATTTAAAACCAATCTCGGAAAATATCTGGAAATGGCAGCATCTCAGGATATTTTCATTACCAAGAATGGGAAACGCATTGCCCGTCTTACGAGCCCTGTTATCAATAAGCTGGTACTTCTGGACGATCTCGCAGGGATTATTCCGGAAGATTCTGCAATAGATGAAAATACTATACGAGAGGAGCGGCTGTCCAGACAATGAGAATACTGGTCGATACCAATGTTATTCTGGATATTGTCCAGAAACGGGAACCATTCTTCGCAGATTCCTACCAGGCGCTCCGCAAGGCCATAGAAACTGATACGGAATGCCTGATTTCCGCATCCGCCGTTACGGATATTTTCTATATGCTCCGAAAGACGTTTCAGTCTGCACAAAAAGCAAAAGAACGAATCGAACAACTTTCCCAGATTGTCACTTTTGCGGATGTACAGGGTATAGATATTCATACCACACTCGTACGCGCTATGCCGGACTTTGAAGACGCGGTTGTGGATGCCGTGGCGGAACGGAACAGCGCAAGCTATATTCTTACGAGAAATGTCAAAAACTTTGACGGTTCCTCCGTTCCGGCGATCACGCCAACTGAATTTTTGAAAAAATAGCAACGGGATTGTCGGTTAATTTCCGACAATCCCGTTTATTTTCCTCATTGTCCAACCGCCGTACTCCTTAACGGCAGCTTTTTATACTGGTACAGTGAATAACAAATAACTGTCCATATCACTTGCCTGATTTTTCACTGTACTAGCAGATCTCCGCCCCCGCCGGCATATCTTTCTCCGGCACTACAAGCGACAGATTACCGTCCGCGTCTTCCGCGCACAGAAGCATTCCTTCGGAAAGCACGCCTGCCAGCTTGGCTGGTTTCAGATTGACAAGCACCATGACTTTCTTGCCTACCATCTCTTCCGGTGTATAGTATGCCTTAATACCGGACACGATCTGTTTTACCTGGCTTCCAATCTTCACCTGAGAGCAGAGGAGTTTCCTTGATTTCTTTACTTCCTCGCAGGCGATGATCTCGCCCACCTGGAACTGCATTGCTCCGAACTGTTCAAATGTGATCTCATCTTTCGGCTCGATATCGATCACTGCCTCTTCTTTTACATTGCCTTCTCCATCTGCAGCCTCTTCCTTATGTGGATGTAGTTCTTCAACTTTCTTCATGACTTCCTCGATGTCAAGTCTCTGGAACAGGATCTCCGGCTTATCTGTCACATGGCCGCCGCCCAGCTGCTCGAGGATCTTCCTGCTCGTTGACGGCATGAAAGATTCCAGGAGCTCTGCGCCTGCGGAAATGCCCTGGATCAGATTCCACAGCACTGTCTCCAGACGGTCTTTCTTCGCTTCATCTTTTGCAAGCGCCCACGGCATTGTCTCGTCAATATATTTATTGCAGCGTTTAAAGAGATTGAAGATCTCAGTGATCGCATCCGCAACTCTTAACCCGTCCATCTTTTCTTTGACCACTTTTGGCGTATCTTCTATGACAGATTTAAGATCCGCGTCTACATCCTCTGCGGCGCCCTTGTCCGTCACTGTCCCGCCAAAATATTTATTTGTCATGGAAACGGTCCGGTTTACAAGATTCCCCAGCGTATTTGCGAGATCGGAGTTCAGACGCTCCACCATCAGCTCCCATGTGATCACGCCGTCATTCTCAAACGGCATCTCGTGGAGTACGAAGTAGCGCACTGCGTCCACGCCAAAGAAATCAACCAGCTCGTCTGCGTAGAGCACATTTCCCCTGGACTTGCTCATCTTGCCGTCACCCTGCAGAAGCCACGGATGTCCAAACACCTGCTTCGGAAGCGGCAGATCTAAAGCCATCAGGAAGATCGGCCAGTAGATCGTATGGAAACGGATAATATCCTTCCCGATCAGATGCAGGTCCGCCGGCCACAGTTTCTTAAACTGCTCTGTACTGTTGCCGTCCGCGTCATATCCGATGCCGGTGATATAGTTCGTAAGAGCATCCAGCCAGACGTATGTTACATGCTTCGGATCAAAATCAACCGGAATCCCCCATTTAAACGACGTTCTGGACACACACAGATCCTGCAGTCCCGGGAGAAGGAAGTTATTCATCATCTCGTTCTTTCTGGAAACAGGCTGGATAAATTCCGGATGAGTATTAATATGCTCGATCAGGCGGTCCGCATACTTACTCATCTTGAAGAAATACGCTTCCTCTTTTGCCGGCTGTACTTCTCGTCCACAGTCCGGACATTTTCCGTCAACCAACTGCGACTCTGTAAAGAAAGACTCGCATGGAGTGCAGTACATTCCCTCATAATAGCCTTTATAGATATCTCCCTGTTCATACAGTTTCTTAAATATCTTCTGTACCTGTTTCTCATGATCGGAATCCGTCGTGCGGATAAACTTATCATAGGACGTATCCATGAGATCCCATATTCTCTTGATCTCTGTGGATACATTGTCCACGAACTCTTTCGGAGTAATACCCGCTTCATTTGCTTTCAGTTCGATCTTCTGGCCGTGTTCGTCCGTACCGGTCTGGAAAAACACATCATATCCCTGACTCCTCTTGTAACGGGCGATCGCATCCGCAAGAACGATCTCGTATGTGTTTCCGATATGCGGCTTGCCTGATGTGTAGGCGATCGCCGTGGTGATGTAATACTTTGGTTTCTGATTCTCTGACATAATAGTCTCTTAACCTCCTTCAACAGAATAAAAACCGCCTTCCCGTTCTCTCTCGAGAACACGAAGACGGATATAAAACCGTGTTACCACTTCTCTTCGTCCCACCCTCACGGGATGAAACCTCAGCAAGTGCCTGCCAGCACTTCTCCGCTGTAATGGGCGGACCCATCGCAATCTCGCTATGAGCACTTGGCGCCTGTCCTTTAGGCGCTTACGTGCGATGCGCTTCTGCACGTTCATAGTTCGGTGCGCTGCTCGGAAGCCATGTTCATCTGCTTTCCGCCCATCCCTCTCAGCGCGGGCGGCCGGCATATGCCCTGGTCGCTCTCCGGGATTTCTCTGTAGGACTTTCGTCAGATTACTCTCTTCGTCATCGCTTTTATCGATCATCAGGATCTTTTTAATCTGTAAAAAGGTTAGCACATGGGGCTTCTGATGTCAAGTCCGGTAATTTCAGGATATATTTCAAAAAGTATTACACTGATACGCCGTTATTCTTCCAGGCCGTCTGTGATCATATAGATACCAGGGCCCTCGTCCCAGTTATACCATGCGTCGGCGTCCGCGCTTTCATAGTAGTCCATACAGCTGTGGATGGACTCTCCGACATCCGGCACATTTGATGCGTCCACTACAGAACCGTTTACATAGATAGCCTGTCCCGGAAAGCTCAATGTACAGCCTTCATCTCCCGGATTCAGACCTTCCCTCTGTATCTGATTGATGATCTCGTATGTCTGATGTACATATGCTTCGATCGGCTGCACATAGATATACTTTATCGCGCCGTTTTCACGAAGGTATCTGAATGATGAGGAACCTCCGTCCATTCCGACCGTCCAGATCTGATCCGTATATCCGGCCTGCTCTATCGCTTCTGCGATCGAGACGCCCATCGCATCCCCGTATGTAAGGATTCCGGTCAGTTCATCTCCGAATCTTTCAATCAGAGCTTTCGCCGAGTTGAATGTATCCGTCTGGAAAGTTGCCGGATCCAGGGTGATCACTTCTTCCGCCAGACAATTGACATTTGTGTACGCTTCCATGGCTCCTATCGCCGCTTTGCTTCTCTCTATGTGCTGCTGTACGCCTGCGAGGGAAATACTTGCAAAGCTGTCCGACCAGCCGTTTACCTGTTCAATGTAATACATAAGAGTACACCCTGCGATCGCATTGTTGCAGGAGCTGTTTACGATACATCCGTCCACCATCTGACAGTCGGCATTATATACTCCGATTCCCGCTTCTCTGGCCTGAGCCACAAGATCCGCTTTTGAATCCATATCAGACAGACAGATCAAAAGGATCGCATCGACGCCAAGATTGATCTGCTGCGTAAACATATCTCTGCATTCCTGTTCTGAGCTGAATTCGCATACTGTATAATTCCATCCTCTGTGGGACGCTTCAATCTCTGCCTGATTTCTCCCTCTGAGATTAAATTCACTGGAACCCACAACCGGCATGATAATAGCCAGGTCAAACTCTTCGTCCGACTCCACTACCGTGGGACGTATATAATTGTCAAATCCCCCTTCGCTTACCGCCGCCTCATCCTGATCTGTCTGTTCCTCAGCAGTTGTATCCGCGCTGTCCGTGGAAGTATCAGATTCCGAAGACTCAGTTCCCGAAGAGCATCCGGCTGCTAGCCCCAGCACCATCAGAACTGATAATAAAACCGCTAAATATTTTTTCATAATAGGCCTCCTTCATAAATTATTTTCATAAATCTCATTCATCCTGAAAGTCCTTCATCCCCTGCAGCTGTTCCGGTCAGTTCGTTCTGACACGCCGCGTTCTGATAATCGTGACTGCCGCTACAGCAACTATGAGGATAACCCCCTGTGTGATATCCCGGTAATAATTTGGCACACCTAAAATTGTCAGGCCATTGATAATCAACTGTGTAAATATCGTACTTATGATAGCGCCGGGTATATTAAACACGCCAATATGAAGAAATGTCGCGCCGATCATGATCGCAGTCAGAGAGTCAAATAAAATCGAATCTCCAACTCCCGGTGTTGTCACATTCAGCATCGATACGTTTATGATCCCCGCAAGCCCGTTGAGCACTGCGCATAGCAGAAAAGCTTTCAACTTCTGCTTTCCCACCTCTATTCCGACATACCTGCATGCAACAGCATTTGCACCGATCGCGTACATCCGCTTTCCACTCGCAGTCTTTTCCGAATAGAACCACATAATAATTCCAATGATCACCAGCACTATGACCATAACAGGAACGATTCCGATATAGCCCTGTCCCAGGAAATTAAATGCGTCCGGCCAGCGTCCCGAAGAAATCGAAGCATTTCCCAGACGGATCCTCAGAAAACCGTCGACCGTAAGCGACGTACCCAAAGTGGCTATAAACGCCGGGATTCCTATTTTAATATGTAAAAACGCGTTCACCGCTCCATAGATCAGACATACCGCAAGTGCAATAAGGCACGCCGCGAGATATCCCCCTGTTGTGTTAAACGGAGCTTTATCGCAAAGTTTCCCCACAACTACCGACGCAGTAAAGAATTCTAGTCCGCACGAATAGTCGATCTCCCCTGTCAGGAACAGAATGCAGACGCCTATGGCTGCAATGCTGGTGATGCATGAGTTTGACAGCACCGTCAGAAGATTACTTACCGACAGGAACTGCGGACTCAACGAGCCAAATAATATTGACAAAACAATCAGCGCAAGGACCAGCCAGTACTGAACGACTATTCTTCCGATCATATTTTTCTTTTTTCTTGCTTCCATAGCCCGCCCTCCTTATGTCATTGATACAGCGGGCAGTCCGCCTTTACGCGTCATACTGATGAATCCGACCGCAAATACGAATACCACGCCCTGAATCAGAGTTCTCCACTGAGTCGCTGCTCCGATACATATCACACCGTTCTGCAAAATACTCATGAGCAGGATTGCCACAATAGTCCCCTGAATACTGTATCTTCCGGGCCGGATACAGGTTGCCCCCAGCATTGCCGCCGCTATCGCATTCATCATCAGTGAATTGCCCGACAACAGAGTTACCTGTCCAACCTGTGACGCGAGCATGATCCCACTCAGTCCCGCCAGGATCGAACTGACTACAAATGTCATCGTCTTTATCAGCTCAAGATTGATCCCCGACTGTCTGCACGCCGCCTTATTCGCACCGATCGCAAATATATATCTCCCGAATCGCGTCTTATCCGTAATAACGATCATGATCACCGAGACCAGCACAAGTATGATCAGCGCCGCTGACATTCCAAGGATCTTCCCCTGGCCCATAAAAGTAAAACTGTCCGGCCATGCGCTGGATAGAAGCGTCTTATTATCGGCCATTTTTTCTACGATCCCGTCAAATAGCTTTGCAACTCCCAGAGACGCGATAAGAGACGGGACGTTCAGCTTAAAGGACAACGCCGATATAACAAGTCCCACGATCGATGCCGCCACTACGCCGACCAGGATCGACGGGATGTAAGGCATCACACTGCCCGCAAGCAGTCCGACAACCGTAGCCGCTATAGATCCCGAGCTGCTCACCGCAAAATTCACCTCGCCGCAGGCGAAGGGGAGCATAGCCGCAAACGCCATAATACCGCTGATACTTGCTGTAGTAAGAAAGCTCATGACATTACCTGCCGTCAAAAATCTGGGCTCCATAACCGTAAAAACAATTACCGCGATAATACAGGCAGCCACAAGAATATACTTTGGCATTTCTACACGAAAAATATTTCTCAAAGTGTTCTTTTTAGTCATTGTCTCATCCTCCTCGAACTGCCTTGTCAAGAATCTTATGTTTATCGAATTCGCTTCTGGTAAATTCCCCTGCGATATCTCCTTCATAAAATACATAGATGCGGTCGCATACCGCCAAAAGTTCATCCAATTCAGAAGAAATAAAGATCGCGGCTTTCTTTTCCTCGTCGACCAGATGTCTGATCTTATGATAAATCTCATTTTTTGCTCCCAGATCAATACCATTTGTGGGTTCATCAAATATCGCAAGTTTTAAATTGTCTATGGCCAGCGAGCGTCCGATTATCAGTTTCTGGATATTGCCGCCCGAAAGTTCTGTTATGATCTGATTAACGTTTGAATACTTTACTTCGCTTTCTTTCAGGATCTTTTCAGCAAACTCTCTTGACTTCCCGTAATTTATCACACCCATCTTGTTAGAATATTTATCCAGGAACAGGTTGCAGATATTGTCTGTCAGTGTAAGACCGCCGAATACGCTGTTTTTTCGCAATTCCGTAGTGAAGACCATTCCGCGCCGTATTAGTTGCTGCGTATTCTGCTTCGTGATCTTTTCGCCATTGAACATAAAGCTTCTTTCGTCCGCTTCGCGCGTGCCGAAAAGCACCTCCATTGTCTCCGTTCGTCCCGATCCCACCAGTCCGTAAAAACCGACTACCTCCTCGTTGTCAACATGAAATCTGACGTTCCTTTTCTTATTGTCAAACGTCAGTTCATCCACCTCGAGGATTCTCGTCTTCTCATCTCCCGAACGATCCGGTATGCTGATCGGCTTTAGATCACTGCTTCGTATCATGGCTTTGATGCATTCTTCCGGAGTAGTATCACTTATTTTCGCAGACAGAGTTACACGTCCGTCCGTCAGGACCGTAACCTTCTCTGCGAGATCGAAAACCTCCTCTATTTTGTGTGATATGAAGATGACGGACACATCCATATCGTCTTTCATATGCCTTACAAAATCCAGAAAAGGTCCAACCTCTGTGACTCCGAGGGAAGCAGTCGGCTCATCAAGAATAAGTAATTGGGGATTTGTATTCAGAGCTTTCATGATCTCTATAAGCTGCTGCGCTCCGGCCCCCAGTTCACCGACCGGCTCATCCAGCGGAACATTGATCCGAAGCTTGTCTCTGAGTTCTTCCGCTCGTTTCATAGCCTGTTTTTCAGACAGAAATCCTGCCTTTCCAGGTTCACTTCCAAGTGCGATGTTCTGAGCAGCATTCAGATAATCAACCAGATTTCTCTCCTGATAGACCATTGAGATTCCGGCCTCCATCGTGCTGAATATGCTTTTTCCTTCCAGCTTTTTCCCATTCAGATAAATCTCTCCCGAATCCGGATGATACATCCCCGTGAGCATTTTACATATCGTACTTTTTCCCGCACCGTTTTCTCCGATAAGCGCATGTATTTCTTTCCGCCCGATTTCAATGCTCACATCATTCGTAGCCGTCAAAGGTCCAAAGCGCTTCATTAAATGTTCTGTTTTTAATACAGGTACATTATCCACCTTATCATCAACCTCCTCTCTAGCTCAGCACTTCTTCCTCCCGTTCTCTGAAGTATTGTATCGTATCCGCCGCCATCCGCCGTTTCGCTTCTTCCGGATACCGGATAAAGATATTAAAGCCTCCTCCGTCAATATATCCTGTCATCTCGGGTTCTCCGACTACATAGTGTCCTTCTGTATTGAATCCGATCAGATACAGTGCCCGTATGATCGTATCGAGATCCAGAGAACCGTTTCCCAGTCCCATCCCTTTGACCGTGTCCCTGACATGAAGGTTCAGCAGATATTTTCCATATTTAACAATCGCCTCGCCGATATGAGGCTCCTTATCTGTGATAGGCGCCAGATCTCCGTAAATGTGCCGCACACCCGGATGGTCCACCTCTTTAATATATTCTTCCGCTTCCTGCAGACTATGGCAGATCGGTGTGAATGCGGCATTCACCGGTTCAATTGCCGCCCTGATGTTGTTCTTTACAAAATCCTCTCCCAGATAACGCATCATATCCACGCTTCGATCCCAGTCTCCTCCGTCGATAGGTTCCGGTGATCCGCAGGGGCCGGGCGTCACCAGGCAGTAGCTTCCGCCTAAAGATCTGCATAGATCGATATTTCCCCGCACATAGTCTATCGCATTCTGCTTCTCAAAGAAATTCGGACTGGTCATAGCTGCATTGCGTGGAGTAAGAGGACATACGCCCGAAACTCTCATATTATATTTTTCAAGAGACTTCCGTATTTCGCTGAGTTGTGTATGGTTACCCGAGTCAGGTCCTCCATAATTCCCCGGGATTTCAATAAAGCTGTAACCCAGTTCTGATAACCGCCTGACTGATTCTTCCACAGGTTCATAGCCGAAACACTGACTGCAAAAGGAAATATCGATACGTCTCTTCAATCTGTCGGGATGTTCCTTCTTGAGCCTGTCGAAGTCTTCTTTGATCTTCTGTGTCTTCACTTCGTAATTTTGTAATTTCAAGCTGCTCCTCCTTTCAAATGAAACTGCACACTAAATCTCTGCATATCCTCCTTTCCAATTTCTAATATAGATATTTTGCTTTCCAAAATAGAACAAATGTTAATTTAAATAAACATTTTTTCTCTATTTTTCTTTAAATGTATTGTATAATGCATAATTTGTTTTGTCAATACGTCTTTTTATTGTTAATTTTTTAATTATATCTGAACAATTGACAAATAATATGAACATATGTTACCATCGCATTAAACAATATAATAACTTCATTTCAAACTGACTATCAGAAAGGAGAACAAAGTATGCGTTACAAAAAAATGGGCAAGACAGATCTTGAAGTTTCCACATTAACTATCGGCACGTGGGCCATGGGCGGCCTGGGCTATGGATCGGTAGAACGCAAAGACTGCATCAGCGCCATCCACGCCATGCTGGACCAGGGAGTAAACCATATTGACAGCGCCTGGGTATACGGACTTGGAGAATCTGACAAAGTCATCGGCGAAGCGATCCGGGGACGAAGGAATCAGTTACTGATCACTACAAAATGCGGATTCCGAAATCCAGCCGACGGTTCCGGTCCAAACTTCCCCGACTGCTCTCCCGAATGGATCACCAAATGTTTTGAAGAAACTCTTACAAATCTGGGGACCGACTATGTCGACTTCTTCCTGATCCACGTTCCCGACGGTAATGTTCCTTTTGAGATCACCGCCGAGTGTGTGAACAAGTGGAAAGAACAGGGTAAAGTCCGTTATACAGGGGTTTCTAATTTCGGCATCAAAGAAATGGAAGAAATGGGCAATTATCTCGATATCTCCGCTATACAGTCCGGATATTCCATGGTCGTACGCAATGAAGAAGAAAATATGAAGTGGGCCGCAGAACATAATATCGCCGTGATGACGCACAGCTCTCTTGCAAGCGGTCTTCTCACCGGCGCCATAAGAGAACTGCCAAAGCTTCCCGAAGACGATATCCGCAATCTTTATCAGTATCCTCATTTCCGCGAGCCGATGTTCTCCCAGGTCATGAAGCTTCTGGAAACGCTGGATGAAATTGCCCGGAAGAGAAATGTCCCGCTCGCGCAGATCGCTCTGAACTGGAATACACAAAAAGACTTTGTGACCACTTCCCTGTGTGGAGTGCGCAATGTCAAAGAGGCTCTTGAAAACTGTGCCGCAATGGACTGGTCCTTGACAGAAGATGAAATGCAGACAATTGACAGAGCCATTGAGGAGACACTTGGCCAGTAATGTCCAGGTAGAGTATTAAGTATAAGGAGGCCGACAATGACTAAAATTGTATTTGTATCCGAGGGGCTTATCACCAGACAGGATCTGGAGACAAGAGAAATCCCTCAGATGTTCAACGAATTTTCCGAATACGGCGTGCAGTTTCAATTCACGGAAGATCTCGCAGCTCTTAACGGGGCAGGAGGCAATATGCGGGAGGCAAACCTCAGACTGGAAAAGGAAGGACCAGACTGGGTAAAGCAAACGCCGGAGTTCCTCGCCTCTATCGCCGATGCGGATATTATAATCATTCACTATTCCGGTGCAGGGAAAGCCTTTTTTGAGGCTGCGAAAAACCTGAAACTACTGTGTGTTATGAGAAGCGGAGTGGAAAATGTTGACATGGAAGCGGCCAGACAGCACGGGGTCGTCGTGTGCGCTTCACCCGGACGCGCCGCGGAACCGGTCGCGGATTTTACCGTAACTCTGATGCTGGCTCTGATGCGCAGACTGATATCTAACAACATGGCCGGAAGCGGGAAGTGGAAGGACGCCGTCATGGGCGTCGAGGGGATGATGAAAGGTGCGGTTGTCGGATTGCTCGGTTTTGGAAATATCGCGCAAAAAGTGGCGCTGAGACTGAAAGGGTTCGGATGCACTATCCTGACCTATGATCCGTGGGGCAGCAGAGAGACGGCTCGCAAAATGGGAGTGCATATGGTGGATTCCATCGAAGAACTGTTCCGTTCATCGGATTACCTTTCACTGCATGCAAGACTGACAGATGACAATCATGGGATGGTAAATGAGAAACTTTTATCATTGATGAAGCCTTCGGCTTATCTGATCAACACCGCAAGAGCCGGTTTGATCGACGAGGAGGCACTAATCGGCGCGCTGACTGAAAAGCGGATCGCCGGTGCGGCTATTGACGTTTTCTCCTGCGAGCCCCTGCCTGACGGTCATCCGTTTTTGACTCTGGACAACATTATAGCGACTCCTCACGTAGCCGGAAACGGCGGCGACTTTATACTCCGTTCCATCGAAAGTCCTGTCAATGAAATCCGACACTATTTTAAAAAGGAGCCATATTCTTACCAAATGAACCATTAGATCACAGATCGGGGGAGGGCAAATGCATAATAAATATTTCTTAGTTATTGACAGAGGACAAAGCTCGATCAAGGCGGCTCTTTGCGATACTCAGGCAAATATTCTGGAGATGGAGTCCTGTCAGTGTCCGCCTATCAGTTCACCCCATACAGGCTGGGCGGAACAGGATATGATGACAATATGGAATCTCACACTTACGGCCGTCCGACAATTAATAAAGAAAAATACCGGTCTGCCCGAACAGATCGCGGCGATCTCGTTTTCAGGGCAGGGTGGCGGAAATTTTCTCATATCCGAAAACGGGCTTCCCATATATCCCGGCGTCTTGTCTCTTGACAGCCGCCACGCCGAGATCAACGCCCAAATATCCGGACCGCTTGAGGTTCCCAGAACAGTCTCTTTTATGAGATGGCTCAAAGAAAAGGAGCCGGATGTGTTTGCAGACGCCCGATGGATACTCGGCAGCAAGGACTGGATCCGATTCCAGTTGACCGGAAAAGTAAATGCAGATATGTCTGATCCGCCGGCTCCCGTAGACGAGACATCCCGGCAGTATATGACAGACGTACTGAAACAGGCCGGCATTCCCGAGTGCGCCAAAATGCTGCCACCTCTGAAATATGCAGGGGAAATCTGCGGATATGTAACCGAAAAAGCCGCCGGAGAGACCGGCCTGCTGCCCGGCACGCCTGTCGTGACAGGCGCTCATGATATGATCGCATGTTCGGTCGGCGCCGGCGGCATACGCCCCGGCCACCTCACGATCATTCTTGGGACTCTGGGAATCAATATCGCTACAGTCGACAGGAACATATCTTTTGCCCCGGAAGAACCAGGAAAAGCCTTTACATTTCACGGCATTGTTCCGGGCGCCCGGCTGATGACAACATCCGCCGGGAGCTACTGCAATACCGTAAACTGGTTCATAGATACACTTTTCGAGAAAGAAAAAAAGAACGCGATAGCCGACGGCACAGATCTGTTTCGCTATATAGAGAAAAAACTGGCCGGAAAGGCTCCGACGTCCATCCTCTTCCAGCCATACCTGAGAGGAACTTTCTACAACGACGCAGCCAAAGCCGGGATCATAGGCATAACAGCTTCTTCCACGCCGGAAGATATCCTTCTTTCCATATTTCAGGGCGTCTGTCTGTCCATGTGTATGGAGATATCTTATCTGGAGTCGATCCAGCCATGCAGCGATATCTGGATCGTAGGCGGAGGGAGCAAAAGCAGGATCTGGGGACAAATGTTTGCAGATATATTGATGAGGCCCGTTAAAGTGTGCAGCACATCCGAGGTGGCCTGCAGAGGGGCCGCTTTATGCGCAGGCACGGCTCTTGGGCTTTATCGTTTTGGAGAAGCCGATTTCCCACTGCCTGACGCTGCGCTGACCTGGTATCCGCGCAAGTCCTTTAATCACATATATCAGCAACAGCTAGAGCTATATAAAAAAGCATATCACGATGTTTCTGAAATCTGGAGGCATCAGTGAAAACTTAAATCACACAAAAGGAGGTCTTATTATGTTAGTAACAATGAAAGAAATCCTGGACAGAGCCAATCAGGAAAACTATGCCGTCGCCGCTCCGGTAGTCCAGACAGAATTCAACGCAAGAACCGCCATCAAATGCGCGGAAGAGCTAAACGCTCCTCTCATCCTGCTGGTCCCGCTGATCTTCGACTATGATGTCGATCTGTTCGGCAGGTATCTGGTCCGGCTGGCAGAAGCCGCAGACGTTCCTGTAGCCATCAATCACGATCACGGTTCTGATTTTGAATCGGCTGTCGCATGCATCAGAGCCGGATTTTCTTCTATCATGGTAGACCGTTCAGAACTGCCCTTTGAAGAAAACATCGCGCAGGTCCGTGAACTGGTCAAGGTAGCGCACGCAGTAGGCGTCTCTGTTGAAGCCGAGCTTGGACATGTGGGAAATGCATGCAATTATGATGTCGACCGCGACGCCGCCCTCACCGAGCCCGAACTCGCCAGAGAATTCATAGATAAAACAGGAATCGACTGTCTGGCCGTAGCGATCGGCACAGCCCACGGAGCTTACAACAAAGGACAAAAGCCTTATCTGGACTACGAACGCCTTGCAGAGATAAAAAAGGCGACAAATAATTTCCCGCTCGTACTCCACGGCGGATCAGGCACCGGCGATGAAGGTCTGAGCAAAGTGGCAAAGATGGGCATAAACAAAGTCAATATCGGCTGCGAACTCTTTGCTTCTGCTATTTCCGCTATCGAGAATGCCGACACGAGCGGAAACGGAGCTTACGGCTTCGCCAATATCATCGAGGAGGGATACGGATCACGCCTGAAACATTTTATACATATCCTTGATTCGGAAGGGAAGGCATGGAAACCGGAAAAAACGAAAACATACAGTAAAGTAGAATTGACCGAGACTACGATCCTGTAAAACGGAGGTGACTATCTATGAAAGGATTTGTTTTATACGAGCGAGGAAAGACGGCGCTTCGCGACGTGGAAAAGCCTGTCTGCGGAAAGAAAGATATTATCATCAAAGTAGAGTCTGCCGCAATCTGCGGCGGAGATCTTCATTTTTACAATGGAACCCTTGATCTGGGTAATTATCCCATCGTTATGGGGCATGAATTTGCCGGCGTTATAGCCGAGAAGGGACCGGATGCCGATCCCTACTGGAAACCGGGAGACCGCGTCGTGTCCGAAAATACTGCTTCCGTATGCGGACGCTGCCCTGCCTGCGAACGGGGTAATTTTGTAAACTGTCCTGAACGGCGCACTTTAGGGTGCGATGAGAACGGCGCTTTTACTCAATACGTAAAGATCCCCGGCGATCTGCTTGATGTATATAAAAACTGCCTGTTCCGTCTGCCCGAATCCATCCCCATGGATATCGCGCCTCTTTTAGAACCTGCTGCCAATTCATACATGGCAGTCGTCCAGGAGGGACGTCTCATGCCCGGTGAAAACGTCGTCGTCTTCGGAGCGGGCGCTCTGGGGCTTCTATGCGTACAGATCGCAGCGATCGCCGGAGCCGCAAATATCATCCTGGTCGGTATGCCTTCCGATCAGAAAACACGTTTTCCATGCGGCATGAAGTTGGGCGCCACTCATACTTTGATCAATTCTCCGGATTCCGATATCGCAGCGCAGATTAAAAACATCTGCGGAAACAGCGGCGCAACGCTCTGCATAGACGCAGCCGGAATCCCCCAGGTATTGAAACAGGCTCTTGATATCGTACGCAACGACGGCATTATCGTGCGGATCGGTATGAACGACACGTCTTACGGGTATGGCCTGAATGAGTTAAATGTTAAATCCGTAGATGTAATGGGGCACATGGGATATAATACGACGTCCTGGCGAAATGTAATAAACCTCGCCTCCATCGGCAAACTCGATCTTGCCAGTCTTGTTACGCACAGACTGCCTTTATCTGAGATTGAAAACGGATTCCAGCTATTAAGGAGGCAGGAGGCGATCAAAATACTGATCGATCCCAACGCTTAAATTTCCAATTATTTCCATTTTTTGCGCGTTATGCTATAATAGCACCATAAAATCAGTAAAGAGAGGGTAAATGCGTGACAGCTATATCTTCAAACCAATTAGATACAAAAGTTCAGATTGCAAACTTATATTACAGGCAGAATCTGTCTCAGCAGGAGATTGCAGAAAAGCTCAGCATTTCCAGGGCAACTGTTTCAAGAATCCTGAAAAGCTGTATTGAAGAAGGTATCGTATCGATACATATAAAGAACACCTCAGCCTATCAGTATGACCTTGAGAAAAAGCTGTCAGACAAGTACGGATTAAAATATGTCTCTGTCGTGAGCGCAAAGAGCAGTAATGATCTGATAGCAAAAGCGATCGGTGAATCCGTGTTCAATTACCTGAAAGATATACTCCCCCAGAAAGTACGCATCGGCATATCTGCCGGAACGACGATTGAAAGTATCCTCCATCAGATGTCGCCCATCCGCGAGCACCACATAGACGTCTTTCAAATGTGCGGGGACGCCAGTCATCAGATAAGCAACTGCTCTTCTGTACTTGCGATCGAACTGGCGAAACGGCTGGGCGGCACGCCCCACGCCATGCACGTCCCCCTGCTGGTCCACACAAAGGTACTGCGGGATCTGCTGTTGGAAGAGCCGTTCAATAAACGGCATTTTCAGGAATTAGGCAACCTCGATATTGCGATCGTCGGACTTGGACTTCTGGAAGCGCTTTTGCCGAGTACAAGCGATACGTGGTACAGTTTTGTTTCAGATAAAGATGAACTCCGCAACAAAAAAGCAGTGGGCGACATCTGCGGAAACTTTATCGATTACAGCGGCAATCTGTGCAACGCCGATATTCAGGATCGGACGATCGCCATATCTCTTGACGAACTGCACCGTATCCCCTATTGCATCGCCGTTGCATACGGCCGCAATAAGAAGTACATTACAAAAGCCGCGATCCAGGGCCATTACATCAATGTTCTCATGACCGACGAAGATCTGGCATGCGCGCTTCTTGAAGATAATTAAGCAGACAGCCTGACGGCTCCCGGCCGGACAGCCGGAGCCATCAGGTTCTTCATTTTTTCACCCCTAACTGTTCTATATACTCCTTAGGGCATACGCCCGTCACTGATCGGAATATCCTGCTGAAATAAAACTGATCTCCGTATCCGCATCGTTCGGCGATATCCCTGACATAGCTGTCCGGCGCATTTCTCATGATCTCTTTCGCTTTTTCTATTCGTATATTCGTAAGATAGTTGCTGAAAGAAGTATTTCTGTATGTCCGGAACATACGGCTGAGAGAAGTCTGCGATACGCCGAATTCCCTGCAGACATCGCCCAGTGAGACGGCGTCGCTGATATGCGCATTCAGATAAGAAAGAATAGACGAGAACAACTGTTCCTTGTTTCCTATATTTTCAGCTCCTGATTCCGGGATATGTTGTCTGATCAATTCTTTTATGCTCTCTTCGAGTTCACTCATATCAGACACATTGTAGAATACATCGTCGATCATAAAATCTATCTCCGAGAGTTCCTGCGTCTTAGCATAAGTATTTTGAAGCATACGGAACAGATATTTTATTTCCGCCTCTACGTGCATCTGACTGTTTTTCTTCTCCCCCCATATGAGGAAAAGCCTGTGTATTTCTTTCAGCAGCTTTGAACTCTCCTTATAGCGGATGAGGTATTCGATATGCTCCAGCTGCTTCTGCTCCTTTTCATTATGCTCTGATTCCGCTTTTCTGTCCGCGATATTTACAAGATGGCTCTCTCCTATGACGATAGATTCATCCAGTTTTCGGTATAGTTTCCCCGCGATCTCAGGCAGACGCTCCAGGGTAAATGCTTTCCCGCAGATCACTCCTGTGACATATGCCCCTTTTTCCTGTTCCTTTGAAAATATCCGTTCCGCCGTCTGCACAAAGTCTCCGTGGATCAGCAGCTTTGCCGGATACAGATAGAGCGACTCTTTTTCATCTCTTCCGTAAATATAAAACTGCTCGTCCTCCGTAGAGAATATCTCCACGCCGTTACTCTTGGAGAACCGCCTCGGCAGGCCGTTCTGGCGAAACAAAGCCGCATAGTAGTGCCCTGCCGGAAAATATTTTTTCAGGCTGCCCTTATCCTCCAGTTCCTGGCTGTTGCACAGAGTGCGGAGTATCTCGTTCCTTTTCAGATAATAGTGACTCTCCAACCTCATTTCAAGCTGTTCCATCAGTCTTTGCATATCCGATGGCACAACCGGTTTTAAAATATAGTCGCACACGCCGGATCTGATGGCGTCCTTCGCGTATTCAAAGTCCGAGTAACCGCTCACGATCACCGACAGAATCTCCGGGAACTCCTTCTTTACCTCACTGATAAGCTGTATCCCGTCCATCACAGGCATCTTGATATCAGTAATGAGTATATCCGGCCTCTTTTCCCGGATAAGTTCAAGTGCCTGTTCCCCGTTCTCTGCAACGGCTGCGATCTCATACTGCGGACACTTCTTCTGCAGAATCATACAAACATGGTTCAGCCCTGTCGGTTCGTCGTCCACTACAAGTATTCTAAACATCTTCGCCTGCTCCTTTCACTCCGATCACCACGTCAGTCCCGTTTTCGGACATGATCTCAAATATCAGATCACCGTCATACAAAAGATACAGACGCGCATATGTATTGACAAGCCCCATTCCTCCTATTTCCAGTTCTACATTAGTCCTGTCTCTTGTCAGTTTTTTCCTTACAGATTCCATCTGTCCATCAAGTTCCCTCTGCTTTTCAGCGCTTATCCCACATCCGTTGTCATGTATCCGAAGGTACCATCCCGTCTCTTCCTTCCAGCCCCGGACTTCAATCTCTATCCTGTCTTTTGACTTCTCATATCCATGCCAGACCGCATTTTCTACAATCTGCTGAAGTACGATCTTCGGCAGGATCTTTTTATAGAGCCTCTCGTCGATGTTGATCGAATATGACAATCTGTAATCATATCGGTATTTGAGAAGATGCAGATACTGATCCATGTACTGGATCTCATCTTTGACAGTTGCATATTTCTCTTTAGTGTTCGTGGCGTACCGCAGCATAGCAGCCAGTTCTCCGCAGATCTCGCAGATGACTTCGTCGTCAGACATGATGCCCCTGTTAGAGATCACATTCAGTACATTGTAAATAAAATGCGGGTTCACCTGAGCCTGCAGAAGATCAAACTGCGCCTGGAGCTGCAGAAGCGACATCCTCTTTTCATTTACCATGGACTGTCTCAGGCGCTCCAGGACGTCCCGATACGAGATATAGAGGGATTCGATCTCATCGTTTGATATCTTTTCAGGTATCTCTGCATTCATATTGTCGAGTCGGGTAGTCTCCATGAACTTCTGCAGCTGTCTGATCGGGCGGGTAAGCTGTCGTGAAGTAAGGTAGATATAACTCAGCGACAGTGTCAGCGCTCCAAGCAGGATGACAATGCTCACAGGGAGCACTTCTCTCATGGCCCGCATATTGACGTCCGTATCAGTAAGAGTCAGGAGGATCATATCCTGTGTATCGGAATATTTCTTCAGGCACAGCAGCGTGCTGTCCTCTTCCGTGCGGATCTCCGCGATATCCGAGCCCCCTTCTTCCATCTGATCGTATATATATGCGGCGTCCAGCGTCTCGTCATTTGTGTAGATGACCTCCCCATCTCCTGACAGGAAGATGTATCTGTTTTTCTCTTCACTGTCTGACAGCATTTCATCTATCGTTGATTTATCCTGCTGGACTTCTATGTATCCCATATCCATTCCCTGGATCTCTTTGACGACGGAGAGCACTTCCACATGTTCCTGTTTTCCCCAGTCGTCTGTATGGAGGCCGAGGATCACGTCCCGCCCTCCTTTACCGCTCACTTTATCTTTCCACGGATAGGAGACATAGGATGCGTTTTCATCAAGAGCCGTACCGGCATAATTCGTATTGGAAAGGACATTTCCTTTTTTATTAAAGACAACGACTCTGTAATATTCATTGATGAGATAATATGTCGACAGTTTGATGCGTATCGTAGATACCGCATCGTCATAGTACAGTTCCTCGTAGCTGTCCGCGTCCAGGCGGCTGAATTCCTGCAGAGCCTCCAGGACACTGACGTCCGACAGAAAATATGTGATGACCGAAGACATTCCCTCGAACAAGTCTTCCATCTTTTCCATCTTCACATCAGATATGGCGCGGATATCATCGTATTCCCTCACCCTGTACTGCCTTATATTCATGATGTAATAAACAGTTCCGAAAACCCCCGTGACGATAATCGAAAATATCATATAGACCATAATGATCTTTTTCTGAAATTTCATACCTGTTCCCACCTCGTGTTTAAACTCGATCACTGTATTATAGCACAAGTAGCAGTACCACAATACAGAAAAGGGATGCCCTGTTTTCCTTTTCCGGATCCAGAGCATCCTGTCTATGATCTTATCCCTTCACAGCTCCTGCCACCATACCGTCGACGATCCGCTTGTTAAAGAAAATAAATAAAATGAGCATCGGGATCGTGATCAGGATCACATCGGCGAACAGCAGATTATATGAACTTTCAAACTGTCCCATGAAATTATACAGTGTAAGCTGCACTGTCGCATTCTCTGCTCCCGGCAGAAAATAGAGCGGATTCGTAAAATCGTTAAACACAGTAACCGCCTTGATAACTATAACCGTTGAAGTCACCGGCTTTAACAGTGGAAAGACAATCTTGGTATACAGCTTCCACCGCGAACAGCCGTCTATGTATCCCGCCTCTTCCAGTTCCAGCGGAATAGAGTTCATAAACCCTCTGTACAGCATGATCGTAAACGGAAGATTCAGCGCCACCTCAATGAGGATCATTCCCGCCATCGTCTTATACAGACCGAGCCTTTGCAGCACCCATATGGTCGGCAGTATCGCCGCCGGCACCATCAGTCCGGTCATGATAAGGGCGTTCACAACCCCGGTCGTCCTGTCGCTTCTTCTCTGTATAATATAGCCGCACATAGAACCGGTTATGATAAGGAGTATCACAGATCCTATCACAAGGATGATACTGTTTTTAAATGCGGTGACGATCTGATAATTATTGGCCTGGAATACTTCGACAAAGTTTTCCCACCGAAGCGTCTCCGGCCAGCTCAGGCTTAACAGATTCGCATCTTTTCTCTCTTTGAGTGAATTTGTCAGCATAAAGAGGAACGGGATTATAAATATCACAAAAGCAGCGAGAACGCCTGTGATATCTCCGATCAGATACAGTTTCTTTCTCTTCCGCATACTAATCCACCTCCTTGCTGAGCAGGAATTTCTGAAGCGGGAACGCCAGTACCGCGATCAGTACGAACATGATAACGTTGCCTGCGGTCGACAAGCCATAATACCCTGCCGCATACTGCTTGTACACAGTGGAAGCCATAACTTCCGTCGCATATCCGGGGCCTCCTCCGGTCATGGCCCAGATAAGGTCGAACGTGCGCAGCCCTCCTATAAAAGACAGGATGATAACCGAATTCATCGCCGGCCTGGAGAGCGGCATAGTGATAGACTTCAGCCTCTGCCATGCCGAGGCCCCATCGATCGACGCCGCTTCATAAAAAGTCTTGTCGATGGACTGCATACCGGCTATGAATATGACAGTTGCCACTCCCACGCCTTTCCATACATCTGTCAGGATCACCGAGTAGAGAGCGATATCCGTATTTCCCAGCCAGTCCACGGCGTTTCCTCCCAGCGCTTCGACGACCTGATTGATAAGCCCTTTCGTCGGGTGCATCAATGCCGAAAACGTGATACCTACCGCCACGGTACTGATCAGATTCGGGAAGAATACAACGGATCTGAGAAAATTCTTTGTCCTGATCCTGCTTGTGAGAAATACTGCAAGGAAGAATGCAAGGACCAGTTTCAGCACACAGGTAAGGACCGCATATATCAATGTATTGATGATAGAATTGTACAGAGACTCATCTGAAAAGAAAGTCCTGTAGTTATCCAGCCCGCAAAAGGTAAAGCTGTCAAAGTTCCATACCGTCAGACTGAAAAACAGCGAGATCACTGTCGGTACGAGAAAAAATATAGTAAAGATCACCATTGCCGGCGCCATAAACCAATTCGAGTATATTTTTTTGCGATCCATACCTGCCGCCTCCATTTCATCTTATACAGAATTACCAGTCGAGTCCTAACTGGGTAGCTGCTTTCGCACAGTCCTCGTCATATTTTGCTGCAGCTTCTGCCGCTGTCGTCTGACCGGAAGCCAGTTCCTGACAGATCGCCGGACAGTCCGCGCCTTTCACCTGACTGATATATTCCAGCGCAGGTTCATAATTACCCGAGTCGATATAAGCCTGTATATCGCCTACCGCTGCATATGCCTCCACGGGGATTTCATAGTCTTTCACGCAGAAAGGTCCGTCCGGAAGTGTCGCTTCACAGTATGCATCGAGCGCTTTTTCCGAAATGTAGAATTCCATAAAATCAAGAATTGCTTCCTGGTTATCACTGTTCTTATTTCCATAGACGGCAACCGGATACCACATCGTTATGCCGTTTACATCAGCGTCATCTCCCGGGATCGCAAACATACCCAGATTATTTACCATATCCATGTCCTCATACAGGCTGTACATAGCCGAAAGGGCATTCGACATGATAAACCAGTGGCCTGCGCCGCCATTTACCATAACATCGCAGCCTTCATCGTATGTCATGGAAAGATAGTCCTCGTTGTAATAAGGCGTCGTATCTTCCAGCTTTTCAAAACTTCTGAGACCTTCAGGAGTTGTGGCCCATTTTACCTCGCCCGCGTCAAACTGTTCCGGAAAGTCCGGCACTGCGGTCAGCAGATTGTAGGCGTCTCCCAGGAAGACGATCTGCGCGGTCCACGAGTCGGCAAACGTCCCTAACACTGCCGTTTCTCCAGCCTCCTGGAGCACATCGCAGTTTGCGATGAACTCGTCCCATGTCTTCGGGATCTCCAGGTTATATTTTTCGTACATCTCCTTATTATAGAGCACGGCCTCGCCTCTTGATGTGGCAAAAGGTATTCCGTACACTGCGTCGTCTACAGACACGGCCTCTTTGTACAGATCATCCACACGGTCCATAAATTCCTGATCGGACAGATCAATAAAGTATTCCGACGGATTGATGGCGTTCAAGAGCGCTCCTGAATTATACACGCAAAGATCCGCCATATCGCCTGATGCCAGTCTTGTCTTTACTACATTGTCGCCCTCCGTACTCGTCGGTCTCGTCTCAACGTTGATGGTCATGTTAAGCTCTTCCTCGGCGAGATCTACAATGGCAAGGAAACCTTCGTTAGCCGCATTTGTCGTATCAACAAGAAGAGATAATTCTCTTGTCTCCTCTGATGAGCCTCCTCCGCCGTTTCCGTCTGTCCCGCCTGTTCCGCCGCATCCTGCTGTCAGTCCTGTCACCATCAGTACGCTCAATAACACGGACACCACTTTTTTCTTCATAATCTTCCTCCTTTTTCTAAATTGTTCTGTTGTATTTATGTTATCATTCCCGTCTTTATATGCACATGGATAATCTTACCCCCGATATTAAATATCCAATCAAATCCGGTATCTTACCGTATAATTTCCCGAGCCGGCCAGAGCTGTGCGCGCCGTCTCCCCTCCTATCTCTTCTTCACAGAACACAAGCCCGTCTGTTTCCTCCACATCTCCCGCCCGGTACAGACGGATCACCGCCCCGGCGCCGCATGGGATCTCGAAATGATACCGGATATCGTTTCCTTCTCGTTCCCATCTCGACACGATCCTTCCATAAACACTTTCATATGCCGCTTCCGCAAAACAGAGCCTGTCGCTCACGCGGGGCGCAAGAAGGATCTTATGGAATCCGGCGCCCTGCTCTTCACAGTCAATCCCGGCCAGCGACCGGTACAGCCATTCGCCGACTGCGCCGTAGGCATAGTGATTAAACGAGTTCATGGCCGGACTCCACATGCTCCCGTCGGGTCTGATCCCGTCCCAGTGTTCCCACACTGTAGTCGCTCCCTGTTTTACCTGGTACAGCCAGCTTGGAAAATCATCTTTCAGAAGCAGATCGTACGCCTCTTTCGCATGGCCGTTATCGCTCAATACCTGCAAGAAATAAGGAGTACCCATAAACCCGGTGACAAGATGCCCGTCTTCCTTATCCAGAAGATGCAGCAGATCGCCCGTTACTGTGCTGCGGTGCTCTTCCGGAATCAGATGAAAATGCAGGCTCAGGATCTGCGCAGTCTGCGTCTGTACCTTAAGATGTCCGTCTTCTGCCACGTAACGCTTTTGGTACGCATGCCTTATTTCTTCATGCAGTTTCCCATATTTCTCCTCGTCGTCGTTCCTTCCCAGGATTCCGGCCATCTTTGCAAACAGCCCCGCGGAGAATGCATAATATGCCATGTTTGTCAGTTCCAGCGGTGTCGCTCCATAATAACTGCCTTCTTCCGCATCCAGCGCCACCCAGTCCCCAAACTGCATCTTGAATTTCCACACATAATCTTTCGCGTGTGCCGTCATAAAGTCGATCCATGCCTTCATACTTTCATACTGCTCTTCGATCACATCCTCATCGCCGTACATCTGATACAGCGTCCACGGTATAATGACGGCGGCATCGGCCCACCCTGCTGCCGAGTGAGTTCCCCGTTCAAAAATCTTTCCTTCTACATTTTTCCCTGTCCATACATCCGGAACTACATGCGGAACACCGCCTTCTTCTGTTTGTTCCACCGCAACATCTCTGAGCCATTTCCGGTAAAAGAGATCTGTTTCCATCAGATACGACGCTGTCCTGCTGAAGATCTGAGCGTCCCCTGTCCACCCCAGACGTTCGTCACGCTGAGGGCAGTCTGTCGGGATATCCAGGAAATTGCTTTTCATTCCCCATAGGATATTATGATGAAGCTGATTTATGTCACTGTTCGAGCAGACAAAATATCCCGTGCGCCTCATATCCGAGTAGACTGCACAGGCCGTAAAATCGTCTGTTTCCGGTTCTCCCGGCCAGTCGGTTATCAGCGCATAGCGGAAACCCTGATAGGTAAAATTCGGATGGTATACAGCCTCTTTTCCACCACAGATATACGTGACGGCTGCCTTTGCCGTACGCAGATTATCAAAATATGCATTGCCTTCTTTATCCAGCGTCTCAAAACAGCGAATGGCCGCGCGTTCTCCCGGCGCTCCTTTGACTCTGAATTCAACCCAGCCTGCCAGATTCTGCCCGAAATCGACCACTGTTTCGCCTTTTGCGGTCCGAAATATCCTCTTTGCCGGGATTCTTTCATTCATCTTCACTTTACAGCCGCTCTGAGCGGCGAGAGCGCTTACCCTAAAGTTGATAATATCGACGTCTTGCCAGTGCCCGTCAGATCCTCCCGGTTCATTCCAGCCCCTGCATTCCATACGAGCGTCATAGATCTCCCCGTCATAGATCTCAGAGAAAATCACCGGACTTTCTCTCCATTCCCATGACGGATCAGAGAGATAAGTTTCTGTGCTGTCATCTTCAAATCTAAGGACGATCTGACAGGAGAATGCATTTCGATCTCCGTAATGATTTCTTGTTCTCGCCGAACCCATGTCTCCTTTATACCATCCGGCCCCCAGCAGGGCTCCAATCACATTTTCTCCCTGCCTGATCCTGCCAGTGACGTCATAGCACTGATACAGCAGATGCCTGTTATATGAAGTCCATCCCGGAGTGAATTCATCTTCCCCGATCTTTTCACCGTTTATATAAAAATGATATAATCCCAGCGCTGTAGTGAAAGCATACGCTTCTTTTACTCTTTTTTCTATATTTACCGTTTTCCTCAGATAATACCCCCGGCTTTCGTCCCGGTCGCTCTCTTTTTCAGGAGTAATGAATCGGCCTTTCCATTCGCCATGATGCAAAAAGGCTGTAACAAAACAGCCTTTCTCCCATTTGCTCTGTTCATTTTCAGACGTTGTCACGCGTACGCGGATATGATATCTGGATGTCGACCGGAGCGGTATTCCATTCACTCCGACATACACGGATCTGTCGCTTGCCACCGGCCCGCTGTCATAGAGCAGGATCTCGAATCTGTCATCTGCGGCCATCTGTATCTCATACGATCTCTGCCTGACATTCCTGCGATCCGACTGTATTTTCCAGCTTAACTTCACCGTTCCGTCAACCCCCACAGGATCCTCCAGACCATTGATCCGCAGATCATATACCTTTATCATATTGCCTTCACCTCGTTTACAGGATCTCCCTCCAGAAATGCCCGGAGATTATTTACAGCGATATCCATCAGTCTCTGCCTTGATTCTTTCGGAGCCCACGAAATATGCGGCGTTATGATGCAATTCTTTGCGCCGAGGAGTGGATTATCTCCCCGGATAGGTTCTGTAGATACCACATCGAGTCCGGCTGCCGCAACTTTCCCCGAATTAAGCGCATCTGCCAGATCCTGTTCCTGTATAAGCGGACCTCTGGAATTATTAATGATGATCACGCCGTCTTTCATCTTAGCGATAGAGCTCCTGTTGATGATCTCTTTTGTCCCGGGAAACAGCGGACAGTGAAGCGCGATGACATCTGAGACGGCAAAGAGTTCGTCAAGCTCAGTGTATCTGCATGTCTCACTCTCAAGAGCCGGATCCTGCACCTTGTCATATGCAAGTACGTTCATTCCCAGCGCCTGGGCGATCCGGCCCGTCGTCTGGCCGATCCGTCCATAGCCGATGATGCCTGTCGTTTTTCCGGCAAGCTCTATGAGCGGATAATCCCAGAAACACCAGTCCGCGTTGTGCTCCCAGCGTCCCTCGTGTACAGCTTTGTCGTGACTGCCTATATGATGGCATATCTCGAGCAGAAGCGCGATCGCGAACTGGCCCACCGCCGCCGTGCCATAAGTCGGGATATTTGTCACTGTAATCCCAAGCTTTGCAGCCTTTTTTATATCGACCACATTGTACCCGGTGGCCAGCACCCCGATATATTCTATGTTCGGGCAGCGCTCCAGAACTGCTGCTGTAATCGGTGTTTTATTTGTAAATACAATCTGGGCGCTCCCGATCCTGGCGGCGATCTCATCTGTATCCTCAATGGGCGTCCTGTCATAAACCGTACACTCTCCCGACTTCTCCAGTTCGCTCCAGCTAAGATCCCCCGGATTCAACGTATACCCGTCTAATACTACTATTTTCATTTTGTCCCTCCTGATCTTTTCTCTATATCTGGGGATTATCGGGATGCAGCATGGTAGCGATCACTTTCTCGAGCACATCGTCCCTCCATATCTGCTTCCAGTCTTCCCGCATAACGAGGCGGCTGCCAAGGCCGATCGCCACCTTGCACGCGTCTGACACCGGAGGATTACCCGGGATATATCCGAGGAAATTCGCTGATAAATTATAGATGTGTCCTGTCAGGAACGAGACCGCTGCTTCACGCTGTATCCCTCTGCGCACTGCCTCGTCCACCGTCTCAGCCATGGCGTACAGGCATGTGGCGCCCAGAAGTTCCACAAGCGTAGGCTCCAGAAAAGCGATCTGCTCAGACGTCATCACATAGGCATGTTCCACAGGCGCATACATCTGCTTCGCCACTTCCACACATTGTTCAAAGCATTTTTCTTCTCCCTGTATCCTGGACATCACGATATCCTGTTTCCCGCCGCAGCCTCCAAATCGGTCCTGACGCGCCTCATATGTATCCTGGTCAAGAAAATACGACGGATGGCACGGATGCGCCACCGCAAACGTACAGTCGTCCCTGAGCGTCAGCTCTCTGGCCACGGCCGCCGCCGGATCAAGGATGATAAATCCTGCTCCGGGGCGCAGCTGGGGCACATAGATCTCAGACAGCTCCCTGATCAGTGTATCGGGCACTGCAAATACGACTACATCCGCCCGCTTCAACGCTTCCTTTGCCGGAACAGGCTCATACCCCCGCTCTCTTATACTTGCGAGGCCCTCATCGGATGCCTCCGACAGAAGTAATTCAAATCTTTCCGGGCATTTTGCAAGATTATTGCTTGTCCTTGTTCCCATCTTTCCGCCCGCTCCGATAACGCTGACTGTGATCCTGCTCATGATCTCCATCCCCTTTCCGCTGTATTCTTTGCCTTTTCCGCAATGGCGGCGGGACTGAATCCGTAGTGATCCGCAAGTTCTTTCGCCGGTCCTGACTCTCCGAAAGACGTAAGGGCGATTCTCGTCACATATTTCGGATCATTTTCTGTTACAAGCCGGCTGATATACGATCCAAGTCCGCCGTTGATGTTGTGGTCTTCTACCGTTACTATTGTTTTTGCTTTCCCCATCTCCTCTATGATCCTGGAGTCATTCTTTCCATACAGAATATTGATATCCGCCGCCGTGACGCCCACTCCTTCTTCCCTCAGTATCTCCGCGGCTTCCAGGACGCGGTCCAGAACAAAGCCGCTGGATAGCAAAAGGACGTCATGTCCATACTCTTTCCATATAGTAACTCCTTCCCCTGAAAACAGATCGTCTTTTTTATAGACGTCCGGTTCGCGTCCGCTTCCCGCGCGCACATATACCGGGCCTTCCATCTCATAGGCGGCTCTCACTGCATGATAAGTCTGATTCCCATCGGCGGGCGTGAAGATCGTAATGCCCGGTATACTGGATACAATGCCAAGATCTTCATAGAACTGATGTGTTACGCCTTCCCGCTCTCCGCCCAGAAGACCGGCGTTGATACCTACGAATTTTACTCCCAGATTCGGATATGCCACAAAGGTCCTCATCTGTTCGCAGGCGCGCATAGTAAGAAATCCCGCATAGGTACCTACAAACGGCACCAGACCGGACGCAGCCAGGCCGGCAGCCGTGTCTACCGCCCCCTGCTCTGCGATTCCCACTTCGATATAGTTTTCCGGATACAGCTCTGCAAATTTGGTAGACCGCATTGCTTTTAATGAATCCGGCGATACAAATACTACCCTGTGGTCTTCTTTCGCCAGATCCAGAAGCGCCTGTGCGAAAGCCTCTCTTGTTCCCTTATATCCTGCCATTATTGCTCACCTCCCAGAGCTTTTTCTGCCTCGGCCCATTGCGCGTCTGTCGGCACGCCCTTATGCCATGCGTTATTATTCTCCATATACGGCACGCCTTTTCCTTTCACACAGTCGCATACGATCGCACTCGGTCTCTCACTCTCCCGCCTGGCCATATCCACTGCATTTTTAACCGCATCTATGTCATGGCCGTCAATCTCCTGAGTATGCCAGCCGAAAGCCTCAAAACGCTCCGCTATATTATTCGATCCGATCGTATCTTCTACTGTGCCGCCGCTCTGCCATCCATTCCTGTCGGCAAACACGATCAGATGATTCAGGTGATGGGCCGCTGCTGTATTTATTCCTTCCCAGCACACGCCCTCCTGCAGCTCCCCATCGCCAGCAATGACGAACACATCATAATCCTTTCCTTCGTGTCTGCCCGCCAGCGCCATCCCAGCGCCAATGGCGATGCCATTGCCGAGCGAACCGGATGTCATGTCTACCCCTTTTGTCTTATTCATGACGGGATGGCCCTGAAACGTACTGCCAAGCCCCCGCAGCCTGAAATCTTCGACTTTGTCTCCAAAGTATCCGCGTTCCGAAAGAGCTGCATAATAAACCGGGCATGCATGCCCCTTGGAGAGCACAAATCGGTCCCTGTCTTCCCATTGCGGTTCCTCCGGCCGGATGCGCATTTTATCGAAATATAAAACAGTAACGATATCTGCGATCGACAGAGCCGGTCCCGGATGTCCGTCTCCTCCTTTGTAAACCATCTCAACGGCAGTGAGCCTGAGTTTTCTGGCAACTTCCCGTAATTCCTCTGTATTCACGATACCCCTCCTTTGCTTTTTTCAGATATTCGGGTTAAATTTACGATACCACATCTGTTTTTTGTGATGGATAGAGTATCACGCCAACCTTATGGATTATCCACGCAAAAAAAATCTCAGGATGGTCCATATCCTGAGATTTTTCCGAGTTCTTTTATTTTATTCTTTCATACTGCAGGCACGCCTGCGAATTCTCAGACACGCCCCGTCTTATCTTTTCACAGGCCGCTGCTGTACTCTTCGATCCTTCCGAGCACACGCTCCGCCTCGTCGCCCTCAAGCGGCGTGGGCTGATAGTTATTGTACGATGGATCTGAAGATATGCGGCACGGGATAATATTCGTCACATTATCCTCGGCCAGCTCTCCATTCTGCACGGTAAACGTCTGCTGGAATATCATCGTGTCTTTATCCGACGGGTTGCTGTTACCGCCAAAGCAGAAGTTTCCGAGACTGTACACGATATTCTTGCCGTTGTACACTTCAATCCCTTCAAGCACATGGGGATGGTGTCCCAGGACAAGGTCTGCACCGTTGTCGATTGCAGAGTGGGCCAGATTCACCTGGTTCTCCGTCGGATAATTTTCTTTCTCAAGTCCCCAGTGGAAACTTACGATGACGACCTGCGCGCCCTGTTCTTCCACCGCTTTGATGTTGGCGATCATCCCGTCCTCACAGCCCATGCCGTCCGCCAGCTCATAGGTTCCCACCAGTCCGACTTTCACACCGTTTACATCCACAACGGCAGTTCGATCGTATCCGAAGTTGGTGATGCCTGCGGCGTCCAACGCTTCTATCGTATCTGTATAGCTTTTCTCTCCGTAATCCTGACTGTGGTTGTTGGCGAGATTGGCCGCCTCCACGCTGCCGGAAGTCAGTATCTGCGCATACTCAGCCGGAGCCTTAAACGCATATGTCTTATCCTGACGTGTCGTTTCTTCAGTCAGCGTTCCCTCCATATTTACAATAGTAAGGTCATCCGCCTCAAAAATGGGCTTAACATTCCGTAAGAAATATTCCGCTCCATTGCTGTTATAGAATGCGTTCAAACTTGTACTCGCGTTAAAGTATTCGTCCGTTCCGAGCGTACAGTCGCCTGCGGCGCTGATCGTAATAGATACCGGTTCCGTCTCTTTTTCCTCTTCCTGCGCCTGCTGTTCCTCGATCGTAAGGTCAGATGCCTGACCGGCTTTCTTTCCACTGTTACTTTCGTCGCCGCCGGATATCAGATTACGCACCAACGTCACGATTCCCACAATGATCAATATCAGTACGAGCACGGCGCCGCACAGAGCGGCAATGGCGATCCGCCTCCTGCGTTTCAGACGTTCCCTCTTACGGCGCATTCTTTCCTCACGGCTGAGCGACCGCGGTCTCTCTCTTCTTCTGTCTTCCCCCTGGCTCATCCTAAGTCACCTCTCCTCTCTCCTCAGAGAGTTCTTTCTCCTTCATAAACTGATTTTATCGTATCATCTGAGAGGCACTTTTGCAATAATTTCCTTCCTTTATCTCAGCTGTTTATCGCACCCGGGCAAACCGGATATTTACACGGAACAGATCTCCGTCCAGATACAGCTCGAACTCTCCGCCCTGCATGGCGACAAGGCTCTTGGCGATGGAAAGCCCGAGTCCGCTTCCTTCTGTACTTCTCGAAATGTCGCCCCGGATAAATCGTTCGGTCAGCTCATCCGCTGTAATATTAAGCTGCTGTTCAGACACGTTTTTCAGTGAAAAGTCCACCACATCTTCTGTCAGGATAATATCTGCATAGACTCTTGTCCCGGGCATCGCATATTTCGCCGCATTTCCGAACACGTTTTCCAGCACCCGCCACATCCGTCTGCCGTCCACATGTATGACTGCAGGTTCCTCGGGAATATTAAGTACCATAGTAAGTCTGCGCGCGGCGAATTTCTCCGCCAGTTCTCCCTCTGTCTGCTGCACCAGTTCCCTGAGATCCATATCCATGCATTCCAGTGTGATATTTCCGCTGCTCACCTTAGACGCCTCCACCACATCTTCTGTCAGTGTTTTCAGACGCTGAGCTTTAGCCTCCAGGATATCAAGATAACCCTGTATCTTTTCATCTGCGATATTGGAACGCTTCAGAATATCCACATAATTGATGATCGACGTAAGCGGCGTCTTAATATCGTGGGATACGTTTGTGATGAGATCAGTTTTCAGCCGCTCGTTTCTCATGGCTTCATCTACAGCTTTGTTGAGACCACTTCCTATATTGTTGACCTTCTCCGCAATATCACGTTCTTCTCCGCGCAGCCATTTCAGATCGATGCGGTATTCCAGATTGCCGCCTGCAATCTCTTCGATGCCTTTTGCGATCCTGCTCTTCGCGATCGCACTGTTCAGCACGATCCATATCACCGCCAGATCCGCCGCTAACGCCAGCAGGACCAGCGGAAAGGTTCGGAACAGGATCGCAAGCCACTGAACGAAAAGGAATCCAAGCACCGACAATCCTGTCTTCCAGGTCACTGACCTTTTCTTCCACACGCGTCCCGAGAAGGAGATCAGCGCATAGAGCAGGCTTCCCTTCCACACGATCTTTGCCTTGATCCTGCGCACCAGGCTTACATATCCGGCGAAAAAGCAGAGAAAAGTAAACAGACCGTAGAAGAATACCCCTGCCAGTTCGTACATATTGATCGCATTTGTGAATAACGTAGAGTATGCCACCGGGATTATATCCGAGCCATAGTATTCGACCGCCGACGAGATATCCGTCCAGCTTCTGCCAAAGGTCGTTCCCAGTCCCAGGCAGACGCACGTTATAAGTCCCCACAGGCCGATAACCAGCGCCGCTGATATTTCTGTCTTCCAGTGATCGAAGGCCGTCAGGTACAGTTTCTCGTCGCCAGGTTTTTTCCCCGCCGTCACCGCCAGCCACACCGCCGAAACGGTAAAAAGTATGCTGCCGGCTATAAACAGGAACAACGCGCCTCTCAGGAACGGTATGTTCTGGTTATAATTGGCGCTCCCTTCATAAAACTGATCTTCTATCGGGTACGATATATCAACAGCCACCGCCAGAACGTTTTCCGAATCGCTGCGGGTTTCATAGGATCTTACCATATTCCACTCTCCGGATGCCGTAAGATTCATATTTGTCTCAAAATCTTTCAGCCTGGGATTGACGATCATATATTTTACGGAATCCCCCGCTTTCATTTCCCTGATATTCTCTGCGGCTTTGGCATAGTCTTCATATTCCGCTTTATTCGTCAACACCTGCTTTTTCTCCCGGTCGACATAGAGGTAAGTAAAATTGGTGTTTCCCTCTTCCAGATACTCCCATCCATTTTCATAAGTGGTGTAATCACTATAGATACTGCTCAAAACAAACGAGAGACGGTCGTAAATATCCGCCAGCTTTCCGTTCAGTTCCGGAGTGTTGTTCACAACATCCAGCAGATCATCCGCGCCCGCAGGCGGATAGCTTTCCCGGAGAGCCGGTCCGAAATTCCAGCAGTCCGTAAACAGTTCATTTCCTTCAGAATCCAGGATCCGTATCCTGCCGTTAAACCCTGCCTCTGTGTCCCCATCGGCAAGTTCTCTTAAAAATTCCGCCTGTGTCTGATACTCATTGTCAAACTCGGCAGTAAGTTCCCCGCGTTCAAAAAGTGAAATAAAGTCGTTAAGATAGTAATAATGATAATCCTCTTCATTGTCCTGGCATACAATCACATTCTCATCATAAGCGCTTTCCCCGGAAGAACTGTAGTCCTCGCTCCATCTGATCAGATCTCCCAGAGTATATACAAGGCGCGCATCCGCGCTGCTCCTGATCTCTCCGGGATCTGTATAGGACAGGATGTCGATCTCTTTATTCGGATCATATGTGCCATCCGTCTCGATCAGGTCTTTCACCCTGAACATTCCAAATGTCTGAGCCATGGATCCCTCTACCGCCGAGTTAAAGTCGGACGACTCCTCGTACGGTTCGTTTACCAGGTTCATGATCTCCGACGGATTCACCGTGCCTGCAAATGTCAGCGCCACCCCAAGCGGCGCGGCAAATGCCGCACCGCTCACAATGCCGACAAGCAGGACGATCACTTTCGTCAAAGACTTTCTGTACCATTGATTCATATGTCTCTCTACATTCCTTTCTCAATCTTATAACCTACTCCCCATACTACTTTCAAGTATCTGGGATCCTTGGGATTGATCTCAATCTTCTCTCTGATATGGCGGATATGCACGGCTACCGTATTATCTGCGCCGATGGCTTCCTCGTTCCAGATCGACTCATAAATCTGACTGATAGAAAACACTCTGCCCTGATTCTTCATGAGGAGCAGCAGGATATTATACTCGATCGGCGTCAGTTTCACCGGTTCTCCGTCCACGGTCACTTCTTTCAGATCGTCGTTGATCTTGAGACCTCCCGCCTCGTAGATCCTCTCCTGCTCTTCCTGTGCAGAGCCTCCGAGCTGATTGTATCTGCGGAGCTGCGATTTCACTCTTGCCACCAGCTCCAGCGGACTGAATGGTTTCGTCACATAATCGTCCGCTCCCACATTCAGGCCCAGTATCTTATCCGCATCTTCGGATTTGGCCGAGAGGATGATGATCGGTATGCTGTTCTTCTCACGTATTTTCAAAGTGGCGCGGATCCCGTCAAGCCGGGGCATCATCACATCTATTATAAGCAGATTGATCTGCTCTTTCTCCAGGATACTGAGCGCTTCGATCCCGTCATATGCTTTCAGGATATGATAGCCCTCCTGCGAGAGATATATCTCGATCGCCTCCACGATTTCTCTGTCGTCGTCACACACAAGTATATTGTACATTTTGCTCACCCCTTCGTCTCACTTAAACAATCTGGTCTCTCTCCTGCCGAAGCCGCTGAGAAAAAGTCCATCTATAGTATACATGATAAGATTGATTTTTTAAGAGGGGGAAACGAAAATCTTATGATTTCCTTAAAATAACCGGCGCAGACGCGCTCAATGCCATGGCCTTCGGCCGATGGAAGGGAATATAGATCAGAATACGGTCTGTAAAATTTTAGAGAGCGGAACCAACAAGTATTGACCTTTTCACGCCATAATGGTACTATAATTTCAAGAAATACTATTACTTTTTCTACAGGAGATATGATTATGGTAGATTTACATTTTTCAAATGTTCGTGGCGAATCTGTTGTATTTTCCAAATATGTTCTGCAGACACATGACAACTACTTGTATATAGAACCTCATAAAAATTCTATAACGAAGAAAATAGATCCACTCGACGATATTGACACGCTCATCATGGACGTCATCGACACTTCTCAGGTCATCATCGGCTGTAAGTCTTATATGACTTTCCTGTCCAGGATCGCCGACGCCAATATTGTCTACGAGAAGAATTTCTGGAAATATCCTGATTTCTTTGCCGACAGGGAACACCCGGAAGCAACGGCGATCATCAACGCCATAACTCTGTTTGTAGAGAAATACGGCCTGCCCGACTGGGAACTGGAGAAAGATACAAAGGCTATCCTTCCGTTAGAATACAGTATTTACTCGGCGCCATTCCAGGATGAGAACGACTCGGCGGAGTACATGAAGACCTTTTTGACAACCAAGATCGCACTGGGAGAGGCGATCACTTATCCAGTGTGCAGCCTCACTCTGTTCTTCCTGAACTTCCTGAACATATTTACAGTAAACCGGACGAGCAAGCTCAAACGGGTAGAACACTGCCGCCTGTACTTCCGCAACGAGCCGGAACACGAGCCGGAACTTGAAGCCATCGCGATCGGGCTCTTCCCCAGCATCCTGCTGGCGTTTATCGTGTTCACATCCGGTCTTCACAAAGCGGTCCACACATGTAAGCACTGCGGTAAGCACTTCATCACAACAGACGCCCGTTCGGAGTACTGTTCTGCCAAATGCCGCGCTTCCTACAATACAGCTCAGACAAGAAAACGCCAGAAACGCAGACAACAGGAGCTGCGTTCCTGACGCGGTCTGCCGGCAGGATCATTTTGCAAGTTCCAATATATTCCGGCAGTTCTCCGGCGTAGCTTTTACAAGCGATCCCCACACAGTATTTCCCATCTGGAGGCCTGCCATTTCCACAAGTGTATCCATCACTTTTTCATCATTTCCATCGATTCCTACTTCACTTAGTTTCGTAGGCATTCCTATCCTTTTATAGAACTGTTCCAGCCTGTAGATCCCTTCCCGGGCTGTGCGCTCCGGATCATTTGCGTCGAAGTATACGCCCATTACATTGGCGGCAAATGTAGCGAACAGCTCCAGGTTGTCTTTATATACATATTTCATCCAGGCCGGCGTGATGACCGACAGAGTAGCTCCGTGCGCGGTATCATTGTAACTGCTTATCGCCATGCCTACGGCATGCGACACGCAGTCGGCTTCTTTTCCAAAGCCGAGCAGATCGTTATGTGCAAGCGCTGCCGCCAGCATTACCTCAGACCGGGCGGCATAATTTTCCGGATCTTCCAGAAGAACAGTCGCCGCGTTCATACAGGTCTTGATCAGCGCCTCGCCCATCCTGTCCACCAGATTCGTATCCGGAGTCCTGGAAAAATATCTCTCCATGGCGTGGCTCATCATATCTGTGATGCCGCAGAAAGTCTGATACGCGGGCAGCGTATATGTAAGCTCCGGATTCTGGACGGCGAACACCGGACGGATCGCATCATTTACCAAGCCCAGTTTTACTCCCGCCTTCTCATCCGTTATCGTCGAGGTGCTGGACGACTCGCTCCCTGTCGCGGGAAAAGTCACTACTACGCCTACGGGCAGCGTTCCTTCCAGCTCCTCTTCTCCCGTCCAGAGTTTTCTCACTTCTCCTTTATGAAGCGCGCCTGCGCCTATTCCCTTGGCAGTATCGATGACGCTGCCGCCGCCGACCGCCAGGATAAAGTCTATGTTCTTTTCTTTTACAACTTTGATCCCTTTCAGCACGGGCTTCATCTCCGGATTCGGTTTTATCCCTGTGTACTCTTCGTACGCAATGTCGTTTTCCCCCAGAGACTTCTCGATATCGTCGATGATCGGTCTCTCGTAAGGCTGTCCGTAAAATACGATCAGCGCCTTTTTCCCATACCTCCTGATTTCTTCTCCTACTTTCTTATGACTGTCTTTCCCGAATATCAGTACCGTATGATTGTCATATCTGTAATTCTCCATGTCTAACACTCCTTCTGTCATTATTTCCATGTTCCGCGGACGAGTCTCCCCAGTTCCAGAAACTGTTTTGTCTTATCCGCCATATATCGCACGCCCTCTTTCTGCGGCTCATATATATGTTTTACGGAAGCGTCAAGTCTTCCCACGTCTTCGTGATCCGCATAGATCCCCGCGGCAATCCCTGCGTTCAGAGCGGCTCCTCGACAGCCGGCCTCCCTGATATCCATGATCTGGACCGGAAGTCTGCATGTGTCTGCAAACATCTGCCCCCACAGACGGCTTGACGCTCCTCCGCCGATCAGTCTCATATGATCGATCTCCTCCACTGCCTGCGCCAGTGTTCTCAGGGACAGCGCCATCTCTATCGCAACTCCTTCATAAAATGACCTTATGATCTGGGGCCGCGTTGTGTCCGCGGTAACGCCAAACAGTCCGAAACGCGCATGCTCCCATCCCTCCATAGTAAAAGGCGGCTCCACAAAGGGATGACAGACGACGTCCCCCCGCCCTTCATGCGGGGCTTTGAGCACTTCATCCTCAACGATTTCAAACACGTTTCTGGCGCTTTGTTCCGCCAGTAATTGTTCTGCTCCGCAGAATGTGTCGAGGAACCATTCTGTCGCCCCACCGGTATTTCCGCCATTCATCATCAGATAACAGTCCTTTGACCCTGACAGGACCACCTTGGCAAAACGTTCCAGCATAATATGAGGCCGGTCGATAACGAGCAGATTGAGCCCGAATGTCCCCAGCACAGTAGTGAGCTGTCCGCTTCTGATACAGCCGGAGCCGAATGCGACCATGGCCACGTCATGTCCTCCTGCCGCCACCGGCGTCCCCGGCCTAAGACCGGTCTGCGCCGCCGCTTTCTCCGTCACACATCCTGCCTGATCCCACGGATGGAGCAGAGGCGGAAACATTTCTTTCGCTTCTTCCAGACCGTATTTGTCCAGAATATCCAGACAGTATCTCTCTTCTCCGTCCAGAAGGAAACCATTGCTCGCATCCGTCGTCTCATAGTATGCCTCTCCCGTCAGTTTATATCTGATCCAGTCCTTGCTCTGCAGGATCCACCGCGCTCTGCTGTAGTTCTCATATTCAAACTCTTTCATCCAGTACAGCAGCGCGGCGGGTACCGTAGGGTTTCCATCATTCCACAGTTCCAGAAAATGCCGGTGACTCCCTTCCCTCCGCCATACCCGCGCAGCCTCGGCCACACGGGTATCCAGAGAGACTATGCCTTTTCTCACAGGTTCCCCTGATTCATCAATAAGGAACATACCGCCGCCCTGACCGCCGAGTCCAACAGCGGCGATCTGGTCCGGTGTGATTTCGTCGTCCCAGAGCATTCTGACCGCTTCCGAAACATCCCTCCACATCTGTTCCATATCCTGCTCAGCATATCCCCGGACAGGACTTTTAACCTTTTCGCAGGGGCGGCTGCTGACTTTTATCTCTTTTCCGTCCAGATCATAGACCGCCGCTTTGATATTCGTCGTCCCCCGGTCTATTCCCATCAAATACTTACACATATATATGACCTCTCTATTATTTGTGAGCAATATCCGCCAGAGCAACGGGCTGTGTATTATACACCTCAAACAAGTGCGCGATCTCCTTTCTCGCCGCCTGGTTGATCACTCCCAGCACCGCCGGGAGCTGCATTTTATTATTATGTTCTTCTATCGCCGCTCTTGCCGCTTCGGTAGTGCTCAGGAATAACCCGGTGCAGAAGTTGATCTTGCTGATTCCATGCGCAACGGCATTTTGGAAATCTTCGTCCGAGAGACCGGAGCCGCCGTGCATAACGATCGGAATGTCTACCAGAGCGCGTATCTTATCCAGCAGTTCCAGTTTCAGTTCAGGAACTCCTTTGTATACCCCGTGCACTGTTCCGAAAGCGATCGCAAGGGCGTCTACATGCGTCAGTTCCACGAACTCTTTCGCCTCCGCCGGATCTGTAAACGCATTTACATCCACTTCATTTCCGTCGTTATCGTTCCCTTCGCCTCCGGCTACATGTCCGATCTCCGCTTCCACACTGATGCCGCACGGGCGTGCAGCCTCGACTACTCTTTTTGTCAATGCCACATTTTCTTTAAAAGGCAGAGACGAACCGTCGATCATTACAGAAGAAAAACCATATTTGATCCCGTTCATACACTCCTCATAGGAAGCCGCATGATCCAGATGCAGGCAGACCGGGACCGGAGACTGTATGATCCTCAGACGCGCATATTCAAAGAACCGCGGATCCATATCTTTCACGAGAAATCCCGGTATCATGAGGATAACCGGCTTATTCTCTTCCTCCGCCTGCCGGAGGACCGCCTCAAACAGGACGTGATTATCCGCCCCCACTGATGGGACTGCATATTTTTTCGTCCGCGTTTCCAGTAATATCTGTTTTAAATTAACTAATGCCATTTTTCACACCTCATTTATTTTCTTTTTTACTTTTTCTCTCTTTCAACTCGATCAGGATCTTGTCGTAAGTCTCTTTGTTCAGTTTATACGGGATCACAGCGGCGGCTCCCAGCAGCCCGCCGACGATCAGTACAAGCGCGTTTGACCAGTATATTCCGGCGACCGCTCCGGCGCTTTGTACCGCGGCGCCGGATGTATAACCAACGACTGTGAGCGTTACTCCCACCAGCCAGCCGGATACGCCCTGCGCCAGTTTGTTCGCACAGGTACAGGCCGAATATACCACTCCCGGCGCTCTTACTCCGGTCTTCCACTCCCCGTATTCCACGGCGTCCGGAATCGTTCCCCACAGGATCGGGAAACTGAACGTCAGACACAGGCCGAACAGGACCGCCGTAACATACAGCATGGGGACGCTTTTCTGACTCACCAGGAAAACAAGTCCTGTGAGCGCGTAGAATCCTCCGCCTAACAGCAGCATCCCTCTTTTCCCAAGTTTTTCCGTCATCTTCGGGATAAGCACCAGAGAGAGCATCGCCACGAAGAATACCAGAGAGCCGATGATCCCCGTCAGATCTTCCCGCTCCATATAGATAGAACAATAATAAATATTGTAGGCAAACTTGAAGTTTACGGTCGTGTTGAACAGGAACATCGATATGACCAGACACAATGCCGGTTTATTTCGGAAGATCGTCTTGTGTACTTCCCTGACTTTCAGATCCGGCTTCGCCGGTTCCAGTCTCTCTTTCACCCCGTAGAACAGCCAGAACAAGGCGGCCGTACTGATCAATGCAAAGAGGATCGCCGTCCGCTGGTACCCCTGAACGTCATTTCCACCGCCAAAGAAAGCCACCAGCGGGATCGTAGCATACGTCACAAGAAGGCTTCCCACATTGGAACCGATGTTTCTGAAAGTGGACAGGACAGTCCTTTCATTCATATCTGACGTCATCACGTTGTTGAGCACACCGTACGGGACATTGATCACTGTAAAGAGCATATCTGTTCCTATATATGTCACATACACCCAGATCAGTTTGCCGGTCATCCCAAGATCCGGCACTGTAAACTGGAGGATAAAGAACACCGCGATCGGGATGGCCGCCCGGCGGATCCACGGTTTATAAGTACCGTGCTTCGTAGGCTTCCCCTTATCCACGATAAACCCCATGATCGGATCATTGATCGCATCCCATATATTGGCGATCAGCGTCATCGTGCCGACCGCCAGCGCATTGATCCCGTCCACTTCGGTATAAAACCAGAAAGCATAACTCGAAATAAACGTAGCGAGAAGATTCGCCGATACGTCTCCCATCGAATATGCTATTTTTTCTCTAAGCGATATTTTCTGCCGCATAATTTCACCTCTTTCATTCAATTATGCTTTCCGTCTCTCCTCAATTTCTTTCAGGATCTTATTATATTTCTCAACGCTCAAGTCATACGGAAGCAGGAGAATGATCGTTACGACTGCGCCGATGACCAGAACCGCCGTCATGGCGATCTGGATCGCAGGGGCGACAGACGCTGCCTGTACTTCCGCCATACCGTCAAAACCGGTGGCCGCGAGGATCACACCGACAAGCCATCCCGAGATCGACACGCCCAGCTTGTTTGCGAATGTCGCTGTAGAATAGATAAATCCGGGCGCTCTCACTCCGCTCGACCACTCGCCGTACTCAATGCTGTCCGGTACCATCCCCCAGATCGGTGTGAAGGTAAAGGTAAGCGTAAAGCCGAACAGTACAGCGCCTACATATACCGCCATCGTACTGATACCGCCGAAGTAGAAAATAACGCCGTCAGCGATCATGATCACGCATCCGAGGATCAGCGTGGCTTTCTTTCCGATCCGTTTCGATACTATGGGCACGAACGGTTTTGAGATAAGACCTGCGGCAAACGCGATAGCAGCCGTAATGCCGATGATCGCTTCATCATTCAGATAATACGCACAGTAATATGCGTTAAAACTGAACTTGAAGATGACCGCTGTATTCATCACGAGCATGACAAGCAGCATGATGATCGCCGCTTTGTTTCCTTTCAGCGCTTTGAAAGACTCCTTAAGCGGCATCGTCTCTTTCGGCTGTACCAGTCTCTCTTTACATCCGGTAAACGTAAACATCAGACAGATAAAACCGATCACCGCGAGCAGAATCGCCGTTTTAAAGTATCCTTCCGTCTCCACTCCCTGGCCGAACAGCAGGACAAGCGGCGGCAGGCAGTAAGAGCCGAAGATATTCGCAATGTCAGATCCCATATTCTTATATGTAGACAGGCTCATCCTTTCCGTGATATTTGACGTCATCACATTACAGAGCACGCCATAGGGAACATTCACAACGCTGAAGAACGTCTTCATGCCAAAGAACGCAACATACGCCCAGACCAGTTTCCCGCCGTCTCCCAGATTCGGAGTAAGGAAACAAAGCGTGGAAAAGACAGCCAGCGGTACAGATCCCCATAACAGCCATGGCCTGTAGCTTCCCCATCTGCTCCTCGTCTTATCTGCAATAATCCCCATGACAGGATTAAAGACTGCATCCCACAGTCCTACCAGCAGCGACAGCGTAGCGGTAGCCGCTGCGGAGATCCCGTATACAGTCGTCCAGAAAAAGATCAGATATGTCGATGCAGTAGTATAAATAAGATTAGCCGAAACATCTCCCAGCCCATAGCATACCTTTTCCCGAACATTCAATTTTCCATCTTCCATAATTCTTGCCCTCACTTTCCTTTCTCTTAATGTTTGTGTCGAACAACATCATGTATATATCACCCCAGCGCGCAATCAGTAATATATTTTTCATTTTGTTGTATGTTCTGATTATATTCATATTACATTTTATTGTCAATATATTTTTGTGCTATTCCTATAATTTTATGTTATTTTATCGCATTTTTTAGTTGACATGCATGATATATAGTGGTATTTTAGACTCATAAATCAACACAAAAGGAGTGATGTAATATGAAAGCAGTTGTATTATATGATTATGGTAAAATGCAGCTCAGAGATGTTCCCGAACCGGAGATCGGAGACGGAGATATACTGATCAAAGTAGAGGCCGCAGGCATATGCGGCGGAGATCTCCACTATTATGACGGTTCAAACACTGCCGGCCTCGGCGAACTCCCCGTGATCCTCGGTCACGAGTTCTCCGGTACGATCGCAAAAATGGGAAAAAATGTGGATCCCTACTGGAAAGTCGGGGACCGTGTAGTTTCCGAAAATACCGGTTACGCCTGCGGGCACTGTCCGGCATGCCAGACGGGGAACTTTGTAAGCTGTTCAGAAAGAAAAACGATCGGATGCAGCATGGACGGAGGTTTTACAAAATATGTGAAGATACCGGAACAGATCTTAAGATTATATCCCAATTGTCTGTTCCACATCCCAGACAACATCGGCTTTGACGAGGCCACCGTCCTCGAACCCGCCAGCAACGCCTACAAGGCGGTCATCCAGGAAGGCTGTCTTATGCCCGGCGATACGCTTGTCGTCTTCGGAGTCGGAGCTCTTGGACTCCTGACGATACAGCACGGAAAGATCGCAGGCGCGGCCAAGATCATCGCGATCGGCTTATCCGGGGATAAAGCCGTGCGCTTCGATATGGCAAAGAAGTACGGAGCCACGCACTGTATCGCCTCCGATGAAGCAGACGACGTAGTCGAAATGGTGAAAGAGATCGCCGGTCCTAACGGAGTGGCGGTAGCCGTCGACGCAGCCGGAGCTCCCGTCTGCCTGCACCAGGCTACGGAGATGACACGCTCCATCGGACATGTGGTCAGGATCGGGATGAACGACAGGCCTTACGGATACGGGTTTGATGACGTCAATGTCAAATCACTTACCATCCGTGGCCACATGGGGTATAACACTGTTTCCTGGCGTCAGTGTATTGCGCTTGCAGAGGCGGGCATCCTCGATCTGAAGAGTATTATCTCTCACCATCTGCCTCTTGATGAATTCGACAAGGGCTTTCAGTTATCGATCCGGCAGGAAGCAACAAAAGTAATCCTGACGCCAATAGAATAAAGAACAGGGGGATGGAGCTCTTATGTTAAAGATACTATGCACAGCAGAATTCGATAAAGAATACATCCGGATCCTCTCCGAGTTCGCGGACGTTCGTCAGAGAGGTTTCAGCGTCAATCAGGATTTCCGCGAAATGCTGACCAAAGAGGAACTTATCAGCGAATTACAGGACGCCGACGTCTTCATCGTCGGATATGATAAAGTAACAGATGATATTTTGAGATCAGCGCCTGACCTGAAGCTGATCCTCAGTGTGAGAGACGGCCCGGAAGAAAACATTGATGTCAAAACATGCACAAAGCTGGGGATTCCGGTTCTGTTCAGCGCCGGGAGGTGCGAACGCGTTGTCCCCGAGCATACAATGATGATGATCCTCGCTTCCGCGCGCCCGCTCATATGGGCAAATCATGCGCTGTACAGCGGGATGTGGTCACAGGAGACAGAAGCCGAGGATCCGGACCGGTATTTCAGCTTTTACAAACGGATCGATCAGAGTCATGAAATATACGGAAAGACTCTCGGGCTTGTAGGCGCGGGAAGGAACGGCCTCGGGCTGGCGAAAATAGCTCTTGCCTTCGGCATGAAGATCATCGCCTACGATCCGTATGCAGACAGGGAGAGGTTAAAAGAACAGGGAATAGAACTGACCGATCTGATGACTGTAATGAGCGCTTCCGACTATGTCTGCATGATGGCTCGTGTCTCCCCCGAGACCAAAGGCATGATCGGCAAGGCCGAGCTGGAAGCCATGAAGCAGGACGCCTGCCTCGTCAACACCGGCCGGGCGGCTCTTGTAAATACAGACGCCCTTCTGGAAGCGCTTCACTCAGGCAGGATCCGCGCTGCGATCGACGTCTATGATAAGGAGCCCGTCTCGCGGGACGATCCGTTCCTGAAGCTGGATCCGGAGCGCGTCCTTCTCTCGCCCCATTTTGCAGGGTGCAGCGTGGAACGCATAACCTTTCAGTCAAAAGCCGCAGCAGAGAATATCGGCAATTACCTGAAAGGGATCCGCAACAATCATATCTATGACCAGAAAGTCTTCGACGCTCCGGGGTTTGCATCCCGCGGCGGAGTGCTCTGGGGCTCTGACACCAGCCGGTAAATCGCAGCGGCCGCTTGCCGGACTTATTGCACAAAAAGAGTTGTACTGTGCATATTCCAGCGCAGTACAACTCTCTCTTTTTTTATGTATTCCGAGAGGGGAGAGCCTTTCCACTGTCGGACTTAAAACTTTCCCTTCAGCGCCGGATAGAATTTTCTGAACTTCTGGTATTTTTCTTCATATTTCTGTACCAGTTCTTCATCCGGCTCTTCCGTATTCACGATTTTTACCAGCTTCTTCGCCGCCTCTTCCACCGAAGGATACGCGCCGCACCCTACTGCTGCCAGGATTGCCGCTCCATAACCCGGCCCTTCCTCGCTCTCGATGATGTCCACTTTCAGGTCCATCACACTGGCAATGATCTTCCGCCACAGCGGGCTCTTCGCCCCGCCGCCGCATATCTTCGTCCTCCGGGGCTCTGCGCCGATACTCCGCGCAACTTCGAGGGAATCTCTCAGCCCGAACGCCACACCTTCGAGGACAGCCAGCGTCATATCCTTCCGGCTTGTATCCATGCTCATTCCGATGAACGCTGCCCGGGCGTCAGGATCATTATGCGGGGAACGCTCGCCCATCAGATACGGCAGATAAAATACATGGTTCTCTCCAAGTCCTGTGATCCCCGACTGTTCTCCAGTATAATCTGTCGTCTTTAAGATTTCATCCATCCACCATTTATTACAGGACGCCGCACTGAGCATACACCCCATAAGATGATAATTGCCGTCTGCGTGGGCAAAGGAGTGCAGTGCATTATTCTCATCCACGCCGAACTTTTCACTGGATATAAAAAGTGTCCCCGATGTTCCAAGAGAAATATTACATCCGCCGTCGCCTACTGTCGCGGTACCGACAGCGGCGGCCGCATTGTCGCCCGCTCCCGCAATTACTTTCACATCTGCCGGCAGGCCGAGTTCTTCTGCGATCTCCGGTCTCAGGCATCCCACCGGCTCCCAGCTCTCGTAGAGCTTCGGAAGCTGTTCTTCCGCAATGCCGCAGATCTCCATCATTTCCTTTGACCAGCGCTTGTGCTCTACATCAAGAAGCAGCGTACCTGATGCGTCCGAGTAATCACTGCAAAACATTCCCGACAATTGATATGCCAGATAGTCCTTCGGCAGCATGATCTTCTCGATCCTGGCGAAATTGTCCGGCTCATTCTCCTTCATCCAGAGGATCTTCGGAGCAGTGAATCCGGCAAAAGCAATATTTGCCGTGTATTCAGAAAGCCTGTCCTTTCCTATCACGTCATTCAGATATTCAACCTGCTTTCCAGTACGCCCGTCGTTCCACAGGATCGCCGGACGGATTACATGGTCGTCCTTATCCAGGGCGACCAGACCGTGCATCTGTCCGCCGAAACTGACGCCTTTTACCTGGCTCCTGTCGCACTCTGCGGTGAGTTCTTTCAGGCCTGCCATGCTCTGCTCGAGCCAGTCCTCCGGCTTCTGTTCCGACCACCCGGGATGAGGAAAGTAGAGAGGATATTCTTTTGATACGATCTTATGGATCTTCCCGTTCTCGTCCATCAACAGGAGTTTGACTGCAGACGTCCCCAAATCCACTCCGATAAAAAACATGCCATCTCCTCCTTCCGGGACGTAGTAAAACCTGGTTTTACTACGTCCCCGATAATTATCCCCACGGGTTCTCTGTCGGATATCTCACTCCTGCAGGCTGGTTGTAGCCGATCTCTTCTACCGGAACTCCGATATATTTGAATACTTCAAACAGTTCTTTTCCGTAGTATCCGAACGCAACGGCGCCATGGTGCGGATAATTCTTCTCGATCAGCACATGACGGTAGAATCTTCCCATCTCCGGAATTGCAAATACCCCGATAGAGCCGAAGGATTTCGATGCGACCGGAAGGATCTCCCCCTGCGCCACATAAGCGCGCAGTTTATTGTCTGATGTGCTCTGCAGACGATAGAAGGTAATATCGCCCGGCTTGATATCTCCTTCAAGCGTTCCCTGTGTCACCTCTTCCGGCAGAGAACGCGCCATAATGAGCTGATATCTCATCTCGCAGGAAGTCAGTTTTCCCGACGCCGTATTTCCGCAGTGGAATCCCATAAATGTATCTTTATGTGTATACGGGAATTTACCCTCGATGCTCTCCTGATACATATCGTCCGGAACTGTATTGTTGATATCCAGCAGCGTAACCGCATCCTGGCTCACCACTGTTCCGATGAACTCGCTTAAGCATCCGTAGATATCCACTTCGCAGGATACCGGGATTCCCTGAGCTGTCAGACGGCTGTTCACATAACAGGGGACAAATCCGAACTGCGTCTGGAATGCAGGCCAGCATTTCCCTGCGATCGCAACATATTTGCGGTAGCCTCTGTGATCCTCGATCCAGTCTTTGAGAGTCAGTTCATACTGAGCCAGTTTCGTAAGGATCTCCGGTTTCCTGTTGCCTGCTCCGAGTTCTTCTTCCATCTCTTTAACAACAGCCGGGATTCTTTCGTCGCCTTCATGCTTATTAAATGCCTCGAACAGATCCAGCTCAGAGTTCTCTTCAATCTCAACACCGATATTGTAGAGCTGCTGGATCGGCGCATTACATGCCAGGAAGTTGAGCGGTCTCGGGCCGAAGCTGATGATCTTCAGATCGTTCAGTCCCACGACAGCTCTCGCGATCGGTTCAAACTCATGGATCATATCGGCGCATTCTTCTGCCGTGCCCACCGGATACTCCGGTATGTATGCTTTTACATTGCGCAGTTTCAGGTTATAGCTTGCATTGAGCATACCGCAGTAGGCGTCGCCACGTCCCTGTACAAGATCGTTCTGTGTCTCTTCCGCCGCTGCCACGAACATTTTCGGTCCGTCAAAATGTTTCGCAAGCAGCGTTTCAGATATCTCAGGACCAAAGTTTCCAAGATATACGACAAGCGCGTTGCATCCTGCTTTCTTGATATCCTCAAGCGCCTGTACCATGTGGATCTCGCTCTCCACGATACAGACCGGGCACTCATAGACCGTGCCTTTTCCGTATTTCTTCTCATAAGCATCGATCAGCGCTCTTCTCCTGTTTACGGACAGACTCTCCGGGAAACAGTCGCGGCTTACCGCGACGACTCCAATCTTCAGTTCCGGTATATTCTTCATAATCGATTCCTTTCTTTCATGATGTGATACTGTAGTTTCCTTTTCCTGTAAATTTCTGTTTCTGTAAATTTCCGTTTCTGCTGACTTCCGCTCTTCTGATCGTCAGAGCGACTCAGTCACACCTCCAGATTCTCGCCTTTCAGACCGCAGAACGCTCCGTCTATCCCCGCGTCTTCATGAGCGATCAGCCACTTGTTCACAGCCGTCATCAGGCGGTTCTCCCCTTCTTTCGCAGTCTCGAAAGGCAGATCCTCATTAGTCCCTTTCGGCAGGATGATCACACAGCGAAAACCTCCTTCCTGAGCGGAGCAGGGCGCATAGTGCAGTGTTGTGGCATAAAGTTCCACCGCAGTCCCCGCAGGCACAAGGAACGCTTCCACTTTCGCAGTGTCATATGTGTCGTCCGCTTCAATATCCTGTTGACGTCCGAGCAGCAGGATCAGATCTGTCGCCGCGATGTCGATTTCAGAATTTCTGTGATATTCGAGAGCATTCAGCCGGTGATTGTCCCCGTTGCAGTACCCGATCTGGATCGGAAGTCCTCCAAACCCTTTCCTGCACACATCGACAGCTTCCGGCAGAAACTCCATCGCCTCCACTGACGGCACATAAACAACATCCTTCGGCAGCGGAGTGTGTTCCATCTCTTTGAGGATTTTCTCATAGGAGAATTCTGTGACCACTTTCCCGTACTTACCGAAGGATGCATCCGTTACATTCTGAATTTTCATTTTATGACCTCCTTACATTAAGGTTTCTATGAGGCCATTTTATCACTTTTACCATTACTTATCGACCTAATAATTAGCCATTTTATGCCCATTTCTTATCTTTTAACATACTCGCTTGGCAGCTTCCCGTACTTTTTCCGAAAAGCCCTCGCCAGCGCCTTGCTCCCGGAAAATCCGTTTCTCATCGCAATCTCTGTGATGCTGTATCTGCCACTGTCCAGATCTTTTACCGCATATTCCAGCCGGATGCTCTGCACATAGCTCTTAAACGTGATCCCGGCATATTTTCGGAACATGCGTGAAAGATAATTCGGAGAGTAATCAAAAATACGGGCGACCTCTTCCAGCGTCAGGTCCCCCGCATAGTTGTCTTTCATATAGGAAGTGATCGCGGACAGCCTGCTCAGATTCCGGTTTCTGCGCACAAAAGAATCATCCACTTCCGTCAGACGGTAATCTGTCACGAGCAGATACATAAGCTGATAAAAGAGACTTTTCATCCTCATGTCATAACCGCACTCTCTGGCGCGGTATGTGTCGTATAATTCCCGCACCAGTTCTACAAAATGCCCGTCGCGTCTGCCCGGCTCATGGGAAAACCAGATAAACTGCTCTCCTGTAAAATAATCTTCAAACATCTTAAGCGGGATCTGGAGCACGATCGTCTCGTTGGGCTGCGGAGAGTCAATGTCGTGGACTTCATTAGAGTTTACGATCACAAACTCTCCGTCCGACAACAGGCAGAGTTTATCCTCGATATAGAATTCAAGCTTTCCCCGGCACACAGCAAATATCTCGATAGATCTGTGCCAGTGTTTCTCCCGGCGATAGCTGCCGTCACACCCTTCAAAGAGAAAGAGTTTAAACGGAAATCCCGTCTCCGGAACGATCAGTTCGTGTGAAACCTGCATGTGTTCTTCTCCTCTTTTCAGCATTCTGCCCGTGCCCGCCGCTCTGGCAATTCTCGGTCTGCGCTCTGTCTAATCATCCCACTCACAGATAAATCCGACGGAATCCTCGCCGTAAAAAGAGCTCAGGTCATTCGGAACATCGGCCCACACCCATGAGCCGTCCACAACAAACATAACAAGATAGTCCTCGTCGCCCGTCTCGTCGTTTGGTTCCCCTTTCATCCAGTTTGTGTATATCAGTCCTCCCTCGCCGTTCACCCATTCAAACGCGCCGCTCTCACGGTTGGCTCCCAGCCAAAGCACATTCCTCGACGTGGTATCTGCAACGTCAAGGATATCCATGTATTCCGCTTCGCTTTCAACCGTCGCCAGATGTCCGCCCCGCTCTTCGCAGTAGGCTTCAGCCTCCTTCCACGTCATCCGTTCTTCTATTACTTCATATCGCCGTGACTCTCCCGTCCCCTCATCCTGCGAAGATGTGTCCGACGTTCCCCGCCCGGAACCGGATGCCGTCACAAGGACCGACTTTGCCGGCTGCATTTCTTCCTGAACGGGCTGGACCGCTTCTGTCTCTACGCCCGCTTCTGCAGCTTCGTTCCCCGGCTGTGCATCGCCGGATCTGATCAGTCCGAATGGAAATAATATCAGCACATTTCCTGCAACTGCCGCTGCGATCAGAACCCCCAGCACGATAGCCGCCACTTTCCAGCCCAGCTTATCTTTTCCCACAAAATCAGCCCCTCTCTAATACCCGAAATATGCGTCTATGCCATTCGCAATCCCCTGCGCAAGTTTATTCTGATACTCATCCGTCGCCATCAACTCATCTTCCGCCGGGTTCGTCATATATCCCATCTCCACGATGGTAGCCGGAACTTCACTCCAGTTATTGCCGCTCATGCTGTCCGTCTCCCATACCCCGTCGTTCTCGCAGCCCGTTGCCGCGCTCAGTTCATTGATGATCGCATCAGACAGAGCCCGTGACTGTGTATACATCTCCGGGTAAAATGGATTGTCCGGTGTAATACAGATCGTCATCGCTCCCTGAACAGACGAATCCTCACTGCCGTTCGCATGAATCCTGACAAACGCGTCCGCTCCCGCATTGTTCGCAGTCTCCGCTCTCTGGACGCAGCTTACCGGGACATCATTTGTATCTCTTGTAAGTATGACCGTATACCCTCTGTTCTCCAGCTCGCTCTTAAGCTTCTGGCTCACCCTCAGGGTAAGCTCATACTCCGGAAGCCCTGTAGAAGTCCCGCTCGTTCCAGAAGTATCCGCTGATTTCTGCTCGGAAGATCCGGGCCCAAGGGGTTCCATCCCCTCGGCCACCACAGACGAATGCCCCGGATCGAGCACAACAATCTCCTCTTTTCCTTCGTCCAGATCGGATTCCGCCGTACTTTCTTCCTGTCCGTCGACATCCGCTTCCTGCTGAACATCCTCATCCGGCGTATCGTCCTCATCCGCCGGCACCTCTATCTCAATATCCTGCACCACCTGCTCCTGTTCCCCATCTGAAGCGTTTTCGGAAGAACACGCTGTCAGAAACAGTCCCAGACACAGCAGCGCCGCCACTGCTTTCCACTTTTTCACTCCTTTATCCTCCCCTCTCACTGGTCGAGCTGGTATCCGCCCGGCTCCAGCGCGTTTTCCGCATCACTCAGAAAGTCTGCGTTTTTCTTTTCCGTTGAATTCAGGATAGATCCACTGCGCTCGTCAAATTCCTCAGCGGTATATTGTCCATTATACCAGGATTTGCTCTCAAAATATTCCCGCAGTTCCTTTGAATCAAATATACGTCCGTGACGTGCATAAATCTCATTCTTTGCGTAGTTGAGTTCCTTCGCGGACAATCCTCTGATATCCGAGTCTGTCAGCAGCTTCGTATCACTGTCCGGTATGATATAATCGGCTGTAAGATCCTCATCTTCCTCTTCATCCGTCTCCGCCCGGGAAGACGCCGTGCCCGAACCTGCAATCTGTATCTCCGATTTCACCTGCGTCTCGGCTTCCAGAGGCGCCGCCGCCTGCAGGCCGTCTTGGGACGCTTTGATAGCGGAACTGCCGGAATTGTTTCCTGTCGGCCAGAAGAAAATAAGCGCGATCCCCGCGAGCGCCATTATGATCAGAAGACCGAGCAGGGCAGCCGCACACTTCCACACTGTATTTTTCGATGTATTCTCATTCATTACATACGCCCTCTTTCTATGTTTATGACCATGTCGTCAATTTACCACCATACATCAGGTATGGAGACACTCTTGAGCTTATACGTGTCTCCTTCGTACACAAAGGATGCGTACACATAGGCTTTTCCGTCGCTTGAACTATTTTCATTCCGCGTGCGGCCGAAACTGCCGTAGGTATATGTGTAATCAACCTTGTAATCACAGTCCATGTCGCATCCTATTGCTCCGGATTCCGTGTAAAAGCTGCAGTTGAAATTGTCAAATGTGATCTGGTTGAGCGTATAGTAGTCGTCCGGATCATCAGCAAGCTGATCTTTCAGGTCGTTATATTCACTCTCATAATCTGCTGCCGCATCAGCGGAAAACAGCCCCTCTACATCAGCGTAATCCGCGCCGGCGATCGCCGATGAATAAAATTTCTCAAGCGCTTCCTGCATCTTCGCCTCAAAAGCGGTCCGTCCCGCCTCAGACACTGTAAGATCAGATACCATAAAGCTGCCGTCCAAAGATGTGTCAAACTGCCCCTCATATACTTCACACCATGGAGCCGCCACACTGATCGAATGCACGCCGTTAAATACGGATATCTGATATGTGTCCATGCCCTCGTATTCCGAAGAGACCTGATAGTCCTCCGAAAGCCTGATGCCATCGACGGCCACCTGAGCGCCTGCGGGCACGATGATCGGATAGGATTCCGAGAGCATGCCCTCTGTCGATACTTTCCATTCATCAAAGAGGAACAGCGCCTTATCGCTCTGTCTGACAAGAGTCATCTCCGCATTCGACGTTCCCTGTCCTGTGGCAGTGTACTCAACGCTGAAATTCCGGGTGATTCCGTTATCCGTCCCACTCCGGGCTCTGACCTTGTAGTTCGTAATATTGGGGAGCTGCATTTTATCCATCATATCCGCAAACTGGCTTTCCTGCATGAAAGCTCCCTTCGGAAGTTCAAGAAGATCATATACTGTTTCCCAGTCGTGCGCCGCATATGCGTCGAAGTACCGCTCTGCCACGGACTGCGCATTGTACTTGTTTCGCCCTATCATAAAGAACGCAATAACGACTGCCACCAGGCATACCGCTTCTATGATAACGGCCTTCTGCAGTACCGACAGTTTCCCGCCGTTTCTCTGGCGTCCCGGTTCCTCCCATCTCTGGGGATCTCCATACTGGGACGGATCCTCCAACGGTACCGTGTCCTGTCCCGCTCCATAGCCGTAGTCATCTGTTCCCTCAGGTCCATATCCGTAGCCGCCTGTTCCGTCAGGTCCATATCCGTAGCCGCCCGTTCCCTCAGGTCCGTATCCGTAATCGGCCCCTTCCTCCGGCCATCCGGGAGAATTCTCATATGGTTCCGTCCCCTCCGGTATCGGCGCTCCCGGTTCTTCCGGCGTCGGCGCTCCCAACTCTTCCGGCGTCGGCGCTCCCGGCTCTTCCGGCGTCGGCGCTCCCGGCTCTTCCGGCGTCGGTGCTCCCGGCTCTTCCGGCGTCGGCGCTCCCGGCTCTTCCGGCGTCGGCGCTCCCGGCTCTTCCGGCGTCGGCGCTCCTGTCTCCTCTTCCAGTTTCATGCCACAGCTTTCGCAAAACCGGGCGCTATCTTCATTCATTGTTCCACACGATGGGCAAATCTTCATGGTCTTACCTCCATTCCTTCAAATCAGGCCCTGTATTTGCGGCCTTATTCATTCATCATTATAATTTTTTCAGACATTTTTTGCAATATACATCTAGTATCTATTTGTACTGTTATCTGTTTCTTGCAAAAGGTTATGCTTTCCAGGAAATTGCATATCAGCTGCCGCTGTGTCCATCGCCGGGACACTATTTTCACGGCTGAGCATATACTGAAACAAAACGGTACGGGGCGGTTCGATCCGTCCGCCCCATAGTTGACTTATTGAGAGAAGGGATACATCTATGAGCATAAAAGGATTAGACGTCAGCGAATTTCAGGGCTCAGTAGACTGGGAAAAGGTCAAGGCCGCAGGGTACAGATTCGCCATGCTGAGAGCCGGATACGGATACAACACTGTGGATCAGCGTTTTCGTGAGAATGCAGCCGAGTGCAACCGCATCGGTCTCCCCATCGGAGCATACTGGTTCTGCTATGCATGCTCAGCCACAAAGGCCGTCCGGGAAGCTGACGGATGCATCGATACGATATCAGGATACCGCCTGGACTACCCTGTCTGCTATGATATCGAGCAGGCGTCCGCGGACTATGCACTAAAGCAGGGTGTCGCATACACACCCGCTCTGGCCAGAGATATTGTCCGGAGCTTCTGCGACCGTATAGAATCAAAAGGATACTATGCCATGTTCTATACGAACCGAAATTTCCTCGACACCTATCTGGATACAGAGCTTACGAAACGATACGCTTTCTGGTATGCAAGGTACACAAACGCCTATGACGGGACAGACTGCGGGATCTGGCAGTACTCAAGCACGGGAAGCATCCCCGGCATAAGCGAAAATGTGGATCTGGATCTGGGCTATGTCGACTATCCGTCTGTTATTAAAAAGGCCGGACTTAATCATCTCACCGGAAATTCTCCCGCACCCTCACCGACTCCCCAGTATGTCACATATGTGATACAGCCCGGCGATACGTTGAGCGGGATCGCTCAGCGATACGGCACCACCGTCTCCGCGCTCTCACAGCTTAACGGAATCTCGAATCCCGACCGCATCTATGCCGGAAATACGATCAAAGTTCCCGAGGGAGCAGACAGCGCACAGTACTATACGATCCGGTCCGGTGATACATTAAGCGGGATCGCTCAGCGGTACGGCACGACTGTCTCCGCACTTTCCCGGCTTAACGGCATCTCAGATCCAGACCGTATCTATGCCGGAGAGAGACTGAGGATACGTTGAACGTCATCCCCGCGCATACGAGCAGCGCAGAGAAAACAGGCGATATATCCGGCAGTCAATGATTCACTGCGCTATATGGCAGATGTGCCATATGACAGATTGACAACGAAATCAATTATTTCTATAATGAAGTGGTAAATTTCTGAAATATATATTAAATGAATTTTCAGGAACAGAGAGGAGAAAAGTAATGGCAAAATACTGTACACAATGCGGAAGAAAACTTGAGGATGGGGAAGTCTGCAATTGTACTTCACAAGACGCAGGCAGAGTCCCAAATGAAAATGCAAATCATATGCAGCCAAAAGGCGCTGCAGAGAGGCAGCCCGGCAGCCAGCAGGAACCCCAGAACGATCCCATGTATCAGCAGTATCAGCAGTATTATCAGCAGGCGCAGGCAGACACCCAGCAGGGGCCTCAATTCCAGCAGGGCCAGCAGTCCGGTCAGCAGGGACCTCAATTCCAGCAGTACCAGCAGTCCGGTCAGCAGGGACCTCAGTTCCAGCAGGGCCAGCAGTCCGGTCAGCAGGGACCTCAGTTCCAGCAGTACCAGCAGTCCGGTCAGCAGGGACCTCAGTTCCAGCAGTACCAGCAGTCCGGTCAGCAGGGACCTCAGTTCCAGCAGGGCCAACAGTCCGGTCAGCAGGGACCTCAGTATCAGCAATACCAGCAGAATGGTCCGCAATATCAGCAGGAGCAGCCGGGTGGTTACACAAAAGAAGCGGAATGGATCAACCGTCAGAAGAAAGCGTTTGTATCAGGTACGAAAAATATGTTCTCGGAGATCCTGCCTATCCTGAAGTCTCCCGTAAACAGGGTAAGACAGATCTCATCATCAAACGATGCCAGGGTAGGGATCCAGCTTATCATATCGAAAGCAGTCATCTTTCTTGTCGTGATGATCATTGCACTGCTCATGCTTTCCAACAAGATACAAGAGGCAAGCATGGGACTGATAGAGACACAGATGCCCTATATCCAGGTCATCCTCGTGACTTTGATCCTGACAGCCGGTATTGATTTTCTTGAGTCCGTCGTGCTTAAAGCGATCACCGGCGCCTTTAACGGCATTACAGATGTAAATACAATGCTTAACGTAATAGGGGCAAGAGCTATCTATGATACTTTTTTACTTGTGATCGTAGCCATCCTCGGACTGGTGTCCTGGAAAGTTGCTTTTGTCGCGTTTGCGCTTTTAAGCCCCCTCATTACTTATATACAGTTTGCATCCTATCAGGGCTGCGTGAGGCTGAAAGAAGATAAAAAGCCTTACTCTTACTTTATTGCAAAGCTGTGCATAGGCATCATCAGTTTCCTGATCATATACCTGATCACCAGGACTTTTATGGATTCTATTCCGACATCCATACTGAACGGCCTTTTCTGACTGCGGCGCAGTACGGCGGCAGAGAGACGGCTTAATTATTGAAAGATACAACTGATGAATTAAGATTTTCATAAGTATTTTTCTTTTTCTTTTAGAGTTTAAACATACTTTGGACACATTTTCTGTCTATACTATGAAGCAGATAGTTGATAAAACAACTATCTCCCCCCTCATAAAGTATTGGCATCCCGGGGGACCGGGATGTCGCACTTTACTCTCATTCCTTTAGATAACTATAACAACACGGAACCCGTTGACCGAAAGGTCAGCGGGTTTTCGCCGTTCATGGAAGCATCTGGATTCCAGACATTCCTGAATGTACGGTCTCTCCCTGAAAATATTAAAAAGAGCTGCAGATTCTTTCTGTTTTTTGATTTTTTTAAAACCTTTTTCTCTTTTCTCCTGTCTAAGTAGTGTAAGAAGTAAAAAAACAAAGCTTAAACAGGAGGATGTATACTTATGAAGAAAAAAACAATGGCAAAATATCTGTCTCTTATGCTCGCGGCAGCGGTGACCGCCACACTGATGGCCGGATGCGGAAACAGAGCGAAGTCCGCAGGGCAGGCGGAAGCGGAAGAAACGACCAACGATACAGCCGATTCGGCAGATGCGGAGGATGACGTCGCAGAAATATCGGCCGAGCAGTCTGTAACGGCAATCCAGAATGTCCCCCTCTCATTCTCAGACATTCTTTTTGAAATAACGCCCGGCGGTGATTACCAGACGGACTCTGTGACTCTCACTTACACCGGAACGGAGATTGTGATCGATGCAGAAGAAGGGATTTCCGGGCATGAAGATAACGCCATCTTTACCGCACTTCAGACGGAAGATGAACTGCTGAACGCATCAAACGTCCCGAATATATCTCTCACATTTGCAGATGTGACGGAGGAAGCAGAAACGCTTGTCATAGCCGTCACTCTGACTGATGCAAATGGCGAAAAAAAGGCTGAGGCGGCGACTGCCGTAAACGTTGTACCGGAAGAGGTCGCAGAAATTTCCGATCTCACCAGAAACCTGAAAATTTCTGAAACCCTGGCGAAATATGATTTTAACGTCTATGCATCCAATATTATGAACAAAACCGGCAGCGACAGCAATATAAAAGCCGTCACTGTAAAAGACTCCAATGTAGAATTCAGAAAGCCGGGACACTATGTAGTGACCTATGAAGTCACATTCAAAGAAAAAGTCGACATAAACGGCAGCGCTGTCTTATCTGCAGACATTCCGACAGATATCGAGGTCGTGGATAAAGAGATGGATATGATTCTCGGAAAAGATGTTATCACAGAGAACGTGAAAGCAGAAACGAAAGCAGAAGAAAAAACAGACGATGAAAAGACGGATAAGACAGAGTCCGCGGCCGGCAAAGAGACACAGGACAGCAGCCCTGCGTCCGGAAGCGCAGATAACAAAAGCAACAGCTCTGCTTCTTCGTCCGGCCCCTCCAACAGTTCTTCCGGCAGTTCCTCCGGCCAGACCGCGAAGTCGAGCCCCACACACAGATGGAAAGATCATACCGCCAAACGCTGGATATCAAACTGGGTAACTGTCGTCGACACTCCCGCCCGGACAGTTTACGGAGCACAGCTATATACGGAGCAGGCCGACGGTACATGGCTTGGCAACGGCGAGACCTACTGGTTCGAGAACGGATTTACCGTGGATGACTTCAAGACCATCCTCAAAAACAAGATAAAAAATGAAGGGTATATCGGGAACTATGTCAATCGTTCCAAAACGGTTCCCGCTGTTACCCACGAAGAAGACCAGGGATATTATGAAACATATGTAGACTATCAGTACTGCGACTGCGGAGCTACAAAATAACAACTCCGCTTCTGTTAATATAATTTTTAGTTTTAGTTTAGAATTTTCCCTCTTCTTTTATGATTCACTCATATTTTCGTCACAATTACCTTCTATACTATAATCAGATAGTTGATAAACAACTATCTTTCCCCCCTCATAAAGTTTAGGTGCCGAAAGGTACCGCACTTTACTCTCATTCCTTTAGATAACTAATAAAACAACGAAAGCCCGTCAGCGAAAGCTGGCGGGTTTTCGTTTGTCCTAATCCGAAGACCGGAATCTCTGTTTCCTTTTGATTTTTATATTTCAATATTACTGACCACTTTTCTGCTCCTCAGACGGCGTATATCTCTCATAGATCTTTCGGAAGAAATAGGCCGAAAGGTATGAGCTGCCCGACACTGATATGATGAGGAATGCCGGAAGCAGGTACAGCCATGACAATATGAGGATGACCGGTATACATATGACTGCTACGATCAACAGTGTATAACCGATATGCCGCAGGCTCAGATATACTGCTATGCGGATAAGCCTCCTGATCGGAGCATCAAATCTAGCCAGCACAGGGAAAATCCAGACCACGATCAGCAGATACAATATTGCTGCGATCAGAAAGATAATGGACAGATATTCTTTTCCCTGTATGTCAACCGTGGATGTAATATACATATCCAGATACAGGAGACCTCCGACCAAAAGTGCAATAAACCACAGGAGCGTCCCCTGCCTGAAATTGTCTTTGAAAGCCTTAAAATAGCAACGTCCTATGTACGACTCTTCATTTCTGTGCATTTTCAGAACGACCGTATACAGAGCCGTTGTGGACGCTCCAATGGTAATAATGGGGATGCTTGTAACTATCCACAGGAAATTAAGCAGAAACAAGTCACTTACCCTGTACATGAACGCCATAAATTTGTTTTCCTGATCGAATATCCGCATACCCCTTTTCACATCCTTTATGCTTTTCCTGCAGAATTGAACAGTACCATCTTCTTTTCTGCAATCTCTTGACACATTGTTTTTACATATTTCATGTAATTTCTCGGATCTACTTCCGAAATCTCATTCCCCGTCACTGAGTCACGCAGAGCAGAGGTATACGCCGCCTTAAACTCTGTACCTACATTAATCTTGCTCATTCCCATCTCGACACATCTTACGAAATCTTCTTCCGGAACGCCCGTCCCGCCATGAAGTACCAGGGGGCACTCTGTCAGACTTACGATCTTCTCCAGGCGTGGGAAATCCAGCTTGGGCGTGCTTTTATAAAATCCATGTGCCGTTCCGATGGCTACTGCAAGGGCATCCACGCCTGTCTCTGCCGCAAACTCTCCGGCTTTTCCGGGATCCGTCAGCGCGCTCTGGGCATCGTCTACCGCGATCTGCTCCTCGCGTCCGCCAATCCGTCCGAGTTCTGCCTCCACAGAGCAACCGTATCTTCCCGCATACTCTGCCGCTTCTTTTGTGATCCTTATATTCTCTTCATAGGGTTCTTTCGATGCATCGATCATAACAGAAGTAAAACCTGCTATAACCGCTTCTTTCAGAAGCGTCATGTCTGTCGCATGATCCAGATGCAGACAGATCGGAATGTCCACACTCTCTGCCATCCCCCGTATCATACCTGCAGTCTGCTTCAGACCAATATAGCGGACCGCTCCCATTGACGCCATGAGAATGACCGGAGATCCCATCTTAACTGCACTATTGACCATTCCCTGAGCGTCTTCATAGCCATTAAAATTAAAAGCCGGCACTGCGTATTTCTTTTTTCTTGTATCTTTTAATATTTCTCTTAATGTAACTAATGACATATATTGTGCGTATTATAATAAAATTATAACACACTTCCTCCTTTCTCATATATATTTATATGACTGAGCTGTGCTTCCACCGCATATCTGTCGAAGATTCCCGGCCCGTATTCATATGTATTTGCCAGGCCGCAGGCATTTGCGTAACGCACACATTCTGAGATACCGGCATTCTGTGCGTAGCGCATCAGATAACCTGCCAAAAAGGAATCCCCCGATCCTACCGGGTAATTTCCCCCTGTCACGCCGCGCATTTTCCCATAGATACAGCGGTCGTCGTCACGGAATACCATACATCCGTTTTTCCCGTCTGTTACGATGAGTTCCGTGATTCGCTTCTGTTTTTTAAACCGCTTTAAATCATGGTCAAAAATAAAAGCGTCTATATAAAAGGCTTCTTTAAATTCTTCCCTGTTTACTTTTAAAAGCCTGAGAGGATACTCTGCAGCAATCTGTAGCCAACGTCCTGAAATATCTACGATAACATCGTTGCCCTCCGATGTGACAATCGACAGGATATCCCGGAAATCTTTCTCAGTAATACCTCGGCACGGCGCACCGCTTATTACTATGTCACATTCTCTCTCTTTCCTCAACGCGGTCGCCAGAAAATCTTTATACTTCTTTACCTCTTCCCGGGAGAGCTTTGGCCCCGGTTCTACATAGGATACAGACGTCTGACTGTATTCTGTCATAACGCATGTATTGATCCTTGACTCTTCACGGATCCTGAATTCTATGCAGCGAATTTCCTCCTTTTCACAATTCCGGGATATGATCTCTCCGGTTCCGCCGCCGATGATGTTGACACAGGTATACCCGTTAAACCCAAGATTTTTTAGTACTCTCGCCACATTGAGTCCTTTGCCCGACACAAACCGGAATACCTTGTCTGCGCGGAATACCCCGTCTATCACAGGTGGATTATATACAACATGCCACTGATCATATCCCGGATTCATGCTTAATATCATATATTGTCTGTCTTTCATCTGATCACCTTTTTTGTCGTGCTGCGCACTACCAGCGACGGACTGATGATCTTTTCGATCTTCTTGCCCGGGTCAAAATCTTTATTCATCTTTGTCATCAGGAGAAGCACCGTATTTTCTGCCATTTTTTCCATGTCCTGATGTACGGTCGTCAACGGCTGCTCCGCGATCATCTGATAAAACACATCGTCATACCCAGCAAGAGAGATATCTTCCGGTATCCTATAGCCAAGCTCCTGGATTGCCTTTTTTATCCCATACGCCATATAGTCGTTGATTGCCAGTATCCCGTCCGGGCATGTTTTCTCCTGAAGCAATTGTTTCGCCCTCTCATATCCATATTCGACGCTGATCGAATCACACCCGACAATCCACTCTTCCTGCACCGGCAGGCTGCGCTCTTCGTATGCCCGCCTGTATCCCGCAATACGCTCTTTTGACACCGGGATTTCTTTGTCGTCTGTCACAAAATACCACAACTCTCGATGCCCCTGCCCGAGCAGATAGTCTGTCAGGAGATAGCTTCCCCCGGCGTAATCTGTCAGCACGCAGTCTTCTTTAAACCCTGTATAATATGAAGTTCCAAACACTATCGGTATCTTTTTATCTCTTATCTCCTGAAAAACAGGACTGTTATTTGTTTTCAGATTCAACGGAAGTATAATTATCCCGTCGTATTTTTTATCTACGAAATTCTCTATGATCCTTGTTTCCATTTCCGGATCATTGTTGGATACCCCCAGCACCAGAGAATACCCGTATCTGTTGCAGTAGTGCCCCAGAAGCTTCATGAGTTTCCCGTAATAAGGATTCTCCGAATCCGGACATACCAGCCCCACCGTCATGGATCTTCGCAGAGCGAGTCCACGCGCCAGCGGATTTGGCCTGTAGTTCATTTCTTCTATGCACTTGAGCACTCTCTCACGGGTGCGCACGTTTACAACTGTTTTATTATTCAGGACCAGAGATACCGTCGCTTCCGATACGCCTGCTTTCCTCGCGATATCCTTTAGTGTTATACTGCTCATCCTTATTCCTTTCTTCGGATATGCCCCATTTCAGGCAGGTTTTCAACATTAATGTCAGGACCGAAATATTTAAATAATACCAGATCTTCCGTACCGGTATTCTTAATTATATATCCTTTCCTTGCCTTTTGGCAAGTTATGAGCAGTTCGTCCATACAGGAATGAAGATTAAATTCTCCCGCTTTGAGCTCTGTGTTATCGACCCGTCCGCAGCCTCTCCACACGAATATGTTATGTACACCGTTCTCCCTGCTCATAAATGTCTTTCCCGGAGGCAGTATAAGCCGTTTGCCGCTGAACTTGTGGCTTCCGTAATAGATCCACTCCTCGTACTGATCTCCCTGTCTCGTCTCTTCGACAGGCCGAGGATAAAGATGTCTCTTCTCATAAAAGTCCACCGCGCTGCTCGCTTCCCAGTCAATCAGATCCAGGGCTGCCTCTTCTCCGCGCGCCTCTACATCTTCTTTGGCGACGTCTTTATAAAGCATACTCTTGCTGATCGGATATCCCTCCACAGTGGGCTGGAACACCGTACACACATCCGACGATTCCTGGATCTCCATGGTCAATGCGCTCCCAGGCGCATGAAGGATTCCGGAATCCAGAAAGAATCCCTCGCCGGGAACATTCAGGAATGCCGTGGAGTATTTTAAAATTTCTTCTTCCCCGCCCTTCCATTCTTTTAACAGCGGAAGAAAGATCTCCTTCTGCAGATTCTGCTCTACGATGTATCTGTGTACTCCGAAGAAACTCTCCGGGTGATTTCCAAGCGGCGCATCGAGGAAATAATACGCCTCATCCTTTGAATTCTTTCCGATCTTCTTCATATCTTCCGCCTTTGGATGAATATGGAAGAACAGTCTTGTCCCGAAATCATATATTTTAATAAGTCTTCCCAGGCAATCATGATCTTTTGCATACTCTTCCCCAAGGATCTCGTCACGGCACACTTTCAACGCATCGATCACCGTGATATCTTCTCCCGGGATCTCTAGATACGAATATCCTTCATCTGGTACATCGATACGGTTGTCTGCGTGTGTCTCGGAGCAGAACCAGCGTTCCATAATACTGCCTCTCTCCCCCGCATCATACTCCTCGTCTTTCAAGCCAAGACGCTTCCCCGGCGTCAGAAAGTCATGTGCTACCCATGCAGGACGAAGCCTTAATATCCCGTCCGATGATTCTATAAGCTCTTTTACGATCGTTTTCAAATCTTTCATGTAAAGCCAACTCCTTTATTTGTTCTTTATCCTTTAATTCCTGTAGATGTGATCGCCTCCACAAACTTCCGCTGCATTGCGATAAACAATGCGACTGCCGGTATCGAGGTTAGGATCGAGATCGCCATCAGAAGTCCATACTGCCTTGATGCGGACGACTCGCTGTAACTTGTCATAATCGTTGCAAGGCCTACCGGGAGCGTTATCGATTTATCTGTGAAAGTAACCAGCAGCGGCCAGAAGAAATTATTCCACGACGATACGAAAGTCAGGATGATCATAACTGAAAGCGCCGGACCGGACAGCGGAAGGCATATCTTTGTAAGGATCGTAAAGTGCCCTCCTCCGTCAAGCTGGCAGACCTCGCTGTATTCTTTTGGTATCCCCCGGAAAAACTGATACAGGAGAAATACTCCTATCGCGTCGCATATCTGTGGGATGATGACCGCCGCATACGTATCCAGAAGTCCCAGAGAAGCTACGATCTTGTAAGCCATGATCGAAGAAAGTTCCTTTGGTATCATGATCGTCGCGATCATCAGCATGACCAGAACGCCCGAATATTTGAACTCGATCCGTGCCAGCGCATATGCCGGAAGAATATAGAATACGCAGGACAGCAGGATCACCCAGAACGCTACGATAATACTGTTCTTCATCCAGGTCCACAGAGGATACTCCTGTATTGCTTCGATATAGTTATCGAACGTAGGATCGATCGGAATCCAGTTGTACAGACCATTAAAAATCTCTGACGTTGTTTTAAACGATGTAGATATAATCCATATCAGCGGAAAAATGAAAATAAACGTGACCGCGATCAACACAATATACAGTATGACTTTGGATATGATCTGATTTTTCTTTTTACTCTTCACGTTTTTTCCTCCTTCCCGCCTTCATCTCATCCCTGTCAAGGAATATCCAGTAGATGACCGCCGATAATACGAGAATGATCAGGAACAGTATGACTCCTATCGTTGCGGCGTATCCCAGCTTGAACTCTCTGAACGCTTTGATATACAAATACTGTACGAATGTTAGTGTACTGTAGTTCGGCCCGCCGGACGTCATGACATATACTTGTCCGAACACCTGCATCGAATAGATCACTGTTGTCAGAACGACAAAGAACGTCGTATTTTTCACATATGGTATTATGATTCTGAACAGTCTCTGAAATCTGTTTGCCCCGTCGATCGATGCCGCCTCGATCAGATCTCTCGGCACATCCTGAAGCGCTGCAAGATAGATCACCGTGTTATATCCTATCGTCCACCAGATCGATGCCATCGCGATACCTAGCATGGCAGTGTTTGTCTTTGTCAGCCAGTATATCGGCTCTATCCCGAACATGGACAGAAAATGATTAAATATACCGTTATTACCGTCCAGAATATAGCGGAATGTAATGCCTACCAGCGTCGTCATCAATATATACGGTACAAAGATGACTGCCCGCGAGAATGTCGTCCCCTTCAGTTTCTGGTTGAGCAGCAGCGCCAGCAGGAATCCGAAGATAATATTGACCGGTCCCACATAGAGAAGATATGTAAATGTGTTCTTCAATACCTTGTAGAACAGTGGATCATGAAACAGTTCCCGATAGTTCTCCAGACCGATAAATACGCCTGCCGTCTGTACTTCAATCTCTCTGAAACTGTAATAAAAGTTTGCAAAGATCGGAAGTACTTTAAAGATAAACAATAATGTAAAATACGGGGCCAAAAACAAAATCAGAATACCGGCTTTTTTTAGTTTCTTTTTCCGTTTTGTCATTATATCCCTCCAATATCTGCCTTTGGCGATGCGGGCGGCAAACCGCCCGCATTCATGATTTCAGCTTATCAGCTTATTCTTCCAGAATGCTGTCGACACTTGCCGCAGCGTCCTCGAGAGCTGTCTCTGAGTCTGACTCCCCGCCTACCACACTGTATACAGCGTTTGCTACAGGTGAAAGTTCATTGTCTGCACCGAACTCGCTCGTTCCCGGGCAGAGCGGCTCATAGACAACGTAGTCCGCCTGATTCATAAACGCTTCGGCATACGGATACAGATCCAGACTCATATAATCTTCCGATTCTCTGATCTGCTGATTCGCAGGAATCTGCCCGCTCTGTGCCGACCAGTTGAATGAATTATCCACCAGCCATTTGATAAATGTCTCTGTCGCCGCAGTCTTTTCCTCGCTCCTGCCGTCATATCTTGGAACTGTGATCGTGTGAGAGCTTCCCCATACGGCGTTCTCACCAAGCACCTGCGGGAATTCAACTGTGGCAAAATTCATCCCCGACTCCATGGCTGTAGGTATAAACCACGGCCCCTCTATTACCATCGCAATCGTTCCTCCCAGCCAGTCGGCGTCGATATCTGCCTCTGCCTCGGGCGCATATCCGTTCTCCACCCAGGATGCAAGGAAATCAAGAGCTTCTGCTCCCTCTGCGCTGTTGAATGTTGCTGCTGTCATATCATCGTTTAAGAAGCTCCCGCCTGCCTGTGAGAGTAATCCGTACCAGTATCTGTAAGTATGTGCATAATTGCTTCCAAGGCCGACCGCGTACTGATCATCTGTAGTCAGTTTCTCACAGAGCGCATCAAATTCTTCTACGCTTGTAACCCTTGCATCTTCCGCAGTAAGCCCTGCCGTTTCAAATGCATCCATGTTGATAAACATCGACATACAGTGATAATCGAGCGGAATACCGTACTGCTCTCCGTCTACCTGATTGCCTTCCCAGATCACGTCAGAATAGTCGTCACCGCTTATCCCGACAGTATCCGCAAGATCATTGAGCGGTATGATCATATCTCTTGATGCATAGGATGGAAGATCGGTCGGGTGCATCAGCATCACATCCGGTCCGTTTTCCGTGTTGCTTGCCGCAGAAAATCTTGTGAATATCTCGCCCCATGTGACAGAATAGAAATCCACTTCAATCTCATCCTGCTCACTGTTGAAAGTATCTACCATATCGGACATAGCCTGCTGATCATCACCGGTGAGCCCTGCCCAGAAAGTAAGTTGTGTCTTTTCCCCGCTATCCTGCGATGTTCCTTCATCGCTTGAGGAACTGCACGCAGCAAGCATAGACGTCAGTAACATTGCCGATAGTAAAACGGATACTAATTTTTTCATATATTTATTCCTCCTCTATATTGTGTATTCTGTTTTTTTCTGTAAGAAACTCCTTGACGGATATATACAGTTCTTCTTCATTTTCAAGTCCGAAAAGGATCTGCACGTCGGGATCCCATAGGAGCTGTCTGTCCTGATTTTTATAATATTTATCCCATTCTCTTAATTTTTCTTCGTCTCTTGCCTCTCCCCGTTCCCTGATCCTGGTCTGCAGAACAGTCTCCGGCACATTCATTATAATTGACAGTATTCTTCCCTGTATTCCACATTTCCTGCGCATCTTAGTAAAAAACATGGGTTCTCCATGCTCCTGTGTCAGCGGTGCAGATGCTAGGACCTGATTACCCAGACGGAGATTTTCCATAACCACGTCCCAGAACGACTCATATGTACATCTTCTCCATTCTGCACGAAACCGGTTATATGGAGTACCTGAATAAAATTTCTCATATATATCCTTCATGAAATTGCCGATCACCGTATCGTAATCGATATATGTCATACAGAATTTCCTTGCTATCTTCCGTCCGTATGTAGACTTTCCACTTCCAGGCAGTCCGGATATAATGATCAGATCTGAACTCGTTCTACTCATATCTGTTCCTCATCTGATCCAGGATTTCCATGCAATTGGGATCTGGATGTATGGAATCTTTATACAAGAGTTCCTCGCTCATTTCTTTCGGCACGCTGTCTTTCCCACAGGCACACATACCTGAAAGTGCCGCTCCGAGCGCACTTAATTCCGTTGTGTTTAAAACGTTGATCTCTCTTCCGACCGCAGTCGCTTTCAGTTTCATAAACAATCTGTTTTCCGTAATACCTCCTCCCGCGAAATATGGCATGTTTTCCGGGGATGTGCTGCAGAATCCGGCCAGTTCATCATACATGTGTTTGCTTCCCAGGCTCAGATAGATGTAAGCGCTGAAGATTAGATCCGAAAGTTCCGTATCATCTCTGATTTCAAGGCAGTTCATATCTGCGGCATTTTCTGAGTATTTTCCATATCCTTTTCTGCAACCGAAGAGGCACAGCTTCCTGCTCACCGGAGAGTCCATCATCTGATTCTGCTTTTCAAAAAACTGCGTCGTCTTCTCGATGGTTTTCCATCTTCTTATCCGGTCCAGAATTCTTCCATAATAGTCCATCGATCTGTTGACCACGTACTCCTCATCCTTAAATCCTGTTACCAGACATCCGCCTTTCGGATTATATGTTGCCTTTCCTCTCAGGCGCTTTTCACTGTCGTCCATGACAGCAGCCAGTACGCTGGAAGATCCCATGGAGTCATAGAACAGTTCCTGTCCTCCGCAAAGACGATGAACTGCAAAAAGGCCTACATAATGATCATGGCCTCCCAGACCATAGACAATATGATCTTTCTCGCCGCAGGCTTCTCCGGTTCTCCCGATCTTTTCAGGCACATGGATGTCATACCTCTCTTTCAGCCCGGTGATCCATTCCCTTTTATGGATGTCATACAGATAGCTTCTTCCGGCCTGGGATGTATCCCACCTGGCGTTTCCCGTCTTCCTGTATATTAGATAACTGCTCACAGGAAGCCAGAAGTCCGGCTTTTCTGGCAGGATATTTTTTTCCATCCATATAATCTTGTATAAAGAATATGTCCCGGAGTCATGCACTCCTGTATATTCAAAGTCCGTATATTTCTCCAGATATCCGTCTGAAATCCCAACATCTTCATACCACACAAGAGGCGGTCCCTGAGCTTTTCCATCTTTGACCGGAACCACCGATTCGCCGATACTAGAATAACTCACGCTCCTGAGCCGGCACAATTGCTGTGCCTCTTCCATCCAGTCGTCTGTAAATTCTTCGATCTTTCGGATATCAATATACCGGTGTCCTCTGATATACAGATCAGGAGTCGCCTGTTTCCATGACCGCAGAAGTTTTCCATCCTCTGTCAGGAGTAATGCCTTACTGTTAGTGGTCCCTATGTCGATCCCCAAAAAACCTTCCATATTTTCACCTCCTTTCATTTATTTAAAGCGCTTTAAATTTGATTTAAATATATCGTGAGAAATTTAATTTGTCAATTATATTTATAATTTTCAACTTTTTTCCCACTATTTTTCTGTTTTTTTCGTCATTTTTTCAAAAATCAATTATTATTTTGTTTTTTCAATATACAAATTATATATTTTTTCAGTGTAACTTTTGTGCATTTTGTTTTCAAGCGATAATGTTGAATCTTCCCATAAAATAAAAATACTCTAAGCAGTCTGAATTCTACATTTTCTCATTCTGCTTAGAGTACATTATAATCTTCCACATCTGCAAAAGGGAACAGTCGTATCACAGATTGTCGATACTGTTCTTTTAAAAACGGCAATCCCTCTATCGTATTTCTGTTTTATCCTGCATAATAATATTACAATTGAAGCCCGGTTCCTTCATCCCATTGAAAACTGTGGCAGTAACCCCGGCTATTTCCTGTGTTTTTCAAACCACTGAAACAGATCACAGTACACCTGCTCTCTGTCAGTCTCGTTTAATATCTCGTGGCGGTCTCCTGTATACAGTCTGAGCGTCACGTCCTGTATCCCAGCCGCACGGTACTTCTCATAGATCTTCCGCACGCCTTTTCCGAAATTTCCGACCGGATCTTCCGCGCCGGATACGAACAGCACGGGAAGTCCTTTTGGGATCATGTACACGCTCTCTTTTCTCTGCATACTGATCATGCCCAGGAACATATTATAGTATGCATTCACCGTGAACATAAACGAGCAGAGCGGATCAGACGCATAGGCTTCCAGCCTCTCATGATCGCTGGTGATCCAGTCAGCCCTTGTGTGTGCGGGCTTGAATTTTTTATTATATCCGCCGATGGCCAGATTGTTGACCAGTCTGCTCCGGTAATGCCATCCGCGGACAGCCGCCATCAGACGGCAGAGCCGTTTTCCAAACAGCAGCGCCGCTTTCTTATGATCGGCGACGGCTCCCATCAGTACAACTCCGTCAAGACCGTTGCCATACATCTGGATATACTGTCTCAGGAGCGATGAGCCCATACTGTGTCCCAGCATAAAGTAGGGCACACCAGGGTATTTCTTCATTGTGCGCTGGCGAAGTGTATGCATATCGCCGAGCACACATATATTTCCATATTTCTCATTGAAAAATCCGTACTCAGATTTTGCCTGTACAGATTTTCCATGTCCGAGATGGTCATTTCCCACGACATAATAGCCTTTGTCACAGAGGAACCGGGCAAACTCCTCATAACGCCCGATATACTCGACCATACCATGGCTCATCTGAAGGACAGCCTTTACCTCTGTTTCGGGTTTCCATTCGATCGTATGAATCTCCGTGTTTCCATCTTTTGACGGGAAATAAAACTCATCTCTCATTGTTACTCACTACCTGTCATCTAAATTTATGTATTCTCGATACGGTGCGAGCGGTTTGTATGCCGGACGTATGATCTTGTCTACATTTTGAAGTTCTTCCAGCCTGTGTGCGCTCCAGCCCACAATACGCGCCGCAGCAAAGATCGGTGTATACAGTGAAGCCGGAAGATCCAGCATACTGTACACAAGTCCGCTGTAAAAGTCGACATTGGCGTTGACGCCCTTATATATATGGCGTTTCTCACCGATGATCTCGGGCGCCATATGCTCTACTTTTTCATACAGTGCATATTCTGCATCATGACCTTTTTCATGTGCCAGCTGCTTGACGAATTTCTTAAAGATATCGGCACGCGGATCAGAGATTGAATATACTGCATGCCCCATACCGTAGATCAGACCTTTCCTGTCAAATGCCTTCTTGTCAAGAAGCGCTTCCAGATAATTTCTTACCTGATCGTCGTCGGTCCAATCGTTTACGTGCTTTTTCATATCTTCAAACATCTGCGTTACCTTGATGTTTGCTCCGCCGTGTTTCGGTCCTTTCAGGGACGCCATGGCCGCGGCGATCGTAGAATATGTATCCGTTCCGGAAGAAGTAACTACGTGTGTGGTAAATGTGGAGTTGTTACCGCCGCCGTGATCCATATGGAGTACCATAGCCATGTCGAGGATCTTTGCCTCAAGCTCCGTATACTGTCTGTCCTCACGAAGCATCATAAGAATATTCTCCGCCATGGAAAGCTCCGGCTTCGGCGCGTAAATATACAGATCTTCACCCCGTTTGTAATTATATGCATGATATCCGTATACCATCAGCATCGGGAACTGAGCGATCAGATTCAGGCACTGACGCAGCACATTAGGAATACTTGTGTCGTCCGCCTTATCATCATAAGAATACAGCTGCAGGATACTCCTCGCAATACTGTTCATCATATCGCGGCTTGATGCCTTCATGATGACGTCACGGACAAAATTTGGCGGGAGCATACGTCTCTCAGCGAGCATTTCCTGAAACTCTTTCAGTTCCTTTTTGGAGGGAAGATCACCGAAAAGAAGCAGATATGTCGTCTCCTCAAAGCCGGGATGTTTTGCATCCAGGAAGCCTTTTACCAGGTCTTTTATGTTATAGCCGCGGTAATATAGATTTCCTTCACAGGGAACTGTTTTACCGTCGACGATCTTTGATGCGCAGACATCCGAGATGTTTGTCAGACCGGCAAGAACGCCTTTGCCGTTCAGATCTCGAAGTCCCCGCTTAACCTCATACTTCGTGTACAATTCCTTGTCGATCGCGTTGTTTGTTTCACATTTGAGAGCTAATTCTTCAATCTCGGGAGTAATATCGAAAAAAATGCTATCAATATTCTTTGCCATGTGCGTTCCTCCTTCTCTCTTAATTCTCTTTTTTTCACTGTATGACCTTTTTATTATACTAAAAAAACAGAATTAATACAATTAACACTCTATTAAAAATTTATGAACACCTGAGCCGATATTGTCTTTTTATTTATTATAAGTTATATTGTTTTCAGTTATTTTTTCATATTGTACACTATATTTGATAAATTTGCGAATTCTTCTAACGTCAATGCTTCTCCTCTTATACTGGCTCCCCGGCCCAGGGCCTCGATCGCACTCCCGATCTCTTCTCTTGTGAGATCCAGCTCCGGCGAATTCTTCAGGCCGTTTGCCAGTGTCTTTCTCCTCTGGTTAAAAGAAGCGCGTATGAGCCGGAACATCAGTCTTTCATCTTCCACTTTCACCGGCGGCTCCTGATAACGTTCCAGACGGATCACTGCGGAGCCTACTTTCGGACGCGGCATAAAACAGTTCGGGGGGACATTGGCTACGATATACGGCTTTGCATAATACTGGACTGCCAGAGACAGCGCGCCATATTCTTTCGTCCCGGGGCCTGTCTGCATCCGGTCGGCAACCTCTTTCTGCACCATGACCGTGATGCTCCTGAGCGGAACATGCCCCTCGAAGAGCCCCATAATGATCGGGGTAGTGATATAATACGGAAGATTTGCCACTACTTTAAACGGCTTTCCGTCATTTTCCTCTTCTGCAAGCTTTGCGAGATCCACTTTCAGCACGTCCTCGTTGATGATCTTTACATTGTCGTATCCATCCAGCGTATCTTCGAGGATTGGGATCAGTGCTCTGTCGATCTCGACCGCCGTCACTTTTTTGGCAGCGCACGAGAGATACTGAGTCATCGTTCCGATCCCCGGTCCGATCTCCAGCACGCAGTCCTCCTTCCCTATTTCAGCCGCGCGTATGATCTTATCCAGCACATGCGTATCGATCAGAAAATTCTGACCATATTTTTTCTGGAACACAAAATTATATTTCTGCAGAACAGCGATCGTATTCTGCGGATTTCCCAGTGTCGGTTCTTTCATAATCATTCTCCTTTAGGGCATGGCAGTTTCCTGGAGTCCGTAGAGTTTTCTGCTGTTTGCTTCTGTCTGTCTTATGACTTCTTCTGTGCTCACGCCTTTGAGTTCGGCAATCTTCTCAGCTACCCGGGGCAGATAAAGGGAGGAGTTACGCTTTCCCCGGTACGGCTCCGGCGCAAGGTAGGGGCAGTCTGTTTCCAGAACGATCGAGGTAAGCGGAATTTCGGAGACAACATTTTTGAGTTTCTTCGCATTTTTAAATGTGACCACTCCTCCAACGCCGATATAATATCCCATCTTCACATATTCTGCCGCCATCTCCGCCGAATAAGAATAACAATGAATGACCGCGCGCATCCCCGACGCATGCCTGCGCATGATATCCATCGTGTCCGCCGCCGCTTCACGGCTGTGTATGATCACAGGCATCTCTTTCTTTCTGGCAAGCTCGAGCTGACGCACGAACCATTTTTTCTGCACGTCATGGCTCTCATTATCCCAATAATAATCCAGTCCCATCTCCCCGGCCGCCACGATCTTGTCAAGGTCAAGGAGACGCTCCATCTGCATCATATGCTCCTCCGTCAGGGAACCGACTTCGTCCGGGTGGACGCCCACGGCTCCGTACACGAAAGGATATTCTTCTGTCAGTCTCAGTATCTTTTCCCACGACTCAACAGTGGAACCGGCGTTTACGATCAGGCCGATCCCTCCGCCATGCATACTCCTTAGCAGCTCCTCCCGGTCCGTATCGAACTGTTCGTCATCATAATGGGCATGTGTATCAATTATCATGATCTGCTCCTTTATACATCCATAGACATCTTTACTTCCAATATCCGCCGCACAGACTCATCGATGCGCTCCTCTGTGAGAGTCTGATCCTCTACCGCATCGAGCACCCCCTGATATGCGCTCCGAAAGTCTTCCGGCATCAAGAGCATATCCGCGCCCGCTTCCAGCGCTTTCACCGCTGCTTCGGCAGAACTGTACTGCCCCGTGATCGCCCCCATATCCAGTGCGTCCGTGATGATCATCCCGTCAAATCCCATCTCATCCCGCAGAATATCTGTCGTCATCATCTTTGAGAGCGTTGCCGGCGTATTGTCCCCTGTAACGTTCGGGCACGAGATATGACTTACCATTATGACACTGACGCCATTGTCTATGCCATCCTGGAAAGGCACGAACGCCCCGTCTCTTAACTCCTCCAGACTGTCGTCCACATATGCGTATCCCTCGTGGGAGTCCGCGGTCGTACCGCCATGTCCCGGGAAATGCTTATACATCCCGATGATTCCCTGATCATTCAGACCGTCAAGTTCAGACTTCGCCATATCGGCCACCAGCTGAGGATCAGAGCCAAATGACCGGTATTTCACCACTTCATTTTCGGGGTTCGTAAGTACGTCCGCATCCGGCGCCGCATCCATGTTGAATCCCAGATCACTGAGATACGCTCCTATCGTACTCCCGACGTCGTAAGCCTCCTGTGTATCTCCTCTTTCACCCACATCGCTCATATTCCCGATCTTTTCCACTCCAAAGGCAGCGTTGCTCCCCACGCGCGCCACCTGGCCGCCCTCCTCGTCAACAGAAAGGAAAATGGGAAATCCCATGCGTTCCGATGCGTACTCCCGGGTATTGGCAAGCATGGTCCTCGTCTGCTCCGCCGACTGCAGATTCTTCGAGAAATAGATCACACCTCCGACAGGATACGCTTCTATGGCGCTCTTTGTCGCCTCGCCCGCCTGTGTCGCCGTTCCGACGCCTGTAAGCGCTTCTGGTGTTATCATAAACAGCTGGCACACTTTTTCCTCCAGTGTCATTGACTCCATGACGTCGCTGATCCGGGCGTCCGTCTCACTGTCCGCCCCGTTTCCGCCCGCTTCTCCTGCCGCATCTGTCTCATCTGCATCTCCGCTCTGTGAGCCGCCGTCCGAAGGATCGGTCTGGCTCTCACTGCTGTCCGCATTCCGGGCGTCCGACGTCCGGGTATCGTCCGCCGCTCCGGTACCCGTGTCCATCCCGCCCATGAGCACCCATGCCGCTATGGCAAAGCAGCAGATGATCACTGCTATTGATACAATGATCCCTGCTATATATTTCCCATTCTGATTTTTATGTCCACGTCTTCTTCCTTTTCCGCTCACCAGTCTGCCTCCCTAGTTATCTTCTATTTCTGCATAATCTTTTAAATTATAACATATTTTAACCGTATATGCTGTATTTTTACTTATAACTCATAATGAATACATATAATGAAAGAAACCCTTGTATTTTCTCTGAGTTTTGTCTACTCTATATAGTGGAACTTCTCTCTGCTGTGAGGGATGACAGACTATGAATAAACGAGGTGCACAAAATGAAACCAATTAAAGAAGGAAAAGTACGCGAGATCTATGACAATGGCGACAGCCTGATCCTTGTTGCCACAGACAGGATCAGCTGTTTCGACGTGATCCTTAAAAACACGATAACAAAGAAGGGCACTGTATTGACACAGATGTCCAGATTCTGGTTTGATATGACAAGCGATATCCTCCCGAACCATATGATCTCAACGGATGTAAATGATATGCCGGAATTCTTCCGTCAGCCGCAGTTTACCGGCAACAGTATGATGTGCAGAAAGCTTGAGATGCTTCCCGTCGAATGCATCGTCCGTGGCTATATTACCGGAAGCGGATGGGCGAGCTACCAGAAAGACGGCACGGTGTGCGGCATCCGCCTTCCGGAAGGACTCAGAGAGTCGGACAAACTGCCCGAACCGATCTACACTCCTTCCACCAAGGCTGATATCGGCGATCATGATGAAAATATATCCTATGAGCAGAGCATTGAGCATCTTGAGAAGGCTTTTCCGGGCAAAGGGGAGGAATATGCTTCCAGACTGCGCGACTACACGATCGCTCTCTATAAAAAATGCGCGGACTATGCGCTGAGCCGCGGCATCATTATCGCAGATACAAAGTTTGAGTTCGGTCTGGACGAGGATGGTAATATCGTGCTCGGCGATGAGATGCTCACGCCGGACAGCTCCCGCTTCTGGCCTGCCGACGGGTATGAGCCGGGACATTCACAGCCGTCCTTTGACAAGCAGTTTGCCCGCGACTGGCTCAAGGCCAATCCTGACAACGACTGGACCCTGCCGGACGATATCGTTCAGAAAACGATCGACAAATATCTGCAGAGCTATGAGATGCTGACAGGAAAGCCGCTTCTGTAAGCATCACCGAATATATTTCGAGGGGGAATTTCCGCCATGGACTATAGGCAAAGAGAGCATATCAGATACCGCATTTATGAAATCATCGAAGTCCGCGCCGGTACCGATCATATCGCACGGATCTATGACTGCGTATATTTTCTCACTATCGTCGTCAACCTTGCTGCGAGCATTCTTCATACATACGAGAAATACCGCCTGCAGTACGGGGATATCCTCGTCCTGATCGAAAATATCACGGTGTCGATGTTCTGTCTGGATTATATACTGCGGTTATACACAGCCAAATATATGTATCCCGAATCAAGGGGAGCGCGGGCTGTGCGAAAATATATCTTTTCCTTTACAGGGATTATAGACATGCTCTCTTTCCTCCCATATTATCTCCCGATATTTTTCCCGTCAGGAGCCGTGGCGTTCCGTATGTTGAGGGTCATGCGCGTATTCCGCCTCTTCCGCATCAATGCGTACTATGACTCGTTCAAACTCATAACCGAAGTGCTCAACAGCAAAAGACAGCAGCTCTTTTCCTCCGTGTTTACGATCCTTATCCTTATGCTCGCATCCAGTCTGTGTATGTACAGCCTGGAGCATGAGGCGCAGCCGGAAGTATTCACCAACGCATTTTCCGGCATCTGGTGGGCGACCTCCACCCTGCTCACAGTGGGGTACGGCGACATCTATCCGATCACCACGCTGGGGAAGATCTTCGGCATATGCATCGCCTTTCTCGGCGTAGGAATGGTAGCGATCCCAACCGGTATCATTTCCGCCGGTTTCGTTGATCAGTATTCCCGCATCAAGCGGATGAGCGAGTACGGACAGGAAGCCGACGTACATTTTATCAAGATACATCTCACGGCCCGGGATCCCTGGGTGAACAAGAGCATTGCCCAGCTCCATCTCCCGGAGCGCGTGATCGTTGCCGTCGTGCAGCGCAGGCACAGGATCCTTGTCCCCCGGGGAAATCTCGTCCTCCGCGAGGACGACATCATGGTCCTGGCTGCCGAATCATTCCAGGACAAGGCGCACATCCGCCTCAAAGAGATTATCCTGCAGAAAAACAATCCATGGACCGGACAGAAGATACGGGATCTGGACATCTCCAGACAATCTATCATCGTACTCGTCAAGCGGAAAGAGAGAGTTATGATCCCGAACGGCAATCTCATACTGCGCGAGGGCGATATGGTGATCCTGTACTCGGAAACGAAGATCTCCAACACGACAGAGATCGAGATATAAGTCCGGGATCATGCTCTACCAGCGTTTCTCCACGCCGGGGCAATGGCGGACCGCCATTGCCGCGCGCATTTCCACAAAGCACCCGCAGATCCTGCACATACCTTCAAGAAGATGTTCACATCTCCCGCACTCTTCCAGTCTTTGCTCATATTCTTTGTCGGATACTTTATCATCCTCCGGAATATTCGCAATATAAGTATACATGTTCCTGTAATATTCTTTTTCCGGCATGTCTCTCAGGAGACATTTTCTGCATACCCGCTTTGCGTCTGCCATATCCGCTCTACCTCAGTTCCAGATGAAGAACGCTGCACGCCGGTATCGTGAATTTCACCCCGTTTTCTGTGATCTGCGCCCCTTCAAATTTCTTCACGCGGACGCGCTCCTGATCATCAAACGTATTCATTGCACGCATCTCGTCCGCTACGATCTCTCCCTTCACTTCGTTTACGCTCCTGTCCACGATAAGCGCATCGATATCAAAGCTCTCTTCCAGAGAGAGGTTTGTCATTGTCAGGTGGAGCACTCCGTCTGCGTCTTCGGATACAGATTCCGTCAGGTTCGGCACGCTCCACTCCTCTTCTTCTCCGATGATCTCCGTCTCAATGCTGCTGTCCACAAGAAACGCATCCTGGTGGTATTTATACATGTCAAACACATGGTATGTCGGCGTCTTGATCATCTGATCGCCCTCTGTAAGGATCACTGCCTGCAGCACGTTTACGATCTGCGCCAGATTCGCCATTTTTACCCTGTCGCTGTGCCTGTTAAAGATATTCAGCGTGATACCTGCCACCAGAGCGTCCCTCATAGTATTCTGCTGATACAAAAAGCCCGGATTTGTTCCCGGTTCGCAGGTGAACCATGTTCCCCATTCATCCACGATCATCCCTATCTTCTTCTCCGGATCGAATTCGTCCATGATCCTGCCGTGTCGGCAGATCAGTTCTTCCATGAACAGTGCTTTGTTCAGTGTCTTGTACCACACTTTCTCGTCAAAATCCGTGGCGCTTCCCTTGATCTCCCACCCCTCCGGATGAACATAATAGTGGAGGGAAAGTCCGTCCATAAATCCGTGCTGCGCGGGGATGGAGTGCCGGAAGCATGTAGACAGCACTTCTTTTGTCCAATCGTAATCATCTACGTTTGCTCCGCAGCAGATCTTCCGGATATGGTGGTCTGCCTTGTAATCACGGACATACGTCTGATATCTGCGGTATTCATTTGCATAGAAATCGGGATTCATATTACCGCCGCATCCCCAGTTCTCATTTCCGACGCCGAAGAAGTCCACTTTCCACGGCTCTTTATGCCCGTTTTTCTCTCTCAGTTCAGCCATCGGGGACACGCCTTCAAACGTCATATATTCCACCCACTCGGACATCTCCTGCACAGTGCCGCTCCCCAGGTTTCCGTTGACATATGTCCTGCACCCGAGCTGCCGGCACAGTTCAAAATACTCATGCGTGCCAAAGCTGTTATCCTCCACAACGCCGCCCCAGTGTGTATTGACGATCTTTTTCCGGCTCTTTTTCGGACCGATCCCGTCTTTCCAGTGATATTCATCCGCAAAGCATCCTCCGGGCCAGCGGAGTACGGGAACACGGATCTCTTTCAGAGCCTCCACCACATCTGTGCGCATGCCGTTCACATTTTCGATGGGCGAGTCTTCTCCCACATAGATCCCCTCATAGATGCATCTTCCCAGATGCTCGGAAAAATGTCCGTATATCTCCCTGTTGATCCTGCTCTGTTTTCTGTTTGGGTTAATCACCATTTTTGTCATCGTTGACTGCCTCCTGCTGTTTTTTATTTTCTATGATCTGTTTTTGTTCGGACGTATCATATGGCGTTCAATCCACTCCCCCATATGGAAACTCCTGTTTCGCTGCACACAGCGCTGAAAGTCATGACGTATTTCTTCCCATCCTCGTCCCACTGTTTTAAAAATACGCCTTTATAAGTGTCACCGTCAATCTCCAGTTCCGCGCCATAGTCTCCCGTCAGTTTCCAGACGCCTTCTGCCGCTCCGCTGATCTCTCCGTTCCCTCCAAGTTCGATCTCTTCTGACGTATGCATTTCCGCTGATATATCCCGTCCGTGATCGATCAGTTTATACGTTCCGCTCAGCTCTCCCTCCTCACATGGACCTGCTGTTTCCTCTGCGTATCGGTACGGAGCGATGACCGGCCATCCGTCCTCATTAAAGAACATCTGATGTACCCTCACCTGGTGCTCCTCTCCGCTGTCCTCGAACCTGGTGTGATAGATGATGAAGTATTTGCCTGTCTCCTCCTGGTACAGACAGGAATTGTGTCCCGGAGAGACATAGCCTCTCCTGCTTTCTCCTTCCTCGCCCTCTTTCCATTCAAACTTGTATCCTCCCATCAGCTTTGTCCCGTACTGTTCGGCGGTCACATCGCTGAACGAAGAGCCGGCAGGCCCCTTACAGTCTGTCATCTCCTGTCCCATGGAATCTACATACGGACCGTTCGGATTCTCAGAACGGCACACCCTGATGTTGTATCCTCCGTCCGAATCCAGACCTCCGAAAGAAAGGAACATATAATAGTACCCGGTGTCTTCGTTATAGATCACATATGGCGCCTCTATCCTCAGATGATTTCCTCCAAGCAGCTTTTCCCCGTATCCGTTCTCCAGGGCAAGCCCGGTATCCGGATCCATCTCCTTAATGAAGATCCCACCGGAATAGGAGCCGTAGATCATCCACAATCTCCCTTCGGCGTCATAGAACACATTGGGATCCACTGTATTGGGATCTGATGCCGCCTGGTAGAGATTGCCGTCCTCATCCTCCTCGTTGGCGTCCATTCCCGACCTGAGCATCAGCCCCTCGTTTTCATACGGGCCGGATACGCTCTCCGAAACCGCTGTCCCAAGGCAGGAGACCGGGGTATCTCCCTGGCAGTTGCAGTAATATAAATGATAATTCCCATCGTTTAACTTTACTACATCCGGAGCCCAGAATGTATTGCTGTGCGACCACTCAAAAGCGTCTTTCATAACAGAATACACATTGGGTATGATGTCGTTATCGTTCTTCACTCCCTGATTTACATAAGTCCAGTTCATCAGATCATCTGTTTTCGCCACGGCCAGATGTGATCCGAAGATATAATAGCTCCCGTCGTCCCCCTGGACAACAGACGGATCGTGTACGGACACCTCCGAGTATTCGATCTCCACCGGCTCATCGGCTTTTAGTTTTTCTTGTTTTCCGCACGCTGTCATTCCCAGACACAGGAGTACGAGCATGCACATGAATCGTCTCTTCACATTTGCCTCCTTCTTCTCATCCGCACATAACGGTAAAAAAAAGCGGCCCCTGTCTGCTGTTTCCCGCAGATATTGAGCCGCCCTGTTCTTCTGTTGTTCTATCCTGTCTGTTTTTCTACATCGGACTGTATGCGATCCGGACTTTGATATCCTGATTATAATTCCCGAATCCGCTGCCGAAGATCGTCAGTCCTCCGATGTTCTTCGCGTCTTCCTCGATCTGGAACCGAAACCGGATCGTGCTCTTATAGTCAAGGTTGAACTGCCTTATATTCACATCGGATATTTTCAGTCCGTCTACAAAGGTCCCTTTCTTATTGATAACGATCATCTTAAGAAGACCATACTGGTTCCAGTTCGGGAACCACCAGTCAGGAGTAAATATCCCCTGCACGTCGCCGTAATCGCCCGGACTTGTCCATGTACCGATCTTCACGTCGTTCAGGAAAAATGAAATATCCGAAGGCCAGTCATTATTGATCCCCGGCGCTTCTGAGCTGAGTTCCAGCGAGAGAGTGATCTGGTCGATCTTCATGGCGCTGGGGAGAAGATTGGGGATGAGATACTCGATGTATCCCTTTGTAAACCAAAGGATCTGTGCCTTGATCCTGTCCGGATGGGCAAAGTATCTCGGATCGTCCACCTCTCCTACAAGCGCCTGGTCTGTCGCCAGTCCGCAGGTCGGATACACTTCATAGTTTGAATAATAACCGACTTTCACTTCTGTGTTGTAAATATTGTTCTCGTCCTCTGTCTCATCACTGTCGATCTCGAACAGGATCTTGTCGACCGCCACCCTGCACAGTTTTTGATTTCCGTGACCGCCGCGCTCTGTCAGTACCTGGATCACTCCGCTTTCTTCCAGCCTTTTGATATGACTGGTGAGCGCACCGTTCGTGATGCCGAGCGAAGAAGCCAGTTCATTCATATTCATCTCTCGGTTCTCCAGGAGCAGTTTCACAATATTGATCCTAAGTTCAGATCCCAGCGCCTTAAACACCGGCAGCCCTTCGTCCAGATTCTTTATGTGTAACATTGCTTTTTCCTACTTTCCAGATAACCTTATTATTTTAGATTTATCTAAACGTTACTATACATGAATTTTTTCCAATATGCAAGCCCCGAATTGTTGATTCCCGTAATAACGGCCGCTTCTCCTCCGTTTTCAAAATCCGGGCATCTGTATATCACGCATTCCCCCTGACATATCGTGTCTGTCCGCGCCTCTGCTTTCCGGGCCGTCTGCATACGGTTGTCTTTCTCTTCAAACACGAGGCTCTCCCCGCGCCCCCTGACCTCAGCCGGAGAAAGCGGCTCAAACTCTTCTCCCTGATATGGTTCCGGGCCAAATACGGGCCAGCCGTTTATGAAAAACACAGGACGGATCATCATATAATGGACTTCATAACTGGCCCGCTGCATCTCACTGTCATATGTGCGGTTTACAGAGGCTCCGTCCCGGAAATGATGGACAAAGAAATACCGCTTTGACACGGGATCGTAAAACGGCACTCCGTGCCCGGGACCTCTTATGCCGCCCCATTCCCAGCCGTCCCCCTTTCTCCCGACATCTGGATCAGAAGAACTGAAACAATAACTGCCTGCAAGCTTTACTCCCATGGAATGCTCTTTCAGGTCTCTTCCCTTTATATCCAGGTACGGACCTGTAACTCTGCGGCTCCTCCCTACGCGTATATCGTAGTCGTCCCCGAGCCATCCGTAAGACTGGAACAGGTAGAAGTATCCCGTCTCCGGCACGTATATCACCGCAGCGCCCTCCGGTCCGTCTATCGCACCGCCCGGCGCTTTTCTTGATATGCACACTCCCGTACTGCGGGCGTCCCCGCCCGGCGGCAGTCCTGTGGCCGGATCCAGTTCTTTCACATATATACCTCCGAAGAAAGAACCGTAAACAAGCCAGCTCTTCCCTTCGCTGTGTACGATATGGGGATCTATCGCATTCGGCTCTGTGTCGTCCGTCCCCCATGTATCGGCGGCAACTCCTCTGTTCTCAAAAGGTCCCAGAGGATTATCCGATACGGCCAGCCAGATCCTTGACTCCGAGCTCCCGAACTCTTTTGTTGCCGAATAGTACATCCTGTATTCACCGTTCACATATTCTGTAAACGGCGCCCAGAAACCTTCTGTTTCCGGATAGTCTCCGTTGTCCGCCCCTTCCGCGGCCGCCCGGTCTGACAATACCGTTCCCTCGTATGTAAACCGGACCAGATCGTCGGAACTCCTCACCGGGATCCCTCTTTTTGTAAAGAGTCCCGATTCCGGGCGGTACACGTCCGTGCTGTAGGAATAATACTTCCTGCTGACCGGATCCCACATCATGGACGGATCATGAGACCACACTGCCGGATTGCGGATGATGTCTGTGTCATTCAGTTGAAATACTCTTTTCATCTTTACCCCTTGATCCCCGAAACTGCCATCGATTCGATGATATATCTCTGGAAGAAGAAAAACAGGAGCAGCGTAGGCAGTATTGCCAGGACTGACGCCGCCATGATAAGGGGATAGTCGCTGTTGACCGCATAATACGCGTTAAAGGATCGGATCACGACCTGGAGCGTGAACCATTGTTCATCCTGGATGAATATCGTAGGCGCAAGGTAATCATTCCAGATTCCCATAAACCACAGGATGAGCTGTGTCATCAGCGCGCCTTTCATCAGGGGCAGGAATATGCCGTAATACATTCTAAAATACCCGCAGCCGTCGATCTTCGCAGCCTCCACGATAGAATCCGGCACGCTCGTGAGGTTCTGTCTCAGGAAAAAGATGATACTGACGTTGCCGAAAAGTCCCGGGATGATCAGCGGAAGGAGACTGTTTGTCCAGCCCATTTTCGTGAACATCACATACTGCGGGATCATAACGACTGCGAACGGGATCATCATCGTGGCCAGAAGTCCCAGGAAAATGCTGCTCTTTCCTCTAAATCTGAGTTTACTGAACGAAAATGCCGCAAGAGAGGAGGTAAACCCTCCCACCGCCAGCACCGGCAGCGCCACCATCAACGTATTTCTCAGACCTCTTAAGAACTCCGGTTTCTGAAGTACTTCCGCATATTTACCGAATTTCCACGGATCCGGGATAATGCTGAATTCCGCAGAAAGGATCTGATTTTTGGTCATGAACGAACTCAGGACCATATAGATAAGCGGAAATACCATTACGACAGCGCCGAGGAGAAGGATCGTAAAGACGCCTCCATCTACGATCTTTGCTTTTTTTGTTTTAACCTCTGAACTTTTCTCATCAAGATTCGCCATATTTCCACCTCCTATTCAATCGTTTTAACCCATTTGTCCTGAACTTTGAAGTTGATCGCTGTGACGATAAATATCAGGACCGCCAGGATAAACGCCATGGCTGAACCGTAACCCATCTGATTGTTTCCAAACGCTTTATCGTACAAATAGAACACGACCGTCGCAGCGCTGTAATTCAATCCGCCGGTCGGCACCATGACCAGGACCTCGACGAACACCTGGAAACCTCCGATCAGGCCTGTGATGAGCAGGTAAAATGTAACCGGAGAGACAAGCGGAATCGTGATATGCCTGAACAGATTGAAACCGCTCGCCCCATCGATCTTGGCAGCCTCATAGTAGTCTCTCGGGATACTCTGCAGCCCTGACAGATACAGGATGATCGATCCGCCCAGTCCTTTCCAGACCATAAAGATGATAATGGATACTTTCACCCAGAACTCGTCTCCCAGCCAGTTCGGCCCGTGAGAGCCGGTCAGAGCTTTGATGATACTGTTCAGCAGACCATAGTCGTAATTGAATACCCACATCCACAAGATCGCAACCGCTACAAGAGAAGATACTACCGGCACGTAATACAACGTGCGGAGCACTTTGATCCCCCGGATCTTACGGTTCATGCCGACTGCGATAACAAGCGCCAGTATCATGCCGATCGGGATACCGATCATGTAGATGACTGTATTCAGGAGCACTTTCCAGAATTTTTCATCTCCCAGCAGCTTGATATAGTTCTCCACCCCCACAAAGTTGGCCATCATATCGTTCATGCCATTCCATTTTGTCAGACTGGCTACGAACGCAAACGCGATAGGAAAGGCCATAAAGATCAGAAAGCCGATAAACGGAGGGGACACAAACGCCAGTCCCCAGCAGTGCTCTTTGAATTCGGCTTTATTCATCTTTTTCTTCACTGGTTTCACTTTAGTTTCGCTCATACCATTTACCTCCAGACAGAGAAAAGGCGAAATACCGGTTCAAGCCGTCGCCGGTATCTCCCCTCCTCACATCGGAGGACCGGCCGCAGACCGGTCCTCATCCACGATTTACTCTACACTTGCCCACGCCTCGTCAAGAGACTCCTGCATCTGGGGCTGTACCTGCTCAATATATTCGTCTACTGTCATAGATCCGTTCTTTACATTGTCTAGCCCTTCCAGGAAAATGTCATGCCACTCTGCATTCGGAGTATATGTCGTCTCCTGGAATCTTCCTTCATACTTGTCTGTTCCGTTCAGATAGTTGAAGAATACATTCACATTTGACGGGAACGCAAGAGTTCCGTCCTCGATCGCCGTTATAAACTCGCCTTCTGCAAGAGATTTAATGTTCGGCAGCTGAATGGACTGTCCTCCGGTGATTCCGGAAAGTTCTTTCTGTCCATCTTCATCTGTACAGAGATATGTGATCAGTTCCGTAGCTTCTTCCTGATTTTTGCTGTTTGCCGATACACAGAATCCGACTGTTCCAAGCCATGTCATCGTTTTGCCCGAGGAGAGCGTCGGATATGCGCACAGATCCCACTCAAACGGGAATGTCTCCTTGTCCATGAATGCAGCCACATCCCATGTTCCGCATGCATAGAACGCTTCCTGACCTGCCAGCCATCTCTGATATACGCCAAGGGAGGCATCCTGCTCAACTGTCGGAGTCACTTCATACTCGAGTGTGAGATCCACATATTTCTGGAGCGCTTCCTTGAACTCCGGCGTGTCGATATTGACCGTTTTGTAATCGTCGCTCAGATATGTCGCTCCGTTGGACCATACGAACGGCTGGAGCATGAACGCGTTAGCCATACCGCATCCCCACTGGTCTATCTCTCCGTCCCCGTCGGTGTCTTTTGTAAACTGTTCACAGATTTCCACGAACTCTTCATATGTATATGGATTCTCCGGATCAGGATACTCAATGCCCGCCTCGTCAAACATATCTTTATTATAGGCATATGCGAATACTGACGCGTCTTTTGGCAAAGCGTACAGATCGCCCGATCCCGCCTTCTCGCCGTCATACCGGTAGCTGTCCAGAGCCTCCTGCGCTACGAGTCCGTCTGTCGAGATCCCTTTTTCATCCAGGATCGGCTGCAGATCGGCTATATATCCGTTCTCGACAAACTGTTCCACAGATTCCGGTCCGACATAAAATACGTCCGGAAGATCCCCAGCCGTCATCATACCTGTCAGCGTCTTGGAATACTCTTCCTGCGTCGTGATCTGAATATCCACATTTGCAATAGTGTCTTTATGTTCTTCCTCAAACTTGGCGATCATGTCTTTATATACTGCTGACTCATGATCGTTTGCAAAAATAAATACGGACAGGTTCTTTCTTCCGTCTTCCGACTCCCCGGAATCGGATCCGCCGCATCCCGCAAGAATGACCGACGACAGCATCGCTACTGTAACACCCGCTGAAATAAGCTTTTTCATTTTCATATCAAATAGTTCCTCCTCTTCTCATTTTGTCTTTGCTGACAAGTTTCTTTTGTGTGTACATCATATCATTTATATTTAGATTATTCAATATAATTTTAATTATTTCTAAATATTGATGTCATTTTCAACTTTATTTACAATTTTTTATTTCTATTTTTGTGCATATATCCCAACTTGTATTCTTTATATTTAGATAATTCAAAACTATTCAATACAACTCAATATTATTCTCGTATGAAAATATCGGAAATCCACGGTCATCATAAGCAACTTTCATCGCCATTGCATGCCTGTTCGGATCATAGAGGGGATCTCCCGTAATCTCATCATACTGTCTGGCATGATAGATACACAGATCCGTTTTCCCATCCTCTGCTTTCACAAAGCAATTGTGTCCCGGACCGTAAATGCCTTTGTCCTCATCTGTCCGAAGCACCGGGCAGCGAAGCTTTGTCCACGCATGTGGATCCAGCACGTCCGCATCTTCCTCGATATACATAAGGCCCATACAGTAACATGCCCCCGTGGCGCTGGCAGAAAACGTCATAAATATCCTGCCGTCATGTTTCAGTATAGCGGGCCCTTCATTCACCCAGAAGTCGACTCTCTCCCAGTCATAGTCCGGCGTCGTCAGGAGCACCTGATCCGTACTCAGTTTGACCGGACTTTCCATCCGCGCAATGTAAAGGTTCGACACTTTCTTGCCTACGCCGGTCTTTTCGGCCCATATATAGTAGCGTTCCCCCTTGTTCTCAAACACAGTGGCGTCCAGAGAAAAATCCTGAAACGAAAATTTATCACTGTCCGCCGCCTGCATCTTTCCCATCTCTTCCCAGGGATCTTTCACAGGATCTCCCCCCGTGCAGCGGAGCACATATGGTCTGATCTCCCATATGTCGTCTTTGTCCCCTGCCGCATAATAAATATACCAGCTCCCGTCCAGGCAGTGGAGCTCCGGCGCCCAGATATGAATGCTCTGCTCGCCGCTTTGATGCCTGCGCCACACAGTAATCTCCTCCGCCTCCCTAAGGCCTGCGAGCGTGCGCGCGCTGCGCAGTACGATCCGGTCATACTCCGGCACAGACGCAGTAAAGTAATACGTTCCATCCTCATGTCGGCAGATATACGGATCCGCCCTCTGCCCTATAAAGGGTTTATTATAAAGTGTCGATCGGTAATTGCTGTTGTCCATAGTTTCCTCCTTATCCGGCACACTTCTGAATGATATGCGCACGGTTGATATCGAATCCAGTTTACACTACACTGCGCATCGAATCAATAATTATTTTAGTTTTTATTAAAATATTACAGTTTTATCTAAACATTTTTGTACATTATTACATCTGGTATTTCTGCCTGCAGCGGATATAATGTATTATAACCACTATCAGAGAGACTAACTATTAAAAGTCAAGACTAAAATGAAATTTTATGAATGAATTGCGGAAACGCATTTCAGATATATTTGTACCTTGAAAATCGTATGACAAACAGAGCATCATAGACAGGTGCTCAAAGAGAGTGTTATAAAACA
>CASFID010000045.1 GCA_949294665.1 uncultured Eubacteriales bacterium
GTTATAGAAAACAAAAAAATCGCTATACGACAGCTTTCGCAGGCCATCGCGTAGCGATTTTGTTCAATTCGTGTTTGTTGGAGTGACTGCCGATGCTATGAGGTCTGAAAACCAAACGGATACAGTGTATTGGCTCACGTATTCGTATATGGCGGGAAAATGATTCCGGCTCCGGTTACAGGACGTAAGACAAAGTAACAAATCCGTGTTGCAGCTAAAAACGATCGATCAAATGAATAAACTCGCATACGCTCAGACATATTCATTTGATCGATCAACGCTGTACCACGGATTTTAACTTTGACTAACATCCTTCCACAGTCACCGTCCTCATTCTCCCTCCATATACGAAAGGTTCATCAGACCAGCTGTATCTGTTTGATTTTCTGCGTTTTCCCAAGCGGAAGTGTCTCTCCGACAATCGCGGAATTTACAGAAAAGCGGTCGAAAACGATGGAGTTTATCGGCTATGTTCCCATTTCAACCGGTTTCTTCAAATTTCAGTTTTGCCGGACTGACTGCCGGATTCAATGACGCAGAAAACGGATGGCGATGAGGTGCAGGAAGACATAAAAGAGATGACCGGCTTGTGAAGAAGGCGACTTCGGAATAATCTGTCAGAAAAAGTTGAGGATCTGGAAGCTGATGTTAAGCCGCAAAATGGATTGTTTGAGCCAACGGCGAGTTATCCGTTTTGCGGCTTCGCTTTTCATCAGATTTCAGATCCTTTAGTTTTTCTCAGATTATGGAGCGGAGCCTGAAGCACAAGCCGGTCATCTCAAAGAAGTGTTCCGCGGCCTCATCGCTGTCTGTTTTCAGACCTCATATCATCGGCAGTCACTCCGACAAACACGAATTACTCCGTCAATCCCTCTGCTTTGATCACATCGACTACACTGTCCACGTATTTCCCGCACAATTCATCAGACTGCGCTTCTACCATAACGCGGATGAGTGGTTCTGTCCCGCTCTCGCGAACGAGGATGCGCCCTTCGCTGCCGAGTTCGTCCGCTGCTTTCTGCACAGCCGCCACGACTGTCGGGTTCTCTCTTGCCGTTTTCTTATCCTTTACACGCACGTTTTTCAGCAGCTGCGGATATATCTTTACCTCAGATGCAAGTTTTCCCAGTGTCTGTTTCTTCTCGAGTATCACTTCCATGATCATAAGTGAAGTCAGGATACCGTCGCCTGTGCGCGCGTGTTTACTGAATATAATGTGACCGGACTGCTCTCCGCCGAGGACAAAACCGTTTTTCATCATATTTTCGTATACATATTTATCCCCGACTGCCGTCTGCTCATATTTCATGCCGATCTTGTCGCACGCTTTATAGAGTCCGAGGTTGGACATGACTGTCGTGACGATCGTATTGCCCTCAAGACGCCCCTGCTCCATAAGATATTTGCCGCACACGTAAAGGATAAGATCTCCGTCTACAACATTGCCGTTCTCGTCCACAGCAATACACCTGTCGGCATCCCCGTCGTAGGCAAATCCTGCATCCAGCTTCTTCTCCTTTACAAATTCCTGCAGCACTTCGATATGTGTGGAGCCGCAGTTCGTATTGATGTTCGTTCCGTCCGGCTCGTTATTGATAACATAGGTCTTTGCTCCGAGCGCGTCGAATACACTTTTGGCAATAGCAAAAGCGCTTCCATTGGCGCAGTCCAGACCGATGCGCATGTCTTTAAAAGATCTGGTGGCAAGCGAGATGAGGTGACCGATATAGCGGTTCCTTCCCGCAGAATAGTCTACCGTACGTCCAATATTCTCTTTCGTAGCGAGCGGGAGTTCTTCTGTCTCTCCGTCAATGTACGCCTCGATCTTCTCCTCGACTTCCGCCTCCATCTTATGTCCCGCGCTGTTGATGACCTTGATTCCGTTGTCATAAAACGGATTATGACTTGCAGAGATCATGATCCCACAGTCAAAATCCTCTGTCCTCACGACATACGAAACACTGGGCGTCGTTGTGACATGGAGGAGGTATGCGTCCGCGCCTGATGCGGTGATTCCGGCCGCCAGCGCATACTCGAACATGTAGCTGCTCCTTCTTGTATCCTTTCCGATAACTACTCTGGCCTTGTGCTCCTGACCAAAATACCAGCCCAGGTAACGTCCTACTTTAAAGGCATGCTCCACCGTCAGCACGACATTCGCTTCTCCCCGAAAGCCGTCGGTTCCAAAATATTTTCCCATATTCATCTTCCTCTTGTTCTTCATAAATATTTATGCCGGTTCAGGGTACTTCATCTCCCTTTTTCCATCACGTTACCATTATATTACCATTACAAAACAGTTACAAGTATTTCTTTTGTGTTACAAAGTTTTTATACTGTAAAACTTTACTCCCGTATTTTTTTCAGTTATACTAAACTTTGGTATAAACTTTCCTTGGGGGAATCTGTCATGATAAAACTGATCGCAAGCGACCTGGACGGGACGCTTTTACAAAACGGAGCGCAGGAGCTTACGCCCCGCGCCATAGAACTGATACATGCGCTTATCCAGAAAGGAGTCCACTTTGTAGCTGCGAGCGGACGCCAATACGACAACGAGCGCCGGCTCTTCGCAAAGATCCGAGATGAGATATCATACATTGCGGAGAACGGTTCTCTGTGCATCTGCCAGGGCAAGGTAATCTCCCGGGGCGTCATCCCGGATGATCTGGCTTATCATATCATGAATGATGTCAAAAGGACTCCCGGATATGAGGTCCTTGTCTCACGTGAGGACGCCTGTTTCATCGAGGACGCCAATCCTGAATTCGTAGATTACATCGTCAACGTGATGAAAAATACGACCAGGATCGTGGACGATGTAACAAAGCTCAAAGGTCCGTTTCTCAAGATCGCAACCGCAAACATGGTATCTCACGACGTCAGCGATTACCTGAGACGGCTTCAGGAGAAATATTCTCCCACGCTTAAAGTCGTCACCTCGGGCAACATCTGGATCGATTTTATCGTGCCCGGATATAATAAGGGCACTGCCCTTATGAAACTGATGGACCTGTTCCATGTAAAACCAGAAGAATGTATGGCGTTCGGCGATCAATATAATGATGTGGAGATGCTGGAACTCGTCGGCCAGGGATACGCTATGTCAAATGCTGCGCCGGGCATTGCAGGCCACGCGAAATATGTGACAGACTCTGTAGAAGAAGTGCTGGAAGATGTACTGGCCGGACTGAACTGAGCCCCGGCCGGTCAGATATAAAAAATTCCGTGTCTGCCCGGACACTGTCCCGGCTTTCAGACGCGGAATTTTTTCTGCACTTCTCTGATAAAATCTTTCCATTTAAAGATCACAAGTCCCAGAAGGAACAGCAGGCTGACGCCGGAACATATGACGGAAGGATACGGCACAGACGCCGCACCCGCGATCAGCAGGATGAACGGGAGCAGCCCGCACACACCTGCCTGTACCAGATAGAAAAGATATTCTGACACTTCCATCTTCCCCGCAGCCGAGATGATCACCATAGACAGCATATTTACAAGGATTGCCAGAGGAATGACATAATCGACAGACCACCCCTGCCATCCGGTAAACAGATCCCACAGAAGAGCCCCCACCGTCACGATGAACAACTGCCACATCCCGTTTTTCAGAGGATTCTTCCGTTTCCGGTACCCGACCATGATGAGGAGCCAGGTGCAGAATACTCCGGCGGTCACATAGCCGGCCCACCAGCGTCCGAATGTCAGAAGATAGTTCAGCATCCAGCAGATCACGACCGCTGCGGTACATGTAAACGAGAATATCTTAAGTCCCATAAGCGCTCTTCTGGACGGCTTTTCCTGATATCCCGGGAAATCGTTCTCCTGCACATGACACTCGATTTCCTCGCGCTCGAGTATCCTGATAAAGTTTCTGCATATGTTGGGATCTATGATCTTCGATGTTAATCCCAGCACCATAGTATCCCCATATGAGCAGGAGCACAGCTGCATCTTGTCCGTGCTTGCAAAAAAGCCGAAACGTTCAATATAATCCTCATACTCGTCCGCCATCTGGATACGGCCCATATTAGAATATACGGCGGTTACACTGCGGCCGCCGAGGGTGGTCCCCGCCATCAGGAACAGATTTTTGATCTCCAGTGGAACCGCTCGCAGAAACGGATTCTTTTCCAGACGTACCAGATCATTCATTCGCCCGGAAATTTCCTTTTCCACAGAGTCTTTCCCGAACATTTCTTTCATTTTCCCAACGACAGTTTCCAGCTTTGTATTTTCGTCGAAATCACAGGCGGTCTCGATCCAGCTCCAGAAGTTCGTCATAGAACCGGACGGGAAGAAGTTTCTCAGGTTCACCGGGATCATAAGCGATACCGGACGTTTCAGTCTGCTTTTGGGCACTTCCTCATAGATCGCATAGAGAAATACCGCCGCCAGATACGCCGTCACAGAAACCCCGTATTCCTTTGCCTTTCTGTGGACTTTTGATGCGGAGAGGATGATCTCTGTGATCTGCATCTCAGACTGTTCCAGCCGCTCCCCTTTCAACTGAAATGCTTTCCTCGATTTCCCGGATCCGCTTTTCCTGCCTGTATAATACTGAGAAAAGCTGTCCTCCTCATAGTCGCTTTCCGTGAACACTTCCCCGATATCCGTCTCCGGGAATTTGACATCCGGATATGTAAGCGTCAGATAATTTCGCACAAGCTCTTTTAAAAACTGCATGGCGCCTGTTCCGTCCGTCAGTCCGTGAAATACCTCCAGATTGATCCTGTCTTTATAATAGGTAACTTCAAAGAGCAGTCTTTTCTGGTCCGGAACATAGATCCGGCTGCACGGCGGCCTGTCTTCCTCCCTGACCAGAGCGGGAAGTTCCCGCGGTTCCATATAGAACCAGAACAGGCCTTTGCGCAGCACGGACCGAAAGAGCGGGTATTTCTCCATGGTCAGCTCCAGAGCGCTCTGCAGGATATCCCTTTCTACTGTTTCTTTCAGAACGCAGTAAAAGCGGAATACCCTGGAGTCTTTCTTTCCGGTGGCAGCCGGAAATGCCTGCGCCGCATTGTCAAGTTTTCTCCACCGGCTCCGCCGTTTCTTCTTCACCTTGCCTGCCTCCTTGTCCATGGATTGTCTGTTCCACACTCAAAAAACGATAGATATGCCGAAAACTCTCCTGCACATATAAGTGCTGGATTCCGAGAGCAAAATACCCGTGCAGCGCCCCCTGGATCCTCTCGATGTGCACCCTGCATCCCGCCTGTCTCATCCGCCGTCCGTATTCTTCTCCTTCGTCCCTTAACGGATCAAACTCCGCTGTCAGGATAAGCGTGTCGGGAAGATCCGAATAATCCGCCGCACATAACGGAGCGAAATATGGATTTTCCCGGTCTTCCGGCTTCCCCTCATAAAGTTTCAGATAGTCCTCCATCTTCTCGCTTGTCAGCAAATATCCCGTGCCGTTCGTCCTCACGGATTCATACGGCGATTCCTCTGTATAGCAGTTACTCAGCGCCGGGTAAATGAGGATCTGGCGCTGTGGGCTGAAGTCCCCCGTATCCCTTGCTTTCATGCATACAGCCGCGGCGAGATTGCCTCCCGCGCTGTCTCCCATGACCGTGATCTGCTCCGGCCGTATTCCCGGCAGGATCTCTCCGGCAAACAGTGCCTTTGCCGCTACATAGCAGTCTTCAAATCCCGCCGGGAACCGGTGTTCCGGTGCGAGCCTGTATTCCACAGAGACTACCATCTGCCCGATGGACTGCGCCATTCGGGAGCATACCCGGTCGTAAGTTTCCACGCTTTCCGTCGTCCAGCCTCCTCCGTGGAAGAACAAGATCACAGGAACATTTTCATTCCCGGATTCCATCGACGCCTCGTCGGCGAAATACAAACGCACCGGTACTTTATATTCTTTATTATATATCTCAATATCCAGTTTCTTTACAAAAATCCGCATGGGATCCAGTTTTTTCAGATCCGCGATCCTGCGGGCGGATTCCACATCGATCCCTCCGTAGGAAAGCGCCTGGAGGATTGCCTGCATTGTCTTATTCATTTTCTTTTCCAGTATCCTTCTGCGCGGCTTTTGCCATGCATCCTTTCCGGTAAAATGCAACGCCATTCATCTGATAATCATAAAAGCCCCATTCCCTGCTTCACGGAAATTGCTCTTTCATCTCCACGATCGCATATGGTTTCCCGTCCGCATCACACAGTTCCACCACCGTGCGCTCCTGTTCCTGTGACAGCCTCGGATAGATCATATCTCCGAGCACCGCTGACTTTTTATAGTCCACTCTCAGCTGCCGTACCTGCACATCCCCCGGCACCATCTCCAGCGCCATCTGCACATACTGACAGTTATTGACATGTTCATTCGTATCGATATGATATTTCCGCACCGGGAAGGGTTCTTCTGTCTCCGCGTGTTCCGGAAGTACGATCTTCCTTCCCTCATAAGGCATGTCCAACGGTTCCCTTGTACCATACGGATCGATATGCTCTGCGGTCGGGCGCGCCGGCCTGCCTTTCTCCAGATCCATAAACACCCAGATAGAATTGGCGCGGGCGATCATTTTCCCCGACTCGTCTTTCATATAGAAGTTACGGTTCCCGTAGAGGCCTTTGAACTCCGTGGCAAATGTCCCTGTTGTGATCTGTTCGCACATTTTAGGATAACGGTCTACGATAACCTGCCAGTAAGAGAGCACCCATGCTTTCCTGTCGTGTTTCAGCCTGTCCATGCCGAGTCCCACTGCCTCTGAGTGAAATGTACTGCAGTCCTGGAAATAATTGATCAGGGCCGGAAGCGTCATCGTCCCTCTGTGATCGATCTCGCTGTAACGTACTCTCCCGTTAAACTCATATCCTGCATTTTCATTCTTTTCCTGAATCATCGTGCTCTCTGTCATCTTTCTTCACTCCTTGTATATGCTTTTCTGTCATTTGTCCTCCGGGCTGCTCTGCGCAACATAATCAGACTCCACTGTTATCACACATTCACAGTGAGGATCTACTGCTTTTATTCTCTCGATCAGCTGTTGGGAAAGATCACTTTTCTTTTTCTCATCATAGTCGATGGGAACTACCATATCAAAGATGAGATTCGTCTGCTTTTCCCCCGGCACCATTCGGAAATCATGGATCGTACAGGCAGGATCAAGGTCCTGCAGGATCTCTACAGTCTTATCGCGGATCCTCAGTACCCGCTTATCTCTCATCTCCACCGGGTCCATATGGATCACAAGGAAGATCCCGAGTTCTTTCGCCGCATCCCGCTCGATTCGATCTATGATCTCATGAGACTGCTCGATATCCACGTCATTGGGCACCTCCGCATGGATCGACGCCATGCTGCGGCCCGGTCCGTAATTATGTACGATCAGATCATGAGTGCCCTCGATCCCGTCATATTTCTCCACAAAATGCTTGATCTCCTCATACACTTCCGGATCGATCGCCTGCCCGATCAGCGGCTCCAGTGTATCTTTCGCAATACCCACGCCGGCCCACATGACCACAAGCGCAACGCCCACACCGACAATACCGTCGATATTGATATCTGTAATCGCGAAGAAGATCAGGGACAGAATGGTGGCCGATGTGGTGATCACATCACCCATGGAATCAGTAAATACAGCCATCATTACTTTAGAGTCGATCTTCTCGCCCAGTTTCCGGTTAAACATACCGAGCCACAGCTTTACAGCTATGGAAAGGATCAGGATAACGACTGAGACGATCTGGAAATTCATTGTCTCCGGATGCAGGATCTTCCCGAAAGAATCTTTCAGAAATGTAAATCCTACTTCCAGCACAAGGAATGAAACGACCAGCGCCGCTATGTACTCAATCCGCCCGTGGCCGAAAGGATGATCCTTATCTGCCGGCTTCTCCGCCATCTTCACTCCGACAAAGCTGATAATAGACGAGCCTGCATCTGACAAATTGTTGAATGCATCCGCCGTAACGGACACGCTGTGCAGTACAAGTCCTACCACAAATTTTACCGCAAACAAAAAAACATTGCAGAAGATACCCACAATGCTGGCCAGCACTCCGTATGCGGTCCGCACGGATATCTTCTCCACGTCCTTATAGTCTTTTATAAAATGTCTGATCAAAAATTCTGTCATCTTTCTATCTTTACCAGAAGAACCAGCTGATCTTAAAATCTGTATCAGCCGTGACTCTGGAATACTCCTCTTCTGTCAAAACGTTTTTTAGTTTCTCTTTTCCCTCATCCGGCACGACTGCATTTACGGTATCCATAAAGCAGAGCCCCGGATAGAGAACACACCACCAGTTATGGCCTTCCGCCTTTCCGATCTCAATGCGGAGCGCCTCATAATTCCCTGCCGGAAACGTAACGTCGCCGTAACTTTTATCCGGGAACCAGCAGGTCGTCACCGCCGCACTCACAGGATATCCCTGCCCGGCCTCTGTAATAACGCCCCGGCTTACCTCCTCGATCTCATCGATATGTGTCCTCGCCCAGTCTTTTACTGCATCGGCGCTGTCCTCCTGCGGCATATTTTCTTCCATATATGCAAGGACTGCATCTCTGACCTGAAGCTTCAGGTCCTGATCTTCGTCACTGTCGCTGTTGGCGAGTACATGGAATCTCAGCACCTCCTGCGCCAGATGCTCCTGAAACTTTTCCTGCGCCGCCGCATCCACTCTGAAATATATCCCTGCAGTGATCAGCGCCGCCAGAATAACTGCCAGTATAAAACAGATCTTTACGGCCCGTTTCTCAATCACTCTATATAATCTCTCTGTCATATCCATATGTAGTTCCTCCATATCTTTTCACCTGATATGGAGAGTATAGACAGATCCCGGGATAATATTCAGCCGTACCGGGATTTTGTCACTCTTCCCGGTGGCGCAGCGTGCCTACCACAGTGTTCACCTGATTGTTGATGTGCTGGCCTGTGATCTCTGTCGCTTTATCTTTGTCATGTTCCTCGATCGCTTTCATGATCGTGGCATGCTCCTCCAGAAGCTGCGGATAACATTCCTTCTTCTTGAGATACTCAATCCGATAACGGTACATCTGTTCCCGCAGATTGTTCAGAAGCTGGATAAGACGTGCATTTCCGGTAGCGGTAAAGATCACATCGTGGAAAGCCTCATCCGCCTCTGCGATCTCGGTGATATCATCACTTCCCAGTATATCCCGAAAATGAGCCGCCGCCTCGTGAAGCTCCTTTACCCTCTCCTTGTCAATACGATCACAGGCAAGCTGTACCGCCAGTTCTTCAAGAGCGCACCGGACCTCCAGTACATCTCTTAGATTCTTCTCTGTGATCTCCGCTACTTCCGCGCCTTTTCTCGGTATCATGAGCACAAGCCCTTCCAGTTCCAGCTTACGGATCGCCTCCCGTATCGGCGTCCTGCTCACTCCGAGCTTATTGGCGAGCTGTATCTCCATCAGCCTTTCGCCCGGTTTGAGTTCTCCGCGCAGGATCGCACGGCGGAGCGTGTTGAACACGACGTCACGCAAGGGGAGATATTCATTCATTGTAACTTCAAAATCAATCGACATGCTGATTCCTCCTCACACTGTGTATATTGGTCACATAGACCTGTCTGGTCAGTGCCTTTTCTCTGATGATACGCTGTGCTTCACGAGCCGAAGACCGGCTTTCAAACAGGCCGAACACCGTCGGTCCGCTGCCGCTCATCATGGCGCCAAGCGCTCCTGCGTCCGTCATCGCCTGCTTGATCTGCGCGATCACCGGATGCATGGGAATCGTAACGTCTTCCAGCACATTTCCCATCGCGCCTGCTATCTTCCGGATATCCTGCTGTTCAAGCCCTGCGATGATCCCGTCGATATCGGGATGCTCTGTGACCTCCTTAGAGTCAAGCGCTTCATACACGGCTTTCGTCGATACGCTGACCGGAGGCTTCGCGATCAGCACCGCGCATTTCGGCATGGCGGGCAGAGGTCTTAGTTCCTCTCCGATCCCCTCCGCCAGCATCGTCCCCCTCACAATGCAGTAAGGAACGTCCGCTCCCAGCTTTACTCCCCGCTCCATCAGGCTTTTCTGAGAAAGCCCCAGCCGGAACATCCGGTTCATCCCGAACAGGACTGCCGCCGCATTGGAACTGCCGCCTGCAAGTCCTGCCGCTACCGGGATATGCTTTTTCAATGTGATCTTCACACCGTCGTCGATCTTAAATTCATCTGAGAGAAGTTTCGCCGCCTTATATGCGATATTGTCCCCTCCTGCAGGCAGATAACTGAGATTTGACGCCACCTCAATGCCCGGTGTATTCATTCTCTCGATCTTCACCTCATCGTACAGATAGATCGACTGCATGATCATACGCACCTCATGGTAACCGTTCTCTCGCCTTCCCAGTACATCAAGCCCCAGATTGATCTTTGCCAGGGCTCTCAGTTCGATCTGATTCATCCTGTGTCCTCCGTTTAAAATTAATCCATATCGTATATTTTACAATACTCCGGCAGTCAAGACCGGAATATTATCGCAGTTGTATCTTGTATACAGTGTGCTTATAGTATACTCACATTTTCTTTAAAAATCAACAGTTTATCCCCTTGTGAGACTTTTTCATCATTTAATCCATTGATCTCCATGATTCCTTCGACAGTCGTCATGTATTTTTTGGCCAGGCTCCACAAGTCTTCTCCTTTTTGCACAATGTGCCCTACGATCCCCGGGCGTTCGGCCATCTGTTCTACGTCAAGAGGCTCCATGCGCACATCCGTTATGACATTTACCGGGATCAGCCTGCGCAGGAATACATCGAACGACAGGACCGCCTTAACTTCCACGGCCTCGCTCCCCGCGAGCGTCACTGCAAGCTGCTCCACATGATAGGACAGACTGCTGTTCACATGTTCCGGCATATCCGGATATTCAATAAGGAAAGAGAACGGGATCATACCCTGCCAGCTCCCATACGGTTCCGTATCGCTGCCTTTCAGATAGAGAAACGACAGATGCAGGATCCCCTCCGTGCGTATCCCCTCAGGCGTGTGTTGTTCGCTCTCAAGCTGGATACTCCCCTGACTGTGCAGGATCTGCAGCACGTCTTCTTTCAGTTCCGGCAGTGAGAGCCGCTCGGACACTTTACATTTTGACTGATTCTGCATCAGGAGTTCCTCGAGTTCTGTCTCCTGTGTGTCGAAGACGCACTGCTGCTCAAGAGAGTACAGATCAGACAGTATTGCCGTTTCCTCTTCTTCATATAGATTCATCCGCAGAGCAAGCGCCGCCTCGATCCCGAGTATGCGCATCTCGCCGTCCTCGTCCAGACGGACGTCCAGAAGTGTATCTTCGAGGGTATGCTGAATGTGATAATACATGTTCTCGGCCGCTCCTTCGCAGAGTATACGCCCTTCGAAGGGAACACTCTGGGATATCCAGTCCGCTTTCTCCTCCGCCGAGAGATACATGCAAAAGACCTCCAGTTCTCCTCTCAGCAGCACCTCGTCCTGTCCCATGCGGATATCCAGTCTCCGGACGCTCACGTCGTTAAGCAGCATCTGTCCGACACTTTCTTTCGTCCCGGGTATGGTAAGCTCTTCTTTGATCCGGTATGTATCTTTTCTTGAAACAGCGAGCCGGAGCAGATTCATTTTCTGAGTTTTTCGATAGACTGTAACGTCGCTCTCCACGTCCTCAGTCAGCTCTTCATCTCTGATCCGCTCTCTTCCCACCTCGATCTCCGCCATGATGCGCAGACTCAGCTTTCTTGAGTGGACGACTGACGCCGTAAACTCAGTTCTTACATTTCGCAGGAAAAATGTCTCGTTCCCGTCGCTTGAGGCGTACACCATCTCCTCAAACGGCATGCTGCCCTCCAGCACTCCCGGCCGCGGATCTGCGGACGCAGTCATATAGAGGATCTTGAAATACATCTTGCCCGTTACTTTTACATAGTTTTCCACCGGACGGATATCCTCTGCTTTCAGTTCGGCCCTCCCGTGGATGATCCTCTGCACATCCTCTTTCTGTTCCGGAACATTGTAGTCTCCATCCAGGTAAAACTGATCAAATATGCTCTTCCCCTCCTGCGTATAGTGGATCGGTCTCCTTATCAGTTCCATCTCTCTCCTCCTCAATCAAACAAGACATCTTTATCGATATATTCAAGCTGTACGACAACACAGGGAAATGTCGCGATCTCCTTGATCTCTTCGCCTTTCTCCGGGCCCAGAAGATTCGTGCGTATGTGAAGCGCGTCCTCCGTCTCGGAAAGTTCCAGGACTTCCACGCTGTAGCCGGTCGTCGGCTGTTCGCCGTATCCTTCCGCAATATAGAGCTGTCCCTGATCCGCATACGTTATCTGGAACGGCGTCTCCCTGCTCTGCTCGATCATATCCTTTAACTCCTGTGGTACATCCTCCCGATCCACCACGGTAAAATCGAGATTTCTGATCTTTTCTCCGCCGTCATGCCTCGCGATGCACCCCGTAAGCAAAACGAGCAGCACGGCGGCCACTGCACACAGCGCCGTCAATACAGCCAGACGGTATGACCGGATCTGTTTTCCGGCGTCGGATCTGTCCCATGACCGTTTCATTTTCCTGCCTCGCAGCATTTTTCCCTATAATCATATGTCCCCTGTCTGACGAATATTCTTACAGGGGTTTATCTTGTTTTTTATGTACGCCGGCTGTATAATTGTTCTTAACGCTGACATCTATATGGCATTATATTTTACGAAAAAAGAGAAAATGAGGACCTGAAACATGATTCGTTTTATATGCATTATGATTTTTCTTATCTTATTTCTTATCCTGACCATCCCTGTTCTGATCGCAGAGTGGATCCTCCACAAATTCAATCCCTATGCGAGTGATATCAGTTCTCTGAGGATCGTACAGTGGGCATTTAAGTTCATCATGAAAATAGCCGGGGTAAAAGCTACTGTCATCGGGGAAGAGAATGTCCCTGACGAACCCGTCCTGTTCATAGGCAATCACCGCAGCTATTTCGACATCCTTCTCACCTACAGCCGGTGCCGGCGGCTGACCGGTTATATCGCCAAGAAAGAGATGGAACGCTATCTCACCCTTACATCATGGATGAAGAGACTGCACTGCCTCTTCCTTGACCGCCGGAATCCCAAGGAGGGCCTCAAGACGATCCTCCAGGCGATCGAAGATATCAAAAACGGCATCTCCGTCTGCGTGTTCCCGGAAGGAACCCGTAATACAGGCGAGGAACTCAGTATGCTGCCATTTAGAGACGGCGCTTTTAAGATCGCCACAAAGACCGGCTGCGCTGTCATCCCCGTCTCTATGAACAATACGGCTGAAATATTTGAAAATCATTTTCCAAGAGTAAAAAAGACTCATGTAGTGATCGAGTACGGACAGCCGATCTATCCCGATCAGCTTGACAAAGAGACGAAGCGGCATATCGGAGGCTATGTCGAGAACATTATCCGGGAGACGATACACAGAAACGCCGACCTTGTGTGAATTTTCCGTTCGTCTAAAAAACTTTTTCGGTTCTTACCTTGTCTATGTTATATAGCAAAGCAGAAAAACGCGACAGAGGAGGCAAAAAATGGCACGATATCTGGTAGGAAGAAACGGCTTTTTAAAAACAACATGGGATTTTTCCCAGGCAATAAATCTGGCAAACGATGGGGATATCATAGAACTGGAAGAAGGCTTCTCCCCGTTCTATGAGCAGAATAATAAAGCTGTGATCATCACCAAGAACATTACGATCGAGGGGCATCTGGTCCGGAACCCGGAAAACGGCCAGACAACCGTGAACACGATCGACGGAATCGTTGTAAAAAACGGGGCTTCCGTTACTCTGAGAAATCTGGAGATCAGAAAAGCCACTGACAAATGCAACAGCATTACCGTCCGTGAAGGATCGTCTCTGACGGCGGAAAACGTTATCCTTACGTCTTATGCGTCCAAAGGAGAAAACTATCCTGTTATCTTCATAAATGAGCAGTCACACGTCAGACTCGCCAATATCGAGATTTCTCCCGTGAATATACATGACCGTAAATACAGGATCTACGCAGAGGACTCGACACTGGAGATCACCAATTCTATCATAAACTCTAAAATAACCTTGAAAAATGCTAAACTGGACTGTCAGAACTCAAGTGTCAGATACGAAGAAGCACATGCACTTTATGCTGAAAAAAACAGTGTGATAAACGCGGTGCATACGACCTTTGAGGGCGGCGCCGAGGCGGGGAAGGACTACTGGCACTGTATCAGATTGCTGGATTCCCGATTTGCCGCCACAAATATCACTGTAAATCAGCCGGAGTCTGCCCTTATAGCAACCTATGCCAAAAACTCGACACTGGAAATCACCAATTCTGCCATAAATTCAAGAATATATCTGGTAGACTCCAAGTTTAACTGTCAGAACTCGATCGTGAAATACCATCATTCAAATGCGCTTTTCGCAAGCAAAAACAGCGTCCTGACAGTGGCGGACACGACTTTTGAGGGCGGAATTAAAACCGAGAAAAGTTCTTGTCCCTGTGTAAAACTGGTAGATTCAAAGATAAACGCATCTTATATCGCCGTGCAGCAGCCAAACTTCAGCGCTGCATTTGAAACAAAAAATTCTAAAGTCACAATGGACGCCGGCATATATGATTCTCTGTCTTTTATCGGATCTGAAGTTTCCATAACCGGTGTCACCGTCAGGGAAAGCATCGCCATCTGCAAATCTTCCCACCTGAAGGCGGAACAGATCGACATCCTGGGGAAGGACAACGGGAAAATCAATCTTTTTCTGGATAACCAGTCTTCGCTCGAGGCAGAAATAATCTATTTTGGTAAATTGAGTAAGCCGAATATAAAAGCCGAGCGGAACACAACTATAAAAGTCGGCAAAATGCAGCAGCTTGAGTATGACCTTGAATCCGAACAGTTTGTCGCCGATGAAGAAGGCTATTCTCAGGTTCTCAACGATGCATTGGAGATCACATACTTTGGCGAGAAGACCGCCTTTGAGACTCTGAATGAAATGATCGGACTCCGGCAGGCAAAAAAGGCTGTAAAAGAGTTTATCGCCCTGGCCGAGATGAATAAAAAGAGGGAAGCTCAAGGGGCTAAGAGCCCGGGATTCTCACTGCACTGCCTGTTCCTCGGGAATCCCGGCACCGGAAAGACGACTGTCGCGCGTCTTATCGCAAAGATCCTGTACGAAAAAGGCGTGATCAAATCCAATAATTACGTGGAGGCCTCTCGTTCCAAGCTGGTCGGCCAGTACATCGGGCAGACAGCTCAGAAAACGCAGGAGATACTGAATTCTGCCCTGAATGGCGTCCTGTTTATCGATGAGGCGTACACCTTATGGAAAGGATCTGACTCCAAAGACTTCGGCCTGGAAGCCATCGAGGAAATCCTGAAGTTCATGGAGGATCACCGAACAGACATCGTTCTGATCTTCGCAGGTTATACACACAGTATGGAAGAGTTCCTTGAGAGCAACGAAGGTCTCCGCAGCCGTATCCCAAACAGGATCGAGTTTGAGGACTATTCAGTAGATGAACTGATCCAGATCGGTCTTAAATCTCTGCATGAGTCCGACTACAAAGTAGATGAGAATGCATATTCTGATCTGGTCCGCAGAAAATATGCCGAGTCATTCGATCAGAGCAATGCGCGCTGGGTGCGTAATCTGAATGAAGCGCTCACCAGAAAAATGGCAGTGAGAGTCATGGATACCGGATCGGACGATATCAGCCTGATTACGCAGGAGGACATAGACGCTGTATAATAATTGTTCCCGTTATCCCTGATTATAGATTGCTTTCCCTTATATAAACAAAACCCTCAGACCGGTAAGTTCACCTTACGTGGATCTGAGGGTTTATTTTTATTACTCAGAATCCTGATCTGCTTCTTTTACAGCGGTCCCGCCGGTGAGTACCGAAGCCTCGTCCTCATCCGTGCTGTCGTCGACCGGGATCCTGTTTGTTGAGTCTGTTACAGTTTCATTGGTATCAGAGATCTTCTCTCCGACCTGTTCCAGCAGATCCGCAGATCTCGCCTCTATCTCCTGCACACGTTCGCGCTTGCTCTCCAGTGCTTTCCCGCCGTCAGACTTTATCTCGGCCTTAAGCACCCTCGCCTCTCCATCCATCTTTTCCTTTGCGGAAGAGATGGTTTCAGCCTGTTCCACTCCCGAAGACAGATCCAGGATGTCCATCATCCTGCGCTGTTCATACTCTTCTTCTGACATTACCTTATTGCTGTCAGACAGTTTTGATTCCTGCTCGTCGCCCTCTTCCGCGGCCTGCTTTGCCGCTGCCTCTGCGATCTGTTTGTCCAGCATCTCCAGCTGCTCGTTGTATTCATCGATCTTGTCCTGATTTACATAGCCGTTTTCAAGACCTCTCTTCATCTCAGCGTCCTTGCTTTCCTGAATGAGCTGCTTCTGGTTCATGAGCTGCTGAATGATATTCTGTTTCTTCCCCTGACCGGAAATAGAAAGAGTGTCTCTGTTTGCCTGCCGGATCGCCAGGCCGGTCTGCTGTCCATCGTTATTGTTCTGTCTGTTGATTTTCTGGTTTATGGCAGCCGCGTTAAATACACTGTTACCCGCTGCAATCCCTGTCAATCTCATGTTTGTCTGCCTCCTGAACGTTCTTTATTCATCTTCGGATTTCTCCTCAACAGCCTGCTGCAGGATCTCCCGGACGTCCTCATATGTGTCGTGGAAGATCGAGACACCGCCGTTCCACAGCGGCGGCGTCAGATAACCGCCGGCCATCCTCTGCTGCTCAAAATAATCCATGTACGGATCGTCGCTATGTTTCCGGCGTTCCAGTTCCTTGTCGATCATAGACATTCCTTTTTGGAAAGTCTGCGTCATCTTCTGAACGGCGGAAAGCGCTCTGTCGACCTCCCCATAAATATCTTTGGCGTCAGCATCTATTTTCCAGGGAGACTGTTTCAGATCCCAGGAGAATGAATCATCGATCACGTCGGCGTATTCACCGTAATCTTTGAGCAGCGTCTCCGCTCTGTGCCGGTTTGCCTCATTCAGCGTATCCGCTCCGTCCCGCAGAAAAACATCCCGGGCCGTCTGCGTCGCTTTCAGCAGAGATTCCGCTTTCTCTGCGGACATCCCCTCCGGCATGGCCGTCGTCCCGTCCAGCATCTGCTGATACTGTTGGATCGACTGGTCAAATGTGGAGAGCTGGTCGCGGTATTCGGTGAGATCAGCTTCCATATGTCCCGTCAACTGTGCCCCAAAGCTGTATATAGCTCTGAGTGTTTTCAGTTCCTCATCCGACAGTTCGGAGAGTACAGACTCACTGCTCTCATCTGCTTTCAGTCTCGCGGCAAGCGTCAGACTGTCCGTGCGCCGGACGCTGTCATCCTGCTTTGTTGTCATCACTGCATTTTCAGCGAGCTGGTTCAGGGTGCCGGTCACCGGATTGTTCTGCCGGGTTTGAGACATATTCAGAAACCCGTTCGCCCCAAAAACGTGCTTTCCCTGTGCATGGAACATATTATAAAAGCTCGTTATTACCACAGTCTGTTCACCCCTTTAAAGTGGTTTATGTTCTTCTGCTTTGTTATGGCTGAAATACTTACTCTCTGTTAATACTTTCGTCATGGATGCACATATGCATAAGCAGATATGGCGATTCTTCTCTAAAACTTTCTGATCATTGATGCGACAGCTCCTGGGTTAGTCCTCATAAGGGCCGGCTGCATACACGCCGCAAAGGGCGGTTACCATATCTTTATCGATCTAATCCAATGCCAAATTTAATTTTTGCACTGTCCATAATAATATCCGCCACTTTGCTAAAATCGGCCATGGAACTGTCTATCAGAAGATGCCGGAATTTATTACTGGTAAATCTATGCTTTGTACAATGTTTATAAAACACCTCTCTTGCCTTGTCTACTCCGGTAAGGTATAAATATGCTTCACCGGGATCTTCAATCTGCAGTTCTTCTTTACAGTTAATAAGCCTTTTTTCAATAGGCGCATAAATGAACACATTCAGCATATTTTCATCCGGAATACCGTATTCTCGAAGTACATAATCCGAACATCTGCCGACGATCACACAGTTTCTGCTGGCTGCAAGGTCTACCATGATACTCTTTTCCATTTCAAACAGAGCGCGCTTCATTTTCGTATTTCCAAGTCCGAGAGGATGCATCATCTTATCAAACGGTGAAATAGGCTGCTGGTCAAACGCGGACAGTTTTTCAATATCTCCCCGCATCTCTTTCACTGCAAGTTCAATAATATCTCTGTCATAATACTCATAACCCAGATGATCCGCAACTTCTCTGGCTATTTTCCTTCCAAGACTTCCAAACTGCCTTGTTACGGTGATCACATTATATGCCATATTCATTTCCCTCCATTGCAATTTTTTTCAAAAATCTCTCTGTCTCATCACTGCTGTCCCCAAGGACACGGACGACGGTTCCCTTTTTTGCACAGCTGTACGCAGCGGTCAGTGAGCCGCTTTCTGCCGGTATATCAACAGTCCTCCCATAAATATAGGCCATTCCCTGATGGGTATTTCCTTCAAAGAATCCGATTCTTCTCGGATTGTTCTCTTTCGGTACCAGTCTTGTATTATCTGCAAAAACAGGGATCTCTTCTTCAAAGACCACAGTGCGGGAATGATATTTTCGGAACTCAAATACTTCTCCCATCCCTTTTCTTCCGCATGCCAGAATATCCGTCATAGCAAACCGTGCGCCCTTTTCCAGTCTGACTTCACCTGTATTTGTGAAGTCACTGTCCCTGAACGGGATCACCGGACACGGGAGATAGCAGAGAGAGGCGTCCTTTTCCACTGTGATCTTCAGTTTATGACGTGCCTGCCCTTTTTCCATACGGAACAGCTTTGTATAGGACTGTCCCGTGATGATCACATGGCTTCCTGTCCTGATCTTAAATTCCAGTTCATGGCTGTCCCCTTCCAGGATTCCGGCTGACGCCTGCATGATCATCAGTTCCAGTACATTGTGACTGACAAAAGGTTTTGTAATCTTGAACGGTGCGGTAAAATAGCTGTCTTTTACCACAGTCCTCCCATTTTCACAAACTGTCTCTATATACAGATATCCCATTATAATCCCTCAAATAGCACATCCCGCTTGATCCAGTTTATTACATCGTCTACCCCTTCCATGCTTATCAGATTTGTAAACAGAAACGGGCGTCCGTCACGCATACGCCTGGAATCCGAAGCCATCACTTCCAGACTGGCTCCGACCATGGGAGCAAGATCCGTTTTATTGATCACAAGAAGGTCCGACCGCATTACTCCCGGTCCTCCTTTTCTCGGAATTTTTTCTCCCTGCGCCACATCAATCACATAGATGGAAGCATCCGCAAGATCCGGAGAAAAGGTTGCGCTTAAGTTATCTCCTCCGCTTTCAATGAAAATAATCTGGACATCCGGAAATTTTCCGACCATTTCTTCCACTGCTTCCAGGTTCATGGAACAGTCCTCACGGATTGCCGTATGCGGACATCCTCCTGTTTCCACACCGATGATCCGCTCCGCCGGGAGGGCGGAATTTTTGATCAGGAATTCCGCATCCTCTTTCGTATAAATATCATTGGTAACGACGCAGATACTGTATTCTTTCGACATTTTTCTCGTCAGGCGTTCGATCAGAGCCGTTTTCCCCGATCCGACCGGTCCGCCGACGCCGATTTTTACATATGACATTTTTCTCTCCTACGATATATATAATCTTGAATATAATTTTTCATGCTGCATGGAACGGATGTCAAATCCGCATCCGGAAACTCCCAGTTCTTCTGTCTCCACATTCATTGCCGTCCTGACTGCTTCCGGTATTCCCTTTTCTGCCTCCAGAAGGGCTTTCTGTCCGTCCAGCTGCCGAAGCGGAATCAATTTTGCCGCATGATTTGCCATGGATGACAGAATACTGTAAGCATACAATTGCAGAGCCGTCTTCACATCTGTTCCTGTTTCTTTTATAAACAGCCCCACTGCAATACAGTAATGTCCGTCACATACTCCCTGTACTGTCAGGTTCCGGTAATGTTCCAGTTCCGGATACGCATCCAGTTCTGTCTGGAGTTTCAGAAAACGGGTACACTGCCTGATACTTCCGGACCGCATCTCGGACGGCGACCTCAGAGCACCGCACAAAGCATCCAGCTGTGTGACCTCTTCCCCTTTCCACGCTTTTGCCGCAAAGGCCAGATCGTTATAGGAAAGCATATACAGATAGGACTTCAGATGTTTTTCCAGGTCCTCCCCGGTTTGCACCAGATTCTTCTGAACATAGGTCTCCATTCCATTGGATAAGGTGTAGCTTCCGATGGGGAAAAGAGGATCCAGGCTCTGAACCAGTCGGAGCAATTCACTGTCCATGATGATGTCCTCCTGCGCCGACACTGTGTGCGTGTCCTCTGCACTCGGTGTAATCTGTAAAACGTTCTCTTACTTTCTCTACATGAAAGCCAAGTTTTTTGAGATACTCATATGTCGGAGCATCATAGGGAATTCTGACACAATCCGGTTTGATTGCCAGTGAAAGGTGCCGGTTTCCGATTTCAAAACACAGCCGCCCCATTTCAACCATGTCATTCACCTGTATCCGGATCAGATCCGTTTCCGCAATCTCAACCGCAATGATTTTCCGCTCATCTTCATATAGAATATCTCCGTCATTAAGCGGACATTCTGTACATATCCCGATTTCCACGCCGTCTTCGGATGTCTTTTTTAACCTTTTTTTATCCCGCTCAAACCAGTCAATCCGGACCGGATCCACTTCTTTTTCCGTTTCCCCGAGATGTCCCAAAATTTTATCTACAACCATTTCCTTGCATTCCTTTCCCGATATCTTTAAAACAGATAATATTTCTGTGTCAGAGGCAGCCGTTCTGCAGCTTCGCAGGTAATGCTTTCTCCGTCTACGCTGACATGATAAGTATCCGGATCCACCTGAATATCCCCGGTCCTGTCATTAAATTTCATATCTTTTTTCCCGATATTTCTGCAGTTTTCAACCGGGATTACTATTCTGGAAAGTCCAAGCCTCTCTTTGATTCCGCCGTCTGCCGCGGCCTTTGATACAAACGTTGCGCAGGTACGTTTGCAGGCAAGTCCGTGCGCTCCGAACATATTTGTATAAACAACCGGCTGGGGCGTAGGGATAGATGCATTGGCATCTCCCATCCTGGACGCAATGATAAATCCTCCCTTAATGATCATCTCCGGCTTTACGCCGAACATAGACGGTTTCCATAATACCAGATCCGCAAGCTTTCCGGTTTCCACGGATCCTACGTATCTGGAAATCCCGTGTGTGACAGCCGGATTGATCGTATATTTCGCTACATATCTCTTCACTCTGTAATTATCATTTCTGCTGTTGTCTTCCGGAAGCATCCCTCTCTGGTCCTTCATTTTGGAAGCAGTCTGCCAGGTCCTTGTGATGACCTCTCCGACTCTTCCCATTGCCTGAGAATCACTGCTCATCATGGAAAAAATACCCATATCATGCAGCACGTCTTCCGCCGCGATCGTCTCCGGCCGGATCCTGGAATCGGCAAAAGCCACATCTTCCTTTACTCTGCTGTCCAGATGATGGCAAACCATCAGCATATCCAGATGCTCATCTATGGTATTGACTGTAAACGGCATGGTCGGATTAGTGGACGAGGGCAGAATATTGGGGAAAGCGGCTGCCTTGATGATATCCGGGGCATGCCCGCCTCCTGCACCTTCCGTATGATAGGTATGGATGGTACGTCCGTCAATAGCATTCAGGGTATCTTCCACAAATCCCGCTTCATTCAGCGTATCCGTATGGATGGATACCTGTACGTCATAGTTATCGGCAGCCCGGAGCGAGCGGTCGATGACCGCCGGGGTGGCTCCCCAGTCTTCATGGATCTTAAGTCCGCAGGCGCCTGCTTCAATCTGCTCCGCAAGGGCATCATAGCTGGAACTGTTTCCCTTTCCAAGAAATCCAAGATTTACCGGGTAATCCTCCGCCGCTTCGATCATCTTTTCCAGATGAAATCGTCCCGGGGTACATGTGGTCGCATTCGTACCGTCCGCCGGACCCGTTCCGCCCCCGATCATGGTGGTGATCCCGGAATAAAGCGCTGTCTCGATCTGAGTCGGGCTGATAAAATGGATATGGGTATCAATCCCTCCTGCCGTCAGGATCAACCCCTCACCTGCGATCACTTCCGTACCGGAACCTACGACCAGTTCCGGGGATACGCCGTCCATAATATCCGGGTTCCCGGCTTTTCCGACGCCGCATATCTTTCCGTTCCTGATCCCCACATCTGCCTTTACGATTCCTGTATAGTCAATGATGACCGCATTGGTGATCACAGTATCCGGACAGTCCTTATCCGGGATATTGCAGGACTGGCCCATACCGTCACGCAGTGATTTTCCGCCTCCGAATTTTGCTTCGTCGCCCTTCACCGTAAGATCCGTTTCCACCTCAATAATCAGAGAAGTGTCCGCCAGACGGATCCTGTCCTTCTCGGTGGCACCATACATGTCTGCATATTGTTTTCTACTCATCTTAAACATCTGTATCCACCCCCTTAAACCCTTCTTTTCCGGCCTTTTCCAGAGCTGTTTCGCGAACAGATTCTTCGTCAAAATTCCCATTCACAAGATCGTTCAGGCCATAACCGTTTCGGGATCCCCCGATTTCAACCAGACGCACACGTTTGGTTTCTCCCGGCTCAAAACGTACTGCCGTACCTGCAGGAATATCCAGTCTCATACCATAAGACAGATGCCGGTTGAACAGAAGCTGTCTGTTCACTTCAAAAAAGTGATAGTGGGAACCGACCTGACAGGGTCTGTCCGCCGTATTTGTCACACTGATTTCCACCGTATCTTTTCCTTCATTGATCACAAGCTCATCATCATCAAAGAAATATTCTCCGGGTGTCCGATTCGGCTTCTTTCCATCCCGGATGGGAGAATGAACGGTCACAAGCTTGGTCCCGTCCGGGAACGTAGCCTCAAGCTGGATCTCCCCGATCATTTCGGGAATACCTTCCATCACATCATCCGCCGTCAGCAGTCTGGTCCCAAGCCGCATCAGTTCCGTCACGCTCACCCCTTCGCGCGCCCGTTCCAGAAGCTGTGCCGATATATATGCAATGGCTTCCGGATAATTCAGTTTTAATCCACGTTCTTTTCTGGATGCAGCCAGTTCTCCTGCATAATGGAGCATCAGCCGTTCCTGCTCTCTCGGTGTTAAATGCATATCCCTTCACTCCTTTTTAATGCGTCATTTTGTCCTGTACTTCTTTGGCATCAAGCTCCGCTGTATTTCCCTGAATTATGATCTCTCCCTTTTCCATCAGATACAGATAATCCGAGATACCAAGCACAAAATCCAGATACTGCTCAACGATCAGGACAGTCAGTCCCAGTTCACTGTTGATCTTCCGGATCACATTGCCGATATCCTGAATGACTGAAGGCTGAATTCCTTCCGTCGGCTCATCCAGAATCAGGATTTTGGGCTCTGTGACAAGGGCTCTTGCAATGGCCAGCTGTTGCTGCTGCCCTCCGGAAAGATCTCCTCCTTTTCTTTTTTCAAATTTTTTTAAAATCGGAAAAAGCTTGTAGATATATTCCGGCATTTCCTTTTTACTGCCTTTTGCCTGAAGCCCCAGCATCAGGTTTTCATACACTGTCATCTGTGGGAAAATATCACGTCCCTGCGGCACATATCCGATTCCTTTTCTTACTCTGTTATAAGTGGGAGTTTTTATGATCTCTTCTCCATCCAGCAGAATGCTGCCTTTCGGGGTCCTCACCAGTCCCATAATGCTCTTGAGAGTTGTACTTTTTCCTACTCCGTTGCGTCCGATCAGGCAGACAATCTTTCCTTTATCCACATCCAGGGAAAGGGAAGAAATGATCCTGCTCTCCCCGTAATAAGAGTCGATATTCTTAATCTTCAGCATTTCTTTCCCCTCCTCTTCCAAGATATACGGCCTGAACAGTCTGATCAGCCAGCACCTCATCGCAGGTTCCCTCGATCAGGACTTTTCCTTCATGGAGTACAGTAACCTTATCGGAAATCTGCTTTACGAATTCCATGTCATGTTCCACCACAAGGATTGTACAGGTTTCCTTGATCTTTTTCAGAATTTCGCCGGACTTGAACGTCTCGGGTTTCCCCATTCCGGCAGCTGGTTCATCAAGCATAATGATCTCCGGTTTCTGAACCAGCTGCATACCGATCTCCAGCCACTGTTTCTGACCGTGCGCGAGAGATCCGGCTTTTTCATCTTTTTTGTCCAGCAGATCAATGGTCCTGAGCACCTCATTGATCTGCTCTTCTTCCTCTTTGGACAGACGGAAGAAAACAGACTGCAGCACTCCCTTGTTCCCTTTCAGCGACAAAATCATATTCTCCATAACGCTCAGATTTACAAATACAGATGGAACCTGAAATTTTCGTCCAATCCCCTCTCCGACAATTTTGTACTCTTTCATCCCCGTCAGCTTTACAGGCTTTCTTCCCTCCGGATAAAACATACAGACGCCGGAAGTGGGCGCCGTTTTGGCACAGATAATATCAAGAAGGGTTGTCTTCCCGGCTCCGTTTGGACCGATAAAAAAGTGAATAGAATGTCTCCTCACATTTACATTTACCCGCAGCAGAGCACAGAATCCGTCAAAGTCAACAGTGATATCTTTTATTTCAAGTACATTTTCATTTGCCATACTATTCCGCCTCCTTACGTGTCACTTTTTTCATCCAGACAGGCAGCTGATCTCTGACGATTCCCACAAGACCTCCCTTGAAAAAAAGAATCGTCACAACAAATATTGCTCCAAGGATATACTGCCAGATTTCCACCATTGTCCCGGAGGAAAAGTTATAGTCACACAGATTGATCAGGAAAGCTCCAAGCACTGCTCCAACCAGAGTACCTCTTCCGCCTACCGCAACCCAGATTACCATTGTAATAGAATAGGAAATCGTCATCTGTGCCGGTGTGATCGATCCGTTAAAGTTTACAAATATGGCACCTGCAATCGCCGCAAAAACAGCCGACAGGACATAAACAAAATTTTTGTAACGACTGACACAGTACCCTGAAAAATAAGTCCTGTTCTCTCCGTCTCGGATCGCGATGAGCAGTTTACCGAATTTTGTCTGTGTCAGGAAACTGGACAGTATATAGATCAGTACCAGGATGGCGACAGATATATAGAACAGAAGAAACATTTTCCCTCTGTTAGCGTCTCCTTTAATACTTCCAAGCAAAGAAGTGATCTCCGTGATTCCCACATTTCCCCCGGTATAAGACTGAAGACCTGTAAACAGAGAGTAGGCGGCCCAGGTCAATGCCTGAGAGATAATGGAAAAATAAACTCCTTTGATACGGTTTCTGAAAATAAAAAACCCGATCACGCCGGATAGCACAGCCGGTACCAGTATTACCAAAACCATAGCCGGTCCCATATGCAGAAACGGTCTCCAGACCGCCGGAAGCTCTGTCATACCACCAGTCTGCATAAATGACACAATCCTGCCGTTTGTTGTCTGAAGCTTGAGAAACATTGCCATGGCGTAGCCTCCCAGAGCAAAATACAGTCCATGTCCGAGAGACAGGATTCCCGTATATCCCCAGATGAGATCCAGCCCGATGGCCACAATGGAAAATGCGATACATTTCCCGAGAAACAAAATAAATGAACTGCTTGTGATCACTCCGGCTGACAACAGAAGCGGCGCAAGAATCAGCAGGACCACAATAATCGCAAAACAGATATGATAGCCCTTATTTTTTATTCTCATATTTCTTCTCCTCCTTACTCATCAAGCTTTCTGCTCTTCACTGAAAACAGTCCCTGAGGCCTGAACTGAAGAACAATGATCACGATCAGCAGAACTGCTGCTTTTGCGATACTGGCGGATGTATAGTTCTCAAATCCGATACTGCCGAACCCGATGATCGAAGAGCCGAGTACTGTACCTGTCAGTTTCCCTACACCGCCGAGTACGACCGAGATAAAGGAATTGACAATGTAACTCTGTCCGATGGTTGAGTCAATAGAGCCAAGCAGAGCCACGGAACATCCCGCGAGACCGGCAAGACCGGAGCCAAAAGAAAATGTGATCATATCAACCTTTTTTGAATTGATTCCCATACACTGTGCCATTGCTCTGTTCTGCATCACGGCACGCATCTGTTTACCGAAAGTTGATCTGTACATGATATACCAGACAGCAATCAGACATACGATCACCAACCCGAGTATAAACATACGATTATATGAAAACGTACATCCCCCTATGGTGATACCTCCGTTCAGAAAGGATGGGGCTCTGACATTTACCCCCTGCATTCCGAAGATGTTTCTGGCCGCCTGCTGCAGGATCAAACTGATCCCCCATGTAGCCAGCAGACTGTCGATTTCACGTCCATAAAGTCTGGAAATGATCGTCCGTTCCAGAACAGCTCCAAGGAAAAAAGTCACCACAAAGGCTACGATAAGTGCAAAGAAATAGTATAGACTAAAAATAGCTGTCGGAAAGAAGCGCTCAAAGATATTCTGCACGACATATGTCATATATGCTCCGATCATCAGGAATTCGCCGTGCGCCATATTGATTACCTTCATAAGTCCGAATGTAATCGCAAGGCCTAATGATGTCAGCAGGATAATGGAGCTAAGACTTACACAGTTAAAAAATGTATTTACAAATTGTTCCATGCTCATACCTCGCTTTCGTTAATAATGCTGCTGTTTTTTCTCATTCATACAGATAGAGCTGTCATGAAACAGCTCTATCCATTGCTTTTCCTCATTGAAAGGAATGATATGTTATTCCAGAGGCTGGATGTTTGCTTCTACTGCCCAGTCATATGATTCAAGATATGGATCCGGCACTACAGGCTCGGTTTCTTTCACCGTAGTAATCTGTCCGTCAGCTCCGATCACACCGATTCTTACCGGCTTGATCAGATGGTGGTTTTCACCGTCTATCTCCACTGTGCCTTCCGGAGCGTCAAAAGTGATTCCTCCTGCTTCCACTGCGGCGATTACATCTTCCGGCTCAAAGCTTCCCGCTTTTTCCACAGCTGCTTTCCACAGATATACCGCATCATATGCCGCTTCCGCAGGATCAGACGTTACTCTGTCGCTTCCATATGCATCCTGATATGCTTTTACAAATTCTTTATTTTCCGGCGTGTCTGTAGTCATGTAATAGTTCCATGAAACCATATGGCCTTTCAGAATATTCGCACCGATTGTCTTTACTTCTTCCTCCGCGATGGAAAAGGACATTGTCATATAGTCCTCAGATGTATAATTTTTTTCATTCATCTGTTTAAAGAAGGAAAGATTTCCTGTTCCGTTCAGCGTATTGATAATCACATCCGGCTGGGCTGCTTCAATCTTGGAAATAATGGAACTGAAATCTGTCTGATCCATCTGTGCATATTCCTCACCGACTACCTCAACCCCCTTTGCCTTACATTGTGCGTTGATGATCATATTGGCTGTTCTCGGAAATACATAGTCAGAGCCAAGAAGGAAAAACTTTTTATACCCCTGCTCGATCAGGTAATCGATTGCCGGAACAATCTGCTGATTCGGTGCTGCTCCTGTATAAATGATATTCGGTGAAGATTCCATGCCTTCATACTGAACCGGATACCAGAGAAGATTACCGTAATCTTCAAACACAGATTTAACCGCCTTTCGGGAAGCGGATGTCCAACATCCAAATACTGTTTTGACTTTATCCTGATCTACCAGCTTTTCAGCCTTTGTTGCAAAAGTAGATGGTTCGGACGCTCCGTCTTCCTCGATATATTCGATCTGTTTTCCAAGGATACCACCGGCTTCATTAATCTGATCAATGGCGAGTACTTCCGCATCTTTCACTGCTCCTTCACTGATTGCCATGGAGCCTGTTGCAGAATAAAGGATACCTACCTTAACGGTGTCCTCACCGGAGTCCCCGCTGCCGGATTCGGAATTGCCACATCCTGCCATTGACAATGTCAAAGCAGCACACAAAAATAATGATATGATTGTCTTCTTTTTCATAGTTTCAACTCCCTGTAGAATATTATTAAAAGAGTCATCTGCCGAAAAACCTTCTCGGCAAATGACTCCTTTGTCTGGTATTCCCACAATGTGCACTCTGCGGATTGAGATATAAAAAAAAGGAGTCTGCTATGAATAGATTTCACAACGGACTCCTTTGTCTTATGCGCCTTAGTATAACAATCGTTTTTTCGTTTGTCAAACAAATTTCTTTCCTCTTTTCAAGTTTGTACATCTTGAATAAGGCAACAGCGAATTTTGGCAAAAATTCTCTGTTTTATATAAACCCACCCAATACTTATCTGCTCCTGCACCACATTCTTCCGGTGTAATAGCCTGCCTTTCTCGTCATACTCAAAGGTTTCTTCGTCCGCTCCCCCGCTGCCTCGTAAGATAAATCCGGGATTGGGATTGACTCTCATGTTGTCGTTTAAAATCATTGTAGTTGCCTCCTTTTTGTCATTCTTTTTATTGGTTTCACTATGATAATATGTGGCTGAAAATTTGGATTTTTACATAAAGAAAAGCAGGAAGATGGCTCTCCCTGCTCGCCTGTAAATGTACTATTCTTACCATTGGTTAAATTCTAATGGTCTTGTATAAGTCTGATTATCTGTAATTCCCATAACAACGCCTGAATCTGTTCCTGTAAGTTCACCCTGACCTGAAGCTGTCATGTTTTCTGAATCCGACCATGTAAGCGTTACTATATACCCATAAATATCTGCCTGTATCGTATTGCTGTTTATAATCTGCCCCTGAGCTGTTGCGACATCATAAGACAGGTCTAAAGCTCCAAGAGTAATGTCTGCGGTGCTGTCCGTAATGTTTGAAACCACAATTTTCCCCGTATAATCTCCATCCAATGTAGAAGTGCAGATATATGTGCCGTCCATACCGATAAACGGCTCTGGTTCTTGATTGACTCCATTTATTTCATCTTCAACTTTTTTAATCAGCTCAACATTTTTCTTTTCAAAGTCATTGAATACCTCGTCCGCATTAAACTGATCTGCCGGGACGGTTCCTTTATACCACGGCATACTCTCAAAATACTGTTTATAGGTATCCTCACTGAAAATATAACCGTGTCTTGCAAAAATTTCATTTCTTCCGATTGCAAGCCTGTCCACCTCTACGCTGCGTACTTCATCTTCTGACAGATATTTTTTGTCGCTGTCTGGAAATACATATGCTTCCTGCATGTAACTGTCAATTTCTTCTTGTGATATTTTTGTAATAATAATCTGTGTAATTTCATCTCCACTTGTCTCTAAACCAATACTTACACCCTTATCCATATTCAGATACACTGCCCGGTTATCCATCTGTCCTGCAGGCATATATGTATCTACTAGTAGCGTATCTGCGTCATTCAGGCTCATACCTGTCTTTACCCCATGAAACGACGGCATATTTACATCACTACCCTCCATCATAATTATGTACACTATCCCATCTGTACAGCTTATATAGAGAGTATCATCTAATGCACTGTATTCTCCATATTCATCTCCCTCTATTCCAAGTTCCTGTAACATTTCTTCCGGCTGTCCAAAATACGTTTCCAAATCTACATCGGAATAATCTTCTTTCACTTCTTCCACATCTAAACTATTATCCATATCATCAGATATGTCATATGTAGAAAACGAATTGACCATCAGAATAATACTTCCAATCATAAATACCCAAATCACAGCACAGATAATTAATACATTTCTCAGCAAATAGGGATGTGGTTTCCCTGTTCTATTTATTTCATCTGCACTCTTTTCCCCATTATAAATTTGCCCTATCGTATTCAGATTATCAAACAGGATATAGGATACAGCTAAGGAACTGATTCCAAACGTGACAATACCTAAAAGAGTCCAGAGCAAAATCGTGCTTCCTTTTTCCTGTATTTGAATCCCGTACTTTGGGGCAATCCTGTAAAGCCGTTCTCCCTGTGTATAAGACCAGTATAATCCGTAAATTCCACAGGTTATCATCGACAATAAGATTACTATGATATAGTTCTTACTCTGTTTTCCATCCCCTTCACACACCTTGTTTATGTCTTTGACATATCCATACATTACATAAATACCGTATATACCAAAAGTGATACAAGATAGAATCAAAAATTTCCAAAAGCTCCTATATTTTATCTTACCTGTATTTCCCATCTGATATTTCGGTATATACTCTGTGGATGAATTTTCATCTCCTTTATTCTCTGTCGGATTGCTATGTATTTCTGGCTGTGCATCCTGTTCTTTATCTTCATCACTTTCTACAACAGTTCCACAATATGGGCATTTTACCCATGTATCTTCAAGTTCTTTTCCACAATTCGTACAAAACATCTTTTCCGCCCTCTCATTACTTTTTCTTTTCTTTGAGATACAGAACCCCAATGTATTCAAACATCTGCTTGATGCCTCCTGTTTCCGCATCCATATATGACTCTTGAATATATTTCATAATAGCAGCGATAATCCAAAGAAAAACTCCTCCTTTTACTGCCCATAAATACTTCAAAATGGACTCGATTCCAGAATACCCAAGTGCAGTCCAAGCCGTTTCTGCTAACGGTGCATTGATAAAACAGAAAAGTCCTACGATAGATGCCACAATTTCTATCCCCATCACTAGTTTAATCTTTCTTTTGTCCGCTATTCCGCCCTCCGTTTCATCAAAAGATATAAGTATTCCTGTTATGTATCCAATAATAAATTGCCATAGACAATACCTCGGAATATCAGAGTTAAAAAATCTAATGATATAGACCACTATTTTATAATTTTCCCCTGCCTGTATTTCACTGATAATATAGCCAAATATCGCTAAAGTTGTAGCTACCGTAACGATTATATTAAGGACAATCATAACTATATTGCATCTTTCCCTATTTTTCCCACTAAAATTTGGGAAAAACATATACGAAATATCCACTTCTTTTCCACACACCGGGCAGGCTTTCCACTCCTCTTTTAGTTCTGTGCCACAATTTTCGCAAAACATTCTACATTCCTTACTCCTATTCCTAAAATACATTAATATTTTTCTACATCACTAATTATAAATACTGGAAATTTGTCAGTTTCCTTTTGTCCCAAATATTCTAATGTAGCTTCATATAAAACGTACCCCGGATCATTTCCAATTATATCTGTATCGTCTACATTTTGCAGCCACTCCCATTCTGATATGGGTGCTTCATTTTCTTGTAGTACCACTACCGATTCCCCATCCGCTAAAACTGCATAGTTATTCCGTTCTACATTTTCCAAAGGAAAATACACTGTTACTATTGTCCTTACTTTTTCTTTAAACCCATTTTCTTCCCATTGTTCAAAGCCACCTATATCGTCCAAATCTACAACCTCTTGCTTCTTCTCCGCCTTCGTTGCTTCTTCTCCTGAACCCCCTATAACAGATACTATAAAAATTCCACAAATAACAATTAATATCCAGAACCAAACCCTTTTGAATATCGGTTTCTTTACTTTATTCTTTTTTTCTCCGTTTTTGGCTGATATCATTACTGTCTCTTCTGTATTATTGCTGTTATTTATCTGTGCCCCACAATGAGGGCACATTCTCCACTTTTCATCAACTTCTTTTCCGCATTTCTCACAAAACATTTGTACTTTCCTCCCTTAACAAATTCTTTTTAACAACACACTCTTATTTTTTAGCTTCGACTAAACCACAAATTCCTGTCAAAAGGAAGCCCGCTCCCGCTACATATGACATAAAAGACCAGTCAAATGTTCCGGTTATAAAACCAAGCAATACCAAAAGTCCTCCTGCCACTGTCTGTCCAATCGGCACAAGTAAACGTGGAACTTTATTTTCTTTTTCCCTGTAAACAGGATAAACCTGCTGATTTTCGTCCGTATAACTTCTCTTTTGCATAACGGAGTCTCCGTATTGCTGTTCACTTTTTACTCCGCTTTGCTGTGTACAAGTACACACCTCTCCTTCTTTTAATGATCTTCCACAATTTTTACAAAATTTAGCCATTTTTCTTCCTCCATTTTATTTATTCTTTTGGGATTCCATATCAATCTGTTGATGTCTTTCATAAGATTCTTTCCCTGCCTGTTTACCCCAATCCGTGGTCGCAAGAAAAGTAATCCCTACAACAAACAACACAATTACACTAATAATAACAATACAAATCCTCTTTAGTAATTTCATTCTTCTACCCTCCTTCTTTCATATGGCCCTATACAGTCTATTATACCAATACTTTAGTATTTAGTAAATATATCTTCTTCAAAGTAAGCTAGAGAAAAGACTAACTATTAAAAGTCAAGACTAAAATGAAATTTTATGAATGAATTGCGGAAACGCATTTCAGATATATTTGTACCTTGAAAATCGTATGACAAACAGAGCATCATAGACAGGTGCTCAAAGAGAGTGTTATAAAA
>CASFID010000046.1 GCA_949294665.1 uncultured Eubacteriales bacterium
AGGACGCCGTCGCACGCCCTCGCTTATTGAACTGTCATTTTATTTTATTCCGTATATTCCGGCACCGTGACCTCCGGCAGCCCTTTCAGGCTCACCAGGAGGGATACAATACCCGCCGTGGCGCACACACCTACGATATTCGGCCAGTCCAGACTCACGATGTTGATCGCATCCGCTCCGATTAGGGAGATCGCCGTCTCCGCCACTGTCTTGACGGCCCGGATCCCTGCCGCCTTTCCCCACTGGATCCAATACTCTTTCTTCTTCATGATGCATTTCCTCTCTTTCAATTTTTTATTGGAAGCTCACTCACTTCTTCCAGAAGATGTGTTACCATACCATTCCCTCCAAGTGAATGATAGGTATTGTACATCTCTATAAAATTCTGTATCCCGTGTTTTGTGACATATCCTCTCCTCATCCACTCCTCATGATATTCTATGAGTTGGACACGCAAAAGGAGCATCGCGCCCCTGCTGATGGAATCCCGTTTCTCATTCTCTGCCTTACGTGCGTTTTCCGCTGATTTTCGCTGTTCTTTCAAAAGCCAGACAATATATCCGAGCAGGATCGGGAGGAGTATTGTATATGTCTCCAGCAAAATCTCTTTCATTCAAAGTCTCCTTAATTTAGAGTATAAAAATAAGACCGATTCACGGTCTGTCTCTGATGGTCATATGTCTTTCTCCTTTTCATCCGCTTCATTACTCGCCGATAATCACTGATTATTCTATCAGTTCTGACATGCCACGATCTATTAGCGCCTTCATTACCTGCTCTTTCATCGCTTCCGGTACTTGTTCGAGCGTTTTCTTCCCTTTCATGATCAATGTAGCGTAGATTACTGCCATCACCCTCACCTCCTTCATATTTTACTTTTTCTGTCACACATCACTGGCCAGTCCTTCATAGATCTCCACTATTGCAAGCTGCAGATCCGTGATCTGCTCTGCATTCTCATCCATCTTCTCTTTCTGTTCTTCTATCGCAAGTTTCGCAGATATGGCTGCCGCTTCCGCGGAAGTTATCCTCTGTTCCACCTCATCAACAGCCTGGCTGAGAATTGCCGTCTTTGTTTCTCCATTCAACATAACGCCGCCGTACTTAACCCATCCTGTAAGAATAGAAAACACATTTTCATCATCCGTCAGGAGTTCAATTGTTGTTAGATTTGCTGACTCGGAAAAGAGTTCCTGTACCTCTTCCGTTGTTTTATCCTTAAAGTCAATCTCCAACCTTCCGTCGATCACTTCTGCGCGCTCAATGTCATGTGTCGTTTGGTCCATAAGCTTTATTTTCATATTTGATCACCATCCCTTTCGTTTTTAAACACCATTCGTATTCGTCGCCCAGGCGCCCGTTAGCCATAGGTTAAAAGTCGAGAGCCTGTTAGTAGACGAGTTATAAATATAATATTGCGCTCCACCGAACTCTGTGATCGCAGACAGGTATTGCCATGTACCATTCGTGTTAATCCTTCCAATGCATGGATAGAATCCTTTGTTTGAATTGTTATAGCACCACCCGCTGACGGTCGCATTCGCTTTCGGACGGTAAGCGCTTGCAAGAGTTTTCACGACTGCTGTCGCCGCCAGATCTGCTGCGTGCAGAAAGCAGTCATATCCGTCTTTGTAATACGGGCTTGCTCCTCCTCTTTTTTGCGTTGGCTCTTTTGCGTTAATCGCCGTCTGCAGCGTAGACTGTGCAGACGTAATTTTATCGTTCAAAATCTTCCCCTGCCTCGCATCCAGAACGTATCCGGCCTGTGTGGTCGTCAAGCCGTTTATGACGTCGTCTAACGCGACTTTCGCCTTGATCATGTCCGATAGCAACTTTCCCTGATATGCATCCAGTACCTGCGTTCCTGCACTTGCGGTTGTCGTATTATTTGCTACATTGTAGAATGCCGCAGTCTTTAAATCTGCAAACCACTTCGCTATCTTCCCGAAGATTATTCCAGCCTTTTCACCGCTTAAGATATTTCCCCTCGCACTCGCTACTTCAAAAGTGACCGAGGAATCCTGGTCTATTCCTCCCGGCGGCCCTTGTGGTCCTGCCGGGCCTGTTGGCCCCATATCACCTTTTATGCCCTGTGCCCCCGTTTCTCCCGTCGGTCCCTGTGGGCCCTCCGGGCCTTGCGGCCCCTGGATTCCCTGCGGTCCCTGCGGCCCCGGATCTCCTTTTGGGCCTTTAAAATTTCCTATCCATACTTTTCCCATTATGCTGCCTCCTCCGGTTCTTCCGGTATGATATAGTAGATATCTCCTGTCTCTTCATCGTGTTCAAACTGCGGCGGATTACTTCCATCTGTATAGTACGCCCAGAGGTTTCCGTCTTCATCTCCAGAAAGCAAGAAAAGTCCGCTGATCGGAATGACCACCCCGCTGTCTCCACGGTCTCCTTTTTCTCCCTGTGGTCCCGGCGGTCCCTGAGGCCCCTCCGGTCCCTGGATTCCCTGCGGCCCCTGCGGTCCGGTCGGGCCGGTCGGCCCAGTAAATTCCCCGTTTTGCAGTTTTTCTTCAATGAGCTCTTTAATGTCTTCCGCTCCCTCCGCCGCAGCCTCCGCCCGCTCGGTTGCTTCTTTCATATCTTCCAGATATTTATCGAGAAATCCCGATTCATTCTCGCTCTTTGGTATGTCTCCTTCTACGATATTTCTGTGTACTTTTACAGGTTGTATAAATGTCGCAAGAGTCTTGCTGTTTTTCTCAATCTGCATTTGTAGTAGATTGTTTCCAAGCTCGATAAACATCTGGTCCGTGACATCCACTTTGATGGTTTGTCCGTCAATCGCGCAGATGTCATATACCGCTTTCCCAGACGGCTTCAACACGAAGACTTTCGCCTCAGCTCCGGATGGAATCTCGTAATCATGCACATGAAAATGTATCGGTATAGCATTTGTCGCCCGTACATAATCAATTGTCTCTTTCAGGACATCATTCAGGACATACACATCTCTGTTTATTATGTTCATTTCTATCACCTCTTTCTATGCCGCTATGAAGCGTACGATATATACGCCCTCCGGTTCGGGTGGTGTAACGCTTCCGCCTCCCCCTGCATATCGAAGCACCTTGTCCCACGGATAATTGTAATAGCTTCTTGTGTAGATTTCCCTCCCAGTCTGGTCCCCGGTCTGTCCGCCGGTCGTCTCCCCTAATTCGTTGATGCTTGCCTGCACGATCTGCCCGTTTCCTATACTCATCGCCGTATGGCTTTGGATATTTAGCAGCACATCTCCCCGAGCTAATCCGGATCCGGATGACAGACTGATCTGTGATGTCACATCAGTAAATCCGCACGCGATAAATGCATCATACATGTTCCCGGTGTATGATGCACCTTTTGTTTTTACCGGGACTCCCGCCTGCTGCCACGCCTGGATTACGAGAGACGAACAATCATAGTCCGGCCCCCATCTGTTGTTCTGATCGTATCCATGACTATTGTCATTTGCGATTCCAATCGCCCATTCTACCGCGTCCTCGATTACCTGTGAGCCCCCGTGTTGGTTCAGATAGTTATACCACTTCCGAGCCTGAGAGCGTCTTTCGCTTTCTACCTCTACGCCAGCACGCTCAAAATTCTTTAAAAACGCGCTCGCCAGCCATTCGGGTGTCTGCGTACTTTTTTTGAACGACTCGAAACTCAGATTGTACGCACTTGTCGCAATCCACTGCCCTGTGGGCGCGGTTCTCGTGTCGATCCATATCATTTGACCTTCGGGATCTGTGATATCATACCCGTTAGCAGTCGCCCAGTTCGTATAGTTGGTTGCCGGCGTCCACTGTACCAGCCCATAACCCATACTGTAATTTCCATAGTCGAGGCTTTGCCATATCCCCGGATTGATGGTTGATTCTGACTCCATATTACCCAGCATTCCGGCAATTGCGTTCATCGTCCATCCTCGTGTAGAAAAATAATTATATACTTCGAGCGCATTCCCCTGCATCTGAGTTTCATTCAGGTAACTATTGCTGATCGTCCATGCCATCAGAATGCACCTCCCTGTGCGTTCCCTCCGGTAATGACACCGCCGTGAAGTGTCAGGTATGTACCATCTGAGAACTCAACTCTCCCTGTTTTTCCCGGGAAACCGTTCACGCCAAATGTTTCCGCGTCGATATAGATCGACTTTGAATTTCCCATCAATCGGATAAATGTTTTTCCGTCATTCCCCGCCTCTATCCTGACAATGTCATCCGAAACAGCGAATATCTTTGCAACAATTTTCCCGCTCTTGCTTACAATCTTATATTCGCCCTCGGATATCTCTACTGATCTTCCGTACTCGTCACTTTCACAGACATATTTCCCGCTCGCATATACGCCCTTATTATCCAGTCTGACAATCTCGTTTCCATTGCCGTCCAGCACCCTTGCCACGCCGTCTCCGTTGTTCTTTCCTCCCAGTTCCAGTGTACCGCCTTTGATGCGATCGGCCAGCATGGTGCCGGCGACGATAAAGTCCGCGAAGAATCCAGCTCCGGTTCCGAATGTCCTCCAGTCCCAATCACGTCCGTCTGCAGTACGCTTTGACGCAATCTCAAACCCCATCGTGCCAAGGCACATCGCCCCATACGTTGGTGACTTAGGATCAAGATCTTCAAAGAGCACCGCCCGTACTTCTTGTTTTTTTGCAACACTTGACTGCGCTTTAAGCTGTGTCCTCACGCCATCGATTATCCCCTGTATCTTCTGGCCAATCACGCTTCCATCTGGTCGTATTGTGCCAATAACCCGATTTATCATTGACGCAACATCGTCCATGTAATTGTACTGAAATGCGCCCAATACGACAGAGTTCACCCTCTCTTTGATGCAGTCCCATTCCAGTTCAATCACTTTGGCTTCTGTCACTACGTCTAGCTTTGCGTGCCTGCAATGCACCGTGTCCCCTAAGGATATTTTGACCAGTTCTTTGACGTCTTGATACATGTCGGTTCCTTCGAGCAATATTATATCTGCCGATATTGTCACTTTTGGCTTGTCCAGTCCAGCGTCAAATTGCTCCCGGCACTTCTGAGTCAGCGCAGATTTCAATTCTCCTTGTGTGTCGCATATGATAATCCCCTTTTCCTCATCTCCATTCTGCGCATCTGCTCTCATTTTTACATCCTCGAATTCTATCACCCCAAACCGGATAGTTGGATATTTACCGATCAGAGGAGAATCCACCCACGGCTCATCCCCTTCTATCATGTATCCGTTATACGCTTTCGGAACAATCCTTGTAACGATATCCCGCATATCTATTCCTTCTGAAAATCCGTCTTTCAGTATATTCTTCCCATACAAGACCTCGACACCGTAGTCACCACCTGCCCGTTCGTTTACGATTACTGTGTAATTGTCGTATATCACTTCGCCGCCCCAGCGATTTATAAACGAATTCTCGTTCTCTCCGTTGATTGCCTCAATGAGGTTTTCCGTCTGGTAATATGCTGTTGATACCAGGGATATATTTGAACTTCCCTTATATTTCTTGTTTTGAGCAGTCATGATGTTCAGCGCCTGCTGCCCTGTTTTGTCCGTCGGACGCACGTCAACAAGGAAGCAGTCGTCTTTTGCGTCCATAAAAATCGGCTGTAGTTCAGCTTTTACTCCACTGTCAGTTTTCTCTTTCTTTTTGATCCGAAAGAGCTGTTCTCCGTTGAACGACTCCATCTTCACTACTGCTTCCTCGACAATGCACTTCCATCTTCCATCTTCATCTATCGGATGTTCCAGATCAATCTCCCATTCTCCATTTAGGATCGGGTGTACGGTCGCCGTCTCAGGAAACAGTGTCATATCACCGTTTTTTTCAAAATCTGTGTTTTCCGGCTTATAGATCTGTATCATATGCACCTCCAGTTCGGAATCACTTTCACATCAAACCCTTTCGTTGTCTCTATCTTGATTTCGCCTTTTTCAAGTCTGAGATTTTCGTAATTGCCCGATACTGCAGTGTTTTGCAGACTCCCGTCTTCTCGGTATGCAAGCATTCTTTCCGTGTCTATCGTCAGATTCTGTCCGACGTTGGCCGTCATTTTTCTTCCATTGACAGCCAGCGTGCACATTCCCTCTCCGATTACCCTAAATACAGGGTTTGACCTCTCGTACGGATTCCACTTTATTTCTTCCGGTGTGTGCTCTCTAAGTCCCGAGTTCAAATAATACAGTCCGTCTTTCGTCGTGAATACGGCCGAAAAATTTCCGATGCGTGCCGTCGTGCGTTCGTTCGCCTCTAAGCTCACATTAGATATCCATAAAAAATATCCGTCATCATCTGAAAATCTCAGCTTCGCATTGTCCTTTGCCAGCCATCTTTGAGCCGCTCTCCAGCGCTTCCCCCATTCCCTTTCTTCTCCGATGTAATTGAATTGAATCTCAATTTCCGTCGGTTCAAATGTGCCGTCCGATTCGTATACCGCCCCGTCTCTTCCCGGGATAATGATCTGCTCTCTCCTGACACGTGCAGCAGGAATCGACGGGCGTTCGCGTGCATATATTTTCAGATTTGATCCCTTGATCCCGTCATATTCTATATCCTGATACATTTATTTCCCTCTCGCTATCTGTTTCCTTTTTACCGTGTTTGATATTTTTTTGATCACCATATCGGCGATTGAATTCTCAAACTTCTTATCCCCGATATACACGTTATTTTCCGCCACAATATTCAGCTCTTTCATCGCTTCCTGGATCATCTGCGCCAGCGCTGCGTTGTTTGCCAGATTCTCTTCCCGGATATATTTTCTGAGAAGTTCGATCGGGAGCACCGCCTCGGCCCCTGCTTCGCCCCCGGCGAGCAACTCTTTCCCGTTTGTTCCGAATACTGTCGGACTGTTCAGGATGCCTCCTCGCGCGAACCATTTGACCGGCAGCGTAGGCGCGGATAACGCGCTTCTTGTGCTCATCTGCCGCGCGCTTGCCGAGCGTGATTTTCCGCTGCCCGAAAACAGGCTGACAATATCTCCAATAATCGGGACATCTGACACCCAGTCAAATGAGAAAAATTCCGACAGCCTGTCTCCTACCCATTCCAGTGCATCTCCTATCGTTTTCAGGATTTTATTTACACCATCACGGAACCATTCGCAGTGCTCATATGCTTCCATAAATGCCGTTACTAACAGGCCAATTACCGTAATGATTGCACCTACCGGATTTGCTTTCATGGCTGCCCACAGCCCTTTGATTATCGGCGTCAGTTTTGCAATTCCCGATGCCATCCCTCCTACGCCCATGGTTATGCTCCCTATGCCAGAAATCAGTGGACCTGCCGCCGCTGTGAGCAGTAGAAATCCCGCTATGATCTGCTGTGCTCCGGGTGGGAGAGCGTTGAACTTCTCAATCAATCCCGCTACGATCTGCGTGATCTGTGTTATAATCGGCGAGATCGTCTCTGCCAGTTCCGCAGTTGCCGCCTGAAAATCCGCTGTCGCCTGATTCCCCGCTACCAGGTTTTTATTGTTTTCCTGCCATTTGAGCCCCGCCTGTGTGAGTCCCTGGTTCGCCATTTCCTGCATGATCAGGTTTGCCCGCTCACTCTCTGATGAGCATGCTGCCAGCTTCTGGTTGAATGCATCTTCTGAAGTCCCCGCCCAGTTCAGCATGTCCGCAAACGTTCCGGTTACAACTCCGGTTTTCACCGTTTCGTTTATCGCTTCCGCCAGGCTGTCGATGGGTATGCTATCCCCATACGTCGCCCAGGCTCCGATCGTGCCGTTTATCATGGTGGTCAGGTTGCTCTGTGAAAGGCCGAGTGCCTGTAGATTTGCCGTTGTCGTCGCGGCTGTCTGGTCGTCACTCAGCACTCCGTACAGTGTTCTGTAACTCTGTGCTGTCTGCTCTGCGCTATACCCCGCTTTTTCGCTCGATATCTCCAAAGAGCCCATGATCTTCCGGTACTCTTCTGTCGCCGGTACTGTGGCCGCTGCCGCGCCTAGGATCCCCGCTGCCCCTTTAGAAACGCCGCTTAACTTATCTCCTATGCCCTTCGCCTTATTCCCGAAAGACTCCAGTTTTCTTTGGTAGTCTTCTGTTTGAGCGGCGCCGCTTTTGAGCTTCTGCTCTACATCATCCAGGCTGCTCTTATATGTGTTCAATGCGGTTTTTGCCTGATTAAGTTCGCTCCGCTTCTGGCTGATCGCTCGTTCGTTTCTTTCCTCTGCATTCTCAAGCAACTTCAACTGGTTTTCCAGGGCGTCGATTTGGTTTTCATAATTCTGGATCTGACCGGCAAGATACTTCTGCTGATCCCCATATTTCTGTGCGGCTTTCGTGTTATCGTCATACCCTGATTTCAGTGCGGCAAAAGCTGTTTCGTTTTCTTTCGCCGCAGCCGAGAGGTTTCCGAGTGTCTGATCGAGGGCTCTCATCTCTTCATCCGCCGCAGCCGATCCGCTCTCAAGCTGATGGGTTACATCCTCCAACCCTTTCTGATACTTTGTGAGGCTGATCTGTGCCTGAGTAAGCTGATTCTGTTTCTTTCGGATTGCCTGTTCGTCTCGCTTTTCTGCCGACTCTAGCTGCGAAAGCTCCTGCTGCAAGATCGTCACCTTGTCAGAATAAGTCTCCGTCTGTCTTGTAAGGTATTCCTGCCGGTCTTTCAGCTTATCCATGGCTGTTGTGCTTTCATCCCATGCCGCCTTTGCAAGATTGAAGGCATTCCGATTTTCCTGCACCGCGGTATTTACTTGCGCAATACTCTTTTTAAAGTCGGCGGTTCCATCTGCTTTAAATACTAAGCCGACTCGTTTTAACTCATCTGCCATACAGATCCTTCACCTCCTGTCTTCTATCTCTCTGGAATTCCTCGTAACACTCATTAAAAAAGACGGGATCTGAGTTCCAGAATTCCTCTTCGCTCATTCCCATCTTTCTCGCCGCTGTCATGTACTCCGGCCAGTTTATCTCAACTGCTTCGGCATCGCCGAAGTCTTCGCTGCTTTTTTTTTATGATATTTCTCTACTTCTGCCTGAAATCCTTTCAGCACTTCTTCAAGGCCGCTCGGATCGGGAGGCATAAGACACATGGCTTCCTCCCATGTGACAGCCCGCCCATTGCTGCGCAGGATCGCGTAGATGATATCCGCCGCAGCGTCAAATCCCTCACGTTCCGTCAGCGCTGCTTTTGCTTTATCCCTAGTCTTTTCCGCTTTCTCAGCTTTTTTGGATATTCTATAAAATCCTTTACATTTTTGAAGGAAATACAGGGTTCCAAAATTGACTTTAATTTCTAACCTGGTCCCGTCTGTCAGGTCAATAAAATGTTCCTTCATTATGATCCACCACCTGAAATCGCCGCTGCAAGGTCCTCTTTCGTCAGAATCGGCTTCGCAAAGAATTTTTCTTCTGTAATCCCTTCCGGAAAGTTCGATGCAGTTGAATCTACGTAGGTCTTTTTGTTTCCATCTTCATCAAACGAGTACGCTGAAATCGTAAAAGTGTCATTCTGCTCCGACGGCGACTCTTCTCTCGTTGCCGTCTCGTCACTGTTTTCTGTGAGTTTACACTTTGGATACCATTCATATCGAAAATGTCCGTTTTTCATCAGAACCACTTTCCCGTACGCAAAGAATGGTCTTGTCTTCGGTGCGCCGTCTTTGATCAGTCCACCCTCGTCTACAGTTGCCGCACGCGCTTTTGCGAGAGTGTCGATCGGGAATGCTATGACTTCTACCTCTATACTGTCCGCCGCCGCTGCCTGATCTGTGTCGTATACCTCCCCGCTGGCGTAGACATCTGCGCTTTCAGAATTTTCTGTAACTGACACACTCTTTACTGTCGCTGTGCGCTCTACGTCTGTCTCATACTGTCCAGACCATTCACCATCTTCCCCCGGAGTTGCAAAGCATATATACTGTGCGCCTACAGTCTCTTTACGTGGCGGACGTTTGTTTTTAATTGCCATATGATCATCTCCTTAACCAAATATTTTTTTCTGCATATTTTTATAGTATCTTTCCTTGTTTTTCCTGAACGTTGGCGCCATGTGTGCCACTCCGTCCATTTTGATCGTGCCGTTTTCCACCATCGGTCCGTAATACTTCCCCCATCCGGTCAGTACCTCATCCTTTGATACCTGATAGGTCACTTCGTCAAGAAGATGAGTGTATCCCGGCGCAGTCATTCTCGAGCGTGGCCGTGGCAGATTTCTTACATCTTCAACAAACTCTTTTGCTCCTGTCTCAAGCACTTTGAGGATATTTTTCGTATCTGTCTGCTTTTCGTATTCTTTGAGCAGATCAGAGAATGCATCAAACCCGTCAGTATATATCTCTGCATCACTCATCCGGCAGGTCCTCCGTTACCTCAATCTCGAAGTATGTATGCCATGTTTTCGCAAAGATTGGATCATTTTCGACATATTCATGCCGGAATACCGGGTGGATTCCCTTTTCTCTGAGGGCCTTTCTGAGTTCCCAGTATTTTGCATGCTGTGGTGTCCGTGCAAACAACGACACTTGATAAGTAGCTCGGTTACAGTACCCTTCTCCGGATGCCATATCATCCTGCTCGATATAAGGCCAGTAGATCACCCTTGGATACTGGTTCATGTTCTCTTCGCTGGAAATTCCCTCATTGACCGGAATATCCAGATCGTGGAGTAATTTGCTCAGTTCACTCTTCTTCATGTGTCGATATCTTCCTTTCCGGTCGGATCAACGTCAGCTCCGTCTCTGGGAATCCGTATTTATCCTTGACATGTGTAGCATTATATACGAGATGCTGCTCTCCATCGATTAGACATATGCATTTACTGTTAATGCCTTTGTATTGTGGAATCCCGATCTTCATTGTGATCTCTTTCCCACCCTGATCGAATTCATACCTCACCTTGTCGTACACGGAAATTTCACGAAACCAGATATCCAGCTTTGTATCTTCCAGATATGTTTCCGGATAATCTTTCGACGTATCTTCCTTGATTCTGTATAACCTCAGGCATCCGTCTGTATATTCAGGCAATTCAATCATTCCGCCGCCTCACTTCCGAGCTGCCAGCTCAAAATTGTATTGGCATAATTCTGCTCCCACTCGTTTACTTTGTGGTGATACGCATAATACACATAGTTTTTCAGGAGCATCCGGAAAGTAAAATCTTTTTCCAGATCTCTTCCCGGATTTAGTTTGTCCAGCCTTTCTTTTCCCTCTCTGATGTAATTCTCTAATGCATCGTCCGGGAAGTACGGCGGGATCTGGAACTCCCGCCGTATCTGAACGACTAATACCTCAATCATTGACTCAGCCATGTTTACTCCTCAAATGTCGCTTTTGCGAAGTTAAATGTTATAACTTCCTCATCATCTACACTCACCGTAAAAGTATCCGATGCCGTTACGCGGAATACGTTGTCCGCCTCCCATGGGATATCAGTCTTCCCAGGCTCTCCGTTTTTCTCAAAGCTCATTGTCGTACCGGTCTTGGTCAGCTTGAACGGGAAGTAATAGCCTTCCTGCTCTTCCGGATCCTCGCCATTGAAGCCGGTGTATCCGGTCACGTGTTTAAACGTTCCAGTAACAGTTCCATCTTCGTATACTTTTACATCGTCCCCGATAAGTGAGGAAACCCGCTTACCGTACAGCGTCTGGCCCTGGGACGGGATTGTTAAAATGTCAGACGCAATCATTCCCCCGATGCGTCACCTGTGATCTGCATAACTTTCGGAATATATTCCTCCAGTTTTGTAACATCAAAAACAACAGCGCAGTTATCATCTACTGCCCGGCCGTTTGCATAGCACTTACCGATGACCACATCTGCATCATCCATTGCTTTTGTCTGATCATATTCTTTCATCTGGACCGATGTTGCTCCCATCACGTATACGCCCGCTATCGTGAATACTCCTTTCCCCTGCGGGCAGTTCGGATCCACATGCTTGTTGATTGTCATGAAGGAAGTATTTCTGTATCCACCTGTCGGCATTTCTCCGTATAATGCCGGATCTACATATTCCGCTTCGTCTAATGGATTGCAGATCAGTTCCAGAGCGCTTACTACCCTCATTCCTCCGTTTGTCAGAGTTTTTCTCACTCCTGCCAATCCCTTCGGTGAGAAGTCTGTTACATTGTCGATCACCACTTTATCATCCGCCGTTCCGTCTTCCTTGAACGTCTCGATCTGCTTCATGATTCCGATCGGAGCGTTTTTTCCGTCTCCAGTAAGATATCCTTTGACCATTCCATCCTGCATTCCTTCTGCGAGAATTGCAGTGAAATACTTGTCTACAAACGGAAGCGCAAGATCACGAATTGCTTTTGGGATGATCATGTATACACTCAGTTTATGCTGCTCGATATTGAGCGCTGAGAATTTCGCCGAAAGTTCTCCGCTGATTGCCGCCGTAATCTCTCCCCATACAGCCTGTCCGGAGTGTTCCGCGATGATCCACTTTTTCACATCCGCCGGAGCGAATTCGACCAGATTCAAAACATCGCTTGCTTTCTTTACATCGTCAAGCGTTCTGTCGATAATTGATGTCGGCATAATGTCGATCTGTTCTGCTGTGATTGCCTGCTTGATGTCTTTGAAATTCTCATAAAATTCTTTTTCTTCTTTTGAAAGAACATGAAGGCCAAGTGATTTTCTGTAATCCTCGTCCGCTGCTGCTCTTGCATTTTCTTCCTGCAGTTCTCTGATCAGTTTGCTGTGCTTTGCGGCTATAATCATTTCCGCCGCCTGATAGATCGCTTCGCTTTTGTCTTCCGCTTTTTCAAGCAGATCTTTTACTTTTGTCTGTAGCTCCTTGTCGTTTTCATCAATAAACATGTCCTACTCTCCTTTTTTTGAATTAAAAAAAGCACCCCATCCGGTGCTAGTTTCCTGTTTCTCTGTCTTCTGTTTCTCTTTCTGCAATGCTTCTACAACTTTTCCAACAATCTTTCCGGCAATCTCTTCTGTGTCGATTGCCTCTGTTTCCAACACTCGCGCCGTCGCTATTCCCGTTGAATCCGTAAGTAACTTTTCACGGATAGCTGCAAAAGCCGACTGGCTCACTCCGTCGTCATTTTCTTCCATGATCTGTGTTGCGAAGCCGTCCGTCAGCGCTTCTTCTGCGGTCAGCCAACTCTCTTTATCCATCTTTTCTTTTAGTTCGTCTTCTGTGATCTTAACCCTGCTCATATAAGCGTTGATGGATGCCTGCGTGATCTTGTCAAGATCTTCCGCTTTCTTCCTGAATTCGTTTGCATTTCCAGATGCTCTGCTCCATGCATTATGAATCATAAGGAGCGAAGCACTGTTCATAATGCGTTCGTCTCCAGCCATGAAGATTACAGATGCTGCAGAGCAGGCAAATCCATCGCAGTATGTTGTCACCTTTGCGCTGCTGTTTTTCAGCACATTGTAAATTGCAAGTCCTTCTGATACATCTCCGCCGTATGAATTAATGTGGACATTCAGCTTGTCGGCTTCTAATCCTTGCAGCTCTTTTACAATCCCGTATGCATCTCTGTCTTTTTCGTCCCATGGCCATGTTGTAATGTCCCCAAATATGTAGAGATCTGCTTCATTTCCGGAGGACTCTAAAGCATAATACTTTGGCATATATTTCTCCTTCCTTGTGTATTTGCTATTTAACCCATAACTGGGAGATAGTGAATCACCGCCTTTCTATGGATCGTCAAGTGTCTGCATTCTGCGTGCCACTGTTCTCACCTCCTAAATCGTTTGTATAATTTTTCGTGATCGCTCTTTCCTGACTAAACTCCGTACCCAGAGCTTCCCATCCTGTGATCTCCCTAATTTCATCAAGTGTATATCCTATGCTGCGTAATTTCTCCAGATTTGCCGCACTCTCTATGATATCTCTATGCTTGAACTTGGACATATCAATCCAGATATACTCCCCGTTCAAATATGAATCTTCTCCCACCAACTTCGCATTTAAAGAATCATTCAGTAGTTCTACTACCCAGCCGCACGCATATGTTATAAATTCATTTGTGCTGTCTGCCTTCTCTGTGATTTCTCCGAGAAATACTGCTCTCGGGATATCAAATGCAAGTGCGCACTCTGTATATATCTGTGAAGCCAGCTTAACAATATCTTCACTCGTGACCGAAGTGCTTACCTGGAGCTGTGATATGCTCATTCCGTTTTGATTCTGCAGAATTTCTATATTATCCGATTCCAGCAGCTTCTTGATATCTTTCTTGTATTCATCGATGGTCAATGGCTTTTCATTCCCTTTTTCATCTTTTGTCATGATCACCGGCGTAACACCAGGGATGTCAAGTGTGAATTTTGGAGTGCTTGCAAGCTCTTTCGCTTTTGTAATCGCACTTACCACATTGTTATATGTGTTCAGTACGTTGAGCAGGTATTTCCGGATTTTTTTGTTCTGGGCTTTCAAATGTATAATCTCATCTGACCTGAAATATCTGTCAAGTCTCAACGTCTCTCCGTTTGATGTTATTGTAATATTTTTATAGATCTGTGGCATCATCACCGCTCTGTCCGTAGTATATGTATCTATGATATACAATCGACCTGATATATGGCAGATCAGGCCCTCTCCTTCGAGCAGGAACCGCTGTATCACTTCAATCCAGAAGTCCGTTGCCGTTTCATTCGGATTTGGTCTGATATTTAACATCCAGTACACATGATCTTTTGATCTCCCATCCTTTCTCTGCACAATAAATTCGCTCTTTGCAATTGCATGTGCAATCATTCCGACCGCCTTTTCTATCGCCAGCTTATGGATTTTCAGCTTCTTTACCTCTATAGAAATCATATCCATGTATGACTGCATCTCGCCTTTTTTATTCCGAAATAGAAAATCAAACATACATCACTACCTCCTTTATCAGGTCTTTGGAATACATCGCCGCCAGAAATGCCATGAATCCGTCATTCTTTCTCAGCTTCGGCTCAATCTTGCGATATTGTTTATTCCCGAATTTATCCGTTATTACCTCCGTATTATTTGTGTACCATCTCATAATTGCCGATGCTCCATAATTTATCCTTCCTTCTGAAAACAGTTTTTCTACTTCCGGAGCTATAACTCCGCACACAGATGCGATCTTCCGTAGCAGTCGGAGTTGTCCGTATGGATTCTGTCTTGTCTCCTCCTGGATTCCATATGTTTCAAATACCTGTTTAAACATACTGTACCTGTATGTATCCATTGTAATTTTCATTACAACATATTCTTTCATTCGCTCTATGCACCATTTCACAATTTCATCCGGTGGTATAACCGGTCCCTTTACAATTTCATAGTCTTGGAATTCCGGAAGTCCAAAATTGTTTTTAACCGGAAACTTTATCGAATCCAAAAACGGAGACTGCTCACATATCCATGTGTGTTGTCTCCAGATGTATTCCCCATCTTTCTCCGTTAATACACCTGCGCTTGCGAAATCTCTCACGTCCGCATAATCTATCGCTACCACCGCCATTCTTGCTTTTGTGTTCGGTGTTGGCCGCGGTATCTTCTTTTTAATATCTGTATAGCAGCATCTCAATATGTTTTCCCAGCTTGCTACCGTCTCCTCTTCGTTTCTCGATGGTAAATTAAACCTTTTTGTAAGTACCTCCGGTTTCTTGCTTGGGAGTTTCTGCATTTCCAGATAATCCTGCAGGATCTGATGCGCCAGAATAGGCATGTGCTCCATGGATGGATTTGCCTTATGCCAGGCATCTTGGTCGTCAACTTCATCCAGACTATCTAGCTTACAGATAAACGGGAAATATCCCAGCGGATTATCGCCCGTCTCCAGGATCTCTGCCATCAGATCCAGCAGCTCATCAAGCGGTCCCTCTCGGACGTATCCATTCGTCGTGATGATGAACTCCCTCGGATGCCTTACTTTTCCAAGCGCCGATTCAAAGACATTGATCTGTTCATAGTCTTCATATGCGTGGATCTCATTTAGTACCAGACACCCCGGACGCTTTCCGTCCTTTGTACTTGCATTGGATGTATTGTATTTCAATTCTGATCCGGTTGCATTATTTGTGATCAGCTCCCGCGTCACGCGAAAATTCTTTCGCATTTTAGGGTTATCCAGAGCGTCGTATGCTACTTTAAATGTGTCTTTAACCTGTTGCTCTGAATTGGCTACAATTTCTACATGGTAATTCTTCACTCCATATAATGGCGTCTGGAAGAAATTTACCAGCGGTACGATAAATCCGTCTTTTCCATTTCCTCGCCCCATCATGATGAAGAACTTTGGAAAAATCGGGATATCATCTTTATACATGAATGCGAAAGCATATATAAATTTCTGATAAGGGAATAATTTATAATAGTGTTTTTCGCAGTATATTAAGCAGTTTTGGTACGTTTTTTCGTCAAAAAAAACATCGTTCCGGCGCATTGTCGGTTTCACGATGTTCTCAATCAGCAGCTCCCGCTCTCTGTTTATTTTCTTCGGATTGTTTTCTGCATATCTGAGATATTCTGCAATCTCTTTGCATATGATCACAAATAATCATCCTCCAGAGAGGAGTCCGAAAGAGGCTCTTTCAGATTCAGATCATTTAGAATCTTAAGCATGGCCGTTGTGATCTTTGGCAGATTTGTTACGGATTCATTGGGCTTTTCTACTGTAAGCCCGTTTCCGTTTACAGTCTCATATCTGAGTCCCTTCTTCCGGATATCAGCGATCAACTTTTTCTTAAGGCTCCAGTAATCCATATAGTCATTTACCAGATCTTCATAAAAATCTGATGTCTTATTTTGGAGCCGCAGTTGCTCAATTAGCGATCCCCTTACCTCTTTTTTATTCACTCGGCCACCTCCCTTATCTCAAATATGCCACCCCTCTCACGCGCGCGAAGAAATTTCTCCAGAGTCTTCGCCACATGCCCGTTCTCCATCGTCAAAAAAATTACCGAGAATTGACCCGGGGGAGTCTACCATTTTTCTTCTGTCAGTCTCTTTTTTCTTTTTACAAATCTTTGTGGATGTCTCCCATGTCTAATGTTGTGGCACTGTGTGCACAGACTGATTAGGTTGTCATTATCAAGTGCAAGCTCTGGATGTTCTTTTAGTTCACGTACATGATGTACTTCCTCCGCACGTCTTATCAGTCTATCTCTTCCGCTTAACTGCTCTCCATGCTCTGCGGCTTTCTTCAATCTTTTTCTACAGTCCTGGCATTCATATCGATCGCGCTCTAATATCTCCATGCGCTTATGCTTCCATGCGCTCGAATTGTAAAATGCTTTTACTTCTTTATCATTCATAAGTCTTCCCCTGAACAATGGTCTGATATCCAATCGGAACGGAAGGAATCGGACCTTCGGCTTGCTGTGTATAAGACAGGTGCTCTACCTACTGAGCTACGTTCCGGCATAATAAAAGCACCTGACTTTCGCCAGATGCTTTATATATTAAATGAGATTCAATTGTTATCTTGCCTGCGCCATTTTGCTGAGCGCATCTTGTAATACTTTTGAGCAGCTTATTCCATTCTGTTCTACAAATGTATTGAGCCATGCTGGAATGGTTAAAGTTTTCTTTACTGCGTTGCTTCCGTACTTTGCAGCATATGCATCCATATCCAAAGCGATCAGACTCGCGAACTGCCCTGGATCTGTTGCAACTTCATTAATTGCAGTGGCCTCTGGTACTTTATTTCCGTCTTCAAGTTCTGTCAGTACCCATCCGCTCGCAGCGTCTTCCGCCATGAATACAGCCTCAGCCATATCATCGCCTCCCGTTACACAACCCGGAAGATCTGGAAATTCAACTGCATATCCGCCGGATCCATCCTCGTATGGTGTAAATACTGCTGGATAAACTAATTTCATAAGCACACCTCTTTCTTTAATCTTTTCAGGCGTTGGGGCTTTACAGCCCCGCCTGTTTTAATATTTTCTTTGCTACTGTAAGGTTGATGTCTTTTCCGCCGTGTTCTGGTACTGTGACCTTTCCCGGTTTCGTTGGATGTTTGTATTGATGATGTGAGCCTCTTTGCGAAACTTCGTACCATCCATCCGCCTTAAGTATTTTGTCCATTTCTCTGAACCTCATTTAATCCCTCCTTGTGATTATATATTAACACGTATTACACGTATTGTAAATAGTTTTATACATGTAATACGTGTTTTTATGAGATTCATGAGGTGTGCATATCAGAAAAGGCAGCCGACCGAAGCCTGCTGCCCTCTGTTTCATTTATTCATGATACCACTATAACACATTCGACAGGTGCATACCGTCGCATTTTTATATGAAATTATAAAATTTATATAAATTTCTCTACAAATTTCGGTTTGAATCTCCGGATTTCGCTTGAAACCCATATGATTTTTGAACTCATGCGGTCGATAACTTCCGTTATCTTCCGTAAGTCATCCTCTTTGTTGTACATGTTGTAAATGTCCAGCAGTGCGTCCATTCCCGCTAAGTATCTTCTCATATCCGTAATCAGCTTTTGTGCTTCGCTATTATCTGGAACATTTGATACAAGAGCTTTAGCCGGTGTTAGTCTTCCATTTGTCCACATTGGTGCTGGAGCTTTCTTGATCTCTTCCAGTTTCGTTTCTTTTACTTTCGGGGCCTGCTGCCCCTGTGTCCTGAAATAATGGTCAACCAAGTAATCATATACTTCCCATGCTTTATCTGTGTTCAGACTTTTTGCGTGTAAGAGAGCTCCTTTTTCTGTCCAGAGGTAAAGTATTCTCGCATTCTTTTCAACAAGACATGAATTTCCTCTCTCGTTTTTATCTTGATTAGTATTTTTCGCCTCGTTATTAACTGGGTGACAATTTGTCACCTTGTTCTTAAAATCTCTTAATTCTTTTCCTGTTAAGCAGATATAATGTTTTCCTTGAATGAAACGCGATCTATTTCTCGTAAAATTTTTCTTAATCGTATCTGTCGTAGTCTCATAGCCTTCCGCTATCTGCTTACTTGTAAGTACCCTGATTCCTTTAATTTCTACTATCTGTGGTAACTGCATAATGATCCTCCTTTTACGCCATTATATGGCGTATTCTTTTTTCTGATTATATGCCATAATATGGCATAAGTCAAGAACAACATTAAAGGAGTAATTGCTTATGTTTAAAGATCGCTTGCGTGCTACGCGTATTAGTCGTGGTTTCACCGCTCAAGTATTAGCAGACCATCTTTCTGTCGGATTACGCAATTACCAAAAATACGAAAGTGGCGACGCTCGGCCGACTTTTGAAGGTCTGGTTCTTTTAGCCGATATTCTCAATGTTCCTACCGACTTTCTTTTGGAGCGTGATGATTATCTGAGTTCTCACGGAGTTTCCGTTGATGTAACCCTAGAATGTCCTCCAAGGCGTCCCAAATCTCAAAAGAACCATTAGTATCTCCGTATTCTATCTTTTGATAATGTCTCAGCCCTACATTCAACTTATCCGCCATCTGTTGCTGTGTCATGCCTGCCTTCTGGCGGGCTTCTTTTAGGTTCTTCCTCATTCCTGCACATCTCCCGGTATCTCGAAATGCTCTAATGCATTTCCGTGTTTCCTGATTGCTGTGCTGCGATCACATCCTAGCTCTTTCGCAATTTTCTCCCATGTCTGCCGTATCAGGTACTTTCGTTCAAGTATCTCTTTTTCCTCTTCGTCTTTCATCTTCCCTATTGCTCTATGTATTTCCGTGTACTCAGCAATCGCATTCAGCCCTTCCTGTTTCAGCTCGTCCATCAGCTCATCGTATCGCTCCATGTAGTCTGACAGATCTGATTGACTGCTGCCACGAGGCATTCCATCTCCCTGTAAGCACGGGAACATCGTATCAAGGCGGAGCTGCTGGATCTGCTCATGTATTCTCTTCTCTCTTCGCTTTGCATCCCTGTACCCGTTCAGGTAGTCCTTCTTTTTCTGATTCAGTTCCCATGTCTCCATTCGCATCACCCCCTATCCCATACTTCCTTGCTATGTACTCCTCTGCCGTCTCATGCATCTCATCATCTTCTCTATGCCCGCATCCTGCGTCCTCTTCCGCGCTGATCCGGTTGGCCGATACCACACACATCAGCACGATCCCGGCGAATGCCCCGAAGATGAACGCGATCACTTCTCCCATGCTTCCGTCAGCTCCTCTTCAATCTCTTTGTCTGTCAGCGTCGTCTCCGGCTCGAAATCCCGGCTAAACACCGCGCCGGTATCCGTGATCCGCTCGCACCGCATCCACCGCTCTGCTGCCCGGGGAATGCCGGCAATTATGGTCCGGCGCTTGTGCAGGTACTTTCTTCCGGGGATGAGGTCAGATTTTCTCATTCAATCCCGCCTTTCTCGACAATATCAACCGCCCTATTTC
>CASFID010000047.1 GCA_949294665.1 uncultured Eubacteriales bacterium
GGTATCAGACTTTAGAAAGGGAGGTACTGCCTCATGATTTACGTTGGTATTGACATTGCCAAACTTAACCATTTTGCCTCAGCCATTTCTTCTGATGGCGAAATACTCATGGAACCGTTTCAATTCTCTAATGACGCTGATGGCTTCCATATGTTGGTATCCAGACTCGATTCCCTCGAATCTGACAACATCATCATCGGTCTTGAATCTACGGCACACTATGGCGACAACCTTGTACGATACCTTGTTGCCAGTTCCTTTAATGTGTGTGTACTTAACCCGATCAAGACGTCTTCCATGCGTAAAAACAATATTCGCAAAACGAAGACAGATAAGGTCGACACTTACATCATTGCTAAAACTCTTATGATGCAGGATTCCTACAGGTTTGTCACTTTTTATGACCTTGACCTGATGGATCTCAAACAGCTTGGACGCTTCCGTCAGAAAGCCATTAAGCAGCGGACACGTTTGAAGATTCAGCTGACTTCTTATGTGGATCAGGCATTTCCTGAACTGCAGTATTTCTTCAAATCAGGCCTGCACCATAAGGCTGTCTATGCCCTTTTGAAAGAGGCGCCTTCGCCTCAGAACATTGCTTCCATGCACATGACTCATCTAAGCCATCTCCTTACGACCGCCTCACATGGTCACTTCAAAAAGGAACAGGCAAACGAATTAAGAGTTCTCGCACGGAAGTCTGTCGGTGCTAACGACAGTGCTTTATCTATTCAGATCACTCAAACCATTGCCCAGATTGAGTTACTGGATGGCCAATTAAAAAAGGTTGAAACCGAAATGACTGAGATCATGAAGTTTCACGACTCTGTCATCATGACGATCCCGGGTATCGGTTATATCAACGGCGGGATCATCCTTGGTGAAATCGGTGATATTCACCGGTTTTCCACCCCCAGTAAGCTGCTGGCATTTGCCGGTCTGGATCCATCTGTATACCAGTCCGGAAATTTTCAGGTCAGGCGGACACGGATGTCGAAACGCGGCTCCCGTGTTCTCAGATATGCTCTGATCAACGCAGCTCACAATGTAGTAAAAAACAATGCCACCTTTAAAGCTTACTATGATAAGAAGATGGCAGAGGGCCGGACTCACTACAATGCCCTTGGACATTGTGCCGGCAAACTTGTCAGAGTCATCTGGAAGATGCTGACTGACGAAGTAGAATTTAACCTCGATTAAGAGATCTGTATACCAATATCGATTGAATTTTTTAAGCACCCTAAGGGAGCTCTATTAAAGTTACCCTTTTTTACCATCGATACCTAAAAGAAATATTTTGCTAATTTATACTTGACTTTTCATAGCTGGTCTCCTTTTGAAAGTCTTATAAAAATAATATATCGCAGTTTATTCTTAAAATCAAGGGTTTTGAATGTTCTGTATAAAGAACAAGAGTAGTTATATTTTAACGAAATTGTAGAAAATATCGAAATATTATTTACAAAATTAGTCATAAATGATAGCTTAAAGAAAAATAAATTCTGTATAAAGAACATGTAAGGAGGATCTGCTATGAACAAAACAGGAATTGTAAGCTACGGGATTGCACTTCCAAGAAGAAGGCTTGCGGTTGACGAGATCGTCGATCTCTGGAAAAACACAGCGCTTGATCTGATTAAGGATAAGCAAGGGGTAAAAGAAAGAGGCGTCCTGGGATTTGACGAGGACGGGAACACATTTTCCGTGGTTGCGGCGAAAGACGCTTTGGAGGGAAGCGTTTTATCTGAAAATGTGGATGTCTTGTACTATGGGACATGTACGAATCCTTATGATTCAAGACCGTCTTCAACAATTTTGGCGGAGGCGTTGGATCTGGATTATTATACGAAGACAGCGGATATCCAGTTTTCAACCAAATCAGGAACAACTGCCATGATCAATGCCACAGGCATGGTAGCCTCAGATCTTGGTAAAAATGCACTGGTAATAGGGGCGGATACTATTAATCGGCACACAGCGCCGGGAGATCTTCTTGAACCCTACGCATCAGCAGGTGCGGCGGCATTCATTCTTGGAAAAGAGAAAGTGATCGCTGATATTGATGGAATGGAATCCCACTCTTATGACCTCTCTGATGGATTCCGCGTAGAGGGTGAGCGGTATATTCGCTCTGGAATGCTTTTGGGTTCTGCGAAAAATGAAGTAGGATTATATACCCAAACAGTAGCAGCAGGGACCAGGCTGATGGAGAGACTGGGAATGAACGCGGCTGATTATACATATGGAGTTTTTCAGCAGAACACTCCATCGACGGCATTCGGGATCGGGAAAAAGCTTGGATTTACAAAAGAACAGGTAGAACCCGGCATTTACTCGGACATGATCGGGGACACAGGTTCTGCTTCTGCACTGATTGGCCTCGCAAAAGTTCTGGAACAGGCGAAAACGGGAGACAAAATACTTATGGTATCATATGGTTTTGGCTCCGGAGCGGATGCGATTTCTCTTACAGTGACAGGTGAAAATGAGATTTACCAGAAAAATGCAAAAAAACTGACGGTAGAGAAGGCTGTATCAAATAAGACGATGCTCGATTATAAAGAAGCAATGAAAGCGGAGTATAAATACATCCGTCATTCATATCCACTGAATGCATATTTATAGGAGGTACGAGATGAGCGAGAAACTGAAAAGAGTTGCGATCGTAGGTGTAGGAAATACAAAAAAACCAGGAAATATCCATCCCCTCAAGAGCTGGAAAGAGCTTGTTGCAGACGCGGCATACGAGGCGATTGAGGATGCAAAGGGATTAAAGCCCAGAGACATTGACGGAGCTGTGATCGCTTATCATGGCGAAGGAGTAAATGAACAAGGCGGGATCGGAGGTTCCGTAGCTGATCTGCTTGGAATAGCTCCGGCCCCGGTATTTCCCCATTCCATGAACTGCTCAGGAAGCGCGGTGGCACTGAATACAGGCTGGGAGATGGTTGCATCGGGGAAATATAAAAGAGTCCTCGTCATGGGCTTTGAAAAAGAAGGAGACAATATCAATTATACTGAGAATATTAACATAAGTTTTGATACAGAATATGATTATATGTTTGGATTCCGCCATAGAGATGGATTTGAACTGATGAGCAATTATTATATGAAGCATTATGGATATAAGGATTACGAATCTTACGGGGCTATGTCCTATGCAGCGCATACATATGGAAGAATGAACCCCAAAGCATCTGTATATGGTAAGCCGATGCCGACAAGGGAAAGCCTTAATAATTCCGGTTCCTGTTTCTCTATGATGGGGGAAGGTGCAGCCGCTGCGATTCTTGTTCCGGAAGAAGATGCCTGTCTTTATACAGATAAACCAGTATATATTACGGGGGTAAGTCTTGCGTGTACCTCCCATTATATCGCTCACAGAGTTGGAGAGGAACCGATGGGACCGGCATTTCCGCAGGGCCTGAAACGTGAAGAAACATACGGGCAGTCTGTTGCGCTTATTGCAGCAGCCAGAGATGCATATGCGATGGCGGGTATTACTGCCGCTGATATAGATCTCGCTCAGGTGTATGACCTGACGGCCGGTTCTTTCTGGTTCCTGGATGGACTGGGGATTACAGCCCCGGGCCAGGGTGCTCAGTATTTTATTGACGGCAAAGCCATGCTTGACGGCGGCGCGGTACCGATCAATACGGATGGAGGCAATATTGCAAGAGGGCATGCGTCAGGTGCAGACGGATTGAATCAGGTAATAGAAAATGTGATCCAGCTGCGCGGCGACGCAGGAGAAAGACAGGTAAAGGACGCAAAATGCGCTGTCGCAGCCTGCGTGGGAAGTGCATTTGCGCATATGACGGTTGCTGTATTAGTGAACGATAAATTCGGAAAATAGGAGGGATTAGAAGATGAGTATGGAATTTCAGGAACAAATCTACAGGCATACGACGGCCAGCTGTACGAGAAGCTGGAGAGAGCGCAGAGGACGCTATCTTCTTGAGGGAACGAGATGTAAAGACTGCGGAGCAATACATTTCCCGAGGAGAACTGTGTGTTCAAACTGCAACAGCAGAAATCTTGAAGCGTACAAACATCCGACGACCGGAACGATTGTCATGGTAAATATCTGCTGGCAGGCAACGGGCGTACATTTCGGTTACGGCGAGAATATCCCGCGAATATCCACTGTTATTGAGCTGGATGATGGAGCCACCATACTGGCGGAAGTTACAGACACAGATCTGGACAAGATCGTCGAGGGCGCCAGAGTGAAGATGGTATTGAAAAAACTTCACAGGGAAAGTAATTCTACATGGATGTATGGATACAAATTTGTGGTTATCGATGAGAGTGAGGAAACGGATGAAAGCTAAAATTAAGATTCCATCAAAAATTAAAGTAATGACAGTGAAGCTTGTCGTGGCTTATTTGTTAAATTTTATCGGCTTTACATTTACTTTGTCTACTATGTCTCTGACCGGTCAGGAACTGCTGACCGGTTCGGGAGCGGCAGGAATTCCGCTCAGTCTTTTGTCGGGAGTAGCCCTTTTTTCGGCGCTTCCCCTGGGAAAACTGGCGGACAAGATCGGAAGAAAATATGCTTTGATCATTATGATCGCCTGTTATGCTGTGGGAGATCTTCTGGGTGCGTTCGCGATCAATATCAGGAGTGGTGCCGTTTATCTGGCCGCCATGGCGATCCTGGGAATTGGCGTAGGTGCGATGGCATTATTCGCAACGGCGGTGACAGATATCTATCCTCAGAGATATAAAGGGAGAGCGTCAGGATATGCACAACTCGGTGTCATGGGAGCTAATATGCTCGGATATCTTGTGGGCGGCCAGCTGGTCACATATCTTGGGACGACCTCTGTTTATTATGCAGGATTTATCGCGCAGATCATATCCGTAATTATTATACTGAGTCTGGCGGTAGATACGAAGACGGTTGGAGAGAACCTGAAAGATTATTGGCCTGAGGACGCATTTGAGAAGAACGAATTCTCAGTTCAGAAAGACGTGGATACAAAGCCCGAACACAACAGATCCTGGGTACGGCTTTTAATTATCTTTCCGCTGTTGATCTCCGTCCTTCTCAGAGTCTTTATCCATATCGGGGCGAATTTTGTGAATGTTGCGCTCCCGGTCGCCTTTACAGAGATCGGGTATCCACTGACGGCTATTACGATATTCATGACAATACGTGCATTTGGATCCTTTATATTTGCCGGGCCGTGCGGTAACTGGATCGACCGTTACGGACGTAAACTTGGTTTTGTAGTGGCGCCACTGGTGACGATCGCAGGGATTCTTATGATAGGATTTACAAATTTGATTCCGGTTATTGTAATAGGAGCATTCCTTATTGGTGTCGGAAATGCTATCGCAAATGTTGTTCCGCCGGCGGTGGCAAATGATGTTACATATCTTCCGGAACGTTCCGCGGCGGTGGCGATATTTGGTATCTCCACAAATGTAGGAGGGTTCGTTTTCCCGACTCCAATGGCATTTGTTCTTGATACTTATAATCTGCAGACACTTGCTGTTGTAAGCTCGGTGGCGCTGCTTGTTCCTGTTATATTAAGCCTTTTTATCAGAGAAGTAAGCGTTGGAAAGTACAAAGGAGTAAATGTTAAAAAGTAGAGAGCAGGGTGGAATTATGGAAAAAAGAAAGGCAAATAAAGACTTTATAGCATCTCTTAGCGACTGGAGTGACAGATATATACCGGGGGCCTTTCCTCTTGTGATGATCCTTACAGTACTTGTGGTAGTGATGGCCCTGATATTGACGGATTCCTCAATAGTATCTATTGTCAATAACTGGTATGACGGGTTCTGGGACATGATAGAATTCACCATGCAGGTCTGCCTTCTGATGTTCACAGGATACCTGGTAAGTGATGCTCCGTCTGTAAAGAAAATGCTTCAGAAATTAGCAAGGATCCCCAAGAATAAAATCCAGGCGATGACCTTATTTCTTATTTTTGAAATCATCCTTTACTATCTGCATCTGTCGCTCGGAATAGCGGGAGCGGTTTTTCTCGGGAAAGCGCTTTTGATCGAACAGAGAAAAAAGGGGGTATATCTGCCGCTTAATCTGATGGTGGCGATCGGATGTTTCTGCCTTGTATTTCAGGGTGGACCTACAGCGGGATCTCCGCTGCTGGTAGCAGCTGACGGACATTTTATGGAAGAGATAATCGGGATTATTCCGCTGACAGAATCTATGCTCAGCCTGCCAATGTTATGTATGAACCTCACAGTTGGAGTTGTCCTTATTATAATCTGTATATGGCTTACAAAATCATATCATCTGTCAGATCGTGAAAAAGAGTTGATCGAGCAGTATACATATGATCAGATTGACAAGGAGGAGGGAAAGGCGTCCACTTTTTCAGAAAAGATAGACCGGCTTCCATATATTCAAAAGCTGATCGGCATTATAGGAGTTATTGTTTTTGCTTCCGGTGTTATCACTAACGGGATAAGTGCGCTCAATCTGAATTCGATTAATTTCTGTTTTCTGATGGCTGCACTTATCCTGCACAGAAATCCATTGGAAGTAGCTGAATCCTCAAAAACCGCAATAACGATCATAGCAGGGGTGATGCTTCAGTATCCGTTTTACGCCGGGATTTTTGGAATACTTCAGTACAGCGGGCTGGGTGATGTGCTGGTGAATGCTTTTGTCTCCGTGTCAAGTCCGAGGATATTTACCTTTATCATCTACGCATTTTCGGCATTACTGAATATGCTGGTTCCTTCCGGAGGCTCTCAATTTATGGTTGAGGCGCCATATATTATGCCGGCTGCAATTGAAATGGGGGTGTCCACCGCATATACTTTAAATGCATTTACTATAGGTGATCTTGTGACAAACCTGATACAGCCATTTTGGGCGCTCCCGGTTCTCGCAGCATTCAACCTAAAGTTTAAACAGATTTTTCCCTACAGCTTCATCGCCTTTCTTGCAGCGTTTGTTGTGATAGGAATATATTTTCTTGTATGGATGTTCTGAATGCAGAACTATCGATATATATGGGGACGTCGTTTTCGGCGTCCCTCTTCTGCGTTTTCAACTATTCGGAAATTTGCAATCCCTTCTTGTTAAATTGATAACTTTTATGTAAAATCATTGTTGTAAGTTTGCAAGAATTGGAAAGGTGAAGTGCAGTGGCAGGTATCAAAGATGTAGCAAAGAGAGCCAATGTCGGTGTAGGTACAGTCTCCAGAATGTTGAACAACAGCGGATATGTGGCTGAGGAAACAAGAAAGAAAATAGAGATTGCGATGAAAGAACTAAACTATACGCCGAATGAACTGGCAAGAAATCTCTATCATAAGCGGACCGGGATCATCGCAGTGCTTGTGCCGAATGTTTCCAATCCATTTTTCGCGGAATTTGTAGATTACGCAGAGGCAGAACTGTACAGTATCGGGTATAAGATGATGTTGTGCAACACGACGAAAGAGCATAATGCAGAGTTGGAATATCTTGATATGCTGAACCGCCATATTGTGGATGGCGTTATCACAGGCGTACATTCTCTGGACGTCGAAGAATATAAGAAAATACACAAGCCGATCGTGGCGTTGGACAGATATCTGGGAGAACAGATTCCGGTGGTAGCGGTGGATCATAAAGAGGGAGGCCGCCTGGCGGCAGAGACACTGATCCAAAACGGATGCAAAAAGATCCTGCATTTCAGGGGTTCTATAGCAGTAGAATCCCCTTATCATGAGAGACACATCGAGTTTGACCGTATCATGCATGAAAACCGGATAGAGACATACACTTATGATCTGGAGTGGAACCGGTTTGACCTGGAATACTATCGCAGGGCAGTGCTGGATATTTTTGAAAGGAATATTGATTTTGACGGAGTGTTTGCGGTAGACGCACTGGCAATCGAGTGTATGAATGAGACAATACGCAGACACAGGAAAGTGCCCCGTGATGTAAAGTTTGTCGCTTATGACGGAACATTTATCACAGAAGTTGTAGAACCGAAGATGACAGCAGTTGTACAGCCGATCGATAAGCTGGCGAAAGAATCGGTACGTCTGCTGGGAAATCTGATCAACGGGAAAGGGTATAAGAATAAGCAGGTTGTCTTACAGACTCAGATAAAAAAAGGGAATACGACAGTTGTATGATAATATGCATAAAACAAACAGAAAGAATTTGCGCATATTACACAAAAAGTATTTAAATGAGAATACAATATTGACATATACGATAAATGGACTATAATATGCAGTATAGATGGAACGGGTTCCATGAAGAAAAAATGCATAATAGTCCTTATTATTTTAAACGATATGGAACGGGTTCCATAAAAGAGGGGGACCGGATCGATGGAGGAAAAACAAGGAAGAAAATGCAGGAATTCGTGGGATCGAGACTAAATATTCAATGATCTCTCGGAATCCTGAGTGATCATAGCCAGCAGACGCTGGCGTTGAACTTTGAAAAGTAAATATTATCTAAAAAGTGAAAAATAGACATGCTGAAATAGACATAGCTGTCGCTATATCTGAAAAAATGCGATATA
>CASFID010000048.1 GCA_949294665.1 uncultured Eubacteriales bacterium
TACCTCCTTGCTGCCACCAGACAGAAAGAGATGATACTATCATATACTGATTGAAGAAGATGTGAAAGGATAACTTCTACTTGTGAAAGAGTAAAGTCTATCTCATGTCGGTGAACTAGAATTTAAAATTTCATTTCACCGTGGGAGTTATTGTATGAAATGTAACTTGTAGGATATCCAGATACGGAGTAAGATATGGAAATAAAAGAAATTGTTGCTAAAATGTCCCTTAAAGAGAAAATCTCATATTGTACAGGAAAAGATTTCTGGCATACAAAATCTATACCTCAATATGATATATCTGAGATTATGCTGTCAGATGGTCCTCACGGACTTCGATGTCAGAAAAATAATGCAGATATGATTGGAATAAATCAGTCTGAACCGGCTACTTGTTTCCCCGCTGCTGTGACAGCGGGGGCTACATGGAATGAAGATCTGTATTCTGAAGAAGGAAAAGCAATTGGTGAAGAGGCACTTGCCCAAAATGTTTCTGTAGTTCTTGGGCCGGGTTGCAATATTAAAAGAAATCCATTAGGTGGAAGGAATTTTGAGTACATATCAGAGGATCCGTACTTGTCAGGTAAAATGGCAGCGGCATATATCCGAGGACAACAAAGTACAGGAGTATCCTCAAGTTTGAAACATTTTGCTGTAAATAATCAGGAGTATAAGCGTCAGAACGGCGACAGTCTTATAGATGATAGAAGTTTAAGGGAAATTTATCTTAAACCTTTTGAAATTGCTGTTAAAGAGGGAAAGCCAGATACAATTATGTGTGCTTATAACAAGATTAACGGAGTACACTGCAGTGATAATTATTATCTGCTTACAAACATTCTGCGAAATGAGTGGGGATTTGATGGAGCTGTTATAACAGATTGGGGTGCCATGAATGACAGAATCGAAGCTTTTAAAGCAGGATGCGATCTTAATATGCCCGGTGGATCCGATTATATGGAAAAGGATGTTTTAGCAGCTGTAAATAACGGAATGCTTGATGAAAAATATATTGATGCTTCAGTAGAAAGAATTCTGCGGCTTGTTGAAAAGACACAGGCGCCGGAAAAGAAACTGTCAGTCAACTGGGAAAAACATCATAAACTTGCTATGAAAGTTGCAGAGCAGGGTGCTGTTTTATTAAAGAATGATGATCAAATCCTTCCATTAAAAACGGATGATATTGCATTAGTTGGTTATATGGCAGCGCACATGAGATATCAGGGGTCAGGCAGTAGTCATATAAATCCTATAAAACAGACAAATCTCACAGAATTGATGCCGGATAGTCTATTCGTCAGCTGTTGCGACGAAAATGGAAATGTAACAGAGGAATCTTTAAAAGCGGCAGAAGAAGCAGCATTAAAGCATAAAATTGTAATTATCGTGGCAGGACTTCCAGAGGTATATGAGTCAGAAGCTATAGACAGAGAACATATGCGGTTACCAGAAGGTCATGACCGTATGATTGAGAGAATAGCGAAGGTGAATAGGAATACGGTTGTAATACTTCTGGGCGGATCGCCGATTGAAATGCCATGGGCAGATCAAGTTAAGGCAATACTGTATATGGGGCTTCCCGGTCAGGCAGGAGGGGAAGCAGCTTATAATCTTTTGAAAGGGAATGCTGTTCCGTCCGGGAAATTAACGGAAACATGGCCTTTTACGTATGATGATGTAGTATCGAAAGAAACATTTGGCAAAAAAAATACTGAATATCGAGAAGGCATTTACGTTGGTTATCGATATTATGATACAAAAGAGCAAAATGTGCGATATCCATTTGGGTTTGGTCTTTCATATACAGAGTTTGTATATAAAAAGTTAAAAGTTATAGATGATGGAGTTGCGGTTACAATAAAAAATATCGGTAATTATGCTGGCGCGGAAATCGTACAGGTTTATGCTGCTCCATTGCAGACTGAGATTTTTAGAGCAAGAAAAGAACTGAAAGGGTTTGCCCGTGTGGAACTCGATCCAGGTGAGGAAAAAACAATAAGAATTAAGCTTGATCAGAATGCTTTTGACGTATGGGACAATGGCTGGAAAACACCCGGGGGAAAATACAATATTCTGATCGGAGCATCTAGTCGGGATATTAGATTAGAAGAGAAAATAGAAGTGAAGGGGATTCGGATTCCGGCAAGTGACTGGCAGAGAGGTAGTTGGTATGAAACTCTCTCAGGCTTTCCGAGAAGAGACGAATGGGAAAAATTAATGGGGCATTCGGTAGCTATTATAGAAGAGCCAGTGAAAGGTCAGTTCACGCTGGATAATACCTGTATGGAAATGAAATCCCATTCGTTAATCATGAAAATTCAGTATAAAATTACAGAAAATATTATTGCCAAAAGTTATGGCGGGAAAAAAGATATGTCAGATCCGGGATATCGCATGACATTAATTTGTGCAGTTGATTGTCCATTGAGAGCATCTGTTATTAGCAGTGGCGGCGCCATGAGTACATCACTTGCAAAAGGGTTGCTTTTAATGGCAAATGGGCACTGGATTAAAGGAATTTGCGCGTTATTGAAAAAATAGTTTTATTACAGATCTGTATATCCTGAATAAATTAAGTCGCAAAGTCGATAGATTAAATTTGCCACTTTTGAGATTGGCATATCAAAGTCAGATATAAGCCACTTTCGTATAATTTGAAGTGAGCCGTGCATAACAAAATCATAAATATATTTTTCTGCTTCGGTGGGACATATAGAAGGCAGTCTGTCTTTTATATGCCCCATTGTTTTTTGAATAAAGATATTTTGAAATGTAGCATTTTCAGGTTGACAAAGTAAAATCCGAAAAATAGAAGCATTGGATTTTACATATTCCAGAAAAGTTTTGATGTAATTTACAGCATCAATACTAGTGTTGATGTCCTTTAAATAATCTAGCGTGTCATTAAGAAGATCATCCTCTATATTTTTCATAAGCTGATATTGGTCGGAATAGTGCAGATAAAAAGTGGAGCGGTTAAGATCAGCATTTTCGCAAAGTTCTTTTATTGTAATCTGGTTAAGGGATTTTTTTTGTATAAGTTCAATCAGGCTGCTTTTTAAAAGCTGTTTCGTCAACTTGGTGCGTCGATTATTTTTTGTTGCCATGGTATACCTCATTTATAACTTGAATTGATATGAGTACAACATTTTTTTGAAAGTGTTGAGTTAAGAACATACTAAAATCATCTGGTGTTTGTTAAAACAACACAGTGTTGATATTATAATAGTGTAACAAAAGTAGATTGTCAACAAAGGAGACGGAAAATGAAAATATTTATGATTGGTGGAACGGGACTTCTTGGAAGCGAAGCTGCAAGAGAACTGATAGCAAGAGGACATCAGGTGATTTCGATTGCACTGCCGCCGTTGCCGCAGGGAGCAGTACTTCCAGAAAAGATGGAAATACATTACGGAAATTATCTTGAGATGACTGACAATGAGATCAGGACATATATGACAGGCTGCGAGGGATTTGTATTTGCAGCAGGTGTAGATGAACGAGTAGAAGGTCCGCATCCTATTTATGATTTATATCGAAAATATAATATTGATCCAGTAAAAAGACTGCTCAAAATAGCCAGGGAATGTGGTATTAAACATACAGCAATATGTGGTTCTTATTTTTCATACTTTGCTAAAACTATGCCGGAAGAATATCTGACAAAGTGGCATTCATATATCAGGAGCAGAATTGATCAGGAAACAATAGCTTTAGAATTTTCCGATGAAAATTTTAATGTTGCAGTTCTTGAATTACCATATATTTTTGGTACGCAGCCGGGAAGAAAACCGGTCTGGGTGTTCCTTGTGGAAAATGTCATGAAAATGAATAGTGTTACCATGTATCCGAGAGGCGGTTCTGCAATGGTAACGGTAAAGCAGGTCGGTCAGGCAATTGCCGGGGCAATAGAAAAAAACAAAGGTGGAAAGTGTTATCCAATTGGATATTATAATATGACGTGGAAAGAGCTTCTTAGAATTGTACATAAATACCTTGGCACGCCAGACAAAAGAATTATAACAATTCCAGATTGGATGTATGGTATGGCTGGCAAGAAACTGATGAAAGAACAGAAAAAGCAGAATATTGAAGGCGGATTAAATATGGTGAAGTTTGCAAAACTTCAGTGTTCAAACTTATTTATCGATAAATCATTAGGATGTGTTCCGCTTGGAGTAGAGGAAGACGACATAGAAGGCGCTATAGGGGATTCCGTTTTGCTTTGCAAAGCAGTAATCGAAAAGAAAACAGAGGTAATGGGAATGAGGGGAGAGTAAAATGGAAAAGAAAACTGTATTTATAACCGGAGCAACAGGAGGAATGGGATATGAAAGCCTAAAACAAATCCTTGAAGAGCTGGATAAATTGAATGTCATAATATTGGCAAGAAATTCAGAAAAAAATCATAAATTGCTGGCATCATATAAAGAATTGAAAGGGCTGAAAATTGTGTGGGGAGATCTTCTCAATTATAATGATGTGTACAAATGTGTAGAAAATGCAGATATTGTACTTCACATAGCAGCTTTTGTTTCACCTGCGGCAGATTATTATCCTCATAAAGCGATGAAAAACAATTATGGTGCGACTAAGAATATAATAGAAGCCATCAAAAGAGCAGGAAGAGCGGACTCCTGTAAATTTGTTAATATTGGAACTGTTGCGGAAACGGGAGATCGTATGCCGCCGATTCATTGGGGGAGAGTAGGTGATCCGATTAAACCGAGCATGTTTGATTATTATGCTGTGTCGAAAGTGGCGGCAGAGAGATATGTGATAGAATCAGGCTTGAAGTATTGGGTTAGTCTCAGACAGACAGGGATTATAGGACCAGCAATGAGTGAAATACGTGATGCAATTATGTTTCATAATTGCTTTGACAATGTACTCGAGTATGTTTCTGACCGTGACTCAGGAAGAGCAATGAGAAATCTCTGTGTTTTTGAAGCAGACGGAACACTCTCACCAGATTTCTGGGGGCATATTTATAATATAGGCGGGGGAGAAAAGTGCCGTATAGATACATATCATTTATATAAAGAACTTTATGGTGCGTTGGGAATAACAAAATTGGAGTATATTCTTGATCCTAAAAAACAAGCTACTAGAAATTTTCACGGACAGTACTATCTGGACTCAGATAAACTTGAAAAGTATCTGCATTTTCAAAATGATAGTATGCAATACTACTATGACTGTTATTTAAACGGGTTGGGGATAATGGCGTCTGTTGCAAAAATATTGTGTAAACTTCCGGGCGGACAAAAACTGATGGGGAAAATTATAAGCAGATCGTTTGATAAACTTGCAGAGTCCGAACACGGGACTGTACATTTCATTCGGGATAATGTCGAGGATCATATTGACGCATACTGGGGAAGCAGAAGAGCATGGGAAGCATTGCCAGATGATATACGCGATATGAAACATTTTGATGAGTGGGATAAGGTTATAGTGCTAGATCACGGTTATGACGAAAATAAGCCGGAGAAAGAATTAAATCTGCAAGATGTGAAGCAGGCGGCAGAATTTCGTGGCGGTGTATGTCTGTCTGAGAAAATGGAAACCGGGAATTGGACGGAAAAGCTGAAGTTTCGCTGTGCATTTGGACATGAGTTTGAAGCTAGTCCTCGTCTTATTCTAGAAGGCGGGCATTGGTGCCCCCATTGCGAAAATAAGAGTTGGAACTATGGGAAGAGAGCAAAAGTGGATCCATTTTTTGCACAGGTTTGGAGTCCACTGCATGAAGCAGATGAACTCCGAGAATATCCGAAAGAAGCTAAGCCGGAAGAAAATTAAAGCATTACGTTCATTTTTCCGTTTCTTGAACAGGATTTCTCCTGTATTGTAGTGGCGTCATCCCAAATTGTTTTTTAAATGCAGTTTGAAAATGGCTCTGGCTGCAAAAGCAGAGATAGTTGCTGATTGCGCTTAATGATTTCGAGGTGTAACGAAGCAGATAACGCGCTTCTTCCAGTCGGCATCGGGTGATGAATTCACCAATAGAGAAACCGAGTTCTTTTTTAAAATATGATGAAAAATAGGAACGACTGAAACCGGCATGCTTCGCTACTTCCGCAGCGGTGATATGCCGGTTTGTATTTTGTTGGATGAAGCGTATTGCATTTCGGATAATATCGTCAGAACTGACAGGTGTCTGTGCTTCGGCAACTTTGGCGGCAAAAGTGTATGCTATCTGTCCCATAAGTTCGTTAAGATAGTCCGCATTCGGTGTTTGTTCAGCTATTTGAATAAAATCATCTGAAATCCGAAATGCGGTATCAGTATCCAGACCGCCTTCGATAGAAGCACGAGTAAATACAGTAGTAGCAACGATTAGATTATTTTTTAACTGCCGTAGTGCATTTGGGGCAAGAATACCGGTATGTAATTGAGACTCATTTAAAGTTATAGACAATATTTTTTCCGGTGAACCTGATTTGATATATCCTGAGATAAGTTGTTCTACCTCATATGATTTGTTATGATAGAAATTTTCTTTTGCTTGGAGAACATTTTCAGTTGTATTTTTATTTTGCTCGACTTCTTTAATCTGCAAAAAATCCTGAACAGTACAGCATTCCAAGTTCAGACAATAATTCAGAAAGATAATTTTGGACAAAAAAGCGGGTAATGAAAGCTGCGGAACACTCCAGAACAGACTGTTGAAAGCGTCTCGGTTCTTCTCGGAAATAACATAATCTGCATATAGGTCATGCATATTCAGAGTAGAGAGTGGTACTGAACAGATAGGACCGAAGATTAGAAATTCTTCATAAGAAGAATTCACTACCAGACGTATGAAATACATACCGTATTCTGTAGAGCAATAGGATATATTCCCCGAATTTTGAGATAATATTTTTACATATTTTTCTGGTGGAAAAGTCAGGTCGGTCTGTTCTGGCACAGCAAAAGAAAGTTTGTTGTTTTGATAGTAATATGCAGGAATATTTGAATCCAGATAAAACATATTGAGAAAGTTTTTCATATTAAAAACTGGCATAATGCATTTTCTCCATTATTTATATTTTTTGATTATTATAACAATGTATGATTGATAAAACAAGAGACATATATATAATAAATAATGCAATTATAGAATATTATACAGTTGATATCGGTTAGAATAAATTCACATGGTAAATTAGGAGGTAACAATATGGACATGGAGAAGATCAGAGAACTGGTATCACAGATGACGCTGGAAGAAAAAGCAGGAATGTGTTCCGGAGCGGATTTCTGGCATACAAAAGCGGTGGAACGGCTTGGTATCTCGGCTGTTATGGTATCTGACGGACCCCACGGTCTTCGCAAGCAGGATGAAGCTAGTGATCATTTGGGGATCAATGACAGTATCAAAGCGGTCTGCTTCCCAGCCGGATGTGCGCTGGCGTCCAGCTTCGACCGTAATCTGGCGGAGCACATGGGCAGGGTGATCGGAGAAGAATGCCAGGCTGAAGGCGTGAGTACCATCTTGGGGCCTGCGGTGAATATCAAGCGTTCCCCACTGTGCGGCAGGAACTTCGAGTATTATTCGGAAGATCCTTATGCGACGGCTGAGATGTCGACGGCACTTATCCGGGGGGTGCAGAGCAAAAATGTGGGAACAAGTGTGAAGCATTTTCTGGCTAACAATCAGGAGAAACGTCGGATGACCAGTTCATCCGATGTGGATGAGCGAACTCTACGGGAAATCTACATGGTGCCTTTCGAGGGCGCAGTGAAGAATGGAAAACCGTGGACGGTGATGAATTCATACAACAGGATTAACGGAACCTATGTCGGAGAGTCTAAGCAATACTTGACAGATCTGCTTAGAGATGAATGGGGATTCGACGGATATGTAATGTCCGACTGGGGTGCGGTCAATGACAGGGTAGAAGCACTGAAAGCCGGAATGGATCTGGAAATGCCATCTTCAAACGGTGTGAACGACGCGCTGATTGTAAAGGCGGTACAGGAAGGAATACTGGATGAGGCAGTAGTGAATCAGGCATGTGAACGGATCCTGAACATTGTCTTCCGGTATATGGAAAACAGGGATGAGAACGCAGTTTTTGATATGGTGAAAGATCACGAGACAGCGTCTTCAGTTGAAGAAGAGTGTATCGTACTTCTGAAGAATGATAGTGATGAAAATGGGAAACACATTCTTCCTCTTAACAGAGAACAGAAGATTGCTTTCATCGGAAAGTATGCCGAAGCGCCACGTTATCAGGGCGGCGGCAGTTCCCATATCAACAGCTGGAAAGTAGAATCCGCATTGGAAGCGGTGAAAGACATTGCAAATGTGGTTTATGCGAAAGGATTTGACGATGCAGCGGATAAGGCAGATGAAACGCTGGAAGTTGAGGCAGTGCATACAGCAAAAGATGCGGATGTGGCAGTGATTTTCGCCGGACTTCCGGACAGCTTTGAATCGGAAGGCTACGATCGGACACACCTGAATCTTCCAGACTGCCAGAATCGTCTGATTGAAAAGATCTGCAATGTACAGAAAAATGTAGTTGTTGTGCTCCACAATGGTTCCCCGGTCATTATGCCGTGGAAAGACAGCGTGTCCGCGATTGTGGAGGCATATCTGGGCGGACAGGCGGTCGGAAAGGCGGAGATAAAAGTCCTTTTCGGAGAAGTGAATCCATCCGGTAGATTGTCTGAGACTTTCCCGAACCGTTTGGAGGATACGCCGTGTTATCTGACCTACGGGAAAGGAAAAGACCACGCAGAGTACCAAGAGGGCGTGTTCGTAGGGTACCGCTATTACACTACACGGGATATGGATGTCCAGTACCCGTTCGGCTACGGACTGTCCTACACCACATTTGGATACAGCAATCTGATGACAGATAAAACAGAACTGACTGATACCGAGACGCTGACGGTAAGTGTGGATGTGGAGAATACAGGATACTGTTCTGGCAAAGAAGTGGTACAGCTTTATGTGGCGCCGGTAAACTCCGAAGTGCCGCGCCCGGTGCGGGAACTGAAAGGCTTTGAGAAGATTGCGTTGGAACCGGATGAGAAGAAAACAGTAACATTTACTCTGGATGAACGGGCATTCGCGGTATGGAATACGGATTTCCACTGCTGGGACGTGCCCGACGGAGTATACCTGATCCAGATCTGCCGGAACGCGCAGGAAGTGATCCTTGAAGTTGCGGTTCAGGCAAAGAATACAAAGCGCCCCCGGCAGAAATATACAGCGAATACCTGTATGGGAGAATTTTTTACGGATCCGAAGGCGCAGCAGATCTTTGGTCAGATGATGGCAGGCAACGAGCAGACGAAAGAGATGGAAGAATCTTCCCAGAGTGAGGCAATCAGCCCGGAGATGCTAGCGGCGATGATGCAGGATATGCCGTTACGTCAGCTTATAAGCTTTGTGCCGGGCATGACGTGGGATGCGGTAAATGAGATTCTTTCAGTACTGAATGTGGATTGACAAAGAAAAATAATATGAGGACAGTAAAGCCTGCAGCTTATTGTATTTCAGTAAATAGTTAGAATGTTAGGAGAAATGAATAATGAAAATATATGATTTAAAGACAGAGTATAGGAATAATCCAATCGGTTTGGATATTTCTGTTCCGCGTTTTTCATGGAAGATGAGAACAGATGAAAAGAATACGGTTCAAAGTATTTATCGAATTGAGGTAAATACCGATAAGAAAAATGTATGGGACTCTGGTATGAGAGAAAGCAGTGACTCTGTATTGGTCCCATATGAAGGCGAGACATTATGTAACGAGACTCTTTATAACGTAAAAGTAACAGTATGGGATAATTATGGGCGGGCGGATAGTGCTGAAGCGACTTTCGAAACGGGAATTTTTGATCCGAAAATTTTCCGTGCACAGATGATCACGCATGATTTTGAAAATGAAGAGACAGCTACTCCGATTTTTTATAAGAATATCATCCTTAAAGGGAAAGTAAAACGAGCCAGACTTTATGCTACGGCACAAGGCGTTTATGAGTTCGCAGTAAACGGTATCAAAATAGGGAAAGATCGGATGACACCGGGATGGACCAGCTATGCTAACCGTCTTCAGTATCAGATTTATGACGTGACAAAGCAGTTAAAAAATGGAGATAATTTATTGGAAATGACAGTCGGAAATGGCTGGTATAAAGGATGTCTTGGTTTCATGTGTATTCCGAATAATTATGGTGACCGTGTAGGGGCATTTGCAGAACTACATATTACATATGAGGACGATACAGATGAAGTAATATGTACAGATGAAAGCTGGTCTGTCCGCACAGGAGAAATTCGTTATAGCGAGATTTATATGGGTGAGACTATTGATACAAATAATCCCCAAATTCAGGAGGGCAGTGTTTGTGTTCGAGAATTTGAGAAAAGTATTCTGAGAGCACAAGAGAATGAGACTGTTCAGATTACAGAGCGGGTTCCGGCTAAACAGTTGATTGTAACCCCGAAAAATGAACATCTGGTGGATTTCGGGCAAAATTTGACGGGACTTGTAGAAGTGAGGATTAGAGGCAAAAAAGGGCAGAAAATTACTGTTCGTCATGCAGAAACTTTGGATAAAGATGGAAATTTCTATCCGGATACATTACGGCAGGCAAAATCTGTTGACACCTATATTTGTAATGGCGAGGACCAAACATTTCTTCCGCATTTTACATTTCATGGCTTTCGATATATCTGCGTAGAAGGCATAGATGAGATGAAACTGGAAATGTTCACCGCTTGTGTAATGCATTCGAATATGGAAACTATCGGCTCATTTCAGACGTCTAATAAAAAAATCAATCAGTTACAGAGTAACATTTCATGGGGAATGAGAAGTAATTTCCTTGATATCCCGACAGATTGTCCGCAACGTGATGAACGGCTCGGATGGACAGGGGATGCACAGGTTTTTTCATGGACGGCAGCATATAATCGAAACACAGCACTATTTTTTGCTAAGTGGATGCGAGATGTAGCAGCAGAGTCCTCTCTCGAAAAAGGTGTGCCGCATGTAGTTCCAGATCTTCTCGGCCAATACAGTTCCTCTGCTTGGAGCGATGCAGCTGTTATTATACCGTGGGTTGTATATCAAACTTATGGAGATAAGCGAATACTTGAAGAAAATTGGAAATGTATGCATGAATGGGTAGATTATATAACAAATCACTGTGAAGAGAATGGATCGTGGATGACTGGCTTCCAGTATGGAGACTGGCTTGCGCTTGATAAAGAGGAAAGTTCTGATCGCACTGGCGCGACAGACAAATATATGATAGCAAATGCTTATTATCTTTATGTAACGGATTTAGTAAAGCAGACAGCGGAAGTCTTAGGATTGTCTGCTGAGGCTGAAAAATATTCAAAATTGTATGAAATAACACTGGCTGCGTTTCAAAAAGAATATTATACGGAAACTGGCAGAATTGTCAGTGAGACACAGACCGGTTGCATTCTTGCCCTCTATTTTAATCTGGCACGGGAACAAGACAGACAGCGGATTTTGCATACGTTACTTACGAATATTGAAAACCACAAGAATCATTTGTCTACTGGCTTTGTGGGAACGCCTTATATTTGTCATGTCCTTTCAGAGAATGGTGCACATGATATGGCTGCTACACTTCTTATGCGAGAAGATTACCCGTCATGGTTATATGCGGTTAACAGGGGGGCAACGACAATATGGGAGAGGTGGAATTCTATAAAACCAGATGGTACTTTTGATGAGTCTGGTATGAATTCATTAAATCATTATGCCTATGGTTCCATTGGCGACTGGATGTATCGCAAAGTGGCTGGCATTAGTCAATTAGAGCCGGGGTATAAGAAAATTCTGATCAAGCCGATGTTTGTCAAAAGGATTGAACATGCAGAGGGAACACTTGAGTCACCTTATGGAAAGATTGTTAGCGGATATAGCTGCAAGGGTGGAAAAATTCACATTCATGTGGAAATTCCGGCCAATACAACAGCAGTAATTATTCTGCCGGAGAAAGAAGGAAAACTAGAAGTTGGCTCTGGAGTCTATGATTATGAATATGGTACTAAAACCAGTCTGAAAGCTTTGCGATTCAGCATGGAGAGTACACTTGCGGAAATTATGGCACAACCGTTGGCAATACAGATGTTTGAACAGCTTGCACCGGGAATGATGGATGGTCCTATGATTCAGATGGCTATGCAGATGACATTAGCAGAAATGTTAGGTGCGGCACCGGATGCAAGACCGATGTTTGAGGCAGTTGTGAATGCACTTAATGCACAGGATGAGTGAAATCTTAGGATGCTCAATTAGTTTTTAGTGAGGTATATGTAGAATTTAACTATATATTACAAGATTATAATCAAAACGATTTAACTTATGGCTGCTCGCAAAATTTAATTTCAGAGTTATTGTAATATGCAATGACGCTAAAGATAATAAATATTCGTCTAAACCAAAGGTGGGGTGGCGTTAAGTCACCCTCCAAATGCAAATTGGCAGATGATGGCGCACTATCCAACTTATGTATATATGTCTTTATGGTTATATATAGGATAATGTAGCTTCCAACATATAAAAAAACGATTGTTTTGGCGGAAGTGTTTTGTGGTGTGCATTTCCCTCTAACAGAGTTTTGCTGGGAGGGATTTTTTATGCGCTGGAGTATTTTACACAGCGGGCTGCTGATCAAAAGCGGCGATTATTGATCTTACGGAAAACCTAAAGAACAACCTTATTTTTCCGTATGGATCAGTCTGAAAGAAAACAGAATATTTTTTGGCTTTCATATTGAACCACCAAGACATGATATATATGACCTAAAAAGAAACATATCTTTTTTTCGGCAGGCAAAGCCGGAGATGGGATATGTTTTTTTAGTTGAGCAGGAGAGAAGAGCCTGTCATAAATGCAGAAGTCCGCCGGGCGGTCTGGAACTCATTGAATTTCAGATCGAACGGAGGATAAATGCATGGATGATAAACGTCCAAAAAGAAGAAAAGATAAAGATAACCCATATACACTGAACTGTCGGGATGGCAGATACTACATAACATTTAAGGACGGACAGTCAGTGGATCAGTGTATAGAGATTAGTGAAGAAATGTTTCAAGTGTTTGATCGTTTTGAGCTAGATGATTTACGACATATACACGTTGTAGAACGGCATATGGAGCATTCGGTAGTATACGAGAAAACATTGTATAAAAGATTAGGCAGATATGAAGAAAGCGCAGAGGACGAAGTAATCTGGAGACTTACAGTGCGTGAACTTTATTCTGCCATTTCTTTATTGCCGGAAGCAGAAAAAAGGAGGCTTGTATTCAAGTATTTTGCAGGAATGACTTATAAGAAAATAGCGGAGATTGAGCAGACATCCATTTCTTCTGTAGTAAGGTCTATCTCGGCTGCCAAGAAAAAAATTAAAAAAATTTTGGAATAAGCCGGAAAAAACAGGCTCTGAATGGGGAACACATGAGAGAGTAATTCTTTCAACTGTTTCCCCGCTAAAGGGAACGGGTATGCACCTTGACAATTTCATACCCATTCATCAGGTACATTCCTGTTGCTATCGTGATGAGCGTAAGCCACGTTAGCCGGTACGCCATGATCCAAGTTACAGAACAGCGCAATTCTCACATCTCCTATGGTTAAAATGATTGACGGCTGTATGTCACTTCCGGGGAGCGGTAACTGCCGGGCTATAACTGTCGGTATGCTGCTGGTAGGGCGATAACAGGCAACAGGCATAATGATACTCCTGTCCGGTCATAAAGTCGAGTGCATAAAATAGAGGTGCACCGCAACAAGTGAGGGCAGTTCCGGGTGATCCCCGGAAGGAACCTTGATTCCGTGGAGCTGGCAAGCAGACAGCCGCCTGATGACTTCCCTGTGCCAATTGCGGCACGAAAGAGCCGGGGTGTCGAGGACAAATAGGCAGAATACTTACTCGTTTTAGAGGGAGACATATATATGCCAAAGCAAATATACAGAGGTGAGATGTATTACGCGGACTTAAGTCCCGTAATCGGATCAGAGCAGGGCGGAAAACGCCCTGTTCTGATTATACAGAACAATATCGGCAATCTTTACAGTCCCACAGTGATTGTAGCAGCCATAACGGGAAAAGTAAGGCGAAAAGCAAAGTTACCCACACATTACATAGTAAACGGTTACGACGGGCTTGGGGAAGAGTCGATTATTTTGTTAGAACAGATACGGACGATTGATAAAAGGCGGCTGAAGAAATATATTACAAAGATAAAGTCAGAGCCTGCTGTGTGATCCATAGCGGGCTTTTATAATGATAAGGATGGAATGTAATATGACAGATATGAACCTAAACGCAGTTTTGCGCGATGCGTTGGAGAATGAGATAATCAATTTGGCATATATACAGGAACAAGTAGAAGAAATGCAGAAAAACGAGATACTATCACACCATCCTTATAAAATATGGGAGGGAAAAGATGGAAAATGGTACACATACTTACCAGATAAGGAAAGGGGGAGAGTGCTTAAGAAGAGAAGTACAGAGCAGGGAATCAAACAAGTTGTTATTGATTACTGGAAAGATAAACTGGATAATCCAACTGTGGAAGAAGTCTTTACAGAATGGAATGACCGGAAACTGGAGCTGAAGAAAATTTCCGAAGCTACTCACCTGAGAAACAGACAGATCTACAAAAGACATTTCGATGAGTTTGGGCAGAGAAAGATCAAATCGATTACTCCGGAAGAAATGGAAGAATTTCTGGAAGAGCAGATCCCGGAGCATAATCTGAAAGCGAAGGCATTTTCCAATCTAAAGACTGTAACCAGAGGAATGCTGAAACGCGCAAAAAAACGAAAACTGATTTCTTTTAATGTGACGGAGATTTTTAATGATCTGGATGTATCTGATAAAGATTTCGCTCTTACTATTATAAATATGGAAGAGGAAGTTTTCGATGAATCGGAAATGCCGGAAGTTATCAGGACGCATCTGGAAAATATGTGTATGATATCAAAGAATACCCTAAAACACCGGCAGGAGTTCGATCCGCAGTTGTTCCCCCGCATTGCATATGGATTGTAAAAGAAATTAGAAAACTGAATCCATTCGGAAAATTTGTTTTTGAACAAAATGGCACAAGGATCAAAACTTATTCTTTCCGGCGAAAACTCTACAGGATATGTAATAACATTAAAATCACAAAAAAATCTCCCCATAAAGTAAGAAAAACATATGCAAGTATTCTGTTGGATAACCAGATCCTGGATAAAAATATAATCGAACTTATGGGGCATACAGATATTACCTGTACAAAGGAATTTTACAGCAGAGACCGCAGATCAAACGAAAAAAGGCGGAACTGCTGGATACAATCCCAGAGTTCCGCATAGGAATCATGTAATCGAACATATGTCTGATTCCCTTTTTGATTGCCTTAATCATACGAGTGCTCGCAAAGCCCGTAAAATCAAGGAATTTTACTGGAGTATACGGGATTCGAACCCGTGGCCTCCACAATGCGAATGTGGCGCGCTCCCAACTGCGCTAATACCCCCTGTATTATGATTTCGGGAAGCCGAAAGACCGGCTTCCCTCATGGAAACAACGGGGCTCGAACCCATGACCTCCCGCTAGTCAGGCGAGCGCTCTCCCAGCTGAGCTATGTTTCCGTTTACAATAAACCGCGAAAGATTCCGTCGCTTCGCGGTCAAGTGGAGCTGGCGGGAATCGAACCCGCGTCCAAAAATCTGTCCCATGTACTTCTACTATCATAGTTCGTTCTTTTTCATTCCCTCTGCTGCACGGAAACGAACATCCTTGCAGGTTCAGTAGCTTCATATTACGCCTGACGGCTCAAAGCTTTGCCGACATCGTTTCTCACATGTTTGATACCGGATTCCCGACGTGTGAGTGCATCAGGAGCGGCATGCAGCATTTAGGCTGCAGCTAATTCGTAATTATCGTTAGCGTTTAATTTTAAGTTTGCGATTTGACGCATCAGCCTGCGGATAGCTTCTCCATCTTCGAGATCCCTGTCGAAACCAGTACAACCCCTGGTATAGTTCTATACAGCCTTCCGGCCGTCATCTGCTAACATCCACATATTATAATAGTGCCCGAAACTGAAAAAGTCAATCAAAAGTATTAAAAAATTTAACATTTCAAAACATATCCTTATGTGGATTTTTTAGAAAAGATATGTGATAATATGTTACATATAGCCAGCCATGTGTATGCGCCTGTTCTGTGTTCTGCAGAGGGCCTGGCGGGACAAGAGATAAAATGTACAGGAAAAGAGGAGAATATATGCCGACAACATACGCACACTACAAATTTGGAAAAGAAGTCATAAGCGCACTTCCACGTCCGCTCCAGAGTTCGATCGAGAACAACAGGGAACTTTTTGACATTGGATTGCACGGTCCTGATCTTCTTTTTTACTATAAAGCGCTGATAAAGAACCCGGTGAATTCCCAGGGATATGCTCTGCATGAAAGGATGGCGGATGAATTCTTCCAACACGCAGTAGAAGTGATTGGAAAGTCAGAGGATCCCGCGGCAGCCAGAGCGTATATTTACGGATTTATCTGTCATTTTGCACTTGACAGTGAATGCCATCCGTATATTGAGAAGATGATACAGACAGGCGGGGTTACCCACTCTCAGATCGAGATGGAATTTGACAGGCTGCTCTTAAAAGAAGACTACATTAACCCCGTGCGCCACCTTTCTACACGGCATATCCATCCCAGCAGAAAGAATGCAGAAGTTATCGCGCCGTTTTTCAACGATATGACGCCGGAACTTGTAGAAAAGTCAATGAAGTCCATGATCTTTTTTCACAAGCTGCTCCTGGCTCCGGGAAAATACAAAAGAAAGATTCTCTTCGGATGTATGAAGATTGCGGGGCAGTATAAGGATAAGAAAGGGATGGTCATGAGCCTGGAACCCGATCCTGCGTGCAGGGATTACTGTCAGCTTTTAAAACGTCTTTACGCCGGTGCGGTGCCGCTGGCAGCGGGGCTGATCATCCAGTATCAGAAGGCGCTGTTCGAGGGGAAAGAACTCCCGGATCGTTTCCACCGGACATTCGGCGCGGGCGATAACTGGGAGAATCTCTGTCTGCAGAAGACGGTATCAGACAGACAGAAGTAACCGGGCAGCAGAACGGAAAATGAAATTTGAGTGATGAGAGGAGAAGAGGGTATGAAATTTAAATTAACTTCGCTGGAGAAAAAATGGGTGCTCTATGACGTTGGAAACTCAGCCTTTACGCTGCTTGTTTCAACCATCTTTCCCATCTATTTCAATACGCTTGCAGAGAGCGCCGGTATATCGGATGTGGATTATCTGGCATACTGGGGATATGCGACTTCTGTCTGTACTCTGATCGTGGCCGTGCTGGGGCCGACGCTTGGAGCTGTTGCGGACACAAAGAACTTTAAGAAGATCATTTTTTCTCTCTCCATGGGAGTTGGAGTGTTCGGATGCATCCTTCTGGGCTTCCTCTCTTCGTGGATCTGGTTCCTGGGAGTATTTGTTCTGGCGAAGACAGGGTATTCTGCCAGCCTGATATTCTATGATGCCATGCTCACAGATGTTACGGAGCCAGACAGGATGGATTCGGTTTCCTCCCACGGTTATGCCTGGGGATATATCGGAAGCTGCATCCCGTTCCTTGCCTGCCTGGGACTTTACATGGGTTCCGGCGCTCTGGGGATCGGCACTCAGACGTCGCTGCTCATCGGATTTATCATTACGGCTGTGTGGTGGCTCTGTTCGTCTCTGCCTCTGCTCCGTTCATACCGTCAGAGATACTTTTCCGAAGCCGGAGGACATGTGGTAAAAGAAAGTTTTAAGAGGCTGGGACGTACCTTTCTGGAATTGAGCAAAGAGAAGCATATCTTTGTGTTCCTTCTGGCGTTCTTCTTTTATATCGACGGCGTCTACACTGTTATCGATATGGCGACGGCGTACGGACAGGCTCTCGGACTTGATACGAATGCCCTGCTTCTGGCGCTTCTCGTAACTCAGATCGTGGCGTTTCCCAGCGTCCTTATATTCAGCAGGCTGGTGAAAAAAGTAAAATCCGAGACGATCATCACAGTCTGCATCGTGGCATATTTCTGTATCGCGGTATATGCCTACTGGCTGGACAGTGAGTTTGATTTCTGGCTGCTTGCAGTTATGGTAGGTATGTTCCAGGGAACGATACAGGCGCTCTCCAGATCTTATTTCGCTAAGATCATACCGGCGGAGAAGTCGGGAGAGTTTTTCGGAATATATGATATCTGCGGCAAAGGGGCTTCCGTTATAGGAACGGCTCTTGTGTCTTTCCTGAGTCAGATTACCGGGAGTATCAATATCGGTGTCAGCGCGCTTTCCGTCATGTTCCTGATCGGGCTGGTTCTGTTCCGGTTTTCAGCAAAAATGAATACGGAATATAAAAAAGTATGAAATTAATCTGAAATTCTAAAGAAATTCCTCAAAATCCAGGTTAATCATGTTATAATATAACAAGCTGAACAGAGCGGATACGGTGCGGGTATCCGCTCTGTCCGCATCGGAAGAACAGATACGGCGTTTAGCATCGGATCTGCCGAATGAGCCGCGCAAAAGGAGCGGTTACAAGGGAGCGGTACATATGAAAGAGTTCGTCAGGATGCAGGACATCACCAAGGTATATAAGATGGGGGAGATAGAGATCCGCGCAGCGGATCATATCAACTTCTCAGTGGATAAAGGGGAACTTGTCGTCATCGTAGGGCCAAGCGGCGCTGGAAAGACAACGGTGCTTAATATTCTGGGCGGTATGGATACGGCCACCGACGGAAAGCTTATTGTGGACGGAGCCGACGTCACTTCCTACAATTCCAGACAGCTTACGGAGTACCGGCGCGAGGACATAGGATTCGTCTTTCAGTTTTATAATCTGGTCCCGAATCTGACAGCACTTGAGAACGTGGAACTGGCGCTGCAGATATGCAGAGATCCTCTGGATGCAAAAGAAGTGCTCGAAGAAGTGGGACTCGGGGACAGACTTAACAACTTCCCCGCCCAGTTATCCGGCGGAGAGCAGCAGAGAGTGTCCATAGCCAGAGCGCTGGCGAAGAATCCGAAGCTTCTGCTCTGTGACGAGCCTACCGGCGCGCTTGATTACAATACAGGGAAATCAATCCTGAAGCTTTTGCAGAACATGTGCAGGGAACGGGGGATGACGGTCATTGTGATCACCCATAACCAGGCGCTTGCGCCGATGGCTGACCGGCTGATACATATCAAGAACGGACAGGTCTCTCAAATGGAGATAAACGAACATCCGACATCGATTGACGAGATAGAATGGTAGGGGCAGACAGATGAGAAAGAAAGCGCTGAGAAAAGACTTTTTTATGGAAATACGGTGGAGTCTCGGTCGTTTTCTGTCCATTTTTTTCATCGTTGCGATCGGATGTGCTTTCTTTTCCGGTATACGGTCCTCGGAACCGGATATGCGCTATTCGGGCGACGCATATTTTGACGACAGGAATCTGATGGATATTGAGGTCATCAGCACGATGGGGCTTACAGACAGCGATCTTGCGGCTTTGGAAAAGGTGGACGGTGTGGCGGATGCCGAAGGCAGATACTCGGTGGATGTCCTCTGCTCGGAGGGTGACAATCAGGTGGCGGTCCACGTCATGTCCATGCTTCCCACGATGAATCAGATGAAGCTTGAACAAGGGAACTGGCCGGAACAGTCAGATGAGTGCGCCGTAGACGTGGATTATCTGGAGGAAAGCAGCCTGGAAATCGGGGATACGATCACGTTTGCCAGCGGGGGAGACGACGACATCAAAGATACGCTGGTGACGGATACCTTTACGATCTCGGGGACTGTCAGCAGTCCGGAATACATTTCATTTCAGAGGGGAAGTACGACGATCGGGAACGGAACAGTGTCGGCTTTTATTGCCGTGCCGGAGGAGAGCTTTGCGCTGGACGTTTACACTGAGATCTGTGTTCAGGTTGAAGGCGCAAAAGAGATGACGGCATTTACGGATGAGTATGATGGGCGCGTCCAGGAAGTTCTGGATCAAGTGGAGGCGATAAAAGAAGAACGCCAGCAGGCCCGATATGATGAGATCATGTCCGAGGGCAAAGAACAGATTGACGAGGCGGGACAGAAGCTTTCAGACGCCCGGAGCGAGCTGGAAGACGGAAAGAAAGAGGCTGAGGCTGAGCTCTCGAAAGCAAGGCAGGAGCTTCTGGATGCCCAGGCTGAGGTGGACACTGGGAGAGCGGAGGCAGAATCCTCCAGGCAGCAGCTTGAGACCTCCAGGCAGGAACTAAACAACAGTCAGGCTCAGATCGATAAGAATACCGAGGAGTTAAATGCGAATATCGACGCTCTCAATGAGCAGATCGATCAGCTCAACGCTGCAAAAGAACAGTATAATGCTCTGGCCGCGACCGGACAGACCGACGACGTGACGACAGCTGCCCTGAGCGCGATGTATGAGGAGATACAGAAAGGGGAGAGCGCAGTCGTTCAGGCCCAGGCTCAGATCGATTCCGCTAAGGCTCAGCTGGAGACCGGGCAGGCACGGATCAACGACGGATGGGCGCAGATCACATCCGGTAAGCAGGAGCTTGCAAAGGCGGAAGATCAGCTCGCGGAGGCACAGAGACAGATCGACGAGGGATGGGAAGAATACTACGACGCAGAGGCAGAGGCTGAGACCGAGATAGCCGACGGGGAGCAGAAGATCAAGGACGCGGAGGCGGAGCTTGCAGATGCAGAGGCTGAACTGGCGGATCTTGAAATGCCGGAATGGTATATCTATGACAGATCAAATCTTCCCGAATATACGGGATACGGTGAAAATGCAGATCGTATGCGCGCTATCGGGGAGGTGTTTCCTGCAATCTTTTTCCTTGTAGCAGCGCTTATCAGTCTTACAACCATGACGCGTATGGTGGAGGAACAGAGGACGCAGATAGGAACGCTGAAAGCCCTTGGATACGAGCGCCACTCTATAGCGGCAAAATACCTTGGTTATGCGATTCTGGCAACTGTCTCCGGCAGTATCCTGGGAATCCTCTTCGGTGAGAAAGTATTTCCCTGGATCATCATCAACGCATACGGTATTATGTATCAACATATGGATGATCTCGTGCTTCCGTACAACCTGCAGTATGGCCTGGGAGCTGCAATGGCTGCACTGGCCAGTACTCTGATCGCCACATTTCTCGCATGTTTCAGAGAACTGAAAGAGCAGGCCGCTGAACTTATGAGGCCTCCGGCGCCCAAACAGGGGCAGAGGGTGCTGCTGGAACGGGCGGGCTTCATATGGAAACATCTGAACTTTTCATGGAAGGCGAGCATCCGTAATCTTGTCAGGTATAAGAAACGGCTTTTTATGACTGTTTTCGGCATAGGCGGGTGTATGGCGCTTATGCTGGTCGGGTTCGGACTTAAGGATTCTATTTTTGCCATTGTAGATATCCAGTACGGCGAGATACAGCTCTACGACGGAAATATTATCTTAAGTGATGATGCCACGGATGAAGAAAAGAGCGGAATTACCAGCCGGATAGAAGAAGACAGCGCCATGGCCGGTTCGACGGAAGGACTGCTCACTCAGGCTTCGGTCGGAAGCGACGGAAGTACATGGCATGACGTATATCTGGACGTGCCGGAGAATGTAGAAGAATTCTCAGAGTTTGTCGTGCTGCAGGACCGTATTACGAATGAGAGATATACGCTGGATGATTCCGGGGCAGTCCTGACGGAGAAGATGGCGAAAGAGCTTGGGGTGGAGCCGGGAGACAGTATCACGATCCGGGACGATGATCAGGGCGATCTGGAGGTAAAGATAAGCGCCGTATGCGAGAACTATATGGGCCATTATCTGTATATGACGCCTGATCTCTACAAGGAAGTATACGGCAAAGCGCCGGATTATAACTGCATCTTCTACAAGACTGCCGACCGGAATACTGAGGAGGCGGAGCGTATCGGCGAGGAGGCGTTATCCATGCCAGGAGCCTTGAGTGTCAGCTATACTACCGATCTGAGGAAGCAGGTGGACAACATGCTCGGAGCGCTGGACGCCGTGATCGCTGTTCTCATAATATCAGCCGGCATGCTGGCTTTTGTCGTGCTCTACAATCTGAATAACATTAACATAACAGAGCGGCAGAGAGAGCTTGCCACCCTCAAGGTGCTCGGCTTCTACAACAGCGAGATATCGATGTATGTATACAGAGAAAATATTGTGCTGACCTTTCTGGGGGCTGTCTTTGGCGTTGTACTCGGCAAGATACTCCATCAGTTTATCATTGTGACGGTGGAGATCGAGTCGGTCATGTTCGGAAGAAATATAGATCTGAGCAGTTTTGTGTATGGATTCCTCCTGACCTGTCTGTTCTCCATGCTGGTGAACGGAGTGATGTATTTCAAACTTAAGAAGATAAATATGGTAGAATCATTAAAAAGTGTGGAGTAGTATACTTCACACTTTTTATAATGGACTTGTCCGGGCGGTGTGAAACAGGAACGGCCCGGTCTGTATTGTGATTCAGAGTATCTGTTCGGCGATAAGGACTACAGCCGGCATTGAGATAACGGAAAGCGCGGTAGAGAGGGCAAATATCTCAGATGCGTAAGTGTAATTCTGTCTGTACCGGATCGCCATCATAGTTCCGGTTGTCGCCGCCGGACATGCTGCGGCGATCAGCATGGTAATGGATACTTCCTGCGGGAGAGGCAGGAGCAGGAACACCGGGATCATGCACAGGGGAAACAGAAAGAGCTTTACAGCTGATACATAGTATAGTCTCAGATTTCTGCACATTTTTCCGATATCTGCCTGCGCCACGGAGAATCCTGCAACCATCATGGCGAGAGGCGTATTCATGTCTGCGATATAATTCATAGAGTCAAGCAGCACGATCGGGATTTTGATCTTCAGAAAGAAGAGAGCGATCGCGGCCAGCGTTGCAATGAACATGGGAGAAAGGAGGCCCTGCACGATATTCTTTACGGAGCATTTCTTCTCCATGAGTATGACTCCATGCGTCCAGGTGAACAGATTGAATATGGTCATATATGCGGAGAGATAGAAGACTCCGATATCCCCGAGCACACTCCCTATAAGTGGGATCCCGATGAACCCGCAGTTGGAATACATAGCGCTGAAACGCTCGATGAGGTAGTCAGGTCCGCTGCCCGGCCGGATAAAAACGGTCGATACCACGATCCCCAGGATGTGAACGACGGCGGCAGCCAGAAATGACAGCAGGAGTCCCCGTACGAGCCCGGGCTCATATTCTGTCTGATAGATTGTGATGATCAGGATCGGATTGACGACCATAAGGAGGATATTTGATATACTTTTGTTTCCCTCCTGATTCACAAGACCGATCCGATAGCATAAAAATGCAAGCAGCAGAATGAAGAACATCTTCACAAGCTGCTCGAAAATGAGGATAAACATAATTTATTTACTCCGTTTTCTCTTTAGTATACCGCTGCATGGGGAAAATATTACCTGTGGATGCCGGCCTGAAGTTCGTCTGCCCAGGTCTGAAGGCTGTAGGAATGCCCGTTGAACAGTTTCAGGATCACGCCGGTGGGATTATCTTCGTTGGCAAATGCGTTCGCTTCGTCTGTATCTACATGCATGGCAAGAGAGAACGAAGGACTGACACGCACGACGACGTCAGAAAATATCAGTGACCGCTCATAGCTTGTGGTGATGACAAACACGATGTCGTTATCTTTTACATGTGCGCGGATCGCATCTACAGGAGTCATGTGGATATGGCGTTTCGCAACGATGACGCCGCGCTTAAGCTCGATCTTTCCTTTCGGCCCAATAAGCGTACAGCCCGGGGTACCTTCCAGATCCCCTGACTGTCGGATAACGCTCTTTATGCCGAGTCTTCTGGCGTCGGTGACGGAGATCTCCACCTGTGTTTCCTTACGGCATGGCCCCAGGATAACAACTTTTTCAAATCTTCCCTTCGGCCCTGCGACGGTGAGCCGTTCCCTGCACGCATACTGCCCGGGCTGACTTAATTCTTTGGCGAACGTCGGTTTTGTGCCTTCGCCGAACAGCGTTTCGAAATCTTCCTGAGTGATATGTATATGCCGGGCGGATGTCTCGATGGGAATTTTTAAACTCATGGGTAGTTTCACTCCTTTGTTTCTTAAATATTAGCAGAATAAAAGGCTGTTTTCAATATTTGATTTTGACTCTTTAGAAGCAGGACTGTAGAAAGGGAGTAAATTATAAGTAAAACTAATATTAAGAATATGTAAAATTTCGTTGACACATAATAAAGCTGCATGTTAATTTTAAAATAGTGTGCAAATACACATATTTCGCAAAGGAGAAAAAGGAATGGGAATAACAGATATACTTTCCCTGTTCGGCGGTCTCGCCTTGTTTCTGTACGGAATGCAGATGATGAGTACAGGACTCGAGGCGGCGGCAGGAAATAAGATGAAGTCGATCCTGGAGAAACTGACGTCCAACCGTATCAAGGGGGTTCTCGTCGGGGCGGGGATCACAGCGGTCATTCAGTCTTCCTCGGCTACGACAGTCATGGTCGTTGGATTTGTAAATTCGGGACTTATGACATTACAGCAGGCGGTATGGATCATCATGGGAGCCAACATCGGAACGACCATTACAGGTCAGCTCATCGCGCTGGATATCGGGGCGATCGCTCCGCTGTTTGCGATTCTGGGCGTCGGGGCGATCATGTTTTCCAAGAGCGAGAAGGTGCACCATATCAGCAGTATCATCGCAGGCCTGGGTATCCTGTTCATGGGAATGGACATGATGGGAGCGGCGATGGAGCCTCTCCAGGAATCCGAGGCATTCATTAATCTGATGACACAGTTCAGCAATCCTCTGCTCGGTATTCTGGTGGGAGCAGTGTTTACCGCCATCATCCAGTCGTCTTCCGCATCGGTAGGGATCCTGCAGGCGCTTGCTGCGACGGGGATGATCCCGCTTTCAAGTGCGGTTTATGTGCTCTTCGGACAAAATATCGGAACATGTATCACGGCGGTTCTCGCCTCCATCGGAACAAAGGTAAACGCCAGACGAACGACGGTCATCCACCTGATGTTCAATATCATCGGTACAGCGATCTTTACCGTTATCTGTATGGTCACGCCGTACGTCTCATTCGTAGAGTCCATAACTCCGGGAGATCCGGTTGCTCAGATCGCGAATGCGCATACGATATTCAATATCGTCACGACGCTGATCCTGCTCCCGTTCGGAACATACATGGCTAAAGCGGCGGAGAAGATACTGCCGGACAGCAAGAAAGAAGACGACGAAGAACTCCGTCTCAAATACATCCGGCCTTTTGATTCATCCTATGCTGTCGGAAACAGCGCCATAGCCGTCACGCAGGTGAAAGAGGAAGTAGACCGTATGCTTGACATGGTGGCGAAGAATATCACGGACGCCTTTGACACGCTGATCAAATACAACGAAAAATCGAGAAAAAAAGTCGAGGAGCGCGAGGAGTATATCGATTATCTGAACAAGGGGATCTCAGAATACACGGTTTCCCTGATGGCCGGTGAGATGAACGCGTCTGATTCCCGCAGGATCAATGGTTATTACGCCATCATCAGCAATCTGGAGCGTATCGGTGATCACGCGACCAATATTGCCGAGTATGCGGACGATATGAAGAAGTGGGATCTTAATTTTTCCGATAATGTGCTCGGAGAACTGGAAGATATGAAGAAACAATGCCTTACGCTTCTTGACAATGTCAAAGACGTCGATCCGGCAGACGCTGAGAAGGTGCTCGCTCAGGCGGTCGTCATGGAACAGCAGACCGACGATATGCGAGACAAGTATTTCAAGAAGCAGATGCAGCGGCTCAAAAAAGGAAAATGTAAGCCACAGAGCGGGATCGTATTCTCCGAGGTACTGACAGATTTCGAGAGAATAGGCGATCATGTGCTCAATATCGCGCAACAGTATAAAGAGATGGAACAGTAGGAATCCATGAATAAATTCCTCCGTTTTACAGATACTACATTTACTGACAGAAAAAGTGTCTTCATGCAGATATTTGTAAAACGGAGGAATTTTTATATGAAAGCAACAGGGATAGTAAGGAGGATTGACGATCTGGGGCGTGTCGTTATTCCGAAAGAGATAAGAAGGACGCTCCGCATCCGGGAAGGAGATCCTCTGGAAATATTCACGGACCGGGAAGGCGAGATCATATTGAAGAAGTATTCTCCGATAGGGGAGCTCGGCACACTGGCCAAGCTGTATGCAGAGAGTCTCTCACAGACGCTCGGGTGTACGGTGTGCATTACGGATACGGATCAGGTAGTGGCTGCATCAGGAAGCGGCAGAAAGGAACTTCAGGATCAGTTCATCGGGAGGGATCTGGACAGGCTTTTGAAAGACCGGGGACAGATCCTTGCGGGCAGCCAGGATCCTTCCTATATAAAAGTGATACCGGATATGAAAGAATTTCACGATGAAGCCATATGCCCGATCATAAGCGAGGGTGACGTGATCGGCTCTGTAGTGCTCCTCAACAAAGATCAGAAGAAAAAGTTCGGAGAAGTAGAGAAAAGAGTGGCGGGAAGCGCCGCCGATTTTCTTGGCAGACAGATGGGATAAGACTGTCATAAATACCTCTGAGCAGGCATATGATATATCAGTGGACAAAGACTGACATATCATGTACAGAAACGGAGGATGACAGATGGAGAAAAAGGCTGGCGGCGGACAGGATATCAGACAGAGAGCTGCGGATATGCTCAAGGCGCTTCTGTGCGCCTATATCATAACGGGAATACTGCTCCTTATCCTGACACTTCTGCTCTATAAAGCAGGACTGAGCGAGGGGAATGTCAATGCGGGTATTATCCTTATCTATGTGATCTCGACATTTTCGGGAGGGTTTGTGATGGGGAAACTCGCAGGACGCAGAAAGTTTCTGTGGGGACTTCTCACAGGAGTGGCATATTTTCTCCTGCTGCTGCTCATATCAGTGGGAATCTATCACTCCCTGCAGTCGGATGCGGCCAATCTCGCTACTACTTTCTTTCTCTGTGCCGGCGGCGGAATGCTGGGCGGTATGATATCGTAAAAAAATACTTTAAAATCCTCTGCGCCTGTGCTATAATGTTACGAGCATAAGTTAGGTGGAAAGGTAGGAGGATACAACATGAAACACATTAAAACGTTAAATACACAGACATTGAATCATACAGTGAAAAAGGGCGGATGCGGAGAGTGCCAGACATCATGTCAGTCAGCCTGCAAGACGTCCTGTACAGTAGGGAATCAGACCTGCGAGAACAGAAAATAAGCGTTGGCAGCATGACAACAAGAGAACACGGGGGAAAGGCAGCGGTTTAAAGCCGCTGCCTTATGCATGTCCGCCGTCACGCATGGCGGAGCGTATGACACCGTGTCATAAGAAAGAGGAAAGCGAGGTACTCTTGTGATACATCAGTATCAGAATAACGGATATAATATCGTCCTTGATGTGAACAGCGGTGCAGTCCATGTGGTGGATCAGGCGGCATATGATGTGATCGGTGTGCTTGAGAGGCAGAATGATGCCCATACGCCGGAGACGCTCAGGGCGCCGGAGACGGCGGAACTCCTGAGAACGGAACTGGAGGGCAGATACAGCCGGGAGGACATTGAGGACATCCTGGATGCGGTCATTGCCCTGACAGAAGAGGGACGGTTGTTCACACAGGATGTCTATGAGGACTATATAGACGAGGTAAAGCAGAGAAAGACGGTCGTAAAGGCGCTGTGCCTTCATATCGCCCACGACTGCAATCTTGCATGCAGATACTGCTTTGCAGAAGAAGGAGAATACCATGGAAGACGTGCGCTCATGTCCTATGAGGTGGGGAAGAAAGCCCTGGATTTCCTGATCGCACATTCGGGAAATCGCAGAAATCTGGAGGTGGATTTCTTCGGCGGCGAACCGCTGATGAACTGGCAGGTCGTAAAGGATCTGGTGGCCTACGGAAGAGAACAGGAGAAGATCCACGGGAAACATTTCCGTTTCACTCTGACAACGAATGGCGTGCTTCTGAACGATGAGATACAGGAGTTCGTGAACCGGGAGATGGACAATGTGGTCCTGAGTCTGGACGGACGAAAAGAAGTCAACGACAGGATGCGCCCGTTCCGAAATGGGAAAGGGAGTTATGACCTTATCGTTCCCAAGTTTCAGAAGCTGGCGAAGAGCAGAGGACAGCAGAAATATTACATACGCGGCACATTTACGAGAAATAATCTGGATTTTTCCAACGATGTGCTCCATTTTGCCGAGCTTGGATTCGAGCAGATATCGATCGAGCCGGTGGTAGGCGAGGATACGGATCCGTATGCCATCCGAAAGGAAGACCTTCCGGCAATATTCAAGGAGTATGACAGGCTGGCAAAGATTATGGCAGACCGGGCGAGAGAGGGGAAGGGATTCAATTTCTTTCACTTTATGATCGATCTGGAGGGTGGTCCATGTGTATCCAAGCGTCTTTCCGGATGCGGATCCGGGACGGAATATCTGGCTGTGACGCCCTGGGGAGATCTGTATCCATGCCATCAGTTCGTAGGACAGGAGGAGTTCCTGATGGGCAATGTGGATGAGGGGATCACAAGACATGAGATCGCGGATGAGTTCCGGGGATGCAGTGTCTACTCGAAGGAAAGCTGCAGAACATGTTTTGCCAGATTCTACTGCAGCGGCGGTTGTATGGCGAATTCTTATAAATTCCATCATACGATCAACGACACTTATGAAGTGAGCTGTGAGATGGAGCGCAAGAGGGTGGAATGCGCGATCATGATAAAGGCTGCGCAGGCTGACAGCGGGGCGTGAAGACAGGACGGGAAAGACAGTCAGAGAAGAAATGCAGAAGAAAGGATAAAAAGTCATGAAGAAGAGCAGAGGAATAATAAGCCTTATTGTAGTTGCTGCAGTTATGGTCTTCCTTGGTGTGACCACGATCCACGGATTGAACTCCAAGGGAATGGGCGCTGCCAGAAACATCAATCTCGGTCTTGATCTGGAGGGCGGAGTCAGTATCACCTATGAGGCCGCCGGGGAAACACCTTCACAGGAGGACATGAATGACACGGTATACAAGCTCCAGAGACGTGTCGAGGAGTACAGTACAGAAGCTCAGGCTTATCAGGTAGGCGATAACAGGATCAGCATCGAGATACCGGGCGTACAGGATGCCAACCAGATACTGGAGGAACTTGGACAGCCGGGTTCTCTGTATTTCATCAAACATCTGGACAGCGAAGGAAATGAGAATTATACCATAAATGCAGAAGGAACAGGATATGAGCTTACAAAGAGCATCGAGGAACTGCAGGAAGACGGCTCTATCGTACTGACAGGGACGGAAGTTGAGAGCGCCACGGCCGGAGCTATGTCAAGCAATACGACGGGAGCGACGGAATATGGAGTGGAACTGACGCTCAACGACGAGGGAACCGCAGCCTTTGCAAAGGCGACAGAGGAAGCATACAATAACGGGCGGGACTCGATTGCGATCTACTATGACGGGGAACTTATCAGTGTGCCAAACGTGGAGGCCGTGATAGAGAACGGGAAGGCATCCATCAGTGGAAATATGTCTTATGAAGAGGCGGACAATATCGCCTCCACGATCCGCATCGGCGGACTCAATATAGAACTGAAGGAGATCAGTTCGGAAGTAGTAGGCGCTCAGCTTGGACAGGAAGCAGTCAGTACAAGTGTAATGGCGGGGGCAATCGGTCTGGTCATCGTATGTCTTTTCATGTGCTTTGTCTATCTGCTCCCGGGATTCGCGTCGAGCCTTGCGCTCTTTATCTATACAGGACTGGTCCTTCTTCTGCTGAATGCCTTTGACATTACGCTTACCCTTCCGGGTATCGCCGGCATCATCCTTGGGATCGGTATGGCAGTGGATGCGAACGTCATCATATTTGCCCGTGTGAAAGAGGAGATGACAGAAGGCGCGTCTGTGCATGCCGCGCTGAAAGCCGGATTTCATAAAGCGATGTCGGCTATCATCGACGGCAATGTCACAACGCTGATCGCGGCTGCCGTCCTGTGGCTGAGAGGAAGCGGCACGATCAGAGGATTCGCGCAGACGCTTGCGCTGGGTATCGTTGTGTCCATGTTTACTGCATTGTTTGTTACAAGACTGATCATTTATTCTTTCTATGCAATAGGAATAAGAAATGAGAAGCTCTATGCAAAGAAACTTAAGAAACGCAGATCGATCGATTTCCTCGGGAAGCGGAAAGTATTTTTTGCCGTATCCATTGCGTTGTGCCTGAGCGGGTTCATCGGTATGGGAGTAAATTATGCCCGTGGGATCGGCGCTATGAATTACAGTCTTGATTTTGTGGGTGGTACTTCCACAAGCGTGACCTTTGGTCAGGAATATACGCTGGATGAGATCGACAGAGAGATGATTCCGGATCTTGAAGAGATCACGGGCGATCCGAATATCCAGGTGCAGACTGTGAAGGACAGTACTCAGGTCGTGTTTAAAACGCAGACACTTGATCTGTCCGAAAGAGAGGCGTTCGCCCAATATATGTCGGACAACTATGGGGTGACAGATCAGAATATCGAGGTCCGCAATATCAGCGGTACAGTGAGCTCGGAGATGCGTACAGACGCTGTCATTGCAGTTGTGATGGCCACAGTCTGCATGCTGATCTACATCTGGTTCAGGTTTAAGGATATCCGGTTTGCGACCAGCGCGGTCATCGCCCTTGTACATGACGTGCTTGTGGTACTGGCATTCTATGTGATCGTCAGAATATCTGTCGGCAATACGTTCATCGCATGTATGCTGACGATCGTGGGATATTCTATTAACGCGACAATCGTTATTTTTGACCGTATTCGCGAGGAACTGAAAAGGAACAGGAAAGAGGACCTCAAGGAACTTGTCAACAGATGCATCACCCGGACGCTGACGAGGAGTATTTATACGAACCTCACTACGTTTATCATGGTGGTCGTGCTCTTCCTGCTGGGGGTAAGCTCCATTAAAGAGTTCGCAGCGCCTCTGATGGCAGGTATCGCATGCGGTACGTACACATCGATATGCATTACGGGAGCTCTGTGGTATGTTATGAAAACGAAGAAACTGAGGAATGGAGTATGAAAAAACAGTTTAGAAAAAGCATGTTCGGCGGATTCAGGAAAAAAGATGTTGAAGAATATGTAAATGCGCTTGAGGAGGAACTGGAGAAACTGCGGGCTGAAAGAGACGAAGGGCTGGAACTGATGCGGCAGCAGAAACAGGACAGAGAAAGGATCAAAAAGGTCCTGTCAGATGCCGAGGAGCAGGCGGAGAAAATCGTCAGAAATGCAGAGAGGACCGCACAGGAAAAAACAAAATCTGCAAACCGGGAACTCAGGAATGAACTGAACAACAAAGTGATTGACTTTATGACGGTCAAATACAATCTGGCTGAATTCAGTCAGGAAATTGATGAACTCTGTGCACAGCTAAAAGGTGTTTCCGATTCTGTAAGGTCGGTCTCGGAAGAACTGACTGCAAAGGCGGACAGCCTTGCGGATGTACCGGAAGACAGGGAAAGTGACGCGGAAGAAGCCGCGGAAAAACTGCGGAATGAATGAAAGAACAGAATAAATTTCAAAATACAGAGAAAAATCACTGAATTAATCATAAAAATGCAAGAAAACATTGACGTGCCGTCATAAATCAGATACAATATCATTCAGTGACAAAAAAATCAGAGAAAGAGTGGAGGAGTCCTGCAATGACTGCGTACAAAGATTTAAGCAGAGAAGAGTTACTGGAACTAAAGAGTGGGCTGGAAGCCCGTTATGAAGAGGTAAAGGGGAAAGGCCTGAAGCTTGACATGTCCCGTGGAAAACCGTCTGCAGAGCAGCTCAATCTGTCCATGGGAATGATGGATGTTTTACATAGCGGCGTTGATCTGACATGCGCTGATGGTGTTGACTGCAGAAACTACGGCGGGCTTGACGGGATCAACGAGGCGAAAGAGCTTCTTGCCGATATGATGGAAGTGCCGAAGGACAATGTTATCATTTTCGGAAATTCCAGCCTGAATGTCATGTATGATACCGTTGCGCGTGCCATGACGCACGGCGTGCTCGGGAGCACTCCGTGGTGCAGACTGGATAAGGTAAAGTTTTTATGTCCTGTGCCGGGATATGACAGACATTTCCTCATTACTGAACATTTCGGTATCGAGATGATCAATATTCCGATGACGCCGACAGGCCCGGATATGGATCTGGTCGAAAAGTATGTAAACGAAGATCCTGCCGTCAAGGGGATCTGGTGTGTGCCGAAGTATTCCAATCCTCAGGGGATCACATACTCGGATGAAACGGTGTATCGTTTCGCTAATCTCAGACCTGCAGCCGAAGACTTCCGTATTTACTGGGACAATGCATACTGTGTACATCATCTGTATGAAGATAAGCAGGACTACCTGATCGAGATTCTGTCCGAGTGTAAGAAAGCGGGAAATCCGGATATGGTATACAAGTTTTCCTCCACGTCCAAGATCAGTTTCCCGGGCTCGGGTATCGCAGCTCTGGCAGCCTCTAAAGCGAATCTGGATGAGATCCGCAGCATGATGACGATCCAGACGATCGGACATGATAAAGTAAATCAGCTCCGGCATGTGCGCTTCTTTAAGGATGTGCACGGCATCGTAGAGCACATGAAGAAACACGCGGATATCATGCGCCCGAAATTTGAAGCGGTTATCGATGTCCTCGAAAGAGAACTGGGAGGTCTTGGGATCGGTTCCTGGATCAAACCTCTGGGAGGATATTTCATCTCTTTCGATGCGATGGACGGCTGTGCAAAGGCCATCGTGGCCAAGGCAAAAGAGGCGGGCCTTGTTATGACAGGCGCAGGCGCCACATTCCCGTACGGCAACGATCCGCATGACAGTAACATCCGTATCGCGCCGTCCTACCCGACGCCTGAAGAACTTTCAGTAGCGGCAGATATCTTTGTGCTGAGCGTAAAGCTTGTCAGCATAGATAAACTGCTGGGGAACCTGTAGAAGATAGCTTACCAGATATTTAACATGTGCTGCATGGCGAGACTCACTGCAGAGATCCCAAGCCAGCAGCAGAAACCTGTAAAGATCGGCTTTCCGCCGGTCTTTATCAGTTTAATTATGTTTGTATTCAGTCCGATAGCGGCCATGGCCATTACGATGAGGAATTTACTCAATTCCCGGAGCGGCCCGGTTACAACATCGGGAAGCTGGAACACGGTTGTTATGACGGATGCCAGCAGGAAAAAAAGAACAAAATACGGAAAGGACCGTTTCAGGCTGAAGGAAGAACTTTCGGATCTGTCTGCCTTTCTTCCCCGCCAGATGGCAAGGGCCAGTGTGATCGGAATGATCGCCAGCGTCCTTGTCATTTTTACTATTGCGGCAGATTCCAGCGTATTGCTGCCGTGGATGCCGTCCCAGGCGGTCGCCGCAGCAGTGACGGAGGAGGTGTCATTGATGGCGGTACCGGCAAAAAGTCCGAATCCTTCATTGCTCAGCCCCAGCAGCGCTCCGAGAGTAGGGAAAATAATCGCTGCGAGGACATTGAACAGGAAAATGACGGAGATGGACTGAGCCACCTCCTCGTCGGAGGCATGAATGACCGGTGCGGTCGCTGCGATGGCGCTGCCTCCGCAGATGGAGGAACCTACGCCTACGAGGATTGCGTTGTTGGCTTTGAGTTTCAGCGCTTTATATAAGAGAAAGGCGATGACAAGAGAGACCGTTATCGTGGAAAGGATAACAGGCAGGGATTGTTTCCCCTTCGCGAGTATTTCAGTCAGATTCATGCCAAAGCCGAGAAACACGACGGCTGCCTGAAGGATCTTCTTTGAAGTATAATTGATCCCGGCTGTAAACGGTTCTTTATCGGTGAGGACAAGAGTGACGGCCATACCGATCAAGATGGCGAAGACCGGACCTCCTGCTACAGGTATGGCCTGCCCCAGAAACCAGGACGGTACTGCGATAGCAAGGCAAAGGAACAGCCCTGCCATATGTTTTTTCAGAAAGTTCATTGTACAGCTCTCCTTTTCTTTTTTCCATATTTTATCAAATGTATATCGCCGGATATGGTCCGGACATCTGCCCAAATTTCCAGTATCTGGCGTTCTTTCAAATAATATCATAAAAAAATCATAAAATAAAATTATTAATATTTATTTTATCATAATAATATGTTATAGTAATGACAGGGAGTAGTTATGTATAGATTAGGGCGGAGTTTCTTTTGAAGGTCTCCGCCCGGGTTTCTTTCTTTGGAATGCCGGATTGTCCATTCCGTCAAAGATAAGGGGAGTGAGCGAATGCTTGATTTCAGGATGGAGACATTTCTGACAGTATGTCAATTTATGAATTTCACAAGAGCCTCGGAAAAACTTAATATTACCCAGCCTGCCGTATCCCAGCATATCCATTTTCTCGAAAAGCACTACAATACAAAGCTTTTCCGGTATGAGGGGAAAAAACTCCGGCTTACCGGTGCAGGGGAAATCCTTCGTAACGCTTCGCTTACGATGATGCATGACGAGATGTCCATGCAGTCGGAGATGAAGAAAACAGAAGAGACGGAAGAGATCCGTTTTGGCGCCACGAGGACGGTCGGAGATGTGCTTATGGGCAGGATACTTGAAAAGTATGTGCGCCGTTACCCTGACGCCCGTATACAGATGATCGTAGAGAATACGCAGGAACTTTTGAGCTGTCTCGATGAGGGCAGGATTGATTTCGCACTTGTAGAAGGGTTTTTTCAGAAAAGCGGGTATGATCATCAGAAATACTCGGATGAGGAGTACATCGCTGTGGCCGGGCCTGAGTACATAGTCAGGGAGAAAGGACTCCGAATTGAGAATCTTTTTCAGGAACGACTGCTGCTCCGTGAACCGGGATCGGGCACCCGCGAAGTGCTGGAGCGCTGTCTGGACGCGCAGAATCTGAGCGTCCGTGACTTTGACAGGATTATGGAAGTGGGGAGCCTGCAGACGATCAAGGAGTTGACAAAAGCCGGATGCGGTATTACATTTTTATATGAGACCGCTGTGAAAAAAGAGCTGAGAGAGGGATCTCTGAAGAGGATACAGCTTGAGGACTTCCAGGTATCGCATGAATTTAATTTTATCTGGAGAAAGGGAAGTATCTATGCAGACCGTTACAAAGCGATCTTTCGGCGCTTTCTGGAATAGCGGCTGTCACATATATGCGGAAGAAAAGGAAGTGAATATAATAGATGCTTAAAGTAGAACATTTATCATATGACGTCGTAGAAGAGGGAAAGCAGTCAGAGATATTGTCCGACGTGAGCTTTACGGTAAACGATGGAGAGATGCTCGTGATCACCGGGCCAAACGGCGGAGGAAAGTCAACGCTGGCCAAGCTTCTGATGGGGATTAACAGTGCGACCGCAGGCAGCATTTATCTTGACGGAGAGGATATCACAGATTATACGATCGACGAGAGAGCAAAAGCAGGGATCGGATTTGCATTTCAGCAGCCGCCACGCTTTAAGGGAATGACAGTGAGACGTCTGTTGTCTCTTGCGGCAGGAGAGCCGCTGGATGAAAAGACATGCTGCAGTCTCCTGAGCAGTGTGGGCCTGTGCGCTATGGAGTACATTGACAGGGAGGCGGACGCTACCCTCTCGGGCGGTGAGATGAAGAGGATCGAGATTGCCACAGTGCTGGCGAAGCAGCACAAGCTCTGTGTTTTCGATGAGCCGGAAGCGGGGATCGACCTGTGGAGTTTTTCCATGCTGATCAAGAGGTTTGAGCAGATACACAAAGAGAAAAAGGAGACACTTATTCTGATCTCTCATCAGGAGAGGATCATTCAGATGGCAGACAGGATCATGGTCATTTCCGGCGGAAAGGTAGAGTCTATCGGGGAAGCAGAAGAGATCATGCCGACTCTGTTCGGAACAGAACTGGATTCCTGTGAATGCAGGAGACAAAAAGGAGGTGAGCTCTATGGCGCTTAAGGATATGAATGCTGAAAAGAATCCGGAGGAACAGATTACACAGAAAGAAAACACGCAGAAAGAGGCGCCGCATGGCAAGACGGAGCTCGACAGGGTGACGGAAGATGTACTCAATGTAATAGATTCCTATGGATTTAAGCAGGAGGGCGCATATAACCTGCGATTGAACGGCATGGCAGTATGCCACGGAGACAGCCGGCACATTAAGATTGTGAAGAAAGAAGACAGACCGGGCATAGATATCCATATCAGCGGAGAAGCAAAAGAGGAACAGGTGCATATCCCGGTGGTCATGAGCAGGGAAGGAGTTGACGTAGTCTATAATGATTTCTATATTGAAGACGGCGCCGATGTAACGATCATTGCCGGGTGCGGGATCCACGGCGAGGGATGCTCCGAAACTCGTCATGACGGGATACACTCTTTCCATGTAGGGAAGGGATGCAATGTAAAATATGTAGAGAATCATTATGCTGAAGGAAACGGAACAGGGCAGAAAGTTCTCAATCCTGTCACCAAGATCTATGTGGGAGAGGATTCTACGTTTACGCTTGAGACGACACAGATCAAAGGAGTGGACGCGACGGAGCGTGAGAATTATATCGAGCTTGCCGATAACGCAAAGCTTTTTGTGACGGAGAAGCTTATGACGGATGACAGTCAGAGCGCTGTCTCTAACATGGATGTTGAGTTAAATGGCGAAAACAGCTCCGCCCGAATCGTATCGCGTTCTGTCGGAAAAGGGACTTCCCGTCAGGTCTTCCACCCAAGGGCGATAGGAAGCAGCAGATGTCATGCGCATATCCAGTGTGATTCGATCATCATGGATCAGGCAGAGATCAGCTCGATCCCCGAGATCGATGCAAAACATGTGGACGCGCAGATCATTCACGAGGCAGCCATCGGACGTATCAACGATGAACAGCTTGTGAAGCTCCGTACGTTCGGTCTGAGCGAAGAAGAAGCTGAGGCCGTTATTATCGAGAGCTTTTTGAAATAATTATATGAAAAATAAAAACTCCATCCTGTGTGGCTGTGATATCGATATGCCGCACGGGATGGAGTTCCTTTTCGGTTCAGGGTGAGTGAAGGCGAGGTTTAGTCTTCCTTTGCCCAGCCGTATGCATAGCGGACAGCTCTTTTCCAGCCGCTGATGCGCTTCTGACGGTCTGCACTGTCGATAGCGGGAGTGAAAGTACGATCGATAGACCAGTTCTTTATCACATCTTCCTTATCTTTCCAGTATCCTGTGGCGAGGCCCGCCAGATATGCAGCTCCCATGGCGGTCGTTTCCACACAGACCGGCCGGTTGACAGGGGCGTCTATGATATCTGCCTGTGTCTGCATCAGGAAATTATTTGCGCTGGCGCCGCCGTCGACCTTGAGCGTCGCCAGGTCAATGCCGGAATCCGCTTTCATTGCGGTCAGAACATCGTTTACCTGGTAGGCGAGAGACTCCAGCGTGGCGCGGATAATGTGGTATTTATTCACGCCGCGGGTAATGCCTACGATCGTTCCTCTGGCGTACTGATCCCAGTATGGAGCGCCAAGCCCGGTAAATGCCGGAACAACATAGCAGCCGTTCGTATCTTTTACTTTCATTGCCATGTATTCCGAGTCCTCCGCGGAATCAATGAGCCGCATCTCGTCTCTGAGCCATTGGACAGCGGCCCCTGCGACAAAGATAGAGCCTTCAAGAGCATAGTTTACTTTACCGTCCAGTCCCCAGGCGATCGTTGTGACGAGTCCGTTTTTGGAGAACACCGGCCTCTCCCCGGTGTTCATGAGCAGAAAACATCCGGTCCCGTAGGTGTTTTTCGCCTCACCGGGATTGAAGCACGTCTGTCCGAAAAGAGCAGACTGCTGGTCGCCGGCGGCTCCGGCGATCGGGATGGGACCACCGAAAAACGCAGGATCTGTCTCACCGTATACACAGCTTGAAGGTCTTGGTTCCGGCAGCATGGATCTGGGGATGTCAAGTTCAGCGAGTATTTCGTCGTCCCATTCCAGCGTGTTGATATTAAAGAGCATAGTCCGGGAGGCGTTGGAGTAATCGGTCACATGTACCCGTCCCTTTGTCATTTTCCAGATGAGCCATGTCTCAACCGTACCGAAAAGAAGCTCCCCGTTTTCAGCCCGTTCTCTGGCTCCGGGGATGTTATCGAGGATCCACTTGACCTTTGTCCCTGAAAAATAAGCGTCGATGACAAGGCCGGTCTTCTCTCTGAACCGGTCTGTAAGCCCTTTTTCCTTTAAAGAGTCGCAGTATTCAGACGTCCTCCGGCATTGCCAGACAATAGCGCGGCATACGGGCTCGCCGGTCTTTCTGTCCCATACAACAGCAGTTTCCCGCTGATTTGTGATACCGATGGCAGAGATGTCTCCGGCAGAAGCGCCGATCTTGTTCATCGCCTCTACGGCTACTCCAAGCTGGCTTGCCCAGATCTCGTCCGCATCGTGCTCCACCCATCCCGGTCTTGGAAAATACTGTGTAAACTCTCTTTGTGCAACACTGCACATTTTCCCTTTTTCATTAAAAAGGATACAGCGGTTGCTGGTCGTTCCGGCGTCCAGCGCCATGACATATTTTGCCATTTGATACCCTCCTTTGAGACGTACCCGTGCGAAACAGTGACAGGTGCGTTTATTTACATACGTCGATCCATTCTTTTGCCCCCGAAGCCTGTTCAAGTTCTGTATATGTCATCTCCACGGCGGAGTTTCCGCTACCCGCGGCCGGGAATACAGTCTCGAATCTTTTCAGGGAAACGTCCAGATACACGGCAGCGCTCCCGGGATTTGCAAAAGGACAGACGCCGCCGATGGCATGTCCCGTCAGTTTTTCCACATCTTCAGAAGAGAGCATTTTAGCCTTCATTCCGAAGAAATGTTTGAATTTACCATTGTCAATCTTCCTGTCCCCGGCAGTCACTATGAGGATTGCCGCGTCTTTTTCCTTCGTGTAGAAAGAGAGCGTCTTGGCAATCCGCGCCGGTTCTACTCCTACGGCCTGTGCAGCCAGTTCTACTGTGGCGCTGGAGACCGGAAATTCAAGAATCTCCTTAGCAATGTTATTTTCCTTAAAATAGTTTCTTACGATTTCTACTGACATAATTACGACTTCCTTTATCTTCTATTGGCAAACAGACAGAAATCTGTCCGTATCTGCATTTATCGCAATTATTATACCAGTTTTTGACACGCCCTGCATCAAAAAAGTAACAGTTCAGCCTGTGTCATTCGTCAAATCACATTTCATACCTACTGCGGCTCCGGTTTACAATCCGAAGCGGCCGTGCTAGAATGTGGATGTAAGAAATCATCGCAGCCCTTTGGGCGAAATATGACAAATGAAAAAAAGAAAAGAAACTATCAGAAGGCCCTCGGCAGAGACCATCCTGTTAGAGAAGGACGGCTTGCGGAGCGGGAGCGGCGGTTAAGGGATCTTGAGCAGCTTACCTTACTCAGCGACGTCTTTATGTCGGTCGTACTGTCGGATCTGAAAGCCTGTGAGCATGTAGTGCGGATCCTGGCGGAGGATCCCGGGATCGAGCTGATCGCTGTCAAGACGCAGTATGTGATATCAAAAGCGGTCGCGCATGGAGCCAGGCTGGACGTCCTTGCAGAGGACAAGAAGGGAACAATCTATCATCTCGAGATCGAGAACTTGGATGTGACAGACCATGCGCGCAGGGCAAGATTCTACGGGGCGGTAACGGACGGAGAATTTCTGCGCAAGGGAGCCGGTTACTCGGAACTGCCCGAGCGGTACATCTTCTATATCAGCAGGGATGATATCTGGAAGAAGGGATATACAGTATATGATATAGAGACAAGATTCCGCCAGACAGGACAGACGTATACGGACGGCGCACATCTTATCTATGTGAACGCCGGGACAGACGACAGGAGCAGGACCGCAGAGTTGATGCGGTATTTCAGGACAGCGGATCCGTCTGACAACAGTGAGGGAGAGTTGTCAAAGCGGGTACGGTTTCTGAAGACAGAAGAAGGAGGGATGGAGATCATGTGTGAGATCATGGAACGGATCAGAGAAGAAGGAAGACTAGAAGGGGAAAAATACGGCCTGCGCGAGGGAAGAAAGAGTGGGCTGCGCGAGGGAAGAAAGAGCGGCCTGCGCGAAGGGAGAAAATCCGGCCGTCTGGAAAGCAGCAGGAAGACAGCCATTAATCTGAATCGGATGGGAATGGAACCTGAGACGATCGCCCGTGCCGTAGAGGAGGATGTTGCAGTCGTAAAACAGTGGCTGAAAGCGGCGAAAAACTGAAACTCAACTATTGGTATGGCTACTTTTTATCTTTCAAAATATATATTTAGAGGCAGGAAGAGAGACGAGACTTCCTGCCTTTTGGCATTTCCGGTGATTCATACTTATTGCTTTTTTTATGAGGACGTGGTAACATTACTTTCGGACAATCGAATCAAGGATCACACGAAAGAAGTTTTACCGGGCGGGGAGCGCCGTCCCGGGTTTTTGCGCGATATGCCCGGCAAGCGGCCACCATGCTTGCATGAGGGGAAATTTGCAGGGCAACGGACAGCGAACGGTTTGACCGTGATCTGCCCGCAGCATCGCGCAGATCGTATAGGGGAATGGATTTCCCCCATACGACTGTACGCGATACGAAAACAATATGCGAGGGAATCCGTGTTCCGGAGTGAGAGGATGCCAGGGAGCATCGACCGTCATGTGTACAGGAGGGAAAGACATGAAACATGTCAACGTAAGGAAACTTGCCCTTGCGGGGATACTGGTAGCGGTTGGTATCGTATGTTCGCCGCTGTCGATCCCGGTGGGAGCATCCAAATGCGCTCCGGTCCAGCACTTTATCAACATTCTCGGAGGAGTGTTCTTAGGACCTGGCTATGCGGTGGGCATGGCGTTTGTGACCAGCCTTTTGAGAAATCTGATGGGAACCGGCACATTGCTTGCATTTCCAGGCTCCATGTGTGGAGCGCTGTTGTGCGGCATACTGTATAAGTACGGAAAACACCTGCCGTTTGCCTATGCGGGAGAGCTGTTTGGAACATCAGTTATCGGAGGTCTTTTAAGCTATCCGATCGCGACACTGATCATGGGAAGTGAGAGCGCAGTATTTGGCTTTGTCATTCCGTTCTTCGTCTCAAGCTGCGGAGGCACCATCATAGCGGCGGTGCTCGTGACAGCGATGAAGAAGATGAAAGTGTTTGACATTTATCTGGGAAATCTGGATGCAGAGCCCCGGATAGTAAAACACTGACATAATGCAAGAATAAATCAGCCCAGACCATTTCTGATGGCTGAACTGTTGAAACAAGATTGTCTGAAATGCATATGAAAAACGGGGAGCTTGCGTATCAAGCAGGCTGAGAGGAAGATGAATCGCTTCGACCCGACACCTGATTTGGGTAATGCCAACGTAGGGAACATAGATAAACTACTGACACGGGCGTACCCTCATAAGGGCCCCGTTTTTTTGTGCGATAAGCCCGGCAAGCGGCTGCTGTGCTTGCACGAGCAGACATTTGCCGGGCAACGGACAGCGAGCAGCAAAGCTGAGAGCTGGAAGAGGCAAGCGGCTGCCGTGCCTGCACGAGCAGACATTTGCCGGATACAATGAAAGGTGGAAATACGATGAGAGAATATCTGGAAAATGTAAGAAATAAAGTACCGCTGGTACATAATATTACTAACTATGTAACCGTAAATGATGTTGCGAATGTACTTCTGGCATGCGGGGGAAGCCCCATCATGTCGGACGAGGCGGAAGATGTGGAGGATATCACATCTGTCTGCGGAGGACTGAACATAAATATCGGAACGCTCCATAAGACAAGCATAGAAGGGATGTTCCGTGCGGGCAGGAAAGCCAATGAACTGGGGCATCCGATCCTTCTGGACCCGGTGGGCGCCGGAGCCAGTACGCTTCGCACAAACACAGCGCTGGCACTGATGAAAGAACTAAAACTGTCTGTGATCCGCGGAAATATATCAGAGATCAAGACGCTTGCCCTCGGAAGCGGTACAACGAAAGGAGTGGACGCGGATGTGGCAGACGCAGTGACGGAGGAAAGTCTTGATGAGGCTGTTGCATTTGTAAAAAGATTTGCAAAAGAGGCGGATACGATCGTTGCCGTGACCGGAGCTATCGATCTTGTATCTGACAAAGATGTATGTTATGTGATCCGTAACGGAAGACCTGAGATGGGAAAGATCACAGGCACCGGATGCCAGCTCTCGGGAATGATGACGGCCTATGTGACTGCGAACCCGGATCATCCGCTGGAGGCGGCAGCAGCGTCAGTGTGCGTGATGGGGCTTGCCGGTGAGACCGGGTGGAGCCGGATGCAGGAAGGGGACGGGAACGCCACATATCGTAACCGGATCATCGACGCTATTTACAATATGACGGGGGAAGAACTGGAGAAAGGAGCTAAATATGAAGTCAGATAGTCAGGGGAACTGTAAAAAGGAGAATCTGCTTCTCTATGCGGTCACAGACCGGAACTGGCTGAATGGAAAATCATTATATTCGCAGGTGGAGAATGCTCTGAAAGGCGGAGTGACATTTGTCCAGCTCAGAGAGAAAAATCTGGACGACGCTGCATTCCTCGAGGAGGCGAAAGAGATACAGAAGCTGTGCAGGAAGTATCATGTGCCGTTTGTGATCAACGACAATGTAGATATCGCCGCTCAGATCGATGCAGACGGGGTACACGTAGGACAGAGCGATATGGAAGCGGGAGATGTGCGCAGGAAACTCGGCTCCGGCAAGATCATCGGAGTGTCGGCGCAGACCGTTGAACAGGCGGTCAGGGCGCAGGAGCACGGTGCTGATTACCTCGGCGTAGGAGCGGTATTCCCGACCGGCTCCAAAGCAGATGCAGTCGAGGTAAGCCACGAGACAGTCAGAGAAATATGTGAAGCTGTGGATATCCCGGTTATCGCAATCGGCGGCATCACTAAGGACAACGTGACAGAACTTGCCGGTACCGGGATATGCGGCATCGCCGTGATCAGCGCCATATTCGCACAAAGAGAGATCGAAGACGCGGCAAGACTGCTGAAAGAACGAGTGGAAGAGACAGTGCAGAAATAACAGGAGAAAATGACAGGAGGAGTATCGAATGATCCGGGGAGTCATATTTGACGTGGACGGAGTATTGCTGAATTCAATGCCTGTATGGGAAAACCTAGGTGAGATTTACCTGAGCAGGCTCGGCATCGAGGCGGAAAAAGATCTGGGAGAGAGATTGTTTTCTATGAGTCTTGAAGAAGGAGCCGACTATCTTATCTCACATTACGGACTGGCTAAGGCGCCGGAGGAGATCATAAAGGGGCTGAACCGGGAGGTGCAGGACTTCTATGAAAACCGGGTTCCGCTGAAAGAGGGCGTGCGCCAGTATCTTCAGGAGTTTCGGGAAAGAAAAGTCCCTATGGTGATTGCCACGTCCGGTGACCGAGAGAACGCGGAGGCTGCCCTGAAAAGGCTGAAGATTTTTTCGTATTTTCAGGGAATCTTTACCTGTTCCGAGATTGGCAGCAGTAAGAGCCAGCCGGATATCTATTATGCCGCAGCGCTTCAACTTGACACAGAACCTTCTGAGACATGGGTGTTTGAAGATGCGCTGCATGCGCTTCAGACTGCGAAAAGAGCGGGATTTAAGACGGTGGGAGTCTACGACAAGGCAAGCGACCGTGATCTTGCCCATATCTGGAACACGACGGATATCTATCTGCCGGAGTTCAAAGATTTTAATATATTCTGGAAAAGAGCGTCCGCATAACCTGACGCACAGGATGTGCGTTCTTGCCCATGCAGACACTTTTCAGCGGCAGGCCGGGGGCACCACTTTCTGCCGCTATATAAAATTAATGCTGAGTGCATAACCGGAAAATGACGACAGTCTTATATGTCAGACCGGGATACGCATAACACGAAAGAGGAAAGGAAGTATGAAAAATGAGAACAGCATTAACAATCGCTGGAACAGATCCAAGCGGAGGCGCCGGAATTCAGGCAGATATCAAGACGATGACCGCAAATGGCGTGTTTGCCATGAGTGTAGTTACCGCTTTGGTTGCTCAGAATACGACCGGCGTAGCAGGAATTATGGAGGTATCTCCTGAATTTCTAAAGCAACAGATAGATTGTGTCTTTACAGATATACGTCCGGATGCAGTAAAGATCGGGATGGTATCTTCCGTAGATCTGATAAGAGCAATCGCAGAGAAACTATTAGAATATAGGGCTGAAAATGTTGTCGTAGATCCTGTTATGGTGGCTACAAATGGAGCAAAGTTGATCAGTGATGACGCCATTGACACGCTGAAAGCAAAGCTTCTTCCGATAGCCGATATTTTAACTCCTAACATACCGGAAGCAGAAGTGCTCTCAGGCTGTGCCATAAAAACAGAAGAAGATATGATGAAAGCGGCAGAGATGATCAGCACGCAATATCATTGTTCCGTACTGCTTAAGGGAGGTCATCAGATTAACGATGCGAATGATTTCCTGTATAAAGAAAACGGAAGTTACCGCTGGTTCTACGGAAAGCGTATTGACAATCCGAATACCCACGGGACAGGATGCACGCTGTCCAGCGCTATTGCATCTAATCTGGCGAAAGGGTTTGATATGGATACATCCGTAGAGCGGGCAAAAGCATATATTTCCGGTGCGCTGGGAGCTATGCTGGATCTGGGAAAGGGCAGCGGTCCGATGAACCATGCTTTTGACATTACGGGAGAATATGTAAAGACTCCGGAAGATACAGCTAAAGGAACACCGGAAAGTACAGTGACAGAAACAGATATGCCTTCTGACGGAAAGGAGACAGTCTGACATGGAAACAAAACGTACTTCAGTATATGAAAACGGTCTGATCTGGTTCGGCGCAGGCGTATCTATTGCGGAGATCCTGACCGGGACCTACCTTGCTCCGCTTGGATTCCAGAGAGGCCTTGCGGCGGTCATCATCGGACATATCATCGGATGCTGTATGATGTTTGCTGCCGGGCTGATAGGAGCGAAGACGCGCAAAAGCGCTATGGAGACAGTGAAGATGAGTTTCGGCCGGAAGGGCGGACAGATGTTTGCTGTTTTAAACGTGCTCCAGCTTGTGGGATGGACAGCGATCATGATCTATGACGGAGCTCTTGCGGCGAATAATATCTTCCACACCGGCGCATGGGTATGGTGTATTGTCATCGGCGCGCTGATCGTTCTGTGGATCGCAGTCGGAGTGACCAATCTTGGCAGGATCAATACGGTCGCCATGGCGGCTCTCTTTATCCTGACCGTCCTGATGTGCAGAGTGATATTCTTCGGCAGTTCGGATACAGGCGCAGACCTTGGCAGCGACGCCATGAGCTTCGGTGCGGCAGTGGAACTTTCTGTAGCGATGCCGCTCTCCTGGCTGCCGGTGATCAGTGATTATACAAGAGAGGCCGAGAAACCGGTGAAAGCAACAGCGGCGAGTGTGATCGTCTACGGTCTGGTGAGCTGCTGGATGTATATTATCGGCATGGGAGCCGCTATCTACACCGGCGAGACAGATATCGCGGTGATCATGGCAAAAGCAGGACTCGGAATTGCGGCGCTCCTGATCGTGGTATTCTCCACCGTCACGACCACATTCCTTGACGCATATTCGGCGGGCGTGTCATCCGAGTCTGTATTAGCGAAACTGAAAGGAAGCGATGTGGGCATCGTGGTAACGGTGATCGGCATGATCGCGGCGATTATTTTTCCAATGGATGATATCACCGCTTTCCTCTACCTTATCGGTTCCGTGTTCGCTCCTATGATCGCGGTACAGATAGCAGATGTGTTCATTCTGAGAAAAGAAAAGAAACTGACAGATTTCAACTGGAAGAATCTGGTGATCTGGCTGATCGGATTTATCGTCTATCGATGGTTCATGACAATTGATATACCAGTGGGAAATACACTGCCGGATATGGCGGCGGTGATTATACTCTGTCTGCTTGTAGAAGGAGTATCCGTAAAGGTATCCGGCAGGAAAGATGAGAAGAAGCAGGGATCGACAAAACGTTAAAACCGCGCAAATACGCGGATGCAACCGCAGGTTTACATAAACTTCTTCAAATGCAACGCGAACGCGCTTGTGTTTACACTGCGTATTTTCTATAATCAGGTCAGGATGAAGGAGCCCCTTCTATCCTGACCGGTCTTATACAAAAGTGATGCAGCATCATCCGGACAGCCGGATGGAGAAAGGCAGGTGCAGGCGATGAGTTTTGGAGAAAATTTACAGTTTTACAGAAAGAGAAAAAATATTACCCAGGAACAACTTGCGGAGCGGCTGAGCGTATCCAGGCAGACAGTCTCCAAATGGGAGTCTGACAGTTCATACCCGGAGATGGAGAAGATCCTTCAGTTGTGTGAGCTGTTCGAGTGTCCGATGGATATTCTCATAAGAGGGGATGCACAGGAATCCATCAGGGAAGACACAGCGGATTACGACGCGCATATGGATCGACACTCGAAAGAAATGACAGGCGGAGTTGCGATTATTATGGCGGGCGTTACATTTGCCGCAGCGGCAGAAGGCTTTCGCCTGCCGGAATTTGTGATGACGGCAGGGGCTCTTTTATTGATTATAATTGGCGTGCTGATCCTCATAGCAGGCGGCATGAAACACAGCCGGTTTAAGGAAAAACATCTGAGGATCAAACCATTTTACGCAGAAGAAGAGATAGAACGAGCCGCTGAAAAGTTCACAGTCAGGATTGTGACAGGTATCGGTATCATACTGGCAGGACTTGTATTAGCAGCTGTCTCAGAGGGACTCCCGGTTCCTCAGGGGTATACGCCAATGCTTTATGAGTGGAGTTTTCTTGCGTTTGTGACTGCCGGTGTGTCTGTGCTTGTCTATGCAGGACTTCAGAAAAGCAAGTATAACATTGAGGAATATAATAAGGAAAATGCTTTGGAGCGCGGTTATGAGGACTACGCTGCACGGAAGACAGAAAAGATCCTGAGCCAAGGGAGAAATGCAGACAGAGGAAACCAGTTGATCGGAGTAGTGAATGCGTGCATCATGATTTTTACAACTATCATTTTTCTGATCTGCGGACTTGGATTTAATCTTTGGGAGAAGTGCTGGATCGCCTATCCGGTGGGGTGTCTCCTCTGCGGCATCGCTTCCATTATATTAAATTTCATATATAATCGAAAATAGCGCCTGTATCTATACAGATATGATCGAAAACAGCAATTATATCTATACAGATGCAGCAGATCAGGGCAGACCGCCGCCGGCGTAGTTATCTTATTCCGGCAGAAACGGCAGCGACGGCGTTTCCCTGATAAACTGCTTCGGAGTCATGCCGTACTTTTTCCTGAATTCCCGATAGAAATATGACAGGTTGGAAAAACCACATGACATGGAGACGTCAAGTACGGACTGGCCGCCCTGCGCTAAGCGCGAGGCGGCTTTTTCCAGCCTTAAATTCTTGATATATTCCAGGCAGGAAACACCGATATATTTTTTGAAAAAGCGCATAAAATGATACTCGCTGAAAAAGCACAGACGTGAGAGCTGTGGGATCGTCAGTTCTTCTGCATAGTGTTCACCGATATATTCAAGGACCAGCTTAAGCTTGGCGGTATGTTCATCTTCAAGCTGGGGCCGGGTGTTTTCCGTCTGCCTGTAGGGCAACAGCAGCGCTGTGGCATAGAGAAGCAGTGCTTTGAGCATTATTTCATAGCCGGGACGCATTTCATGGTATGCCTGATCCATTTTATGGAAGATATCCAGAAGTTCAGGATAAACAGGATGTCCTTTTTTTGTGATATAGGGAAGCGCCAGTGTGTGCCGTCTGACCGGATTCAGATACTTCACAGCGCATATGTCAGCAGAGTCTGCGTCGAGATAATCCATGTGAAAGACATAAGTCACAGATGTCATTTCCGCCCCCGGATCGATATTGATCGAATGGAGCTCCGCAGGGGGGATGAACAGGAGATCTCCGGCCTGAGCCTTATAAGTTTCCAGATGAATGTGATAGGTACAGGCTCCATCTGTGATGAGCGTCAGCTCTGCCTCTTCGTGCCAGTGGGCGGTGACTGCGGGATAGAGATCTGAAAGCTTTGTGATGTATCTTTTCAGCGGAAACATCTTTTCTCCATGCTGCGCCTTCTCTTTTTGTGCCGGTGACAGATCAAAAGCAGATTTCATATAACCACCTTCCTAAAAAGCAGAATTGTGTTATTAATTCAAATGATTGTGCAAGAAATCTTTTCTCTTTATGCCTATAATAACAGCATCATACAAAAAAGGCAACATCCGATAAAGAGAGGAGTGGATTTCTATGAAAAAGAAATGGTGGCATGACAAGGTGGCATATCAGATCTACCCGAAGAGTTTTCTTGATACGAACGGAGATGGGATCGGAGATCTTAAGGGAATTATTTCAAAACTAGATTATCTCAAGAATCTGGGGATCGACATTATCTGGCTTTCCCCGATCTATCAGTCCCCGTTTGTGGATCAGGGCTATGATATTTCTGATTATTACAAGATCGCGGAAGAATTCGGCACGATGGAGGAGTTCGATGAGCTGCTCGCCGAGACAAAGAAGCGGGGAATGTATGTCCTGATGGATCTGGTAGTAAACCACTGTTCCGACAAACACGAGTGGTTCCAGAAGGCATTGGAAGATCCGTATGGAAAATATGCGGGGTATTTCCATTTTGTGAAAGGAAAAGACGGCAAAGAGCCGAGCAACTACCGTTCTTATTTCGGCGGAAGCGCATGGGAGCCGGTACCGGGAACCGATCTGTATTATCTCCATATGTTCGCGAAAGAGCAGCCGGATCTCAACTGGGAGAACCCGGAACTCAGGAAAGAGATTTATAAAATGATCAACTGGTGGATGGACAAAGGTCTGGCAGGATTTCGCATCGACGCGATCATCAACATCAAGAAAGATCTGAGCTTCCCGTCCTTTGAGCCGGACGGACCGGACGGTCTGGCTTCCTGTGTGAAGATGGTAGAAGAAGTGCAGGGGGTAGGGGAATACCTTGAAGATATAAAGAAAAATACATTTGCGAAATATGATGCGTTTACTGTGGCGGAAGTTTTCAATATGAAAGATGACGAGCTCGCAGAGTTCATAGGAGACGACGGACATTTTTCCACTATGTTTGATTTCAGCGCGCATGTGCTTGCTCAGGGGGAGAATGGCTGGTATAACAGCAGAAAACTTTCATTTATAGAATGGCGCGACACTGTCTTTGCCTCCCAGAAGAGGATGCAGAGTATCGGTTTTCCGGCGAATATCATAGAGAATCATGACGAGCCAAGAGGAGCGAGCCGTTTCCTGCCGGAGCATGCGCAGAACGAAGAGGGCAAGAAAATGCTTGCAACAACATCTGTACTTCTGTATGGAATTCCTTTTATCTATCAGGGCCAGGAGATCGGTATGACCAACTGCCGGAGAAATGATATCTCAGAGTATGACGATATCAGCACAAAGGACCAGTATCAGGAGGCTTTGGCGGCAGGCTGCAGCCGGGAGCAGGCGCTGGAGTGCTGCTATGAGAACAGCCGTGATAATGCAAGAACGCCCATGCAGTGGAGCAGAGGAAAAGGCGCGGGTTTCTCCGACGGAACTCCATGGATTGCGTTAAATCCCAACTATGAGCAGATCAATGTAGAAGAACAGGAAAGCCGTCCGGACTCTGTATTATCCTATTATAAAAAACTGCTTGCGCTGAAAAAATCTCCGGCGTATAAAGAAATATTTACTTATGGAAAGTTTGTTCCGGCATATGAAGACCAGGATGGAATCTTCGCATTTTACAGGATATCAGAAGACGAAAAAGAGAAGATACTCGTGACGGCTAATTATGGGAAAGAGGCCTGCACGCTCAGGCTGGAGTCCCGGACCGGAAAGATCCTGCTGTCAAATACCGGCGCAGAAGACGCCCGGGACAACGAGATAAGGAGAGAGGGGACTATAACTCTTGAAAGCTGTGAGACAGCAGTGATCCTGCTGGGATGATAAAGAATCAAAAGGGCCTGCCGGCTTGCCGGTACAGCCCTTTTTTTCGGCTCCAGAAGGGAAAAGGGACTTGACTCCTTTTGACTAAAAACAGGATAGGAATAATGCACAAAAATATGTTGTGAAATCTGTAAAAAAATAACAAAATGCATACAGTATATAAGGAAAAGGGACTTAAGTCCTATTTTGGAATGAGACATGTGTTATAATTTACCCAACAAGTAAGTTCAGGATAAAAAAAGGAGGACACAATCTATGAAAAAAAGAGTAGTTTCAATGATGCTTGTCGGCGTGATGGCGCTATCGCTTACTGCATGTGGAGGAGGATCCAGTGACGGGGGTTCGGGGGACTCCGGATCAGAAGGGGAAATGAATATTGCGATGGTGACAGACTCCGGTGATATCACGGATCAGAGTTTTAATCAGACGACTTATGAGAGCTGCAAGGCGTGGGCGGATGAAAACGGTGTGGAGTTTACGTATTATAAACCGGAGAGCGATTCGGATGAGGCCAGGAACGCCAGTGTGGATCAGGCTATCGCCGACGGGGCCAATGTCGTTGTGCTTCCGGGATACATGTTTGCGGCCACAGTTGTAGAACAGCCGGAGATGTACCCGGATGTGAAGTTCGTTGCTCTTGACGTCGGCGCGGGCGATATCCTGGAAAAAGGCGTGGGAGAAGGTTATGATTACAATCCTGACAACTACGATGTGACGGAATATTATAATACGGACAATGTATACTGCTGTACTTATCAGGAAGAACTTTCCGGATATATGGCAGGATACGCGGCGGTGAAGCTGGGATACAGACACCTGGGATTCCTCGGCGGAATGTCGGTTCCGGCGGTGACACGCTTCGGATACGGTTATGTCCAGGGGATCGACGAGGCGGCGAAAGAGCTGGGCGTTGAGAATGAAGTTGAAGTCGAGTATGTATGCGGAGGACAGTTCTACGGCGACGCGGACATCACGGCGGCAATGGATACATGGTATGGAACAATGGGCGTTGAGGTTGTATTTGCATGTGGCGGCGGAATCTATACATCTGCAGCAGAAGCGGCAGTCAAGGCCGGCGGAAAAGTGATCGGCGTTGACTCTGATCAGGCGCCTGTGATCGACGAGTACGAAGAAGGCCTGACGGTGACTTCCGCTATGAAAGGTCTGGCGGCTACGGTAAGCACCGTCCTCACAGATATCAAGGATGGAAACTGGAGCGACTATGCAGGCAAGATCGACAATCTGGGGATCGTGTCCGAGAATCCGGAGGAGAACTATGTACAGCTTCCGATCGATTCCACACAGTGGGGAGACGGCTTTACAGAGGACGACTACCGCACACTTGTAAAATCAATGTACGACGGCACGCTTAAAGTCTCTAACGACATTACGGCTATGCCCGAGACAACAGTGAAAGTAACTGACTACGGCAGCATCAAATAAATATGGGAGAAACGGCATTGCAGGATACGATGCCTGCTGTGGCGGGAGAGGACAGGGGAGCAGGCGGGAGTTTGCTCCCCTGTCTGGTAAATACATGAGGAAGAAGTGAAAGGAGGTATGTAAAGGATGACCGAGTATGCAATAGAGATGCGGAATATTACTAAGAGATTTCCGGGCATCATTGCAAATGACAATATTACTTTACAGTTAAAAAAAGGCGAGATACATGCCCTCTTGGGTGAAAACGGGGCCGGGAAATCTACGCTGATGAGCGTCCTGTTCGGGCTGTACCAGCCGGAGGAGGGCGAGATACTCAAGGACGGCAAAAAGGTTGAGATCAGCGATCCCAATGATGCCAATGAGCTGGGCATCGGGATGGTGCATCAGCATTTTAAACTGGTGGAATGTTTCAGCGTGCTGGACAATATCATCCTTGGCGTAGAAACGACAAAAGGAGGGTTCCTCCAAAAAGAGGAAGCGAGAAAAAAAGTTGTTGCTCTCTCTGAGAAATACGGGCTCGCAGTGGAACCGGACGCGATCATCGAGGACGTTACCGTCGGTATGCAGCAGCGGACAGAAATCCTGAAAATGCTTTATCGCGATAATGACATCCTCATTTTTGACGAGCCGACAGCTGTGCTGACTCCGCAGGAGATACAGGAACTCATGACCATCATGAAGAACCTGGCGGCAGAGGGGAAGAGCATCTTATTCATTACTCACAAGCTCGCTGAGATCATGCAGGTATCCGATCGGTGTACCGTACTCAGAAAAGGAAAGTATATCGGGACGGTGGAGACGAAAGACACGACGCCTGAGAAGCTCTCCGCCATGATGGTGGGAAGAGACGTGAACTTTGTGGTAGAGAAAAAGCCGGCCCGTCCGGGGGAAGTGGTCCTTGATATCCAGGGGATGACAGTGGCGTCCAGACACCACAAGAACAATGCGGTAAATAATGTGTCTCTACAGGTGAGAAGGGGTGAGATCACCTGTATCGCGGGGATCGACGGCAACGGACAGACAGAGTTTGTGTACGGGCTTACCGGTCTGGAACCGCTCAAGAGCGGGACTATCACAATGAACGGGAAAAATATCACTAACATGCCTATCCGCAAGCGTCTTGTATCCGGTATGAGCCACATCCCGGAAGACAGGCATAAACACGGACTCGTCCTTGACTATACTCTTGAGGACAATATCGTCCTTGAGCGGTATTTTGAGCCGGAGTTTACGAATAAACTGGGATTTCTGAAGCGGAAGGAAATCCGAAAATACGCGAACAGACTGATCGACCAGTACGATGTGCGTTCCGGCCAGGGACCGGTCACGATAGCCCGCTCCATGTCAGGAGGAAACCAGCAGAAAGCGATCGTTGCACGTGAGATCGACAAATCTCCGGAGCTGCTCGTTGCAGTTCAGCCCACAAGAGGACTGGATGTAGGGGCGATCGAATATATCCACAAACAACTGGTGGCTCAGAGAGACGCAGGAAAAGGTGTTCTCCTCGTCAGCCTGGAGCTCGACGAGGTCATGAATGTATCAGACCGTATACTGGTCATGTATGAAGGCGAGATCGTAGGAGAATTTGATCCGTCCAAAGTCACGGTTGAGGAACTCGGACTCTACATGGCAGGATCAAGAAGAAAGGAGGCGGGAGCTGATGAATAGAGCTTTTGGTAAGAAAGGAGGCCTGCTGCGCAACAGCGGAGTACAGACAGTGCTCGGATCGCTGCTCTGCATCCTGCTCGGGCTTCTGGTCGGCTTCATCGTACTGCTGATCATCAACCCGGGCGGCGCGGCGGGAGCAGTTGCCGCCATATTAAAGAATTTCCTTTACTATCCGAGCGCGGTCGCCGCCACGAAATATTTCGGGACCACTCTGGTCAAGGCGTCTGCCCTTCTGATGTGTTCGCTTTCCGTCCTTTTTGCATGGAAAGTGGGACTTTTTAACATCGGCGCCGCCGGACAGTATGTGATCGGCTCGGGAGCATGTCTGTACTTTGCCCTTGCCCTGAAGATGCCGTGGTACATCTGCCTGATAGCGGCGGTGGTCGCGGCCGGACTTGTCGGAGCCGTATCCGGTTTCCTTAAGGCATACTTTAATGTAAACGAAGTGATTTCCTGCATTATGCTTAACTGGATCGCTCTTTACTGCGTGAACATGCTGCTCACAAAGGTAAAGGAACAGTCCACACCGTACACGAAAACGATCAAGAGTGTGAACAAGGGCGGGCTGCTCCCCACGCTGGGGCTCGATAAACTGTTTTCTAACAATGAGTTCGTCACTGTGGGCCTGGTCCTGGCTGTTGTGATCGCTGTCCTTGTGTGGATCCTCCTGGGCAAGACAAAACTGGGATATGAGCTGAAAGCGACAGGCTTTAATAAAAATGCCGCAAAGTACTGCGGTATGCGCGAGAAGAGAAACATCATCCTTACGATGGCGATCGCAGGCGGACTTGCCGGCTTTGGAGCGGGCATCTTCTACCTGACGGGGATCGAACAGTGGATGGTCCAGCAGACAAGCGTTCCGGCTATGGGATTTAACGGGATCGCGGCAGCTTTCCTCGGAGGCACTCACCCGCTTGGAGCTATCTTTTCTTCTTATTTTATCCAGCATATCACGAGCGGGGGGACGTATGTGGATACAACGCTGTATTCATCCCAGATATCCGATCTGATCTCCGCGTTCATTATATACCTGTGCGGTTTCGTTCTGTTCTTTAAAGTCTGGCTGAACAAGAGGCTCGACAAAAGAGATGAGAAACTTGCCGCAAAAGGACAGAAAGGGGGCGAAGCGTAATGTTGTTGTTGATCCAGTATACATTGATATTTGCTTCTGTGCTGGTGCTTGTAGCGCTTGGCGGCTGCTTTTCCGAACACGGGGGAGTGATCAACATCGGACTCGAGGGGATCATGGTCATAGGAGCTCTCGGAGGAGCCCTTATGATGAAATACCTTCCTGCGGTGACTTCGGCTCCTCTTATGATCCTGTGTGTGATTCTGGGAAGCGTTCTGTCCGGGATGGTCTTCTCTCTCCTTCTCGGAGTGGCGGCGATCCGGTTCAATGCCGACCAGACACTTGTGGGAACTGCTCTTAATCTGATGGGGCCTGCTATCGCGGTTGTTCTCGTAAGAGCGATCAATACGGCAGAGAGCGTAGATAACGTTTCTTCTACTATCGCGTACGGGGAGGCAAAAAAAGCCTTTCTGGTGAATATCGGGGGCTTTGAGTTCAACTGGTTTATGCTGATTGCTCTGCTCATACTTATTGCATCTTATATTATGCTGTATAAGACAAAGTTCGGTCTGCGCCTCTGTGCATGTGGAGAGCATCCCCAGGCGGCCGACTCGGTGGGCATTAATGTCTACAAAATGCGTTATGCGGGCGTGCTGATCTCAGGAGCGCTTGGCGGTCTCGGAGGTCTTGTATATATCACAGCCGGCGTCAGCGAGTGGAAATTTGAAAACGGCGTTGCAGGATTTGGTTTCCTTGCGCTTGCAGTTATGATCTTCGGTCAGTGGAAGCCGGTCAACATCGGACTTGCGGCAGTCCTGTTCGGGCTTTTCAGAGCGCTGTCCAATGTGTATACAGGATTTGACGCTCTGGTGGCGCTCAACCTGCCGAGCACCCTGTATAATATGCTCCCATATATTATCTCCCTGCTCGTGCTCATATTTGTTTCCAAGAAATCCAGGGCTCCGAAAGCAGAGGGGATTCCGTATGACAAAGGACAGAGATAAGAGAGGAGTGACAACATGAAGAACTATTCGGAAGACGCCAGCAGACAGTACCATATCCAGGTGGCACAGGGAGAGGTGGGACGCTATGTTATCCTGCCGGGAGATCCGAAACGCTGTGTGAAGATCGCTCAGTATTTTGACGATCCGGCGCTTGTCGCTGACAACAGGGAATATATCACTTATACAGGGACGCTGGACGGGGTGAAAGTCAGCGTGACTTCCACAGGGATCGGCGGTCCCTCGGCTTCTATTGCAATGGAAGAACTGTACCGGTGCGGCGCGGATACATTCATCCGCATCGGGACATGCGGCGGCATGCAGACAGAGGTGAAAAGCGGGGACGTTGTGATCGCGACCGGAGCCGTCCGCATGGAAGGGACGAGTAAAGAGTATGCGCCGATAGAATTCCCGGCGGTCGCGGATCTCTCTGTGACCAACGCTCTGATAGATGCGGCCGGGAAGAAAGGGTATCCGTTCCACACAGGCGTAGTGCAGTGCAAGGACGCTTTTTACGGACAGCACGAGCCGGAGACAAAGCCGGTGAGCTATGAACTGATGAACAAGTGGGAGGCGTGGAAACGGCTCGGATGTCTGGCATCTGAGATGGAATCAGCGGCGCTGTTTATCGTGGCCAGCCATCTCAGGGTAAGGGCCGGTTCCTGCTTTCTCGTTGTGGCGAACCAGGAGAGGGAGAAGCTTGGACTGGAAAATCCGGTGGTACACGATACGGACATGGCGGTGCAGGTGGCAGTGGAAGCTGTCCGTACCCTGATCCGGGAAGACTGTAAAAAGGAGAAATAAGAGGAGACAGGAAATTATGGATATAAATGAAATTTTAAGTCATGTAGACCACACGCTTCTGACGCAGGGTGCTACATGGGATGAGATCCGTCAGATCTGCGACGATGCAGTCCGCTACCAGACAGCCTCAGTATGCATCCCGCCCAGTTACGTGAAGCAGGCGGGAGAGTATCTGGACGGAAAGATGGCAGTATGCACGGTGATCGGTTTCCCCAACGGCTATATGACTACAAAGACAAAGGAATTCGAGACACGCGACGCAATTGCAAACGGGGCGTCAGAGATCGATATGGTCATCAATATCGGATGGCTCAAAGACGGAAAACATGATCTTATCCGGGACGAGATACGTACGCTCAAGGAGGCATGCGGAGAAAAGATACTTAAGGTGATCATTGAGACATGTATGCTGACACGGCAGGAGAAGATAGACATGTGCCGGATCGTGACAGAAGCAGGGGCCGATTACATCAAGACATCCACCGGCTTTGGCGGCGCGGGAGCCACATTTGAAGATATAGAGCTCTTCTCGGAATATGTAGGGCCCGACGTAAAGATAAAGGCGGCCGGCGGGATTTCATCCCTGGGCGATGCGGAGAAGTTCCTGGCGCTGGGCGCAGACCGTCTGGGTACGAGCCGTATTGTCAAGCTGGTGAAGAATGAGGAAGCATCGGGTTACTGACCGAAAGAGGAGGCGGCAGAGAAAGGAGGAACATGGAGATGGATGAGAAACAGATCCGAGAGATGATCACACTTGCAAAAGAGCAGTTGAAATATTCCTATACCCCTTACTCGGGCTTTAAGGTGGGCGCGGCCCTCCTTGCAGGAAATGGGAAGCTCTACACAGGGTGCAACATTGAGAACGCAGCATACACTCCGACAAACTGCGCGGAACGCACTGCTTTTTTCAAGGCGGTGAGCGAAGGCATCAGGGAATTTCAGGCGATCTGCATTGTAGGAGGCAAGGACGGCGTCCTGACGGAATATGCGGCTCCCTGCGGCGTATGCAGGCAGGTCATGATGGAGTTCTGCGATCCTGACAAGTTCTGCATCATCCTGGCTACAGGGGAAGAGCAGTATGATGTGTACAGGTTGAAAGAGCTTCTTCCGCTGGGATTTGGACCAGATAATCTTGGACAGTATTGTTGATGAGGAGAGACAGAAATGGAGAGATATAAAAGAGTGTTCCTGATTGTGCTGGACTCACTCGGGATCGGAGCCATGCCGGATTCTTTGAAGTTCGGGGATGAAGGGGTAGATACTTTCGGACATATCGTTGATACAATGGGATCGCTCAATATCCCGAATCTGGAGAGGCTGGGGATGCTCAATCTACACCCGGCAGGGAAAATGAAAGGCGTGGAGCGTCCTGCCGGGCGGTATATGCGTCTCGGAGAAATGAGCGACAGCAAAGATACCATGACCGGTCACTGGGAAATGATGGGGATCAGGACAGAGAAGCCCTTCAAGACTTTTACGGATACCGGATTCCCGCCCGAGCTGATCGCAGAGTTGGAAAAAAGGTGCGGGAAAAAGGTGATCGGAAACAAAAGCGCCAGCGGGACAGAGATCATAGAGGAGCTGGGGGAGACAGAGATCCGTACAGGCGCGATGATCGTGTACACTTCGGCGGATTCTGTACTGCAGATTTGTGGAAATGAAGAAACTTTTGACCTTCAGAATCTCTATCGGTGCTGTGAGATAGCCCGGGAGATCACGATGAAAGACGAGTGGAAAGTAGGCCGTGTGATTGCCCGACCATATGTGGGGAAAAAGAAAGGCGAGTTCAGGCGGACCAGCAACCGTCGTGACTACGCGCTCAAGCCTGCGGGACCTACAGCACTCAACGCGTTAAAAGACGCAGGCATGGATGTGATCGCTGTAGGTAAGATCAACGATATCTTCTGCGGAGAGGGGATCACGGAGACATATCATTCCGACAGCTCCGTCCATGGGATGAAGCAGACCATCGATCTGAGCAAAAAAGAGTTTCATGGTCTGTGCTTTGTCAATCTGGTTGATTTTGACGCTCTGTGGGGACACCGCAGGGATGTGAAAGGTTATGCGGGAGAGATCGAGAAATTTGATAAAAATCTGGGCGTTCTGATGGAACAGCTCACGGAGGACGATCTTCTGATACTGACAGCGGACCACGGAAACGATCCGACTTATACCGGGACCGATCATACGAGAGAGTATGTGCCGTTTCTGGCATATTCAAAAAAAATGAAAAAAGGCGGCGCGCTGGAAGAAAAGGATACGTTCGCAGTAATCGGTGCGACTATTGCAGAGAACTTCGGCGTGGAGATGCCCCCGGGGACCATCGGAAGATCTGTGCTGGACGAACTGATCTGACGCGACAGGATAGCAGCTCCGGGCTCTGGCAGGACGTTCAGAAAAGGAGGCGCTTGTGAAACACAATTTTTTGTTTGAGACATTTCCTTTTTTAAAGACGATTGATAAGGAAAGACAGGAACAGTTTGAAGAATATTTCAAAACCGCGCCATTATGGCTGATCGAGTCGTTTCAGGTGGAGGAAATGGGCAGACATGTAGTATTCGTCCGGGAAAATGAACCTGCGGATACGATCTACTTTATCGGAAAAGGGATCATCGAGGCGATCGATTACCGGTTCTGCGGGATTACTTACGAGTTTATGCGGTTTGACCGTGTATACGCCATGGGCGGCATGGAATATATCATGGATCTTGAGAGATACTCTACAACACTCCGGACCGTGACAAAATGTACGGTAATGAAGCTGCCCCGGGCTACGTTCGAGAGATGGATGCGCTCAGACAGCCTGGCGCTGAAAAAGGAGGCCAAGATGGTCGGGCAGTATCTCCTTGAGGATAGTAGAAAGGGAAGGGCTTTCCTCTTCCTCCAGGGAGCGGACCGGCTGGCGATGCTCATCATCGAACGATATGACCGGTATGCCAGGAACGGCGTGCTCCTGCTAAAGGGAGGGAGACAGAATCTCTCCAATGCCACAGGGCTGTGCGTAAAAACGATCAACCGCGCGGTGAAGAAATTTTCGGACGGCGGACTGATCACAAAAGAAGGAAATAAAATACTGGTCGATCAGGAACAGTATGGCAGACTGAAAGAGATCGTTGCTTCAGCGATGGAATCAAAATAAATAAGAACGAGGTTAGGAAATGAACAATATATATAAAAAATTGGTGACTTGCCTTGAAAGTGTGAGAAAGAACATTGATTTTCAACCGGAGACGGCGCTCATACTCGGTTCGGGACTCGGAGATTATGCGGACGGCATACGAATCGCGCAGACGATAGATTACGCACAGATCGAAGGGTTTCCCACATCTACGGTTGCAGGGCACAAAGGCAGATTTGTCTTTGGATATGTGAAAGAGGTTCCCGTTGTCATCATGCAGGGGAGAGTACATTATTACGAGGGATATCCGATGACTGACGTGGTGCTTCCCACCCGTCTGATGGGGATGCTTGGGGCCAGAAAACTGATCCTGACAAATGCTGCGGGGACAACAAATCCCGACTATAAGCCGGGGGATTTCATGCTGATAAAAGACCATATCGTAAGCGGAGTCCCAAGTCCTTTGATCGGCGAAAATATCGATGAGCTCGGAACAAGATTTCCTGACATGAGCGAGGTGTACAGCGGCCGTATGCGCGACATCATCAGAAAGACCGCAGAGGAAATGGGAGTCACACTCAGAGAGGGCGTATATATGCAGCTTACCGGGCCGAACTATGAGACCCCTGCGGAAGTGCGCATGTGCAGGCTTCTGGGAGGAGACGCAGTCGGCATGAGCACGGCGTGCGAGGCTATGGCCGCCCGCCATATGGGGATGGAGATATGCGGTATCTCCTGTATTACCAATCTGGCGGCCGGCATGTCACAGGAAGCGCTTGACCACAAGGAGGTCCAGGAAACGGCAGACAGGGTAGGGAAACAGTTCAAGGAACTCATCACAGAAGTGATCTGCAGGATATAAAGACAGAAAAGCGCTGTCCTTCGGCAGTCCTGTTCCTATGAGGTCTTTTTGGCCAAAAGTTCATGCATGATGACCATGATTATCAATATTATCATCATGTAGAGCGGAAAGAGCGCGATGCTGATATGATTCGCGATGAGTCCGAACAGCGGAGGCATAAGACACGTGCCGACATATGCGCTCGCCATCTGTACGCCGATGATAGCCTGTGACCGCTTCGCCCCAAAATGGGCCGGCGTGGAGTGGATGATGCACGGATAAACCGGTGCGCATCCAAGACCGATCAGGATAAGTCCGGCGAGAGAGATGATGTGGGGGCCAGGCAGCAGCATGACGGCTATCCCTGCCGCGATGAGCCCCTGTCCAAGCCGGATCATCTGCACGTCGTTCAGCTTCATGGTGACAAATCCACTGACTGCGCGTCCCACTGTGATCCCGATGAAGAACATACCGGCAAAGCGCGCGGCTGTCTCTGAGGGGATTCCTTTAAACAGCGAGAGATAGCTGCTCGCCCAAAGGCCGGCAGTCTGTTCGATCGCGCAGTAGCAGAAGAAGCAGAGCATAACCTCTTTCGCTCCGGGGATACGGATAATCTCCGGGAGAGAGAGGGGTTTTTCCTGTGACACCCTGGTGTTTACGGTTCCGCCCCCGGACGGAGGTTTTTGGACGGTCCAGAGAGGCAGGCTGAAGATCAGCACAGCGGTGAGTACAATCTGCAGGACGCTGATATACAGATAACCCGAGTTCCATGTCTTCCCGCCGGAAAGAGCAAATCCCATGATATAAGGACCAAGTGTTGCTCCAACACCCCACATACAGTGCAGCCAGCTCATGTGGTGGCTCTTGTAATGGAGAGCGACATAGTTGTTTAAAGCTGCATCCACACTTCCGGCTCCCAGACCATAGGGAACGGCCCACAGGCAGAGCAGCCAGAAAGAATGGGTAAAGGAAAATCCCAGCAGCGCAATAGCAGTCATTGCCACGCTGATCGCAGTAACACCCCCGGTCCCCAGCTTTTTCGTCAGACGATCGCTCTGGAGACTGGATATGATCGTTCCGAGAGCAATGATCATGGAAATGATGCCTGCGTATGAAACAGGGACATTGAACTCTCTGTACATTGTCGGCCATGCGGATCCGAGCAGAGCGTCCGGCAGTCCGAGACTGATAAAAGCAAGATAGATGATCGCAAGCAATAAATGTGTCATGAAATTTTCTCCTTTCGCGTGATCGAATGATAGTATTATACTGCTGTGTTTTCGGGATTACTTGCACTATACTGCAATATTTTGACACAATTATGCGTTGGGATATGCCGGGATATGTCGGCACTGAGCCCGGCATACGATCAGACGAACATATGTGCACTGCAAAAATGCCCTCAGCATCTTTTCGGATGACTGAGGGCAATACTATTTTAAGATCAAAGCAGGTTTACGCCGCGTGCGCGGGCTTCTGCCGCAACATCATCCGGCCAGAGGGAAGACTGGACTTCTCCGATGTGTGCCTTGCGCAGATAGTACATGCAGATACGCGACTGGCCGATACCGCCGCCTACCGTGTAGGGGAGCTCTTTGTTCAACAGAGATTTCTGGAACGGGAGCTCAGCGCGTTCCTCACATCCCGCGGCTTCCAGCTGGCTGCGCAGAGAATCCTCGTCCACGCGGATGCCCATGGAAGACAGTTCCAGTCCCATGTCAAGGACAGGATAATAGACGATGATATCTCCATTCAGTTCCCAGTCGTCATAGTCGGGCGCGCGTCCGTCGTGTTTCTTTCCGGAGGCGAGCACCTTTCCGATCTGTGAGATGAATACAGCCCCTTTTGCCCGGGCAATGCGGTTCTCTCTTTCTTTAGGCGTACACTCCGGAAACATATCCTCGAGCTCTTGAGATGTAATGAAGAAGATATCATCCGGGAGGAGCGGCTCGATATAATTGTATCTCCTTGATATATAATCTTCCGTGTCTTTCAGCGCGCTGTAAACTTTGCGGACCGTATATTCCAGAGTTTCCATATTTCGTTCTTCTTTTGAGATGATCTTCTCCCAGTCCCACTGATCGACATAGAGAGAATGGATATTGTCCGTATCCTCATCACGGCGTATGGCGCTCATATCCGTATAGAGTCCCTCACCTGAGTGAAAACCGTAATTTTTCAGGGCATAACGTTTCCACTTCGCAAGAGAGTGCACGATCTCAGCGGTAGCCTCGTCCTGTTCTCTGATCCCGAATGAAACAGGACGCTCAACGCCGTTCAGATTATCGTTCATACCTGTTTCGGGGCGTACGAACAGCGGAGCGGAAACGCGTGTTAAATGGAGAGATTTGGCGAGAGCACGCTCGAAATGATCCTTTACTTCCTTAATGGCAACTTCTGTCTCGCGGATCGTGAGCGGAGAGGAGTAGCCTTCAGGTATCTTTAACTTTTCCATTGTCAAAACTCCTTTATATCCTTTGATCTTGATATTCCATTCTATTTTAATTGCAGCAGGTAGAGAAGTCAACTGCAAAGGGGGAGGGCGGAACATGTGATGAACGTCCGAAATACATAATTAACAGAAAATTATATATAAATAAAAATAAAATCTAAAAATTAGTTGACAAAATACGAATAAAGAGTTATTATAATGTCAACAAATAAAACTGAAAGAAAGTTTTATCGAACCGGTTGAATATCATGACCGGGAGAGATGATCAGATATAGAGAAAGATCATAATGACGAGAAAGTTATGAGAGAAGCAAAATCTATATCAAAAGAAAGGTCGTCAGGGAACCCGGATTCAACAGGAATCTAAGTAAAGGAGGTACGGACCACCGGGAACATAAGTTAAGCTATCGATCAAAAAGAAAGATAGAAAAAGAAAGAGGTAAAAAAGAATGATAGAAATATCAGTATGAAAGTGGATGTTGATCAAAACAGATTGGTTGGCATCCACTTTCGCTGTGTAAACAGCAGGTCTGCATCTTGTCAACATGAGAGAAGATTGATAGAATAAACGGGAGAATATATCAGATGCGGAGACAGAAAGACAGATGGCAAAAAGCAGAAACCAGAAAGCAAAAATACTATATCTGATGGAATTACTGCAGGAGCAGACAGATGAAGAGCATCCTCTCCCGCGCAGGAGTCTGGAGGAGAAGCTGTCCGATATAGGTATACATACAGAGCGGAAGAGTCTGTATAATGATATAGAGACTCTTAAGAATTTCGGCTTTGATATTGCCTACCGGAAGGAACAGCCGGAGGGCTATTATCTTGCAGAGAGAGACTTTGAACTTCCGGAACTGAAGCTTCTTGTAGACGCGGTACAGTCCTCGCGGTTTATCACTCAGAAAAAGTCCGACAGCCTGATCCGCAAGATTGAGAAGCTTACAAGCAGATACGAGGCGCGCCAGCTCCAGCGCCAGGTGGTAGTAGCAGACCGCATTAAGGCGATGAATGAGAGTATTTATTATAATGTGGACAAGCTGCATTCAGCCATCGGCTTGGATGAGCAGATCACATTTCAATATTTTGAGTGGACAGTCTCAAAAGAACTTAGACTGAAAAAGGGAGGGGAAATTTATCAGGTAAGTCCGTGGGCGCTGACCTGGGATAACGAGAACTATTATCTGATCGGATATGATATGAACGCGCAGTGTATCAAACATTTTAGAGTGGATAAGATGCTGCGCATTGAGCTTTCAGGGAGAAAAAGGGCCGGCCGGGAGGCATTTGCCAGGTTTGATCTGGCACAGTATACGAAAAGGACCTTCGGGATGTTCGGCGGAGATGAGGAGACGGTCCGCATCCGTTTCCACAATAAGTTTGTCGGTGTAGTGATCGACCGGTTTGGGAAAGATGTTCCTCTCAGACCGGATGGGGAGACACACTTCATAGCTCGCGTCCAGGTGGCGGTCAGCGAACAGTTCTTCGGCTGGATGACCGGACTGGGGAGAGACGCACAGATCCTGTCGCCTTCAGCTGTTGTCGAAGCGTACAGGAGACTGCTCGAAGATCTGGGGAATATATACAAAGAAAATGAATAAGGGGACAGGTGCAGAAAAATGAATTTAAACGAGATTTATAGCGAAATAAGTAGTTTTAACCTTGGAGAGGCGATCCGGGAGATCGGCCGGGACAGTCATGTGCTGACGCAGACAGAGATCATTACGTTGTCGGTTACTGCAGCAGTGGGACTCTTGCTGTGTCTCTTCGGATGGAAGATCATACGTCTGTGGGCGGCGCTTGCGGGGTTTGCTCTGGGGGCCGCAGTGGGGGCTGCGGTTGCCGCAGCGGCAGGATCAGGCGGAAGTACGGTGCTGATCGCAGGACTTATCTCAGGCCTGATACTTGCGGTCCTGGGAGCCGTGCTCTATCGGGCCGGCATTTTTCTGACAGTATTTACTGCGGTGAGCAGCTTCTGTGTTGGCGTGATAAATCCCGGAGACTGGATATCTGTGGGGATCTGTCTGGCTGTCGGCCTCGTGGCGGCCATCCTGGCCGTCCGTTTTGCCTCGGTGCTTACAATATTTGTTACTACGGTGTACGGGGCGTCTGTTGCGGGGACTGCGGTATATCATCTGCTTCCGGTGACGGGCGGGATCATTCATATCGGCCTGTGCGCTGTTATCGGAATCATCGGGCTGCTCGTTCAGCTTCTTCTGGAATCAAGAAGGCAGAAAAAGAAGAGCCTTGAGAAAGCGGCCGAGATCCGCGAAGAGAGTTCGACAGCATACGAGGTGGAGCGCGCCCGCGCCGTGATGGAAGATCTGGACAGGATCCCACAGGAAGACGCGGAGAATGGCGCACGGAGTGAGGCCGACGGAGAATCGGAGGACAGCGTACAGAAATAAAAGAAAATCAAGAGAAGAGTCCGTTTTATGGCACACCTGATCTGATAAGATATGTCCATGAGAAAAATATAGGATAATCTTTAAAAGAAAGGTGTGTTTTCCATGTATATTAAAAGATCTGTACTGGCTATGCTCACAGCGTTCACGGGAGTAGTCGTCCTGTTGGTGCTGACCGTTTTATTCTGCTTTACGCAGACACAGATCCCGACAGCCGTATATGCGGCGGGATGGTTCGGATGTCTTGGAGCGATGCTGGCTGTCGTCACCAAAATCTACCGCTAAAGTGAAAAGTACGTGTCCATATGTTGTCATTATGTGACTGAATGATGTATAATTAATTCAGAAATAAGAAACATTATCAGGTAGCATAGCTAAAACAACAGGAAAAAGGGGGCTTTTGCATGAAGATCGATATGCACTGCCACGTAAAAGAAGGTTCGATCGACAGCAAGGTCGGGCTGGACGAATATATAACGACACTTAAGAAACACGGATTTCAGGGAATGGTCATCACAGACCATGATACGTATAACGGATACCGATATTGGAAAGAGCATATAAAAGGGAAAAAGCATACGGATTTTGTCGTTCTCAAGGGGATAGAGTATGATACGCGCGACGCGGGCCATATTCTCGTCATTATGCCGGAAGGAGTAAAGATGAGACTGCTCGAGATGCGGGGAATGCCGCTGGCACTCCTTATCGACCTTGTACACAGGAACGGCGGTGTGTTAGGGCCGGCTCACCCGTGCGGGGAGAAGTATATGAGCTTTACCAATGCGAGACGCTATTATCTGTCCCCGGAGATCATAAAGCGATTTGATTTTATAGAGACATTCAACAGCTGTGAATCCGCTGAGTCCAATGCCGGTGCGGAAAAACTTGCGAAAAAGTACGGAAAGGTCACGACAGGGGGAAGTGATTCCCACAAGCCGGACTGTGTGGGGAGGGGATATACAATATTGCCGGAACCGGTGACATGCGAGACAGAGCTCATCTCCCTGATCCACAAGAAGACCGTGCTGAAAGCCGGCGGCACTTTCTATGAGAAGACGACGAAAGAAAAGATCGGAAAGATCAACAAACTGCTTGTATATTCGTTCTGGATATATAACAAGAGCGGAGAGCTGATAAAACGCCGCGGACGGAATAAGAAAATGGAAGAAGAGAATCCTTTTGATCCGATCGATCCGATCGAACTGTATTATCATTCGTAATGACAAAGCTGCCTGTCAGTTATCTGAGTAACTGATAGACAGCTTTTCCATTTTCTCTTATCTCGGTTATCATTTTCTGTCTGACCATGTATGGAAGGATCGACTCGAGGAACTTCCCGGCGTCGGTCACTCCTATCTGTTCCTTGCTGAAAGGCTGCCTGGCAGTCAGGTTTTCTACGAAAGGCTCCAGATCTTTGGCGCTTAAAGGTCCCTTTTTCTTCAGAGCTTTTTTCACTGCGGACACGCCTTTGGCGCTCAGCATATTGGCAAGATCTCTCTGCTGGCGCATGGAACGCCATAGCCCCCAGCCGTAGATAATCATGGTGGCAAGTGCGAAAAGGAGGACATAAGGGATGTATCTGAGCATTATTTTATTTTCTCTCCTTTCCAGTGGATCAGACGGTTGTCGTGAAGGATTTCAAGGAACTTGATCAGCCTTGAAAGGGATTTCTCCATCTTTGGGAATTCTGCGTCCAGTTCTTTGGAGAGCTGGTGTACGTCTTTGGCGTTATCGATGGCAAGCCATACGAAACTGCCGTAATTATCCAGCTTCACGTCGCTGACACGCGGGCGGTGGAAAAATTTCTGCGCGATCCTGTGGTAGAATCCCTTCCACTCAATAAATACTGTCACCTTCCCGTTTTCGTCGGATTCGTATTCGATATCCGGATTCTTTACCGGAATATAATCAAGATAGTTGTCTGCATTCTTTTTCATCATAATTTAAAGAGATCTCCTCCTGGTAGATCATAACATAACACAGAAAGAAACAGCCTGCAAGAGGCAGGCTGCATCTTCTGTCATTATAGCTTATTTTTTATCCTTCTTCATGCATCTTGTATAGAGGAAAGCAAGGAGTGCGACGAAGATGATAAGGCTGCACCACTGCGGCAGACCGGATTTAAGCTGAATTACTTTATCCGCCTCTACGACTGCAAGGACTGCAAGCACAATACCGATGATACCCTCGCCGGCGATAAGACCGGATGTAAAGAGGATTCCTCTGTCCACACGTTCTTTTTTCTCCTCGTCTGTGCCTTTGATCTTCTCAACAATGAAACGCATAATACCGCCGGCCATAATACCTGCGCTTAAGCTGAACGGCAGATACATACCGACTGCGAACGGCATAACCGGAATCTGGAGGATTTCGATAACGATTGCGATGAATACCCCGATGAAAATAAGCGCCCACGGAAGCTCTGCGTTCATAATACCTTCGACAAGCATCTTCATCATGGTAGCCTGTGCCGCCGGAAGCTCCTCGGAGCCGTACTGCCATGCGGCATTCAGCAGATAGAGCACGCCGCCGATTGCCGCTGCGGATACAACGACACCGATCATCTCACCAAGCTGCTGTTTCTTCGGCGTAGCGCCTACGATGAAACCTGTCTTCAGGTCCTGGGATGTATCGCCTGCAATTGCAGCGATGATACAGATTACGCCGCCGATCGCGATGGCGCCTACCATGCCGGTCGTACCCGTTGTTCCCGTTACTTTCAGAAGAAGCGTAGCGATCAGCAGGGTGGCGATGGCCATACCGGATACCGGGTTGTTGGATGAGCCGATGAGACCGACCATACGTGAGGACACGGATGCAAAGAAGAATCCGAAGATCACGATGATCAGTGAGCCGATCGGACTTACCGGGAATGTCGGGATAATCCAGATCAGGATGACGATCGCAACGATAACGACAAGGAGCGCCGGCATCGGGAGATCCTGCTGTGTGCGGAGCGTATTGCTCTGTACATGTTTCCGGCTCATGCTGGACATTGCCTGTCTGAATGTGCGGACGATCAGCGGGAACGTCTTGATCAGGCTGATGATACCGCCGGCCGCTACAGCTCCGGCTCCGATGTATTTGATATAGTTACTCCACAGAAGGGACGGTCCTCCGCCCTCCATTGTCAGCATTCGGGTGATGCTTACCTCGCCCGGAAAGATTGTCGCATCCCCGCCGAACAGTGCGATTGCCGGCATAAGCACGAACCAGCTCAGGGTGCCGCCGGCCAGCATATAGCTGGAAATCTTCGGTCCGCAGATGAAGCCCACTCCTGCAAGGGACGGGAGCACCTGGATTCCGATCTGGGATCCTGCATAGCTCTTGAAAGCATATCCGATCTCACTGGGGAACACCTTAAATCCATCTGCGACAAATTTGTAAACAGCAGCGATACCGAGTCCTGCAAACACAGTGCCGGCTTTCGAGCCGCCTTCTTCTCCTGCGAGAAGGACTTCAGCGCATGCGGTTCCTTCCGGGAACGGCAGTGTTCCATGCTCCTCTACGATCAGAGCCTGACGCAGTGGCACCATGAAGCAGACGCCGAGGATACCGCCGAATAATGCGATGAAGAAGATTGTCACGATGCTCGGAAATTCAATCTTCCCCTCCTCTGCCCAGAGGAAAAGCGCAGGAAGCGTGAAAATTGCTCCTGCCGCCAGAGACTCACCGGCAGAGCCGATTGTCTGTACGAGGTTATTCTCAAGGATAGAATCCCTGCGCATGATTACGCGGATGATGCCCATAGAAATAACTGCCGCCGGGATAGACGCGGATACGGTCATACCGACAATCAGTCCGATGTATGCATTGGCAGCGCCAAACACAACCGCAAGGATGATACCGATGAGAACAGAAGTTACCGTAAACTCCGGAACGACCCTGTCCGCGGGAATATACGGTTTGAACTCATTTTTGTTTTCCATGTTACTTACATTCCTTTCTAGATTTTAACGACTTCTTAACGCAGAGTCCAGAATATTATAGCACTTGACCATGGTAAAGGAAAGAACTATTTTTTTATTTTTGGACATAAAATACATTTTGTGACACTATTTATCATGACAAATCGACAACTTTCTGATATTCTAGATTTGAATTTGGAAAGAGCAGTTTTTTTAAGTGCAAAAGAAAGAAATGGAGGGGATGTCTATTGATCGACCAAATGAAAGTCCTGAAAAATTGTTCTATTATTGTCAGTGCCGCTATGGTACTTTACGCGTTGTGCTATTTACTTTCCGGCAACTGGCCACTGGTGGTTGCGCTTATACTAATGGGCGCTGTGCTGTTGATTCCGTGCCGCTTTATGGCGCGTCCCGACACTATCAAAGGACTGAGTATATTTATGATAGTGTGGATCGATGTTATTATTTTTGTAGCGCAGATATTTTCCGGAGAACTGGCCCCGGGTGCGGCGTTGTACGCCTGTTCTATCGCCATGTCGGCCCTGTTTCTGTCTCGTCCTCTGGTGAGACTTTGCTGTATATGCAGTGTAATTCTGTTCATTGCTGAGTGTGCGGTCCTCAGTATCATGAATAACCGGTTGATAGAGGAGCCTATGGTTTTGGGCGAGTGCCTGCTGGCAATCCTTGTGGCATATATTTTACTGGACCAGGCTGTGAAGAACAGCATATTCTATATTACTGAGGCAAATGATCAGGAAAAGACATCGTCTCGTCTTCTGGGCGAGTTGGATAAAAAGCAGAAGCAAAATGAGCAGGTACTTGGCGATCAGCAGCAACTGTTAAAGCAGATCGCTCAGATAGCGACTCATATTTCCGGAGAGGCAAGAAGTCTTGCCGACCAGTCTGACAGTCTGGCCAGCGGTTCTACCAGTCAGGCGGCTTCTCTTACTAATGTATCGAATGCTGTCGAAGAGATATACCGTCAGATTTCAGATACAGCCGATCAGGCAGCTGAAGTCCGGAATGCGTCGGAAACTATGCGACGCCATGCCGGCGACGGCGATGCTCAGATGCAGGAACTGTTAAGTTCCATTGCCGATATCGAGTCCAGTGTGCAGTCTATTGAATCTACGATCAATTCCATCCAGTCACTGGCATTCCAGACTAATATCCTGGCACTCAACGCCTCCGTAGAGGCTGCCCGTGCCGGAGTGAGCGGAAAAGGATTTGCGGTGGTGGCAGAGGAAGTCCGGACTCTGGCCGGACACAGCAGTGAAGCAGCCCAGAATATTATGCAGGTGCTGAATCGCTGTCGCGAGGCCGTGAACCAGGGCAGCAGTGTGGCTACAAAAACTTCCGCAGCTATGGAACGGATCAAAGAGAGTGTGGAGGAAGTGGCTTCCCAGTCCATCCGTATCTCTGAGCGGACAGAATCCCAGATGAACTCGGTGAACAGTATCAAAGACGATCTGGGAGTGGTTTCGGGGATTGTCCAGTCCAATGCTGCAGCGTCGCAGGAGTGTTCGGCGATGGTCCGTGAACTTTCCGAACAGGCTCACAAACTGGATGATTTGAGCAAGGTGTAATGTATGACCGCCATATTTGTTATGTGGTACGGAAAACACAATATGACATTTGCTTTAAAAAGGGGAACGGTTGCCGCACCATTCTCCTTTTTCCCTTTTACACGCACTGCATCTGCTGTGGATAACAAGGAGAGCTGTTACCGTGACAGCAATCCTTTCCGAATTCCCGGTGCCATTTTTTCTGAAAATATGTTACACTTTTAGTTGCAGGAGGGATTTGTTTTGGAAGCATATACAGGTTTTGCAGCAGTGTATGATATATTTATGGATAATGTTCCTTATGAGGAATGGGGAGTATATATACACGATATGCTATGTAAATATGGCGTGAAAGACGGGCTTGTCCTGGATCTTGGATGCGGCACCGGGACAATGACGGAAATACTGGCCGGATACGGATATGATATGATAGGAGCAGACAATTCCGAGGCCATGCTCGAGATCGCTGTGGAAAAACGTATTGAATCCGGGCATGATATCCTGTATCTGCTACAGGATATGCGGGAATTCGAGTTGTATGGTACCGTGCGTGCGGTGGTGAGCGTATGCGATTCTGTTAATTACGTAACGGAACCGAAAGAACTGGAAGAAGTGTTCCGGCTTGTGAATAATTACCTTGATCCGGGCGGTATTTTTCTGTTTGATTTCAACACAGACTATAAATACCGGGAGACCATTGGGAACTGTACTATAGCCGAGGACAGAGGAGAGTGCAGTTTTATCTGGGATAATTATTATTATGAAAAAGAGCGGCTCAATGAATACAGTCTGACGCTCTTTATCCAGGAGAAAAACCCTGATGAAACGCATCCAGATCATATGACGCAGCTTTATCGGAAATACAAAGAAATTCATTATCAGAGAGGATATACTCTGAAAGAAATCCGGGGACTTCTCGAGAATGCAGGTCTTGTATTTGAGGCTGCTTATGATATGGATACAAAAGAGAAACCGTCGGACATGGCCGGGCGGATCTGCGTGATCGCCCGGGAATCGGGGAAACAGCCGGCAAAATTTGCCAGAGGATAATAAGGAGATAACGAAAATGAAAGACTATATTATTAGAGCTTCCGCGGCGCATACACAGATACGCGCATTCGCTGCGGTGACAACAGAACTGGTGGAGGAAGCAAGGGAGCGTCACGGGACAAGCCCGGTGGCGACTGCGGCTCTGGGGAGACTGCTGACCGGCGGAGTTCTTATGGGAAGCATGATGAAGAATCCGACGGATATACTGACGATCCAGATCAAATGTTCCGGGCCGATCCAGGGCCTGACTGTGACAGCGGACAGTCAGGGACATGTAAAAGGATATGTATTTGATCCCGGCGTGATGCTTCCGCCCAAAAACGGGAAGCTGGATGTGGGAGGAGCGCTCGGACAGGGCGTCATGACTGTGATCAAGGATATGGGGCTGAAGGAACCGTATTCCGGCCAGACGATTCTGCAGACAGGAGAGATCGCAGAAGATCTGACCTATTATTTTGCTACATCGGAGCAGGTTCCGTCCTCTGTAGGTCTGGGCGTACTTATGGAAGGAGATAACACGGTGCGGTGCGCAGGAGGATTTATCGTGCAGGTGATGCCGTTTGTGGAGGACGAGGTCCTGAACAGGCTGGAGGACAATATCCGGAATATCCAGCCAGTGACGTCCATGCTTGATAACGGCCACACGCCTGAAGATATGCTCTCCCAGGTGTTGGACGGGCTGGATCTCGAGATCACGGATAAGATGCCTGCCTCGTTTTCGTGCAACTGCTCTAAAGAGCGGATAGAGAAAGCAATCATCAGTATCGGAAAGAAAGAAATACAGTCGATGATCGACGACGGTAAGGATATCGAAGTGAAGTGCCACTTCTGTAATACAGCATACAGTTATACGGTAGATGAGCTGAAAGAGCTGCTGAAAAAGGCAAAGGCCAGATAAGAAAATGTGAAGAAAGTGTGAACGGGGACGTAGTAAAAGTCGATTTCACTACGTCCCCGATGAGAAAGGCGGATGAAGACATGAGACATGGATTTGTAAAAGTTGCCGCTGCTACGCCGGATATCCGGGTGGCGGATGTAGCGTTCAACACGGAGAAGATATGTGAGGCGATCAGCGAAGCAGGCGGACAGAAAGCAAAGATCATCGTATTTCCGGAACTGTGTATAACCGGTTACACATGCGGGGATCTGTTTACCCAGGACGTGCTTTTAAAGGCGGCCAAAGACGCGCTTGTCAAGATCGCAGAATACACAAAAGACAAGGATATCCTCGCCTTTGTGGGCGCGCCGCTGTCAGTCGGGGGGAAGTTGTACAATGTGGCTGCGGCCTTGAACCAGGGAAAGGTGATCGGGCTTACGACAAAGACATTTCTTCCGAATTATGCGGAGTTTTACGAGATGCGGCAGTTCACGCCCGGACCGGACACGGCGGGATATATTTATTTCAACGGCCAGAGAGTGCCTTTCGGACCGCAGCTTCTGTTTAAGGAGGCTCAGATGGAAGACCTGGTCGTGTCCGCAGAAATCTGCGAGGATGTATGGTCTCCTGTTCCGCCGAGTATCGGGGCAGCTTTAGAGGGAGCGACAGTGATCGTAAACTGTTCCGCCAGCGACGAGACGATCGGTAAAGACCGGTACCGGAGAGAGTTGATCGCCGGACAGTCTGCACGTCTGATCGCCGGATATATATATGCAAATGCCGGAGAGGGTGAATCAACCACGGATGTGGTGTTCGGAGGACACAATATCATTGCGGAGAACGGAGCGATCTTAAAGCAGGCGGACCGGTATCACAATGAGATCATCTACTCGGAACTGGATATCCAGAGGATCATCAGTGAGAGGCGGAAAAACACGACATTTAAAGCTGTGACCGGACAAATGCTCATCCAGATCCCGTTTTATATTAATAAGGAAGAGGAGACGGAGCTTACCAGGGTATTCCCGAAAAAGCCGTTTGTACCTGCGGATGAGAAGGCCAGGGCAGAAAGGTGCGAAGAGATACTGACGATCCAGGCAATGGGACTTAAGAAGCGGCTGGCGCACACCTGCTCCAAGACAGCCGTTGTCGGTATCTCGGGCGGGCTGGATTCTACGCTTGCGCTTCTTGTGACAGCGAGAGCTTTTGATATGCTCGGGCGCGATAAGAAAGAGATTCTTGCGGTGACGATGCCATGCTTTGGAACAACGGACCGGACATACAGCAATGCTTGCGAGATGGCGGAAAAGACGGGTGCGACGCTGAAAGAAGTTCCGATTGCAGAAGCAGTGAGTATTCATTTCCGCGATATCGGTCAGAACCCGGAGGACCATGACGTGACTTATGAGAATTCACAGGCAAGGGAGCGCACTCAGGTGCTTATGGATATCGCCAACCGGACGGGAGGCATGGTCATCGGCACCGGGGATATGTCGGAGCTGGCGCTCGGCTGGGCAACGTACAATGGCGATCATATGTCCATGTACGGCGTCAATGCATCCGTGCCGAAAACGCTTGTCCGTCATCTTGTCAAATATGTGGCGGATGATACATCTGACATGGAGCTGCGGCGAGTTCTTTACGATGTTCTTGATACTCCTGTGAGTCCGGAACTTCTTCCGCCAAAAGACGGAGACATCGCGCAGAAGACGGAGGATCTTGTAGGGCCGTACGAGCTTCATGATTTCTTCCTTTACTATATGCTGCGTTTCGGATACGAACCGGCGAAGATCTTCCGGCTGGCAGAGCTTACGTTTGATGGTGATTATGACAGGGAGACGATCCTGAAGTGGCTAAGGACGTTCTGCCGGAGGTTCTTCTCTCAGCAGTTTAAACGTTCCTGCCTGCCGGACGGGCCGAAGATCGGTACGGTAGCGCTCTCCCCCAGAGGCGACTGGAGAATGCCAAGCGATGCGTGTGCGGCAGTGTGGATGAAGGAACTCGATGAGTTATAAATTGTACTGTAAGTAAAACCAGGAGGCACCAGACTATGAAATTGATCAGGACAGAAGATGCAGTCGGCAGTGTGCTCTGCCACGACATTACACAGATCATTCCGGGTGTGGTGAAAGATGCTGTGTTCCGGAAAGGCCATGTAGTTACAGAAGAAGATATTCCGGTTCTGCTCTCCGTCGGAAAGGAGCACCTGTACGTGTGGGAGCAGCAGGAAGGGATGCTTCACGAAAATGATGCGGCGGAAATACTGCGTCAGGTATGCCAGGGCGTATATATGAAAGCATCCGAGGCAAAGGAAGGCAAGATTGAGCTGACTGCAGAGGAGAACGGTCTCTTAAAGATTGACAGAGAAAAATTAAATGCGGTAAACGCCATGGGACAGATAGTTCTGGCTTCCAGGCACGGGGATTTCCCGGTAAAAAAAGGCGATAAGATCGTGGGAATGCGTGTGATTCCTCTTGTGATCGAAGAGGAGAAGATGAACCGGGTGAAAGAAATCTGCGGAGATGAACCTGTTTTTCGGATCCTTCCGTTCCGTAAGATGAAAGCAGGGATCATCGCCACGGGAAGCGAGGTATACCGGGGACGGATTGAGGACAAGTTTACCCCAGTAGTAAAAGAGAAACTGGAAGAGTGCGGTGTGGAAGTCATAGGGCATGTGCTGTGCGATGATAATGCAGATATGACGACAGGAGCGATCAATGACTGGATCGACAAAGGTGCGGATATGGTCGTCTGTACCGGCGGCATGAGCGTGGATCCCGATGACAGGACGCCTCTTGCCATCCGGAATGCATCGGATGAAGTCGTTACCTATGGAGCCCCTGTCCTGCCCGGCGCTATGTTTATGCTGGCTTATAAAAAGCAGGCGAATAATGGAACAGATGCACGGAATACAGGAGCACAGGAACCAGGAGCGCAGAGTCCGGATGAGGTATGCGGATGCAGAGGGGATATCCCGGTCATGGGACTGCCCGGCTGCGTCATGTATTCAAAGCGCACGATCTTTGATCTTGTGCTGCCGCGTATCGTTGCAGGAGAGCATCTAAGCGCGGAAGATTTCAGCGTGCTGGGCGAGGGAGGAATGTGTCTGAACTGTGAGGTGTGCACATATCCAAACTGCGGATTCGGGAAGTAAATCAGATCTGTGTGACCAGATTTTCAGGCAAAATAAGGAATAGAGGAGTGAACATGCCCCTGCTGTCGATGTATTGTACTATATCCGATATATTGCATATTGAATTTAATATATCATTATGTTATACTGTAAAAAATAAATAAAAAATGCTTTATTTAATGTGCATAGAATGCAAACTGTATATGCGATTAAATATAGCGGGAAGGAAGGTGTGCAACATGAAAAAAATCGAAACGTCAAACGCGCCGGCGGCGATTGGCCCGTATTCTCAGGGGATACGGTCTGGGAATCTGGTATTTACTTCTGGTCAACTGCCGGTTGATCCTGAATCCGGGATGACTGCGGAGGGAATCGAGGCACAGGCTGAGCAGAGCTGCAAGAATGTCAGAGCTGTTCTGGAAAGGGAAGGCTTATCATTGGATAAAGTTGTGAAAACAACATGTTATCTTGCAGACATGAATGATTTCGCACTGTTTAATCAGGTATATTCCAGATATTTCACTTCATATCCGGCCAGAAGCTGTATAGCGGTAAAAGAACTGCCTATGAAAGCACTGTGTGAGATTGAAGCGATTGCAGAGGGCGAATGATATGAAAGAATATCAGGCGAGTTATATCAGAGCAGTAAAAAATGAGTCCGTATCTCATAAAAAGGGCCCCGATTTTCTTAATCCGGAAGCGGTTGCTCCCGCATATCATCTGCATCAGAGCTTTGAAGAATACAGTCCGACTCCTCTTGTGTGTCTGAAAGGGCTGACACAAAAACTCGGCGTGAAGGCGGTTTTTGTGAAAGATGAGTCGAAACGATTTGGATTAAATGCTTTTAAGGGACTGGGAGGATTATATGCTCTGACACGGATTATATGCCGTGAACTGGGGCTTGATGAAACGCAGGTCACTTTCCGGGAACTGAAAGATCCAAGATGGAAAGAAAGAATTGAAAGCATGGAATTTGTAACAGCCACAGACGGAAATCATGGTAAAGGAGTGGCATGGACAGCCTCTATGCTCGGATGCAGAGCACATGTATACATGCCGGCCGGCTCTTCGGAGATCCGGGCTGAAGCGATACGCGGGATTGGAAATACCGAAGTAAAGATTATGGAAACGGGATATGACGATACGGTCCGCTACGCTGCAGAAATGGCAGACAAAAACGGATGGCATCTGGTACAGGATACGAGCTGGAAGGGATACGAGGAGATCCCGTCATGGATCATACAGGGATATACAACAATGGGAGAGGAGGCTGTGCAGCAGCTGGAAGAAGCCGGATACAAACGGCCGACACATGTTTTTTTGCAGGCCGGAGTCGGAGCAATGGCGGGAAGTATCGTAGGATATCTGGCAAACCGGTATGAGGAGAACAGACCGGTATTTGCTGTTGTAGAACCGGAGAATATGGCATGTATTTATCAGTCAGCCAGAATGAATGATGGAAAACCACACCCGGCTGTCGATACAGGGCCGACAATGATGGCCGGCCTGAACTGTGGCGAGCCATGTACCGTCACATGGCCTGTCCTCCGCGATTATGTAGAGTGGTACTATACCTGTCCTGATTATATTTCGGCTTATGGAATGAGAATACTGCGTGTTCCGGAGAAAGGTGACAACACTGTAATATCCGGGGAGAGCGGTGCAGTTACTACAGGTCTCCTCTGTGCCCTGTGCGGGGATAAGGAGCTTGGCTTGTTAAAGGAGATGGCAGGGGTGGACAAAGATGCGGTCATTCTGCTGTTTAGTACGGAAGGAGATACAGATCCTGATAATTACAGGAGGATTATATATGAGGGAAAAAATTCATAAAGCTGTTATGGAACGGCAGGCAGAAATTCTTGAATTTGCTGCCGACATGGTGCGCTGTCCGAGTATGACCGGAGAGGAGGGAGAAATGGCAAAATTGGTCGCCGGAAAAATGAAGCAGCTCGGTTACGATGAGGTAAAAACGGACCGGATGGGAAATGTGATAGGTAGAGCAGGAAACGGTCCCGACAGAATCATGTTTGATTCCCATATGGATACGGTCGGAGTCATCGATGAAGAGGACTGGTCCGTAGATCCGTTTGGAGGAGAAATGAGAGAGGGACGACTGTTTGGACGTGGTTCTGTGGACATGAAGGGAGCGCTTGCCGCATCTATATATGCTGCAGCGATCGCCAGAGAGCTTGGTCTGTTGTCGGAGAAAAGTATTTTTATAACAGCGTCAGTAATGGAGGAGGACTATGACGGTCAGGCAGTCCGATATCTTTTGGAAGAGGAGCATCTGAATCCGGAGGCAGTGGTTATCTGCGAGGCTACAGAACTGTCAATCGGATATGGTCACAGAGGACGTGCACTTCTTCAGATTACCGCCCGCGGGCAATCCGTTCACGGAAGCTGTCCGGAACTAGGCGTGAATCCTGTATACAGCCTGTCGCGTATTATCGACCGGGTAGAACAACTGGCTGAAAAATTGCCGGGAGGTCCGGAAGGCGGTTCTGTGGCTGTTACAGGTTTAAGCTGTGTGACGGCATCTGCCAATTCAGTTCCGGAATCAGCAACGATTACACTTGACCGGCGGCTGAGCCTGGAAGAGGATGAATCCTATATCAGCAGAGAGATGGAGGAACTGATCAGAGAGGAAGACGCGTTCTGGGAGATCACAGACATCCCGGGAACAAGCTGGCGTGGGGAACCGATACTGCTGCATTCGTTTCTTCCGGCATGGGAAATAGCGGCTGACAGTGTACTGGTGCAGTGTGCGAAAACTGCCTGTGAAGCGGTGACGGGGAAAAGAGCTTCGCTGGAGAAAATGGGATTCTCTACCAATGCGGTTACCACCGCAGGAATCTATAAAATACCGACGGTTGTAATTGGGCCGGGAAGCTCGAAAACAGCTCATATGCGAGATGAATTCTGCCCGCTGGACGAGATTTTGCAGGCGTGCGAGATTTATGCAAATCTCTGCGCCTTATATAAGGAAAAGAAACGCGGTTAATGAAATTATTTAGGAGGAATTACAATGAGAGAAATAATTAAGTTCACGAAAGAAGAATTTGCATCACGTATTGAAAATTGCCGCGCTAACATGGAAGAAGCGGGAATGTCTGGTATGATGGTATCGGCGGAAGCGAATATCAATTACTATTCGGGGTATCGTACTCATGCTCCGTGGACGACATTTACCCGTCCCATGTTCCTGTTCATTCCAATGACAGGAAAGCCTGTTCTGTATACACAGACCTTTGTAACGCCGGAGGCGGCGATTAAATCTTTCGGATGTGACAGCCGCAATTTCGACAGTCTGCTGGGACCTACAGCACAGGAACTTTACCAGATCATGGAGGAACTCCATATGGCTCCGGGTAAAATAGGACTGGAACTGGGACATGAACAGAGAATCAATTATCAGCCGGATACATTCCTGAAACTACGGGAGCTGATCGGACCTGAAAATTTGGCGGATGCTTCTCCTCTGATCTGGAAACAGCGGATCATTAAGTCACCTGCTGAAGTTGCATGCCACAGGATTGCATGTGAAGCTACCGGATATGCGCATGATAAGACATTTGAAGCAATAGAGGCAGGGATGACGGAACGCGAGATTTCTATGCTGGCACAGCAGTTTATGCTCGAAGGAGGGGCGGAGTATCCCGGTTTTGTAATTATCACAAGCGGTCCGGGAAATTACGAGCGCATCAGCGCGATCAGCTCGGAGCGCAGAATTGAAAAAGGCGATATGCTCTGGCTTGATCTGGGTGCGGTATACAACGGCTACTGGTCTGATTTCTGCCGGGCAGGTATCGTGGGACCGATCAGCGATGAAAGAAACCGTATGCAGGACGAGATTTATGATGTGACGGACGAAGCAGCGTCCATTATGGCACCGGGAGTACCGATTGCCGACGTGGCGCGCGCCTGCGGCAAGGCTTTGGAGAAACGCGGATACGAGGCAACTTATGACTGCGGACGTATGGGACATGGAATGGGGCTTATGAGCACAGAGCCTGTATCTGTTACGATTCACGAAGAGGGCGTGCTGAAAGAGGGGATGATCATCAATCTTGAGCCGGGAATCATTGTTGAAAGCGGAGTGTTCTGTATAGAAGAAAACTATGTGATTACGGCGGACGGATATGAGAGACTGTCCACAGGAAGCAGAAAACTGCATCAGATCAGAGAATGATCCCGGAGGTAGGGTTTATGAAAGATGAAAATAAAAAAATAAGATTACGATTTGTTATCAGTATGACCGGCGCCATGATCGCATACTATATCGGTGCTTCTACAGGATCAGGCCAGGAATTTTTCCAGGCATACGCCACACAGGGAGCAATGGGAATGGTCGGCGTAATCATTGTGCAGGTGTTGCTTGCTGCGCTGGCGCTTGTCATTATCCTGACATGTCAGAAACACCAGTTGGACTCGCCAAAGGACTGCTTTATCTTTTTTCTAGGAAAATATGTGGGAACCGTTATCTACTATTATACGGTAGCCTTTGTCTTTTGTTCGCTTGTCCAGCTGATTTCCGGGACAGGTTATATTGTAAGTCAGTATTATGGAATATCGCACTACATTGGTTCGGTCGTCCTGACACTGCTTCTGATCGCGTCTGTTTGCTTTGGATTTAAGCGTCTGCTGGAGATCATAAGCGCGATTGCACCATTTATCGTGGTCGTTATGTTTATTGTTCTTTTAATCGGCCTTATAAATGGAACGGACGGGATCGCAAAGGGTTCGGAAATGCTTCTTGCTGCGGATAATGTAAGCCGAATCGGATCCACCTGGTGGGGTTCTACGATTCTGCACTTCACTTATCTGATCCTGTTCTTCGCATCCTATTATGTCAGCTGCTATACCGTAGACCGAGGTGCGACGAAAAAGGAAACAGTGCTGTGGGTAGCCGCTGCATTTACAATCCTTGGGATTGTCTGCTTTATGATGATCGCGTCACAGATTGCAAATGCGAGTCTGACCATTGGATCTCAGGCGCCGAACGTCAGTATCGCGGCGGCGCACGCGCCGAAACTTGGAATAGCCCTGGTAGTTATTATCGTTCTTGCATCTTATACAACGACGGCTCCGATCGCTCTCATTTGTGCAGAGTATTTTGCAAAACCGGAGACAAAACGGTATCGGATTATGGGCATTATTATCGTAATTCTCGGATTTGGAGTAAGCTGTCTCGGATCGTATGCACAGATCATTAACGTTCTTGTATCGGTATCGGGGTGGATTGGAGTAGGAATCTGTATATTTGCAGCGATTTACAGGATATACAGAAAAGTGACAGATAAGGAAACTGCAAAGCCCGCGGCAGAATAAATACAAAAAGGACTGTTGGAAATCCCAGCAGTCCTTTTTATGTAAGATTCACGATTCATAATCTATGGAAATGAGCCAGTTGTCTTCTGCTTCTTTCTGAGCAGTTTTCAGATCCCTCTTTATAAGCGCATCTATAATACGCCGATGATTTTCATAACTGGTGCGCTGGCGTGAATAATTTTTAAAAAACTGATTTTCATTACGGCATGCCTGCAGTGTAAGCTGGTCTGTAAATGAGATCAGATACGGGTTTTCACTCAGCTGTGCCAGATAGTTGTGAAACTTGCGGTCTGCTGCGTGAATATCTGCGGAACTGCCGGTACCGGCAAGTTCAAGGAATTTTTCGTTTAACCGGGTTAAATGATCCAGTTTTTGCTCATCGAGAGTGCTGATGCAGAAGTCTATTGCGACTGCCTGCAGTTTCCCCAGAAGCTGGTATACATATGCCATGTCCTGCGGATCAATCGGAGATACGAATGTGCCGCTGGAGGGAATAATATGGACTAATTTCTGTTCGCTCAGCATCTGGATCGCTTCCCGCACAGGAGTACGGGAGACAGAAAAATATTCTGCAAGTTCTGTATCATTCAGTCTCTCTTCCGGTTGAAGCGTGCCGTCAATGATCCACTGACGAAGGGTAAGATAAACACGTTCTTTCGCTGTTGAACGTTTGTAGACTTCTCTTTCCTTTGGAACTGGCATGTTCTTAGGCTCCTTTTTGATGTATTATATAGGTTGACTCACGTAATAACTATTCTACTATTATACGTCGGAAAATGCAATAATTACTCAAACTTTTCCACAAGATTCAGCGCTGTAAGCCATTTCCCACTATGCCCTCAAACATTATAAACCTGCCTCCGCCACTTTCCGGGAGCCATCCCGTACTTTCGCTTAAAGATTCGGTTAAAATATGACAGGTTGTCAAATCCGCTCTGCTCCGCGATCTCAAGTACAGAGGAGTCTGAAGACTTCAGCATCCGTTCGGCCATAGTCAGGCGGTAATCATTGAGGTACTCAATAAATCCCGTCCCCATATGCCTCTTGAAGAATTTCATGAAGTGGGATTTGCTGTAGTAGGTGAGAGCCGCCATATCATCGACCGTGATGTGCTCTGTATAGTGTTCCTCCACATATTTTAATATGGTTTTCATTTTTTCGAGAGACTTCGTCTGAGATATCGACGTAGTCTCTTTTTTCTGCCGGTTGGAGATGAGCAGATAGAAAAACTGAAACAGAAGACCTTTTACTGCGAGCTGGTATCCTTCCGTTCTGGTGCCGCACAACAGATCGATCTGTCGGATGCATTCGGAGGCATCATTATAATAGGAAACGGCAGGAGTCAGGTATGCGTCCGACGAGATTTCACCGTTGAGAAAGGGGAAAATAAAGCGGACTGCGCACAGGTCGTTCTCACCGGATATGAGCAGCTCCGGTTTCATTATAATATTTTCGTACTCCATAGAATACCCCTGCTCCTGTTCGATGGAATGGAGCTGTCCGGGGCGAATGAGAATAATATCCCCGGAGGTGACAGAACGCTTCTCCAGATCAGCGGAGACAATCCCCCGGCCTTTCTTGATCACGATCAGCTCAAGCTCTTCATGCCAGTGCAGAGGCACGGACGGAAAGTCATCCGGGATAGAACAAAGATATGTATTGTATGGAAATTCTGCTGTCGTGTGAGATTTCGTTTCACGATAATTCTGATATTCGTTCAGGTTCATGTTATGCCTCTTTCGTGACAGTGTACAATGGTTCAGCCCGCGCTCAGCTCATCTGATCGTCAGTCGCCGGATCCTCATGCGAGCATAAATCCGTTTCCTGACATCGGATGGCTGAACTGTAATGATAGTATTGTACAATAAAAGGGAAGTATATTGCAAGAAATCCCATGGAATTGGTACTATAATGCGAATCATAGAGATAAGACATATGGATTCTTTTTTTGAAAGGAGAACTACTATCATGAATATTCAGGAAAAGGTAGAAGCGTACCTTGGAAAGCCGGTCGCACAGGCTTCCAACAAAGAAATCTACGACGGACTGCTTGCTGTTGTACAGGAGATGGCGGCCGGGAAAGAGCGCACAGACAGCAAGAAGAAACTTTATTATATTTCAGCGGAGTTCCTGATCGGAAAGCTGCTCTCCAACAATATGATAAATTTAGGCATCTATCAGGAAGTAAAAGAGATGCTGGAGAAGAACGGGAAAGATATCTGTGAGATTGAAGAGGCTGAGCCGGAGCCGTCGCTTGGAAACGGCGGTCTGGGACGTCTGGCGGCATGTTTCCTTGACTCCATCGCAACACTCGGGCTTGCAGGAGACGGGATCGGCCTGAACTATCATCTCGGTCTGTTCAAGCAGGAATTCGAGAATCATCTGCAGAAGGAGACTCCGAATCCGTGGATCGAGGAGAAATCATGGCTTAAGAAGACTGACACGGTATATCCGGTGCAGTTTAAAGGGCTCAATGTCAATGCGAGAATGTATGACATCGAAGTGACAGGCTACAATAACAAGACAAATAAACTTCATCTCTTCGATATTGACTCTGTTGACGAGTCTATCGTGGAAGAAGGGATTGATTTCAATAAAGAAGACATCCAGAAGAATCTGACGCTGTTCCTCTATCCGGACGACAGCGACGAGCAGGGAAGACTGCTCCGTATCTACCAGCAGTACTTCATGGTAAGCAGCGGCGCACAGCTCATTCTCGACGAGTGCACGGCAAAGGGAAGCAACCTGTATGACCTGCCGGATTACGCGGTGATCCAGATCAACGATACACATCCGACTATGGTGATCCCGGAACTGATCCGTCTGCTCATGGAGAGAGGCATGGATATGGACTACGCTATCGACGTAGTATCCAGAACATGCGCATATACAAACCATACTATCCTTGCCGAGGCGCTTGAAAAATGGCCGGTAGACTACCTGAAGAAAGTAGTTCCCCAGCTTATGCCGATCATCGAGGTGCTGGACGACAAAGTAAGAAGAAAATACGAGGATGAGAGCGTTGCCATCATCGACCGCAGTGACACAGTGCATATGGCACATATCGATATCCACTACGGATTCAGCGTAAACGGTGTTGCCGCGTTGCACACAGAGATCCTCAAGAACTCTGAGCTGAACAACTTCTACAAGATTTATCAGGAGAAGTTCAACAACAAGACAAACGGAATCACATTCCGCCGCTGGCTCATCCACTGCAATCCGCGTCTGACCGCCCTGCTGGACGAGACGATCGGAACGGGATACAGGACGGATGCCGCGGAACTTGAGAAACTTCTGTCGTACAAAGATGATGACAAAATTCTTGATAAGCTGCTTGAGATCAAGCACAAGAACAAAGAAGACCTGTGCGCTTACCTGCGTGAGACTCAGGGGTTGGAGGTAAGCCCGGATACGATCTTCGATATTCAGGCAAAACGTCTCCACGAGTATAAACGGCAGCAGCTGAACGCATTGTATATCATTGACAAATATCTGGAGATCAAGGCAGGAAAGATCCCGGCAGCTCCGGTGACAGCGATCTTTGGCGCGAAAGCAGCTCCGGCTTACGTGATCGCGAAAGATATCATCCATCTGATCCTCTGCCTGCAGGAGATTATCAACAATGATCCTGAGGTAAACAGATACCTGAGAGTTGTCATGGTAGAGAACTACAATGTGACAAAGGCCGGCAAGCTGATCCCGGCATGCGATATTTCCGAGCAGATCTCCCTTGCTTCCAAAGAGGCCAGCGGAACAGGAAATATGAAGTTCATGCTCAACGGCGCCGTGACTCTGGGAACAGAGGACGGAGCGAATGTAGAGATCCACGAGGCTGTAGGCGACGACAACATCTTTGTAATCGGCGCGTCCAGCGATGAAGTGATCGAGCATTACGCAAAGGCTGATTATGTTGCGAAAGATTACTATGAGAACAATGAGGCGATCAAAGCGGCCGTTGACTTCATCACAAGTGATGAGATGCTGAAAGTCGGCTGTGAGGAGAACCTGACACGCCTGAAAAATGAGCTGATCAACAAAGACTGGTTCATGACATTCTTAGACTTTGATTCTTACAAAGAGACAAAAGAAAAAGCTCTTGCAGCATATGCTGACAGAAAAGCATGGGCGAAGATGGCGCTGGTCAATATAGCGAAAGCAGGATTCTTCTCATCCGACCGTACCATCGAAGAGTACAACAGAGACATCTGGCGTCTGCAGTAGTAGAAGAAAGGAAAAAAGAAATGAAAAGAGCAAGCGGAATCTTATTACCGATATTTTCCCTTCCGTCAAAGTACGGGATCGGATGTTTCTCAAAGGATGCGTATAAATTCGTGGATATGTTAAAAGAGGCGGGACAGAGTTACTGGCAGATACTTCCGCTTGGACCGACTGGTTACGGGGATTCCCCGTACCAGTCTTTCTCCACGTTCGCCGGCAATCCGTATTTTATCGACCTGAAGACGCTCATCAAAGAAGGACTTCTGACGAAGAAAGAGTGCAAGGCATATGATTTCGGTGATCAGGCAGACTGCATCGATTATGAGAAAATCTATAATTCCAGATTTAAAGCACTGAAAAAAGCATATGACCGTTTCTGTGAGAAGGGTGGCGAGGATGACGAAGACTATGTGAAGTTTGTCACGGATCAGGCGTTCTGGCTGGATGACTACAGCCTGTATATGGCTGTAAAAGACAGTAAAGGCGGAGTGAGCTGGAATGAATGGGACGCGCCTTTGAAGAACCGCGAGGCAGACGCACTGGCAGAAGCGAGAGAGGAACTCGCGGAGGAGATCGGATTCTACAAATTCCAGCAGTATGAATTTGATAAGCAGTGGAAAAAGCTTCACGCATATGCAAATGAGAAAGGCATTCAGATCATCGGTGATATCCCGATCTATGTGGCATTTGACAGCGCGGATACATGGGCAGTGCCCGAGATGTTCCAGTTTGACGAGAACAATGAGCCGACCGGAGTGGCAGGATGTCCGCCGGACGCATTTTCCGCAACGGGACAGCTCTGGGGAAATCCTCTCTATGACTGGGATTATCACAAAAAGACGGGATATGAGTGGTGGATCAAAAGGATCGAGTACTGTTTCAAACTTTATGATGTGGTGCGTATCGATCATTTCCGCGGCTTCGACGAGTATTACGCAATTCCGTACGGTGAAGATACAGCCGTAAACGGCAAATGGATGCCGGGTCCGGGAATGGATCTGTTCCGCGCCATTGAAGCGAAGCTTGGCAGACCGGCGATCATCGCCGAAGATCTCGGTTTCCTTACGCCGAGCGTGCTCCGGCTTTTAAAAGACAGTGGATTCCCGGGCATGAAGGTGCTCCAGTTCGCATTTGACGCGCGCGAGTCCTCCAATTATCTGCCCCATACTTATCCGACTAACTGTGTAGTCTACACTGGTACTCACGATAATGATACGACAAGAGGCTGGTACCATGAAGTCGGAAAAGATGCCAGAGATTTTGCAAAAGAATATATGTGCAAGCCAAGGCTCGATGAAGACTCTCTGTCGAAAGACTTCATCGCCATGGCTATGAGCAGCGTCGCAGATCTCTGCGTGATCCCGATGCAGGATTACCTGAATCTGGGAGGAGAAGCCCGCATCAACACTCCGTCCACACTTGGCGGTAACTGGGTGTGGAGAATGAAGAAAGGCCAGCCTGCGAAAGAAACCGTAAAAGAGATAAAAAGAGTGACGGCTTTGTATGGAAGATAAGAGCAGCCGCCCCTATCTTACCAGAGTCCATATCCAGTATATGAGCCCCAGAATCCAGCTCGTAAAAATGCCGTAGAGGATCACCGGACCGGCGATGGTGAAGATCTTGCAGCCGATCCCGAAGACTTGTCCTTCTTTCTTGTATTCTATAGACGGCGCGGCAACCGAGTTGGCAAAGCCGGTGATGGGGACGAGCGCGCCCGCGCCGCCCCATTTTGCCAGGCGGGGATAGACTCCGGCGCCAGTCAGGAGAATGCTGAGCAGGACAAGTATCATAGAAGTCCAGTTTCCGCATTCATCTTTGGGAAGAGCCTGAAATTCACAGTAGTGGAAGATAATCTGTCCAAGACAGCATATCGCGCCTCCTGTGAGAAAGGCTTTGATCATATTTACCCAGACGTTGTGTCTGGGCGTTTTTTGTTTTACATACTGTTCATATTGTTTTTCGTGTTTCAAGCGCTGTATTTTATCCATAATGAGCGTCTCCTTTTTGACAGTTTCTGTTAGTATCTTTCCTTTTTCTGCAAATATACCCGGCGAACAGATGCATATTTCTGGAAGAACTACAGATAATAGTCTCAATCCGCCGGTTATCATCCGATCAGAGGAGGCGATCCCGACACCATGCAGAGAACGCCGTCCGCACCGGCGGTATACAGGGAGAAATGAGGATATTGCTATGAAGGATTTCACAGAAGGACAGATCATAAGAGGAAAGCAGAGCCTGCTGTTTGAAAATGCGCCCTACATTGTGAGCGCCGCCTCTGTTGTCGGGAGCAAAGAGGCAGAAGGTCCTCTCGGAAAATATTTTGATATGACAAATGAAGACGATCTTTTCGGAGCGCAGACATGGGAGGAGGCTGAGAGTACCATGCAGAAAGAAGCATGTGTGCTCACATTAGGGAAAGCGCACGTAAAAGCCGAGGAAATCCGTTATCTGTTCGGGGGCGATCTTCTGAGGCAGGGAATTGCCACATCGATGGGAGTGGAAGCTCTCCAGATTCCGATGTTCGGACTGTACGGGGCGTGCTCTACTTCCGGAGAGGCTCTGGCGCTTGCCGGCATGAGCGCTGCGGCGGGATACGGAAGATACATGCTGGCGGTGACGTCGAGTCATTTCGGAAGTGCGGAGAAAGAGTTCAGGTTTCCTCTCGGTTATGCGAACCAGAGACCTCTGTCCGCACACTGGACAGTGACCGGAAGCGGTGCGTTTCTCGTGCGCTCTGCGGAAAACGAAAGTGACGGGGATTCCTCGTCCGGTGCAGAGGAGCAGGATGTGGATACGTCGCATATCTCCCATGTGAGGATCGCAGGAGTGACGGTTGGAAAGATCGTAGATTACGGACTCAAGGACTCTCAGAATATGGGCGCCTGCATGGCTCCGGCAGCGATGGACACGATCGTGCAGAATTTTGAAGACACAGGACGCAGCGAAGAGGATTATGACCATATTATCACCGGAGATCTGGGATGTGTGGGACAGTCGATCCTGTTCGACCTTGTCCGGGGAAAAGGCTATGACATCAGAAAGAAGCATCTGGACTGCGGTATGCTCATATATGACAGGGAGAGACAGGATACCCATGCGGGCGGGAGCGGATGTGGATGCGCGGCGGTCACTCTGGCTTCTTTTATCCTGCCGAGACTGGAAAAAGGGGAGTGGAAGAGGATCCTCTTTGTGCCCACAGGCGCGCTCCTTTCTACGGTCAGTTTTAATGAGGGCGCGAGCGTCCCGGGGATCGCGCACGGGATCATCCTGGAGCATGTTCCGGAATAACAGTGATGAAGGAGGAGAGAAAATGGAATATATTACAGCATTTACAGTAGGCGGACTTATCTGCGCTCTGGTGCAGATCCTGCTCGACAGAACGAAATTGATGCCGGGACGGATAATGGTGCTCCTTGTCTGTTCAGGAGCGGTACTCGGGTTCTGCGGTATCTATGAGCCTTTTCAGGAGTTTGCGGGCTCAGGTGCCAGCGTACCTCTTCTGGGATTCGGCAATCTGCTCTGGCAGGGCGTGAAAGAAGCGGTCGAAGAAAACGGATTTATCGGGATCTTCATGGGCGGTTTCAAGGCGAGCGCGGTAGGCATATCGGCGGCGCTTGTTTTTGGATATATTGCGTCGCTTGTCTTTGAGCCGAAAATGAAAAAGTGAGAGGAAAGCCTGTCAGCCCGGACAAAACAGCGGCGCCTGCCGGAGGGGACCGCAGGTTGACAGGCTTTATATGTAAATGGTATGATGTCCACAAATCAGTAAGTCAGCTAAGGAGGATTACATAGCATGTGTGGGATTGTAGGATATGTGGGAGAGGAGCAGGCGGCTCCGATCCTTCTAAAGGGCCTGTCGAAACTTGAGTACAGAGGTTATGACTCAGCAGGCATTGCAGTGCGCAATGACGAGTCGGGCGATATCTCTGTCATCAAGGCGAAGGGACGCCTCAAGATACTTGCAGAGAAGACGGATAACGGAAGAAGCGTACATGGAACGTGCGGGATCGGCCATACACGCTGGGCAACTCACGGGGAGCCGTCTGAGAACAACGCGCATCCGCATTGTACAGACGATCGTTCGGTAGTGTTGGTACATAACGGTATCATAGAGAATTATCAGGAGATCAAGGATAAACTGTTAAGGTCAGGCTATACGTTCTATTCACAGACGGATACAGAGATCGCGGTAAAACTTGTAGACTATTATTACAAAAAGACAGGGACTCCGCTCGAGGCGCTGACACGGGCCATGCTGCGCATCAGAGGCTCATATGCTTTCGGAGTGATGTTCCATGATCACCCGGGGAAATTATATGCGGCACGCAAGGACAGCCCGCTTATTATAGGAAAGTGCAGTTCCGGCTGTATGATCGCATCTGATGTTCCTGCCATCCTCGATATGTCGAGAAATGTATATTATATTGACAATCTTGAGGTCGCAGAGCTCTCCGGTCAGGAGATCCATTTCTATAATATCGACCGCGAGGAAATCGAAAAAGATATGGTCGAGATCAAGTGGGACGCCGAATCGGCAGAGAAAGGCGGGTATGAGCATTTTATGCTCAAAGAGATCCACGAACAGCCAAAGGCTGTGCAGGATATGATCGGCGCGTATGTAAAAGGCAATGCAATCGACTTTTCAGAAGTGGGGCTTACAGATGACACTCTTGCCAATCTGGAGCGGATATACGTCATTGCCTGCGGTTCTGCGTATCATGTAGGAATGGCCGGGAAATATGTGCTTGAAGATCTTGCGGGGATCCCGGTGGAAGTGGATCTGGCATCGGAGTTCCGTTACCGCAATCCGATCATTATACCGAACTCTCTTATTGTGATCGTGTCACAGTCCGGCGAGACTGCAGACAGTCTTGCGGCCCTGCGGCTGGCGAAAGAAAGGGAGGTGCCGGTGCTCGGCATCGTGAACGTGGTAGGTTCCAGCATTGCGAGAGAAAGCGATTATATCCTGTATACTTACGCCGGACCGGAGATATCGGTGGCAACGACAAAAGCGTACAGTACACAGCTTATCGCCATGTATCTGATGGCTATCCAGGCGGCAAAGGTGAGGGGGAAGATCGATGAAGCGCGTTATGAGGGGCTTCTCACAGAGCTCAAGACACTGCCGGACAAGATCCAGAAGACACTTGACGATAAAGAGAGACTACAGTGGTTTGCAAGCAAATATGCAAATGCAAAAGACGTGTTCTTCCTGGGGAGAGGACTGGATTATGCTATCAGCCTCGAGGGCAGTCTCAAAATGAAAGAGATCAGCTATATTCACTCTGAGGCGTATGCGGCCGGAGAATTGAAGCATGGACCGATCAGTCTTGTAGAGGATGGGATCCTTGTGATCGGCGTGCTGACGCAGAGCGCGCTCTTTGAGAAGACGCTGAGCAATATGGTAGAGGTCAAGAGCCGCGGCGCTTATCTTATGGGACTGACAACATATGGAAATTACAGTATAGAAGATACGGCGGATTTCTCCGTCTATGTTCCGAATACCGAGTCCTACTTCATGACGAGTCTTGCGATCGTGCCGCTCCAGCTCATGGGATATTATGTGAGCGTGGCGAAAGGACTTGACGTAGACAAGCCGAGGAACCTTGCAAAATCCGTGACAGTAGAGTAAGCTGTCCGGGTGGATTTCCTGATGATAAATGGCGGGTGTGCTCCCGAAACGGGAGGCATACCCGCCTGTTTTTTTACTTTACATAGATTTAACATAGACCTGATTTTACATTTTACATTCCTCTTTTATGATGAATACCGTTGGCGGACGACGAAAATACCCGCCGGCGGCGCGGGGAGCGCCATACATACAATAATCGAAATTCCAAAAAGTTGAAAAAGGAGACTATGGACAATGAAAATGAAAAAGTTTATCGCAGTATTAGCAACAGTAAGTATGGTAGCAGCTATGGCAGCGGGATGCGGAAGCAACTCGGACGGCGCTTCATCAGGAGATGCTGCGGCAGATAAGAGCGGAGACGCTTCCGGCTGGGATGCAGCCAATACGATCACAGTTGTTTCCCGTGAGGAAGGATCCGGTACAAGAGGAGCTTTCACGGAACTGTTCGGTGTTGTAGATGACGACGACAACGATATGACAACACTTGACGCCCAGGTTACAAATAATACCTCCGTTATGATGACAACAGTATCTGAGAATGAGTACGCGATCGGATACATCTCGCTCGGATCACTTGATGAATCTCTTGTAAAAGCAGTAAAGATCGACGGAGCTGAGGCTACTGCAGAGAATATCGAGAACGGATCTTACAAAGTATCCAGACCGTTCAATGTAGCGATGAAAAAAGGCGCTGACAATGCAGTTGCAACAGATTTCATGAGCTTTATTATGAGCACAGAGGGACAGAAGGTTGTATCTGACGAGGGCTACATTCCGGTATCCGACGTGCAGGATTATTCAGGAAGCGCTCCGGAAGGGAACTGTGTAGTAGGCGGTTCTTCCTCTGTATCCCCGCTGATGGAAAAACTGGTCGAGGCTTATGCGGCGGTGAATCCGAACGCATCGATCGAGCTGCAGACATCCGATTCCACAACAGGTATGACATCCGCCATCGAGGGAAGCTATGACATCGGCATGGCATCCAGAGAACTGAAGGATGAAGAGACCGCCGAGCTTGACGGAACAGTGATCGCTACAGATGGTATCGCAGTCATCGTAAACCAGGCAAACCCGACAGAGGATCTGTCAGCAGATCAGGTAAAATCCATTTACCTCGGCGATGTGACAACCTGGGATGCGATCTAAAGCACCGGTTAAGTTCTATGGCTGAACTGGAATAAACAACACGCAGAGAAATTCTTGAAGTAAAAGACTTCCACTATGAATATATGAGCCGGGCAGATATGAGGCATGTCTTCCCGGCTCATTAGGAGGAAAAAATGAAATCAAAAGCATGGACTGAAAAATTCATGCAGGGAGTATTTTTCGTTGCCGCATGCGCATCCGTGCTGGCGGTGGCGCTCATTTGCATCTTCCTGTTCGCAAATGGCATCCCTGCAATGAGAGAAATCGGATTTATCAAATTTATCACAGGAGAAATCTGGCGTCCGAACAGTGAGCAGTTCGGAATACTGCCGATGATCGTAGGAAGCCTCTATGTGACTGCGGGAGCGATCATCTTCGGAGTCCCGATCGGGATTCTGACTTCTGTCTTTATGGCGATGTACTGCCCGAAACAGATTTATAAACCGCTGAAAGCAGCGACAGAGCTCCTTGCCGGTATTCCATCTGTTATCTACGGCTTTTTCGGTCTGGTTGTTGTTGTACCACTTATCCGGAGCTTTGGAGAGACACTGCGCAATGCGGGGATCGTGCAGAATGCCGGAAACGGCAACAGCATACTGACTGCATCCTTGATCCTTGGAATGATGATCCTGCCGACTATCATAGGAACGACGGAGAGCGCGATGCGCGCAGTTCCGGCCCACTATTACGAGGGCTCTCTTGCTCTCGGGGCGACGAAGGAGAGAAGTATCTTCCGCGTGATCATTCCGGCTGCGAAGTCAGGCGTGATCGCAGGGATCGTACTGGGGATCGGCCGTGCGATCGGCGAGACCATGGCGGTGATCATGATCGTCGGTAATCAGGCACGCCTTACATCCAGCATTCTGGACGGTATCCGAACTCTGACCGGCAACATCGTAATAGAAATGGGATACGCGACAGGGCTTCACAGAGAAGCTCTGATCGCTACGGGAGTAGTGCTCTTCGTGTTCATCCTCATTATAAATTTCAGTGTAGCATTATTAAAGAGGGGGACAGATCATGAGTAATAAGACAACAATCGGTGATAAATTCAGGACTTATCTGAAACATCCGGGTTCATTTATCGTGATGCTGCTCGTGATGCTGGCTGCGATCGTCACTTTCGCTGTGCTGATCTTCCTGATCGCTTATATTTTGATAAACGGAGTGCCGCACATAACGCCATCGCTTTTCTCCCTTGAATATACTTCGGAGAACGCATCAGTCGTGCCGGCTCTTGTCAACACGATCATTATGACATTATTATCCCTGCTGATCGCGGTTCCTTTCGGAATCTTCTCCGCTATCTTCCTTGTGGAGTATGCCGCGAGAGGCAATAAATTCATAGAAGTCATACGACTTACGACGGAGACGCTTTCCGGCATTCCCTCTATTGTATATGGACTGTTCGGTATGCTCTTCTTTGTAAACGCTCTGGACTGGGGATTCTCTCTTCTGGCAGGTGCGTTTACCATGGCGATCATGATCCTTCCGCTGATCATGAGAACTACAGAAGAGGCACTGAAGGCTGTTCCTGATTCTTACCGGGAGGGAAGCTTCGGCCTGGGAGCGGGCAAACTGCGTACCGTGTTCCGCATCGTTCTTCCGTCGGCTATCCCGGGAGTGCTTGCCGGTGTCATCCTGGCAATCGGACGTATCGTAGGAGAGACGGCTGCGCTGATGTACACATCGGGAACTGTGGCACAGATCCCTGACAGTATCATGGGATCAGGCCGTACTCTGGCGCTTCACATGTATAATCTGTCCAGTGAAGGACTTTATATGGATCAGGCGTATGCGACGGCAGTCATCCTGCTCGTACTTGTGGTAGGTATCAATACGTTGTCGAGCGTGATTGCCAGAAAACTTACAAAAGCATAGGCGTAAATGTGAAAAAAATGTGAACGGGGACGTAGTAAAATCCGGTTTTACTACGTCCCGGATGAAGAAAGGGAAAGGAAATGTCAAAGATAAGTATCAAGAATCTTGATTTATATTATGGAGATTTCAAAGCTCTCAAAGATGTAAATCTTGAAATCGAAGCAAATAAGATCACCGCTTTTATCGGGCCTTCCGGGTGTGGTAAATCTACTCTCCTGAAATCTATCAACCGTATGAACGACCTTGTTGAGGGATGCCGCATTGAGGGTGAGATCCTTCTGGACGGAGAGAATATTTTCAAGGGAATGGATGTTAATATGTTAAGAAAACGTGTCGGAATGGTATTCCAGAAACCAAATCCGTTTCCGATGAGCATCTATGACAACATTGCATTCGGGCCCAGGACACACGGTATCCGCTCCAAGGCAAAGCTGGACGATATTGTGGAACGGTCTCTGCGAAACGCCGCGATCTGGGATGAGTGTAAAGACCGCCTGAAGACGAGCGCACTGGGAATGTCCGGCGGACAGCAGCAGAGACTCTGCATCGCCAGAGCGCTTGCCGTGGAGCCGGAAGTACTTCTTATGGACGAGCCGACATCTGCACTGGATCCGATCTCTACATCTAAGATCGAAGACCTTGCGATGGAACTCAAAAAAGATTATACTATAGTCATGGTTACACATAATATGCAGCAGGCCGTCCGTGTGTCTGACAACACGGCTTTCTTCCTTCTCGGGGAAGTTGTGGAGTACAACGATACGGAGAAATTATTCTCCATACCGGCAGATAAGAGAACAGAAGATTATATCACAGGGAGGTTTGGTTAAATTATGCGTAATAGATTCGATGAACAGCTTCATTCACTTGACGAGCAGCTTACACATATGGGAGAACTCTGCGAGACAGCGATCGCAAAAGTGACACAGGCGCTTAAAGACGGCAGCATTGAGCAGGCCAGGATCATCATCAAAGAAGATGAGGAGATCGATCAGATTGAAAAAGATATCGAGAGACTGTGCCTGAAACTCCTTTTGCAGCAGCAGCCGGTTGCCAAGGATCTTAGAAGGATCTCTGCCGCGCTTAAGATGATCACGGATATGGAGCGTATCGGAGATCAGACGTCCGATATCGCAGAGATTATCATTTCCTCGAAAGGCGTGGCGGCCACGGATGAGATCCATGTGATCGGGACGATGGCGTCAGAGGTCAGCAAGATGGTGCGCGACAGCGTGACGGCTTATGTGAACAGAGATCTTGAGCTTGCGCAGAGCGTAATGAATGCAGACGATGAGATCGATCAGTATTTTGAGGAAGTCCGCGATGAGATGATCGACTTTATCAAAGAAGAAAAAGGCGAGAACGGTACGAGGATCTTTGATCTTATCATGGTGACGAAATATCTTGAACGTATCGGAGATCACGCCACCAACATCGCCGAGTGGGTGGAATTCTCCATTACCGGCGTGCACAAAGACAGCGCGGTTATCCACGAGAACTGACAGATTGTACTGATGGTAAATAATAAAGAAGGAGAACTGAAAAGATGATATATTGCGTGGAAGACGACGACAACATTCGCGAACTTGTAATATATACACTGGAGACGACCGGGCTTAAGGCCAGAGGGTTTGCAGACGGTTCTGCTTTTATGGAGGCTCTGGCGTTCGACACGCCGGAGCTCATTTTGCTTGATATCATGCTCCCCGGCGACGACGGACTGGAACTGTTGAAGAAATTGAAATCCTCATCAAAGACAAAAGGAATTCCGGTGATCATGGTGACTGCAAAAGGTTCGGAGTATGACAAAGTAGTCGGTTTGGACTCCGGAGCAGACGATTATGTGACAAAACCTTTCGGTATGATGGAGCTTGTCTCCCGCATCAAAGCCGTGCTCAGACGAAGCGGCAAGGTAGAGGACCGGACGGATATGGAGACGGCCGGCGTCCATGTAGATGTTAAGAAACATGAAGTTACGGTAGACGGCAGGGAGATATCGCTTACCCTCAAAGAGTTTGAACTTCTGGAGAAACTGATGCGAAACCAGGGGATCGTACTGACAAGAGATCAGCTCCTGACGGAAATATGGGGATATGACTTCGATGGAGAGACAAGGACTGTCGACGTGCATATCCGAACGCTGAGACAGAAGCTGGGAGAAAAAGGCGAGATCATTCAGACAGTACGCGGCGTCGGATATCGTGTTGGAGGGGCTGCATGAGAAAAAGGATACAGAGAAGTATGGTGATGGTGCTCTCCGTCACCCTGCTTCTTTCTTATATTATATTAACCTTGATCATATACAGCAGAAATATGTCCATGCTTGAGTCCGAAGTGAAACAGGAAGCGAGATATATCCAGGCGGCGATCAATATTTCCGGTCCGGAATATCTTGAGGAGATGGACGGAGTAGACTGGACGACGCGCGTCACCCAGATCGATCCGAACGGAGAGGTTCTCTACGATACGCGCAGGGACAACAGTACGCTTGAGAATCACAGCGGCAGGAAAGAAGTCATGGAAGCTCTCTCAAAAGGGGAGGGAGAAGACGTGAGAATGTCGGATACTGTAGGGCAGGAGATGTATTACTATGCCATACTGCTCAATGACGGAACCGTGCTCCGCGCATCGAAATCAATGGACGGACTCGTAAGGACTGCGGTCAGCACTCTGCCGGTCATGGCGGGAGTTGCCGCCGTTATGCTCGTTCTGGCATATTTTCTGGCAAAATGGCAGACAAGACGGCTGGTCAGGCCGATTTATGAACTGAATCTCGAGCACCCGCTGGATAATGACACTTACGAAGAACTCCGTCCTTTTCTTGAAGCGATGGACAGACAGAACAAAGAGAAAGAGGCAGTGTCAAATATGCGCAAGGAATTCTCCGCGAACGTGTCCCATGAACTGAAAACGCCTCTTACATCAATATCCGGTTATGCGGAGATTATGAAAAACGGCATGGTGCGTCCCCAGGATATCCCCGTCTTCTCGGAACGCATATATAAAGAAGCGCGCCGCCTTATCACGCTTGTAGAGGATATTATCAAGCTGTCGAAGCTGGATGAGGAATCTGTGGAGCTGGAGAAACAGGACGTGGATCTCTATGAACTGACAAGGGAGATCATCAGTCGTCTCTCCCCGCAGGCATCACAGAAAAATATCCACATGGAAGTATCGGGAGAACCGGTGACCTATTTCGGGATCCGTCAGATCCTGGATGAGATGATATATAACGTGTGCGAAAACGCCGTGAAATATAATAATGAGAACGGACGGGTAACCGTGTGGGTGGGAAATACGCTGGAAGGCCCCAAAGTGACAGTGACCGACACTGGTATCGGAATACCGCAGGAGCATCAGGAAAGAATTTTTGAACGCTTCTACAGGGTTGATAAGAGCCACTCCAAAGAACGCGGCGGTACCGGACTCGGGCTGTCGATTGTAAAACATGGCGCTCTGCTTCACGGAGCGAAAGTCAGCGTGGACAGTTCGCCGGGAAGAGGAACAAGGATTGAGATGCGGTTCCCGCAGGAAAGGGAATAGTCTCTTATGCCGGTGGAAAAGATAACAGCATGACATGGTATGTGAGGTGAGAAGATGTGTACCTGTATCACTTATGAAAACGGAGGCTTTTATTTCGGCCGTAATCTTGATCTGGACTGTTCTTTTGGCGAAGCGGTAACGATTACCCCGCGGAACTTTCCGCTGACTTTCCGAAAGGCAGGGCAGGAGGCGCGCCACTATGCGATGATCGGTATGGCGTCAGAGAATGAGAGCTTTCCGCTGTATGCCGAGGCGGTAAATGAAAAAGGTCTTGCAATGGCAGGACTCAACTTTCCCGGAAACGCGTTTTATCAGAAATCCGACGGCCGGGGGCTGGAACTGGCCTCTTTTGAAGTGATCCCATGGCTCCTTGGGAGATGTGCTTCCGTAAAAGAAGCGGAGGAATATCTGGGGAATATGAAGATTGTTGACACAGCGTTTTCCGAGAAGATGCCGCCGGCTCCACTCCACTGGATGATTGCCGACCACGAAAAATGTCTTGTTCTGGAAGCGGTTGGCGAAGGCCTGAAAGTCTTTGAAAACCCCTTCGGCGTGCTGACAAATAATCCTCCTTTTGACTATCACAGGATAAACATGAATAACTATATGAATCTGACTGCGCATAGTCCCCGGAATCAATTTTCTTCTGAACTGGGGCTTCGCCCTTACGCACAGGGAATGGGCGCGATCGGCCTGCCGGGAGATGCGTCGTCTGCGTCCCGGTTTGTACGGGCGGCTTTTATGAAATGGAATTCCGTGGCTCCACAGGAAGAGACGGCGAACGTTTCGCAGTTCTTCCACATACTTGACAGCGTGGCGATGGTCCGGGGAACCGTTGTGACAGAACAGGGAACTTACGATATCACGACATATTCCTGTTGTGTGAACATAGATACAGGGGTATATTACTACAAGACTTACGACTGCAGTGGGATACGTTCCGTCAATATGTACGAAACAGAACTGGACGGGGACCGGTTGTATATTCCGAAATCTTTAGAAAAAAATCATATCTCTCCAACTCTCCGCGTGGTATAATATCTGCACGGCGTAAAATGCTGAGGTACTTTCCGGGGAACAGAAAGAAGCTCACGGAACAAAAGCCTGCCGGCAGGATATATGACGGGAGAATGGTATGTTTGGATATGTGACGATATGTGAACCTGAGTTAAAGGTAAAGGACTTAAAGAAATATAAGGCGTATTACTGTGGACTGTGCAGAGCGCTGAAAGAAGAATACGGGTTTGTGGGACAGATGACGCTCACTTACGATATGACATTTGCCATCATCCTTTTATCATCGCTTTATGAAAATGTGGCAGACATGGAGATGCACAGGTGCAAGGTCCACCCCGTCAGGAAACAGATGATGCTCAGAAATGAGATCACTTCGTATGCGGCGGCTATGAATGTGCTGCTGGCTTACTATCATATGGACGACGACTGGCACGACGACAGGAAAGTGACCAGTCTCATGACGAAGAGCATGCTGCAGGGAAAAGCCGGGAAGATCATTGAGAAGTATCCAAGACAGAGCAGGGCGATACGGGAGGCGCTCCTGGAGCTTGCCGCCTGCGAAGAGGCCGGAAGTACAGATATTGACCGCACGGCAGGGTGTTTCGGAAAATTGATGGAGGAACTCTTCCTGTACAGGGAGGACGTCTGGGAGAAAGAACTGCGAAGGATGGGATTTTTCCTCGGGAAATTCATCTATCTTATGGACGCGTATGAGGACCTGCCGGAGGATCTCAGGAAAGACAGTTATAATCCTCTCAAGAAGATCTACGGAGAGCCGGAATATGAGGAGCGGATCAGGCAGATCCTGTGTATGATGATAGCGGAGAGTACGGCAGAATTTGAGAGGCTTCCGTGCCTTGCAGATGTGGACATTTTGCGTAATATATTGTATGATGGAGTCTGGAATCGTTATAATAAGATACAGATGAAGAAAAGTGAGGAACAGAAACAATGAATAAAAACCCGTATGATGTGCTGGGAGTTTCGCCGAGTGCGTCAGATGATGAGATAAAAAAGGCATACCGTGATCTCACGCGAAAATATCATCCGGATGCGAACGTAGATAATCCCCTGGCTGATCTGGCAGAGGAAAAATTTAAAGAAGTGCAGGAAGCATATGATACGATCATGCATGAGCGTTCCACGGGGAGTTCCGGGGGGTATTCCTATGGGAACAGTTCGTCTTCCGGCAGTTCCGGAGGGTATTCTTACGGCAACCCGGGGTATGACGGTTATCAGAGCGCACAGCAGGATCCGAGACTGCAGGCGGCCGTCAACTACATCAACAGCAGACGTTTCCGGGAAGCTCTCAATACGCTGGATCAGATACCGGAACGCTCGGCGCTCTGGTATTACTTAAGCGGCTGCGCGAACGCGGGACTTGGCAATAATGTTCTGGCCAGAGACCACGCGGCGCAGGCGGTCAATATGGAGCCGAACAATCTGCAGTACAGGCAGCTTTTAAACCAGCTTGATTTCAGCAGCAGAAGATATCAGAACAGCCCGTATGGCAATGGATATGGCGGAGGATATTCATCCTGCGGAACCGGAAATATGTGCTGTGATCTGTGTATCGCGGACCAGCTCTGTGAATGTATGGGAGGAGATCTTTGCACATGCATATAAAGGCGAAGACGGTGGCGCTTGGCGGCCTGCTTCTTGCGCTCACTGTGGTATTTATGGCTCTTGGAAGCATTATTGAGACCAGTACATTGTTTTTGCTGGCGGCGGCTTCTTTCTTTGTGGGGATCGTTGTCCGCGAGTTTGGGCTTAAGGCCGGCGGCGCGTTCTATCTGGCGGCGGTGCTTCTCGGATTCATCACAGCGCCTAACAAGTTTTATGTGCTTACATTTGCAGCAATGGGGCTCTATATCTGGGGTATAGAGGCTGTCTGGAGATGGCTTGAAAAGCAGTCCGGGATGAGCCGGCGCTATAAAGTTTTCTGGATTTCCAAATACGTGATCTTTAATATCGTATACCTTCCCCTTGTCTTCCTCTTCAGAGATATGCTTTTCGCGCAGGCGGCATCGGATACGATCATGATCGCCGTGATCGTGGGAGGACAGATCGGACTGTTCGTCTATGACAGGGCTTATGATTATGTGCAGACACATATATGGGGAAAGATAAGAGGCAGGGTGCTGTGAGAGCGGCGGCGATTTAATATTTGCCGGCGTATCATCATCATAAAAAATGACAAAAAGGAAGAGCCACATTTCTGCGGCTCAAAGGGGGAAAAAGTTTATGAAAAAGTGTTCTTTTTAAGAACAATTATAGTATATGTGAAAGTTGTGTAAAAAGTGTGTTCAACTTTTGAATGGATTATGAACAAATATATAAATAAATGTGAAAGTGGAGGATGGATTTTACTTAAAACTCTTGCAATTCTTTATGGAAAGAGTTATATTAGTACACGTAAAAGGAATAAGATCTTCGGGGTAGGGTGCAAGTCCCAACCGGCGGTACAGTCCGCGAACTGCTTTACAGCAGCCGAACCGGTGACTTTCGTTGCAGGGAGAATTCCGGTACCGACAGTATAGTCTGGATGAGAGAAGAGAATTATAGCCGTCCGTACGCGTGCGACAGGACGGCGGTCCATCGATTGAGAATCGGCTCCGGAAAGATGATTTCCGGGGTTTTCTTTTTGCCGTAGTTTATTTTATACTGCAGGCAGAAACGACTGATGGATGTTTCCGTGAAGATTGCCTTTTTCAAAATAACATGCCGCATTATAGCGCGGCAGAAAAAGGAGAGAAGAAAATGAGTACAGAAACAAAAACAACAGTTCAGTCACAAGGACAGATGAAAGAAAGATTTGGCGTAAGAGCGCTTGTGAACATCGGCATGCTCGCGGCGATCTCAGTGATCCTGATGCTTTTTGAGATCCCTCTGCCGTTCGCGCCGTCTTTCTATGAGATCGACTTCAGCGAGGTTCCTGTCATGGTGGGATGCTTTGCCATGGGCCCGTTCGCGGGAGCGCTCATAGAGTTTGTAAAGATCCTGCTTAACTTTGTCTTTACCGGGACGGACACCGCAGGCGTGGGTGAGCTTGCGAACTTTATCATAGGCTGTTCCCTCTGTGTGCCGGCAGGGCTGATCTACAGGAGGAAACGCACAAGAACGACGGCGCTGATCGGAATGGCGGTCGGAACGGTTGCCATGACCGTGATCGGGTGCGCAGTAAACGCTTACGTCCTTCTTCCGACTTATGCCACAGCGTTCGGAATGCCGCTCGATGCTCTTGTGGAGATGGGAACAGCGGTGAATCCGGCCATCAACAGTCTGACTACATTCGTGTTCTTTGCGGTTGCGCCGTTTAACCTTCTGAAAGGCGTGCTTGTATCGGTCATTGTACTTCTCATTTACAAGAAGATCAGTCCTGTTTTCAGGATGCGTCTGTCATAAAGCAGCATTATATTTCAGCGCCGGAGCATTTGTCGCACCGGCGCTGTGTAATATGGATATTCTTTAGAAAAAGAAAGGATGTATACATAATGCAAAAAGAAACGGAACAGAAAAATATATCAGAGGAGAGGAGAACTGCAAAACTGGTGAAAATGGGAGCGATGGTTGCACTCTCAGTCGCACTTGTCTATCTGATCCATTTTCCTATTTTCCCCGCTGTAGCCTTTCTGGAGTATGATCCTGCAGATATTCCGATACTGGTGGGGACATTTGCGTTTGGCCCCCTTGTCGGAATTGTTCTGACTGTAGTGACCTCGGTGATACAGGGATTGACTGTCAGCGCGTCAAGCGGCCTTTACGGTATACTGATGCATGTGATAGCGACCGGCGTGCTCGTCACAGTATCCGGTATAATTTATCGGCACAGGAAGACGAGAATGATGGCGGTTGTGTCTCTCCTCTGCGGAATGGCGGCAATGGCTGTATTTATGATGGGGGCAAATATGCTCATCACTCCGGTCTTCATGGGAGTTCCGGCAGAAACGGTATGGTCGCTGATGCCGTTTATCGTTGGTTTTAATGTGATCAAAGCAGGGATCAACGGAGGAGTCACATTCATTATTTATAAAAGGATTGCCAATTTTTTGAGAAAATAGGAATAGCCAGACTGGTATTCTGAAGCTGCTCAATTGCTGTAAAAAAAGGATCAGAAACAAAAAAATTGACAAATTGAAAAGTTTATATTAGAATACCGCCTGTAACAAAATTGTAATATCTGTAATAAAACTGAAAATAATAACATATATATTTAAAAGAAGTTTGTAAAGATATTGCAATAAGTTAGAGGAGGAGTATATGAAATATAATCAGAACAGGCGTATATTTCGTACATTTTACGCCGCTACAGCAAGTATGACTTTATTAACAGGATTTACGAGCCTGGCAGCAGAACAGGATGCGTCTGACGCGATGACGCCTGCCCAGGTGCAGAACGAGGTCTCGATCGGGCAGGAAGAAATGCGGGAAGAGACAGGGCTACAGGATGACAGCGGATCGGAGGAAACCACATGGGAGCCTGTCTGGGGATTTACCGATATGGTGGAGGAAGTACAGGCTGACGCCGTGGATGACACTAAGACGGCGGCTGTCGATGCTCGGAAAGCATATCTGAAGAAAGTAGAAGAAGAGAAGAAAGCGGCGCAGGAAGCAGCGCGGCTGGCAGCGCAAAAGGCTGCGGAGAAAGCTGCGAAAGAGGCGGAGGAAGCAAAGCAGGCGGCAGCCGTCAGCGCATCTGCCTCAGAACAGGAACTTCTTGCCGCGCTGATCTTCTGCGAAGCAGGCAATCAGCCTTACGAGGGACAGGTCGCAGTCGGGGCGGTTGTGATGAATCGTGTGCGGAGCGGTTCTTTTCCGGACACGATCACAGATGTGATCTATCAATCGGGACAGTTCACACCGGCAATGACGGGATGGCTTGATTCCGTTCTGGCCAGCGACGGGTATACGGATTCGGCAGTGCAGGCTGCGGCCGATGCGCTGGCAGGGAGCAATCCGGTGGGTGACTGTCTGTATTTCAGCACAGGCGGGGGCGGTTATCAGCTTGGCGATCATTTCTTCCGATAGGAGACATGCAGGCTGCGCCCGGCGTACGGATATCAAAAGAAAATGTTATCAAAGGAGATAAGAGATGGGGATAGAGGTAAGAGAATATGAAAAAAGGGATATAAAAGAAGCTGTCGCCATATGGAATCAGGTCGTGGAAGACGGCGAAGCATTTCCCCAGACAGAACTGCTGACAGAAGAAAGCGGTGATGAATTCTTCCGTCAGCAGTCGTTTACCGGGATCGCATATGATACAGACCGGGGAGGAGTGACCGGCCTGTATATCCTGCACCCGAATAATATTGGGCGCTGCGGTCATATCTGTAATGCCAGTTATGCGGTCAGAAAAGATATAAGAGGACGGCATATCGGCGAGAAGCTGGTGCTGCACTGTATGCAGAAAGGAAAAGAACTTGGGTTTGGCATTCTGCAGTTCAATGCGGTCGTCGCCAGCAATAAATATGCGCTGCAGCTTTACAGGAAGCTGGGCTTTGTCCGGCTCGGAACGATCCCGGGTGGTTTTCTGATGAAAGACGGCCATTATGAAGATATTATACCGCATTATCATCTCCTGTAGGAAAGGCCTATTTCAGACTCAATGATCTCTCAGAATTTCGGAAGAATTTTTTTAATGCGTCTTTCAGTTTCTTTTTGTCATCCTGGAGCATTGCGGTCAGTACTTTGCTTCTGTAATATACGGAGTTTTCCCTGGAAGAAATCAGAGAAAGAATAGTTATAGAATCATCTTTCCTGATAGCCAGTATGGTCAGTAAAAGCTTGTACATCACGCTGTTGCCGCAGTATTTCCCGATTGTTGAATCAATACCGCTTAAGATTCTTTCCATTTCTTCTCCGCTGGTGTTATCAGTGTCGATATTCAGCAGAGTTTCACGCGCTTCCCGTATATAGTTTCGTATCTCATCGTTCATCTGATCGTAACATTCAAGATATACCTCGGTTTCGATCAGAGTCCGCGCGGTATATATTTCGTCATACTTATGTATATTCTGATGATACATCCATAAAACTGTTTCTTCCGGAATATTGCTGTTGTCGGTTACGTAAGTGCCGCCGCCGGGATGGATAGAGACAAGGCCGATCAAAGCCAATGCGCGTATTGCTTCCCGTACGCAGCTGCGGGTGACCTTGAACTTTTCGGAGAATGCACGCTCTGTAAGAAGCTTTTCTCCGGGCTTTACCTGACCGGATACGATCATTTGAGCGATGCTTTCGATCACTTTCTCGGATGCTGTTTTATTGTTCGTATTATCTTTCATGGTTATTGACGCTGCCCCCTGATTTATATGCCTTTGATTGATACAAAGTGCATACTGATTTTCAGCATCCCTATTATAACTTAAAAGCGCCATTTCTTCCAGTTGTTTTATTCTCCTATTTTCAGTTTTTTCCTTCACTCATATATCAGTTTCTGCTTTAAAATATTGTCGATCTTATTCTTGGCCGCATTGTCCAGAGGAAGGAGCGGACGCCTGACAGTACCGGCATCGATTCCCTGTCTGGTAAGAATATATTTTACAGAAGCGGGAAGTCCGAATTTCAGCAAAGTCTGAAGGATTTCCGTGGAATCGGTGATCGTCTTGTACAGATTAGGTCTTACGCGGGAATTGTACATCTTTATGACATTCTGGTACTGCGGCAGCATGAAATTAAACGTGCTTCCTATAAAACCATCGCAATTGTAATTCAGCATAGGTATCATACGGCTCTCAAACCCGCCCATGATCTTGATATTCGGATTAATAGCTTTGATACATTTTATCCGGTAAGACTGAAGATTTGTATGCTTTACGGCGCTGATAACGCCGGATTTGAGGAGCTCCCTGATCTCCGGATCAAGAGTGTTGAGATCTTCATGGGTGCTTGAGGGTATGTCGTAATATAAAACAGGTGAATTTATGGCGACGGCGAGATCATAATAATAGTTTGCAATCTCTTTCGTAGAAAAAGAAAAATAAAATGGAGGAGTTGAGGCAATATTGGTAATACCACATGAGCGTGCCGCGCGTGCCATTTCAATCGCTGTATCTGTGCTGATGGCCCCTACATGTGCGTAGATCTTCGTTCTGTCGACGTAGCGCGAAGCCAGTTCAAACAAATGGATACGTTCTTCCACAGTGAGAAGGAAACATTCACCTACACTTCCGGCTATGAAAAAACCGTCCACTCCTTCTTTTAAGTTTTTTTCCCATAATTTAGTCATGGCAGAGTCACAGATACGATTGTTTTCGTCGTAAATGCTGACTGATGCAGAGATCATTTCTTTTTTAGCTATCATGAGTCATTTCCCCTTTTGAGTTTGGTGGTACCAATAAGTTATAAACCAGTATAATACATACTGTAGACAAAAACAATAGGACAAAATACACATAATTTAAAAGCCGTATTTGTAAGAAATATGCATTGACAGTCAAGCGAAGTGCGGAATATGATAAAAAGGAAATTGGTACCACCAAAATAATAATTGTGAGGTGAAACATGAAAATGAAGACTTTAAGAGGGATTACCTGGGACCACAGCAGAGGATATACTTCGATCGTCGCAGTGTCCCAGAGATTCGAGGAACTTCACAGAGACGTCAATATTAGCTGGGAAAAAAGATCTCTTCAGGAATTTGCGGATGCCCCTTTGGAAAAACTGGCCAAAGCGTATGATCTGCTCGTGATCGATCACCCATGGGCCGGGTTTGCGGCAGATCAGGGGATCCTGCTTCCTTTGCAGGAGTATATCGATGCCGGATACCTTGAGGATCAAAAATGCAATTCAGTGGGAGCGTCTTACGAAAGCTATATTTTTAACGGATTTCTCAGCGCGCTGCCCCTGGACGCCGCTACACCGGTCGCTGTATACAGACCGGACTGCTTTGATAAACAGGAAAGCCTGCCGGGAACTTTTGAGGAAGTTCTGGAGATTGCAAAAAGCGGAAAAGTAATCTATGCGGGAATACCGATCAATCTTCTGATGGATTTCTATATGTTTGGGGCTACATTGGGGGAACCAATGTTTACGGAAGAAGAAATAATAGACAGACATGCGGGAGAAAAGATCCTGGAAGATATGAGGAATCTTGCTTCCATGTGTACCCCGGAGATTTTTTCATGGGATCCGGTTGACGTTCATGAAGCTCTGGCGGCTGAAAATGAATACTGCTACTGTCCGTTCGCATATGGTTATACCAATTATTCGAGAGATGGATACGCAGCTCATTTGTTAAAAGCAGGGAACGTGGTTTCGTATCACGGAAAAAATCTCAGGACAGTGCTTGGAGGAACAGGACTCTCCATTTCAAGTGCGTGCGAAGAAAAGGAGACGGCGGTCGAATTTTTGAAGTATGCGGTATCACCAAAAATACAGAGAACGCTGTATTTTGAAGGGGGAGGTCAGCCGGGACACAGATCGGCGTGGACTGACGACGAGTGTAACAGAAGGAGCGAGAATTTCTTCCGGGATACATTGAGAACACTGGATGAATCCTATCTTCGTCCACGTTACAGCGGATATCTGTATTTTCAGGACAGGGCGGGAGATCTCGTAAGAGAATACGTGAAAAACGGAGGGAAAGCCTCCGATACAATAGCAGGACTCAATCAATTGTACAGGAAGTCAAAGGAGGGAACAATATGAAACCTTTGAACGGAATCGTCGTGCTTGATTTCAGCCAGTATCTTGCAGGCCCATCCTGCTCCCTGCGTCTGGCCGATCTCGGAGCCAGAGTGATCAAGATCGAACGTCCGGGCAGCGGTGATAACTGCCGGCGGACAATTCTGAAAAATATGATGGTCGGCGACGACAGCCTTCTGTTCCATACGATCAACCGGAACAAAGAAAGTTTCTGTGCGAATATGAAAGATCCGGAGGACCTGGCCTTTCTGAAGAAACTGATCAAAAAAGCAGATGTGATGATCGAGAATTTCAGACCGGGAGTGATGAAGAGAAACGGCCTTGATTATGAGAGTGTAAAAGAGATCAATCCCGGCATAGTATACGGAACGATCACAGGATACGGTACAGAAGGACCATGGGCCAAAAAACCGGGGCAGGATCTTCTGGTTCAGTCTATGTCAGGACTTACATGGCTGAACGGAAACGCGGGAAATCCGCCGATGCCGTTTGCGCTGTCTGTTGTGGATTCTTATACCGGGGTACATCTCGCGGAAGGAATCCTGGCCGCTCTGTTCCGCAGAAACCGGACGGGACAGGGGGGACGGATCGAAGTAAGCCTGATGGAATCCGCTCTGGATATGCAGTTTGAGGTGATTACGTCATACCTCAATGACGGAGGCCGACTGCCGGTCCGCGCGTCATATAATAACGCGCATGCTTATCTGGCCGCTCCGTATGGGATTTATCAGACGAAGGACGGATACATAGCGCTGTCTCAGGGGAGCCTGAAAGATCTGGCGTCGTATCTGGAAATCCCTGAATTGGCCGGCTACAAAGAGGAAGAAGCTTTCAGCAGACGGGACGAGATCAAGGAACTGATCGGAAACAGGCTGGTCCAGGAGACGACACAGCATTGGCTCAGCGTGCTTGAAAAAGAAGACTACTGGTGTTCAGACGTATATACATGGGAGAAGATGCTGGATTCCGGGGGATTTCAGGCGTTGAATTTCCTTCAGACGCTGAAAGCCGGCGACGGGAGAGAAATTGTTACATCAAGATGTCCGATCCGGATAGACGGGGAAGCTTACTATTCAGATCGGCCGGGGCCCGGGCTTGGAGCCGATACAGAGAAGATCACTCAGGAGATAGAGGAGGTGGTGAAATGAAGCCGCTGGAAGGAATCAAAGTGCTGGACTTCAGTCAGTATCTGGCAGGACCAAGCGCGACTCTGCGCCTGGCGGATCTGGGCGCGGAAGTGGTAAAAGTAGAAAAAGAGAACACAGGAGACGGATGCAGGAAACTGAAAGTGCCGGGCTGTGAGATTGAAGGAGAGAGCCCTCTCTTTTGCGCAGTGAACCGCAACAAGGACAGCATCAGCGTAAACCTTAAAGAGGAGGAAACGAGAGAAAAGATCAGGGAACTGATCCGTCAGTCCGATGTAGGGGTATTTAGTTTTCGTCCGGGAGTTGCAGAGAAACTGGGACTTTCCTATGAGAAAGTCAGAGAGTGGAATCCCAGATTGATATATGCGGAGGTAAGCGGATATGGCTCCGACGGTCCCTGGGCGGGAAAACCGGGGCAGGATCTTCTGGCGCAGAGCCTTTCGGGACTTCCATGGCTGAATGGAAACGCATCGGATGCGCCTACGCCTATGGGACTGTCGATTGCCGATATGTTTGCAGGCCAGTATCTTGTCCAGGGCGTCCTTTCAGCGCTGATCCGAAGGGATCAGACTGGGGAAGGCGGACTGGTTCAGGTAAATCTTCTGGAGTCTGTTCTGGATATCCAGTTCGAGGTGTTTACCACCTATCTGAACGACGGGCACCGGCTTCCGGTGCGGTCCGAAGTGAATAACGCCAATGCATACATTTCTGCCCCGTATGGAATCTATGAGACGCAAGAGGGCTATCTGGCGCTTGCGATGAATTCGATCATAGTGCTGGGCGAGCTGCTGGGGTGTGAAGAACTGCTCCGGTATACAGACGAGCGGGAATGGGCGACAAAACGCGACGAGATCAAAGGAATCCTGAAAGAACATCTTATGAAAGACACCGCGGAGCACTGGCTGGAGAAACTGGAAGCCGCCGATATCTGGTGTGCAAAAGTGCTGAACTGGAAAGAACTGTTTGAAAATGAGGGATTCAAAGTGCTGGGAATGCTGCAGGACGTCAGGCGGAACGGGGAGACTGTTTTCCGGACAACGAGATGTCCTATTACGATAGACGGCGAACGGTATTACTGTGACAAACCGGTGCCGGTCCTGGGGCAGGATAATAAAAAATATTTATAGGAGGGAAGAAATGGAACAGGTAATTTATTATGAGGATTATGAGATTGGATCGGTAAGAGAATCGATCGGACGGACGATCACGGAGACGGACGTCGTGCTGCATGCAGGACAGACGGGGGACTTTTTCCCGCATCACATGGACGCGGAATTCGCGAAAGGAACAGAGTTCGGACAACGGATCGCGCACGGTACTCTGACTTTCTGCGTGGCGGTAGGAATGACGGCAAATGTGATCAATCCGGTGGCGTTCTCATATGGATATGACCATCTGCGCTTTATCAATCCCGTATTCATAGGAGATACGATCCACGTAAAAGTAACGATCAAGGAAAAAAGAGACCATAAGAAACGGGAAGATATGGGATTCGTAGTAGAGGCGCTGGAAGTATATAACCAGAGAAGCGAGCTTGTACTCGTGGCAGAACACCTTCTTCTCTGTGAGAAACGCGGAAAATAAAAAGTAAAGAAAGGGATATGATGTCCGACATCATTAGAAAAAAGATATGAAAAAAATAATCAGTATATTTTTGTGTGTAATGTTAACAGCGGCAATGATCAGCGGGTGTTCTTACGGCGACAGCGCGGACTCATCTGATCAGCAGGAAAAAAAGACAGTGGACGAGGATACTACGCTGAACATCACTCTGATCAATCAGGGATCCGGTCAGCCTTATATCGCGGCATATAAGGACTGTTTCGATCAGGCGGAGAAAGATCTGAATGTAAAAATCACACTGGTAGACGGTGGATGGGACGCCAACCAGCAGGCAAATGCAATCCAGAACGCGATCTCTTCCGGTGCGGACGGCATCGTGCTCAGCCCGGTGGATCCCAGCGCAGTATGCACATATGTCGATGAAGCGCTGGATGCGGGCGTTGAAGTATGCGCTCTGACTACGCAGATCGGGACAGGGCCGGCTGATGATCCGGTGTATCCGGGTACGGTAGGTTTTGTGGGACATGTTGAAACGCAAGTCGGAGAAACAGCTATGCAGATGGCTGCAGACGTACTGGGAGGAAAAGGAAAGATAGCTCTGATCGAGGGAACTCCGGGAATGTCTGATACAGAGTACCGTAAAGGGGGCATCGACGCAAAAGCCGCGGAATATCCGGATATTGAAATCGTGTCCAGAGTATGCGGGGAATTCGTGGTCGAAGAGGCATATACTGCAATGCAGAATATCATCCAGTCAAATCCTGACGTTCAGCTTGTAATCTGCCACTCAGACAATATGGCGGTAGGAGCGGCAAGAGCTCTGGACGACGCAGGCCTTACAGGACAGATCCAGATCGTAGGGATAGGCGGTTCCAAAGACGCGCTCGATATGATCAAAAACGGCGAGATTTACGGAACAGTCATGTATGTACCTGCAACAGAAGCCTACACGGCAATTGAGGCGACCGCCAATGTGATCAGAGGAAAAGCCGAAAGAGAAGTGTTCTATAACGTACAAGATCTGGATATGTTCAAAGACACAGGAGATATCTGCACACAGGAGAATGTAGATGAATTTACACCGGAATGGTAAGAAGAATAAGGAGAGATGACCGTGTCGTTATTGAGAATGGAGCAGGTGAGTAAGATATATCCGGGTACGATTGCTCTGGACAAGGCGTCGATCAAACTGGAGAGAGGACAGGTCCTGGGAATGCTGGGGCTTAATGGGGCGGGGAAATCCACCCTGATCAAGATCCTGTCCGGGGATATCACGGCTAATGAAGGAACAATATATCTTGACGATAAACCAATTGCGATCCGAAATCCGAAAGACGCGATTGAACAGGGGATCGCAACGGTTTATCAGGAAAGTCAGCTCGTTGAGCAGATGACAGTATATGAAAATATCCTGCTTGGAAAAGAAGAGATCCGATGTGGAATGGTAAATTTCGCATCGATGAAAAAGAAAGTAGAGGAAAAGATCAACGAATTCGGATTCCAGATCCCAGTAGATGTGAAGGTCTTTGAACTGAGCACAGCTCAGAAAAGACTGGCTGAAATCGTAAAAGCTCTGTCTACGAACGCAAAAGTGCTGATCCTGGATGAACCTACTGCTTCACTGACGAAAGAAGAAGCGTTCAGCCTGATGGAGGATATCAGGAAAATAAAGGAAAAAGGAGTAGGCATTATTTTCGTGTCTCACAGGATGGACGAAGTGAAGTTCATCTGTGACAGCGCTACAGTGCTGAGAAACGGAAAAGTGGCGGCAAATCTGGAGAAAGATGAATTTACACAGGAAAACATCATCATGCATCTCGTGGGTGAAAAGGAATACCGCGCAGAGAAAAAACAGGAAGAGGACGACAACACAGACCGCATTCACAGAGACAGAGTTGCCCTTCATTTTAAAGGAAGTCTGACAAACAAACTGACGGACATTGATTTTAAAGTATATGAGGGAGAAATCGTCGGGATCGCGGGGACGCTGGGGTCAGGACGTTCGTCCCTGCTGCGTGCGATCAGCGGAGCGCTGGGCCGGGCTTCATACGAAGTGTTTGGCCGGACAGTGTCGGTAAAATGTGTACGAGACGCTGTAAAAGAAAAAGTCGTGTACATTCCGGAGGACCGGAAAGCGGAAGGCCTTTTTTTGAAATGGTCGATCAAGGATAACATTTCTTTGCCGCATCTGTATGAGCGGTCAAAATGCTTCATCCCGTCAAAGTGGGAAACGGAAGAAGGAAATAAATACATCGATAAGTTCCTGATCAAAGCAAACAGCTGCACGCAGACCGGCAATGAACTTTCCGGCGGCAACCAGCAGAAAGTCCTTCTTGGGAAATGGGTGCGGGAGGACGCCAGGATACTGATGTTTGACGAACCAACCCACGGAGTGGATATCCACGCAAAACAGGAGATATACGGGATCATACGTAACGCCGCCAGAAATGGGGCCGGAGTGATCGTGGTTTCTTCGGAGATGGACGAGCTGATTGAATTATCGGACAGAATAATCATGATTAATAATGGAACGATTGTCGGTGAGGCGGACAAAAAGCCATTTGACGATCAGAAGATTTTAGCTGCCATTTCCTGATTTATGTGAATTGTAGTAGGAGGTTTGTAAAATTGAGGAAATTTTTAAATGCAGAAAAACTAAGAAGCTTCGGCATCTATATTATTCTGGTCATCATAGTCATAGTGGTAAGTTCTTTGAATTCAGCCTTTTTGACAAAGAATAATATACTGAATCTGGGAAGCCAGATATCCATGAATGGAGTTCTTGCCGTTGGCATGACAATCGTGATCATAGCGGGAGGGTTCGACTTGTCCGTCGGCTCGAACGTAGCGATGTGTGGAGCCGTGGCATTGATCGTGTCAAACAGCACGGGATCTCTGCTCCTCGGTATGACGGGAGCAGTGGTCGTAGGACTTGTATTCGGTATGATCAACGGTCTGATCGTGAAAAAGATAGGGATCAACGCTCTGATCACGACGCTTGCCACGAATATCGCACTGAATGGAATCGCTCTGATCTATACGCACTCAGATTCCATTATGTCGACGAATGAGAGCTTTAAACTGCTTGGAAAATTAAAAATACTGGGAATCCCATTTAATCTGATCGTTTTTGTTGTAGTTGTGATCGCAGGACATATATTTATGAGCAGAACGAAACCGGGACGTTATGTGTATGCAGTAGGCGGCAATACAAGAGCTGCTCGTCTGTCAGGCGTGAACACGGATCTGTACGGTATCCTTTCCTTTGTGATCTCCGGATTCTGCTGCAGCCTGGTCGGGATCATGCTTACTACAAAGCTTGGCTCTGTGTCGGCGACATACGGTTCGGGCTATGAGATGGATGCGATCGCGGCTACGGTAATAGGCGGAACGAGTATTAATGGCGGAGAGGGAAGTGTGGCGCGCACGGTAGCGGGTATACTGCTTCTTGGTGTTCTGGCCAATGCATTTGACCTGATGGGAATAGGGATCGAGTATCAGTATGTATTCAAAGGTCTTGTGATCCTGGTCGCAGTTTCGGCAGACAAGCTCTCGGAAAAAGCGAAAAGCAAAAAGGTATCATTCCAAAAGTAGGAGGAAACGATAATGGGCAAGGAAAAATCAATGAAAGAGTTACCCCAGGGTATAGCCGCAATAGATGCTCCATTCGGAGGCTTTCCGCTTCTGCTCTATCTGATCAAGGGCAGGGAAACTGTCCTGGTCGATACGGGAATTGCGGAAACCCCCAGAGAGAAAATATTTCCATATCTGGAAAAACATAATATGACGCCAGAAGATATAGATAAGATAGTGATCACTCATGCGCATCACGACCATTTCGGCGGGAATTACGACATGTATGCAGCGAATCCGAATATCGAGTTTATAGCGCATGAGATGGACTATGAATGGATGGAGGATCATCAGAGACATTTTAATGAAATGTATCTCTCCTATACGGATCAGTGGACGCCGGATGCGGCATACGAAAAAGGCGTACTTGACGCTGCAGGCAAGGATGCCCCGATCGTAACAGTGATAAAAGGCCCTCATGAAGCGATCGATCTCGGGGACGGTCTCGTGCTTGATATCTATCACACGGGGGCACATTCTCCGGGAGAGGTCATCATACACATTGAAAAACTGAATTGTGTGATCACCGGAGACTGTATCCAGCTCAGGGGGACTATGAACGAAAACGGAGTGGGGACATTCCCTCTGTTTAACAATGTTGAACGTTATATTATGGCGCTGGAGAAAATCAGGTTCCTGGAATGCGAATATGTATGTACGTCGCATACGGGAATTCTGGACAAAGCAGAGGCAGAGGATATGATCAAAGAATCCATGGAGTTTGTGGCGGCGCATCAGGAGAATATTCTGGAAACTCTCCGGAGCCATCCGGACGGACTGTCGCTCCACGATCTGGCGGATATTCTGCATGATAAATATTATAGTGTATATGAAAATGCATACCAGCTTCATGCGACGACGCATGCGCAGTGCCAGTTCCTGAAAGATCAGAAAAAGATCAGGCGCGTGCCAAGAGGAGGTAAACTGATCTGGAAATTGTAAACAAATATTTCGTCTGAAATTCTCTGTGAGAAAAAGGAGGAAAAAGCTGATGGTTAATGTTAATACTATTTTGCTGGTGCTTTTTTTGATCTCATATGTGTTTATGATCGTGGTTCTGGTAAAGGGGTATAATCCTTCCATCGTGTTGCTGGGAACAGGAATACTCTGGGCGATACTTGGCGGCATGAATCTGATGGAGATCCTGAATGAATTGATTTCGGGACAGTTTGAAGCTCAGGCCGTTTCGTTTATGACAATTATATTCGGCGCATGGTTTGCGCAAGTCATGATAAAAACGGGAATTGTAAAAACGATTATAAGGACAGCAGTCGAACTTGGCGGCGATAATCCTAAAGTTCTTATTGCCATTATTATGGTTGTGGTAAGCGTCATGTTCACATCACTTTATAGCATCGGCCCTGTAATTGCAGTTGGCGTTATTGTGCTTCCGGTTATGATTTCACTGGGGATTCCTTCCAGAATCTCCATTGTTGCCTATGGGTTTTCGGTGGCGGTAGGACAGCTTATGAATGTATCGCAATATGTTGTAATGCGCGGTTTGCTGTCTTATATTGATGAAATTCCGGAGACGATAACAACGCCGTGGACTCCATATGCGTTTATTGCTTTTGGGGTGGGCGTTATCGTAAGTATAGCGGGCGTGCTGTTTATGTACAGCATTGCCGTGAGAAATAAAACCGGGAAAAAAGTAAGAAAAGTAAAGAGCTGGGCAGTAAAGAAAGTGGACAGTGAAGAGGTGACTTTCGTTCCGTGGTATGTGTGTATAGCTACGATAATACCTGTTATTCTTATGATGGCGTTTAAAGTGAATATTTTTGCATCGTTTATCATTGGAATCTTGTATGCGATCTGTACCGCTAAGATTACTTACAGAAAAATAAGGATATTTCCTCTGATCAGCAAAACATTTAAAGCAGGTGCAGGAGAATCGGCCGGAATGATCATGTACATGGCATGCGCCTATACTGTGGCGACGGGAGCTTCGTCGATCCGACCGGTCCTGCAGGAAACTTTAGGAGGAATTCTGCCGGAAACGACACTTGGATTTACTATTTTTATGATTGCTCTTGTTCCTCTTTTTATGTACAGGGGCCCATTGGCGCTGGCAGGAGCCGGAGCGGCGATCTATGCGACCATTTTCGCTGTCGGCAGCGTCCCTGTTACATATCTGTGGATGCTCTGCTTCGCAGGAAACTCTGTATACAGCGCAGTAGATCCTACAAATTCTACAAACGTATGGACATGTTCATATGCGAAAGTAAAACCATTTGAATTTATAAAAACAGCATTGCCGATCGGATGGGTGTATGCTCTTTGTATACTCGGGGTGTTGTGGTATATGCACGGATGATTCTATATGAACTGAAACGGTAAACGACGGAGAGATATGGAGGAAATATGAGTAAGAGAAAAGTTCGTATGGGTATTGATGTGGGTGGAACTCACACAAAGGCGGTTGCCATAGATAATGATACATTTGAAATCATCGGAAAAGTTCAGGTTCTTACAACGCATGACTGTGAGCAGGGAGTTGCGGCAGGCGTAGTCGAATGTTTTAAAAAGTGTCTGGAAGAGAATGGAATTGCGCCGGAAGATGTTATTTTTCTGGCTCACAGCACTACCCAGGCGACAAATGCCCTGCTTGAGGGAGATGTCGCCCGGGTGGGGATTCTGGTGACAGGAGGCAGGGGGATTTCTGAATTGCTGGCAAAAAGCCAGACAAAACTGGGGAATCTTCCACTGGTAACAGGGAGATATATTGAAACGATTTCTGATTACATTGAGCGGGAAAAACTGACGGAAGAAACAGCTCGTGAAGCCGTGCGGAAGATGAAAGACAAAGGGTCGGAGATCATCGTTGCATCCGAAACTTACGGTGTGGATGACGGCGGTGGCGAAGCAATCATAGCGGCTGCGGCAGAGAAAGAAGGAATGAAAGTTACAAAAGCGTCAGAAATCAGTAAACTATATGGACTTACAACAAGAACCAGGACTGCCGCCGTGAATGCAAGTATATTGCCTAAAATGCTTGATACCGCCGATTCTACAGAAAGAAGCGTAAAAGAAGCCGGAATCAGTTCTCCACTTATGATCATGAGAGGGGACGGGGGCGTTATGAGCATTGAGGAAATGCGCAAAAGGCCTATCCTGTCGATGATGTCCGGACCTACGGCAAGTGTGGTAGGAGCCCTGATGTATCTGAGGGCTTCCGTGGGAATTTATTTTGAAGTAGGAGGAACGAGTACAAATATTGGCGTGATAAAAAACGGGCGTCCCACAATCCGACACGCGGAACTTGCAGGGTATCGGACATATGTTAATTCCCTGGATGTACGTGTGCTGGGAGTGGCAGGCGGAAGCATGGTTCGGGCTGATCATGGGCAAATCGTAGACGTGGGGCCCAGAAGCGCGCATATAGCAGGACTTCCATACAGTGCTTTTGCAGATGAAAACGACATAGTAGAGCCGGAACTGTACTTTGTTGCTCCTAAAAAGGGGGATCCGGGAGATTATTGCGCTATCCGGTGTAAAAACGGGAAGAGTTATACGATCACGAATACATGTGCGGCAAACGTGCTGGGGCTTGTCTCACCTGAATTTTACGCTTACGGAAACCAGAAAGCGGCAAAGAAAGCGATGAAACCGCTGGCTGATTATCTGGGCGTCTCCGTAGAGGAAGCAGCCCGTCAGATCCTTGAAACAGCATGCGCAAAACTGATCCCGGTTGTTGAGGAACTGATCGCCGAATATAAACTGGACTCAGATCAGGCGGTGCTGGTAGGATGCGGAGGCGGAGCGGCTGCACTGATCCCGTTTATGGGAGAGAAAATGAAAATCAAATACAAAATTCCCGAAAACGCAGACGTGATATCTTCGATCGGGGTTGCCCTTGCAATGGTAAGGGATACGGTGGAGCGCGTTATCCCGAATCCTACCGAGGCAGATATTGTCGCGATCAGACGTGAAGCGGTGGAATCGGTGATAAAATTAGGGGCGGCGCCGGAAAGCATTGAGACAGTCGTGGAAATCGATAATCAAAAGCAAAGAGTGTCCGTATCAGCGATGGGTTCTACAGAAGTTAAGACAACGGATATGATGAAAGCCGTGGATGAAGCGGAAGCCCGTGAGATTGCGGAGGAATCTTTCGGTCATAAAGGCAGTAAGATAGAGCTTGCAGGAAAAACAGATTCGATGTATGTATTTACACAGGAGCGTCCCGAGAAGACGCTGTTTGGAAAGAAAAAGATAACTTCTGCCATCAGGGTGCTTGACCAGAAAGGATTTGTAAAACTCCAGACCGCGAAAGGAACGGCGATCAATTCCGTGATCGGTTCTCTGGACAGCGATTTTAAGAAATTATTTGACGAACTCAGCACCTATAAAGGCGACGTTACGATTTGTCCGGATTTATTCATTGTTGTAGGCGGAAGAATCATTGAGGTGTCAGGCGTTTCCAGCATTGAACAGGGAATGGGAATCATCAATGCGGAAATTAATGGTATGCCGGCGAATGAAAAAGCGGTAATGATAGGAATTCAGCAGGCGGTATAACGGAGCGTATGAAAATTTGGCATGACGGAAAAAACAGCTGATATTTTAAGGGAAATCAAAAAGATCCCGTCAGAAAACTGGGATGCATATATTTTGATGCAGGATATATTTTACAGGCATTATACAAACGCAATGAAAAAAGCAATCATAGACGAAGCGAAAAAAGCAGGGAAGAGGAAAGCGGACGAACTACAGGAGCGAAAATCTGTCTCGCCTCAGATGCTTATAAAGGAGCTTGGACTGGAAGTCCGCATTGCGTCTGAGAAAGAATTTTATATGCCTGATTCGATAAATCTGGCAGAATATCATGACGGGAAAATTAAAATATCCAAAAAGCTGCTCGTATCGCTGGAGCAAAATAAAACAGACGTTTGTGAAATACTGGGAATATCAGAACCGTATGAAGTATTGTTTTATCATGAACTTTACCATTTTTATGAGGAAATAGAAAGCGAGAATGCGGGACTTTCCTTTCAGGTCAGACTGTTTCCGTTTTTTTCCCGGACGATCTCGCCCGAAAGCGCGGGTGAGATCGCAGCGTATGAGTTTGCAAAATGTATGACAGGAATCAGGATACACCCTTACGGGATGGGACTGGCCGGGTTATATAAATATGAACCGGAAACAGTAAAAAAGATTATCGGAGACGTTACCTGCTGTATAGCCTTTTAAAGATGCTGCCGCATCGATGATCTGTCGATCATTGATGCGGCAGTATCCGTCTGTCGGATCATATCACAGTTTCAGGTTCTTAAACGCTTCCGCGAACGCGTTGTTGATCGGTTCATTTGCTTCTTTTGACTGTTTCCTCATATAGGCCGCCACATCGCGCTTATTTGCGGAACTGCCCTGCTTTTTCCTGCGCTCCTGAAATGAGGAGAGCTTTTCCCTGTATCCGCAGCTGCAGACGAATTTCTGAGCGTCGCCCTTTCCGACGAGATCCATTTTCTTATGGCAGACAGGACACCGGGCGTTCGTGCGGCGCGATATCGTCTCGCGAAAGCCGCATTCACGATCCTGGCATACAAGCATCTTCCCGTGTTTCCCGTTTACCTCAAGCATCAGTTTCCCGCACTCCGGGCACTTACGGCGCGTCAGATTGTCGTGGCGGAAAGTCCCGGAGGATTCTCGGATCTCCCGGATGAGAGACTTTGTGTAGTCTTCGATCTCTGCAAGAAACTCTTTGTCGGATTCTTTCCCCTGCGCTATAGATTTCAGCCGCGTCTCCCATTGAGCCGTAAGTTCCGGACTTTTCAGGTCCGCAGGTACGAGGGAGAGGAGCTGTCTGCCCTTGGAAGTGATATGCAGCTCTTTACCTTTCTTTTCCATGAGAAAGCTCCCGAGCAGCTTCTCGATGATATCAGCCCGTGTCGCCACTGTGCCAAGTCCGCCGGTCTCGCCGAGAGTGCGGGCAAGAGTCCGGTCTTTCTGCGGCAGGTAGCGCGCCGGATCTTCCATGGCGGCGATCAGCGTTCCTTCTGTGAAACAGGCCGGCGGCTTCGTCTTTCCCTCTGTAATGGACATGGAAGAGACCGGGAGACGGTCTTCCGTTCTCAAGCCGGCGAGCATTTCAGCAGCGTGAGCATCTGCCCGCATCCCGGACATATGGGGAAGTTCCGCCTGATCGTCCGGATCCGGCCCGAAGTCGTCTCCGATATTCTGCCATCCGGCGTCATAGACTTCCCGCCAGCCTTCTTTTCCGATGACGGAAGCTTTGGCCTGGAACCGCTCGCCTCCAAACGTACCCGTGACGCTCAGATCCGTATATTCGCATGCCGGCGAGAGTACGGCAAGAAAGCGGCGTACGACCAGATCATAGATCTTTCGTTCATCGTTTGACATACGGTCGAGCTGGACAAACTGCTCTGTCGGGATGATAGCATGGTGATCGGATACCTTTGAGTCATCCACGAAAGATCTGTCTGGATGAATTTCTTTTCTCGCTATGGCCGCGGCTGCTTTCCGGTATGGTCCGACGGCGCATGCTTCGAGACGCTCTCGGAGAGTATCCGCCATATCGCCGGTGAGCCAGCGGGAATCTGTCCGGGGATAAGTAAGTACCTTATGTTCCTCGTACAGACGCTGGAGGATATTAAGCGTCATCCTGGCAGAGAAGCCGAAACGGTGATCGGCCTCTCTCTGCAGAGTAGTGAGATCGTACAGTGCAGGGGGATATTTCTTTTTGGACTTTCGTTTTACTTCTGTGATGAGCAGCTCGGTTTCAGGACTACGCCTGATCTTTTCAAGTCTGTCCCGGTCAAAGGTGCGCCCGGAGCCTGTCCCGGAGTCGATCCATGTAAATGTGGCGCCTCCGGAAGAGAGTTTCAGGCCATAGTAGATCCTGGGGACGAATTTCCTGATCTCTTCCTCGCGCGCGGCGATCATTGAAAGTGTGGGAGTCTGAACTCTTCCGCAGGAGAGCTGGGCGTTGTACCTGCATGTCATGGCGCGCGTCGCATTGATACCGACCACCCAGTCCGCTTTCGCACGGGCGACGGCGGCGCGGAAGAGCGGCTCATAATCCTTTCCCGGTCTTAGATGCTCAAAGCCCTCGCGGATCGCCTTGTCTGTCACAGAAGAAATCCACAGACGCCAAAGTGTCTTGCGGCAGCCGGCTTTCTCGAGGATCCACCGCGCAACGAGCTCGCCTTCTCTTCCGGCGTCAGTTGCGATGACGACATCAGATATGTCTTTGCGGAAGAGCAGATCCCTTACAGCATGATACTGGCGGGCGGTCTGCTTTATGACGACAAGTTTCCAGTTTCCGGGAAGTATGGGCAGAGTGTCCATGCTCCAGGTCTTATACCGGTCCCCGTACTGTTCCGGATCTGCCAGTGTCACCAGATGTCCGAGCGCCCAGGTGACGACGTACTCTTTGCCTTCTATATAGGAATTCTGTTTCTGGCCGCATCCGAGCACGCGGGCGATGTCACGTGCGACAGATGGTTTTTCAGCGATGACAAGATGCTTCATTTATCAATTCTCCATTCGTTTGTATCGGTTTTATACACTGTGGAATCCCTTGCCGATGATCTCGCTCGTGTTGGAGATCAGGATGAACGCCTCGGGATCATGCTCGCGGATATAATTTCTCAGTCGGACTGCCTGCACACGGTTTAACGCCGTGAAGATGATGTATTTGTCTTTCCCTGAGTAAGCGCCTTTGGCGTGGCATACGCTGGCGCTCCTGCCCAGCGTATGTACAATAAAATCACAGATATTCTCAGGAGCATCACAGACTACATTGAAGTATTTCGACAGATTAAAACTCTCAATGAATGTGTCGATCATAAAGGAACGTATTGCGAGACCGAGCAGGGAGTAGAGTCCTGTCTCAACATCAAAGATGAAGAAACCCGCGCCGGTGATCAGGGCGTCGGATATCATAAGAGCGCGCCCGATGTCGAAGCTGGAATATTTCTTAAGTATCATGGCAATGATATCCGTACCGCCGCTGGATGCCCCGATATTAAACAGGATGGCTGAGCCGAGTGCAGGCAGAGCGATAGCAAAGCACAGCTCCAGCATCGGCTGATCGGTGAAGGGACCGTGCATGGGCCAGAGGCGTTCCATCGCAGAAAGCGCAACCGACAGGAGGATGCTGCAGTACGCGGTTTTCGCGGCAAATTTCTTCCCGAGGACGACAAGGCCGATAAGCAGGAGGATCATGCTCGTTATAAAGTTGAAATCTCCTGCGGAGATAACGCCGGTCCGGGCTATCAGCACAGCAAGGCCGGTGATCCCTCCGAACGTAAAGTTATTTGTGAACTTGAAAAAGTAAGTGCCAAATGCAATCAGAAGCGTGCTGAAAGTCAGCATAAAAAAATACTGAAATTTCTTCTTCATATTTCCCCCTCGATTCCTCAACTTTCGCAGGTGTCTGAGAGATTGCCTGCGGGAAAACCATTTTTCAGTCTCTAACCGAATTGTAATCTCTGGAAGATAAAAAGTCAACGAATTAAGACATCGTCCAGAGGAGATAATAAGTCTCAGATGTGAAAAAGGAGGACGAAGGAAATGGACAGATATGTACCGATCCGGGATCTGTTCGCAAGAGAGATCCTTGATGCAGGCGGTCGTCCGGCAGTGGAAGTGGAAATGCTTGCAGACAAGGAAGTCACAGGAAAGGCATCCGTATCGCTGACAGATCCTCAGAGACGCCGGAGCAGAACAGGAGACGCCGCAGCCGGGCAGTCTGGGGCGAACAGGGAATCCGCCGTCGTTTCAAGCGTAGTTGAGAATATAAATTCCGATATTGCCCAGGAACTCATCGGCACAAATATCTTCGACCAGGCAGAGATTGACAGAACGCTGCGTCGGCTGGACGGCGTGCCGGATAAGCATATCCTGAACCGTGCGGCGACGCTGGCCGTGTCAGCGGCCGCAGCCAGGACCGCTGCCGCTGCGCTCAATGTTCCTCTGTATCGGTATCTGGGAGGAACCCAGGCGATCCGAATGCCCGTACCGGTGGTGGATGTTATAAACGGAGGCCGGAATGAGGAGGACATGCCGGATTTTCGAGGCTTTATGATCGTTCCCTCGATAGAAGGGACATTTCAGGAACAGTTGAATATATGTGTGGAGGTATGGCATGCGGTCGTGCAGGAGTTAAGACGCCGGGGAATGGAACTGGGACCGGAGCAGAAGACCGGTCTCCGGGCAGGACTAAGAGATGCTGTGGAGGCGTTGTGTCTGATAAGGAGTGCGGCAGAGCGTGCAGGGCACCATCCGGGTACAGATATCATGACTGCTCTGGACGCCGGCGCTTCGGAAATGTACGACGTCTCCGGCAAGGCTTATCTGTTTCGCGCAGAGGGGAAGAAAAGAGGAGGAGAGGTACTGCGCACGACAGAAGCGATGGCGGGCTGCTACAGGGAGCTGACATCAGGATTCGCGATCTGTGCTATAGAAGATCCGCTTGTCCCCGGAGACCGGGAGGGATGGCAGAAACTCTCACACAGCCTGCCCGGCGGAGTACGTCTTGTACGGAAGGCTGTACCTGAGACAGATACGCTACGGCCGGGACAGGTGCAAAAGGATGAAAAAATGTGCGCCGGCGCAGTGCGGATCGATGTCAGCCTGGCGGGGACACTGACCGAGACATTTGAACTGATCAGGAAGGCCCGGGAAGCCGGGGAACTGATCGAGATCTCTGATACAGCCAACAGGACGGCCGATACTCTGGCGTCTGATGTTGCCGTGGCAGCGGGAGCGGGATACATCAGAGCGGGAGCGCTGCGCGGTATAGAGCATGTGGAAAGATACAACCGGCTTCTGAGGATAGAAGAACAGTTCCCGTTTTATCCGCGTCAGATCCGGTAATGCGGGATGAACTGTTACGATTTCAGGCGCTGAATTTTAACGGGGGATTTACGTACTGTTCTTAAAGTGATAGAATAAGCCTGTAAACATGAACAAGTGATCAGGAGGTGCTCTGATGCAAAAGAAATGGGGAACAAGTCTTACAGCAGCGGCCGCGGCACTCATATTGGGGATCTTTCTGATCCCCTTGTCTGTTTCTGCAGCAGGAACCGAAAGAGCTCAGGACGCTGCGCAAGAAACGGCAGACGTGACAGCAGGCTGGAACGGATTTCACAAAAAACCGGACAGCGGGGACTGGTATTACTACAAAAACGGTGAGATACAGTCCGGCCTTAATGATGTGCTCAAAGGAACAGTAAACGGTACATATGCATGGTGGCATGTCGTAAAAGGAAAGGTAACTTTTGACGATACAATAGCCAAAAACTCTAAGGGCTGGTGGTACATTAAAAACGGTAAAGTGGATTTCACTTATAATGGGCTTGCTTCAAATGCAAATGGCACTTACAAGCTCACCAAAGGAAAAGTTACGTTTAAAGATAACGGTGTGAGCAAGGTTGGACGTTCCTGGTACAATCTCTCGAAGAGCAGACTGGTCACCGGCCAAACAGTTGCGAAAAACAGCAAAGGCTGGTGGTATATTGACAAGACTGGAAAAGTCGATTTCGGATATAATGGATTTGCCAAAAATAAAAACGGCTGGTGGTACTGTAAAGGCGGTAAAGTCCAGTTCAAAACGAGTAGCGTCATCAAAGGGAAAGTTGACGGACAGAATGCATGGTGGCATGTCGTAAAAGGAAAAGTCACTTTCGACAATACAGTAGCCAAAAACTCCAAAGGCTGGTGGCATATCCAGAAAGGAAAAGTCAATTTTAATTCCAATACCGTAGCGAGAAACAGCCAGGGCTGGTGGTGCATAAGAAACGGCAAGGTGGATTTTTCCTATAACGGATTCGCGTCCAACCAGAATGGGGTATGGTACATAAGAAACGGGAAAGTAGATTTTGCTGCTTCTGCAAGATTGAAGCATACCCATAAATGGAAAGCTCATAAAGCGACAAAGCAGGTGTGGGTACCGAAAGTAGTAACAGTGGTAGATCAGCCGGAACGCTATGAGAAATACACTTTATACCGCATGTACTGGTATAATACAGGTAAATGGGAAGAAACACGCGATCCTTCCCGGTTTAACGCCTGGAGCAAAGACAGAGTGGGAGGGCAGTTGTCGCCCAATTCCATATCCATGGTAACAAATCCGGAAGACTGCCCGCTCTTCACAGGATATAGCGAACCCGGGAAGCCAAGCTATACAAATGATCATGCCATTATATCAGGACTCTATGATACGATCCCGGCAGTCACCCACAAAGAGGATCAGGGATACTATAAAAAACAGTCCTACACAGATTATTATTACTGTTCCTGCGGCGCCAGAAAGTAAAGACTTAGAAGAAACAGTTGACAAAAGTATCAGCCTCTCATATTATTGTACTAAACATATAATACAATGATATGAGAGGTTTTGTTATGGGACAAGAAGATGTGGTATATGAAAAACTGTCAAAACGGGCGCTTTACTGCATGTATGTGGCGGGACTTGTGGCAGGGGCAGTCGTCCTTGCGATCATTGCGGCGGCAGATATATTCTGGATATTTCCTCAAAATATCACGGCCGGGAAGTGGATCTCTCTGGCCCTGATCCTTCTGACACTGGCGGATGTGCTCATCAGTCCGTATTTCCGGTACAACCGCTATCGTTACAGCATCAACGAGGAATGTATCGACATTATCGAAGGGTATCTTTTTGTGAAGCGGAATATTGTCCCGATCGAACGGCTCCATAAGCTTCAGACGAAAAAAGGTCCTTTCGACCAGATCTTCGGCGTGGCAAAGGTTGTCGTGACGACCGGGGGCGGAGATGTGACGCTGTCGTTTCTTGAAGAACAAAAGGCAGAGCAGATCGCAGAGATATTGAGAAAGCGGATCAATGAGATCGCGGCGGGACAGAGAGAGAGCCGGGAGGACGTCCTCCGGCAGAGAGAGGGAGAAGAGCAGAGAACCGAAAGCAACCGTACAGGAGGGGGAGTCTGATATGAAAAGCACGGAAATCAGGGAGGGAGTCCGCTTCCGAAACCACATATCGATCATCCTGGAACAGACAGGCGCAGTGATCGCCGCGATCATTGTGATCGTCATCACTCAGCTTTTTCAGAGCGTGGATGAGATCATGGATATGGATTTCTCATTCATTACCGGAAAAGGATTTCTCATTGTGATCGCAGTCGCGGTGCTTTTGGCGATCACACTGATCGTCCAGGTGCTTGTCTGGGCGCGGACATACATATCGATCGATGAAAATGCCATTGTGATAGAAAAGGGCAGGGTAAACAAAAAGAAAAATACGATCGGTATCCGGAATATCTCCAATATTAATCTGGAACAGAATCTGATCGAGATGCTGTTCGGCACATGTAAGGTGAAATTGGATACAAACAGCCGGTCTACGGCAGACAGTACGGATGTAAAGATCGTGCTGAAGAAATCCGACGCCCTCTGGTTCCAGCAGGAAGTCACAGGAAAGATGGAGGAGGCAGCCGGGAATGAAAGTGCGAGCAGGATCTCAGGATGTCCGTATGACAGTGCGGGCAGCTTATCTTTCGCCGGAGAGGAGGCGGAGGATTACGACGTGCGCGCCGGGATCGCAGATATCCTCCGGCACGGTTTCTTCTCCATCAGTATCCTGTCAGTGTCTGTTTTCCTGCTTGCTGTCGTCGGGACTGTCATAAGCGTGATCGAGGTGCTCGGGCGGGCGGACCTGATGGCGTCTCTGGCAGGCGCGGCAGCCGCCGTCCTTGTAGCGGCCTTTATTATACTGTCCACGCTCTGGGATACGGTGAAAGACTTTGTCAGATATTACGATTTCCGGGCAAAGCGTCTGGGAGATAAGATTTATATTAAATACGGATTTTTCAAGAAAGTCGAGTACACGATCCCTGTGGATAAGATACAGGCGCTTAAGGTCCGGCAGTCGTTTCTGGCAAGGATCGGGGGCCGGTACATGGCGGAGATCGTCAATGTGGGGATGGGGGATGATAAGGAAGAACAGCATTCTTTCCTTGTTCTCTACTGCACACAGGAACAACTTGCAGAGAAGCTGTCCCTGCTTCTTCCTGAGTTCGCGGCTTCTGTGACACAGCCGACGGACCGGCTGCCTGCAGCGGTGTGGGCGGCGTGGACGGTCCCGGCAGCAGGATATATCCTCTTTGCTGCGGCGGCTGCTTTTGCGTGCAGTGCGCTGACGGGAAATGAATACCGCCTGCATATCTGGATCGCAGCTGCGGCTCTGATCCTGTTCCTGCTGATCGGTATGATCTTAAAGTACCGGACGGCGGGAGTAGGGGCGGACGAACGGTATTTAAAGATCGCCGCGGGATATTTTGCGAGGCAGTATCTTTCCGTGCAATATCGGAACATCCAGTACGCAGAATTTACCCAGAACTTTATAGCCCGGGCATGCGGGCTAAAGAAAGGCGAGATCCATCTGCTTGCTTCCTCGTCAAATACGTCTCATGGGATACCATATTTCAGAGGCGATAAGGACGAGTTTATAAAAAGAAAAATGCTTGCCTTTTAAACTTCTGCGGATAGTGTTATACTAATAGAGCGGTCGGCAGCTGAGCGACCGCTTTATCACAAGATACTGACAGCAAGGAGATACAAGTATGAGTATATATGATCTGACAGCATATGAAGTAGCGCAGGAAAAAGAACTTTCCGGCCTGAAATCCCGCGGAGTGCTTCTAAAGCATAAAAAGAGCGGAGCGAGAGTTCTGCTGATGGAGAATGACGACGATAATAAGGTCTTCGCCATCGGATTTCGCACGCCGCCTTCCGACAGCACGGGCGTGCCTCATATCATGGAGCATTCGGTGCTCTGCGGTTCCAGAGACTTTCCGGTAAAAGATCCTTTTGTGGAACTGGTAAAGGGCTCGCTCAATACGTTTTTAAATGCGATGACATACCCGGACAAGACGGTCTATCCCGTGGCAAGCTGCAATGATAAGGATTTCCAGAATCTGATGAACGTATATATGGACGCAGTGTTCTATCCGAATATTTATCAGCATGACAAGACGTTCCGCCAGGAGGGATGGAGCTATCATCTGGATGATCCCGACGGGGAACTGACGCTCTCCGGCGTGGTATATAATGAAATGAAGGGAGCTTTCTCGTCCCCCGAGGGTGTGCTGGACCGGGTGATCCTCAACTCTTTATTCCCGGATACTTCCTATGCAAATGAGTCCGGCGGGGATCCGGAGGCGATACCGGATCTGACATATGAGCAGTTCCTTGATTTCCACAGGAAATACTACCATCCGTCAAACAGCTATATCTATCTGTACGGAGATATGGATATGGAAGAGAAGCTCAGATGGCTGGATGAGCATTATCTGTCGGACTTCGACAGGAGCGAGGTGGATTCCAGGATCCGTTGTCAGAAACCATTTGACAGAATGCGTGAGATCGTGCAGGAATATTCCATAGCAAGCGATGAAAATGAAGCCGACAACACGTACCTTTCCTACAATAAAGTGATCGGGACATCCCTGGATGACAAGCTCTATCTGGCATTTGAGATCCTGGACTACGCGCTGCTGTCCGCACCGGGAGCACCTCTGAAAAAGGCGCTTCTTGACGCCGGTATCGGAAAGGATATCATGGGGTCCTATGACAATGGAGTGTATCAGCCCGTGTTCTCGGTTATTTCCAAAAATGCGAATATGGATCAAAAGGAAGCCTTTGTCCGCGTAGTTGAGGATACGTTAAGGAATCTGGCTGACAACGGCATCGACAGGAAGGCACTGCGCGCCGGGATCAATTATCATGAGTTCCGTTTCCGGGAGGCGGATTTCGGGAACTATCCGCGCGGACTGATGTACGGACTGCAGCTTTTTGACAGCTGGTTGTACGATGATGAGAAACCGTTTATCCACATGGAGGCGCTGCCGACTTTTGATTTTCTGAAAAGTCAGGTGGAGACGGGATATTTTGAGAAGCTGATCCGCACATACCTGCTGGACAATACACATGGCTCGGTAGTCATCATCCGTCCGGAGAAAGGACGCACGGCAAGGATGGACCGTGAACTGGCAGAGAAACTCAGAAAATACAAAGAAAGTCTTTCCGCTCAGGAGATCCGTGATCTTGTGCGGGAGACGAGAGAACTGGAGGAATATCAGGAAGAGGAGTCATCGCCGGAGGACCTGGCGAAGATACCGGTCCTGAAGCAGGAGGACATCTCAAGAGATATCGCTCCGATCTATAATGAAGAGAAAGAGATCGACGGTGTGAAGATGGTGCATCATAACGTGGAGACAAACGGCATCGGTTATGTCACGCTGATGTTTGATCTCTCAGGAATAGAAGAGGAGAAACTTCCCTATGTGGGTATCCTTCAGAGCGTGCTTGGTATCATCGATACGACGAACTACGAATATGGAGAACTGTTCAACGAGATAAATGTTCATACCGGCGGCATTGGAACGTCACTGGAGCTCTACACTGATGTGACAAAGGTAAAAGAAAAGGATTTCCGGGCTACATTTGAGATGAAAGGCAAGGCGCTCTATCCGAAGATGAGCGTGCTCTTTTCCATGATGCGGGAAATCCTCATGGAGTCTAAGCTGGACGATGAAAAGCGATTAAAAGAGATACTTGCCATGTTAAAGTCAAGGCTTCAGATGTCTTTCCTCTCATCAGGACATACGACAGCGGCGCTCAGGGCGCTGTCCTATACTTCGCCGATCGCAAAATTCAAAGATGACACAGACGGGATAGGATACTATGAAGTAGTAAAAGAAATCGAAGAAGATTTCGAGGGACACAAAGACGAACTGATCCGGAATCTGAAATCTGTCGCGGCAAAAATCTTCCGCTCAGACAACATGATGGTCAGCTATACGTCTTCCCAGGAGGGACTGGAACCTGTGGAGAAGGCATTTGCCGTCGTGGCCGGCGGACTTGGGGAGGCGCGGAACACGGAAGATGATCCGTCTGCCGGAACATCCGGGGAAGACTCCGGCTTGTGCGTCATCCACTGCAGAAAAAGGAATGAAGGATTTAAGACTTCGTCGAAAGTGCAGTATGTGGCGCGCGTGGGCAATTTTATCGACGGTGGAGCCGGGTATACCGGCGCGCTCCAGATACTGAAAGTGATATTAAGCTATGATTATCTGTGGCAGAATGTCCGCGTAAAGGGCGGAGCCTACGGCTGTATGAGTAATTTCAACCGGATTGGAGAAGGATATCTTATCTCATACCGGGATCCGAATCTGAAAAAGACAATGGAAGTGTACGAGGGCGTGGTCGGTTATCTGGAGAACTTCCATGTGAGCGACCGTGACATGAACAAGTTTATCATCGGTACGATCAGCAACATCGACAGACCGATGAATCCGGCGGCAAAAGGCAGCCGTTCCATGAACCTGTATATGAACCGCGTGACGGAAGAGATGATCCGCAGAGAACGTGCGCAGATACTTGATGCCGGACAGGAGGATATCAGAGCGCTTGCAGATGTGCTGCGCGCAGTGCTGGCAGAACATTCTCTCTGTGTGATCGGCAGCGAGGAGAAGATCGAAGAAAACCGGGAAATGTTCATGGAAGTAAGGACGTTGAGCTAAAGTGTGAAAAGAACTGTAAAGAAATGAAAGGGACGCGGTAAAATATCTGTTGCCGCGTTCCCCTGATCAAAGGAGCATGCATGAAAGATAATTATAAATCCGGCTTTGCCACACTGATCGGCAGGCCGAACGTAGGGAAATCTACACTGATGAACTATCTGATCGGACAGAAGATCGCTATTACATCAAAGAAACCGCAGACAACGCGAAACCGCATCCAGACGGTCCTTACAACGGAAGACGGGCAGATCGTATTTGTCGATACGCCGGGGATCCATAAAGCAAAGAATAAACTGGGTGAGTATATGGTCCACATTGCCGAACGTTCATTGAACGAGGTGGACGTCGTGCTCTGGCTGGTGGAACCGACAACTTTTATCGGCGCGGGCGAGCGGCATATTATCGAGCAGCTCAAAAAAGTCAGGACTCCGGTCGTCCTTGTGATCAACAAGATCGACATGGTGAAGCGGGAAGAATTACTCCCGGCGATCGACACATACCGGAAAGAATATGACTTTGCGGATATTGTTCCTGTATCTGCGAGAAACGGAGACAATACGGACGAACTGGTAAAGGTAATCCTGAAATATCTCCCGTACGGACCACAGTTCTACGATGAAGATACAGTGACCGATCAGCCGGAACGCCAGATCGTGGCGGAGCTGATCAGGGAGAAAGCGCTCCACTGTTTAAACGAGGAGATCCCTCATGGCATCGCAGTCGCCATTGAACGGATGAAGATGGAGCGCAAAGTGATGCACATCGATGCGACGATCATCTGTGAACGGGACTCCCACAAGGGGATCATCATCGGAAAGCAGGGCAGCATGCTCAAGAAGATCGGGAGCACGGCACGCTATGAGATCGAGAGGATGTTGGACTGCAAAGTGAACTTAAAGCTGTGGGTGAAAGTACAGAAGAACTGGCGGGACAGCGATTACATGATGAAGAACTTTGGATATCGGGAAGAGGAGTAAGTCCGGATATCTTCAGACAGAGAGCGTTTGCAATGGGAAATGAAAAAGATATTCCCGGAAATGCATGACAGGAGGCATTTCCGGGAAATTTTATATTCAGGACTGGGTGGTTATATTTTACGACTGCGTTTTTTACAGTATAGTTGATATGATCTTCCTGCACAGACGGCGTCCACTATGACAAAAAGTGCATTCAGAAGTATATATGGAAGAACCGGCAGTCCGCTGAACAGAAATGCCGACGGAGTCTCGCGGAGGAAAGCCGCCCAAAAGGGAAGTCCTGTCAATTCCCACAGCCCGGGGCTGTAGAACAATTCGTGCAGATGGAGCAGATTCCAGACGATATTGCGCATAAGGTCAATAGATACGAAGAACACAGCAAGCTGGGGAATGAGCATATACGACCAGTACTTTGCAAGTCTCAGGTAACGGCTGGACCTTGAAGCGGTATCGGAGAAAAGTTCTTCGGAGGCATATGGACTTACGCGCTCAAAATACTGTACATAACTGTCCCTGTATCCTCTGACATGTTTCCATCCGGCGTCCAGAAACATTGTGCGGTAGTTCTCAAAGTCGGCCTCTGTGTCAAATTTGTGCACATCGCATTTGATCAGAAATGCGTTCTCATCCGGCAGCACTTCGTTCTCTTTTAATCCGGCATGCGTCTCCTTTGGGGCAAACTCGTAGATAAACATATTCACGTCTTTCATTCTCCAGCCCTGACGGATATATCGGTTGATCCAGACTTCCTCTTTGTCGAGATCTATAAACGGGAGATGATATTTTTTCATATTTTTCCCTCCTTTTATGTGCAGTGCGGCTCAGAGGCCGAATCTGTCAGCAATGCTTACAAGATATCTGAGACGTTCCGCTTCCGAACATAATACGTGATGTCCGAGCTCGGTCGTCTGGTACAGTTTCCGCCTTTTGTCCGGGGACGGAACCGGGGCGATAAGGTTCTGTGACAGCAGGTTTTCGATCGCTCCGTACATTGTGCCCGCCGCGATCCGTACTTTTCCAAGGCTGAGTTCTTCGACTCTCTGCATGACATAGTAGCCGTGCCCGGGCTTTAAAAGCGCTGTTAATATATAAAATGTAGTTTCCGTAAGCGGGAGATGGTTACTCTTATTCAAAATGGACTCAGCTCCTTTACAATATATAGTCTTACTATATAGTTCAACTGTATAGTAAGACTATATAATAAAAGCCGGGTTTTGTCAAGTAACCGTTCAGCACACCTGCCTGTCAGTTGTATTGTCGGATAAACATTGCGTTTTTGCATGAACTGTGTTATAGTGTTTTCGACATATAACGGAAATGGAAACGGAGGTGTCTGTGTGGCGAGACCGAGAAGATGCAGAAGAGTCTGTGCTGAACCGGATTATGGCAGTTTCCGGCCGGACGGGATCCCGGGCGGCGAAAGCATAACGTTGACGGTGGATGAGTATGAAGTGATACGGCTGATCGATCTGGAGAAGCTGACACACGAGCAATGCGCAAAGCGTATGGATATTTCCAGAACTACGGTGACGGAGATTTATGAAAGCGCCCGGGAGAAGATCGCAGACAGTATTGTGAACGGGAAGGTCCTGCTCATCTCGGGCGGGGACTACCGGCTGTGCGACGGCTCAGCGATCCGTTTCTGCCGGAAAAGATGCGGCAGGCCGGAAAGCCTGAATACGCAGAACATATCAACGAAAGGGGCAAATGCAATGAGAATAGCAGTAACATTTGAGAATGGAAATGTATTTCAGCATTTCGGACACACAGAGCAGTTTAAGATCTATGACGTGGAAAACGGACAGATCGCTAAAGAACAGGTGGCAGATACAAACGGCAGTGGTCACGGGGCGCTTGCAGGCTTCCTGGCCGGACTGGGCGTGGATACCCTGATCTGCGGCGGGATCGGTATGGGGGCGAAGAATGCTCTTGCCGAGGCGGGAATCCAGCTGTACGGCGGAGTGACCGGGGACGCCGATGCGGCGGTGAAAGCGCTGATGGAAGGAAACCTTGCGTATGATCCGGATATCCAGTGCAGCCACCACGGAGAAGGACATCATGGAGAAGGTCATCACGGCGGACACTGCGGAGAAGATAAACACGGATGCCATGGAAACGGCGGTTGTCATTAAGCGGGAGAGTAATGATATTTATATGTAAATATAATAGAGTTTAAGAGACCTCTTTGCAAAAAAATAAGGAGGTCTCTTTTTTATATCTGTTGACATGTATGCTATCTTGCATTACAATATAGTTGAAGCTACATTGCATTGCAAGATAGTGTGCGTGCACGAAAGACTAAGGCAGGTGAAATTATGATCCCATCGCAGATGCTCAAAGGGACGCTGGAAGGATGCATTATGGCAATCATAAGTAAAAATGAGACATATGGATATGAGATATCCCGGCAGCTTGAGGAGTACGGGTTCGGCAGCATCGCAGAGGGGACGATCTATCCGCTGCTTCTGAGGCTTGAAAAAAATAATATGGTGTCGGCTGTATACCGCCAGTCGGAGCTGGGCCCGAAGAGAAAATATTATTTGCTTACAGATAAGGGGAAAACGGAGCTGGAACAGTTCGCAAAAAACTACAGAGAGCTGTCGGCGGCAGTAGAACGGCTTTTTTATGACGTGGAGGATGGTCGAAATGAGTAGAAGAGTGAAAGAGATGTTAAAAGAAAATAATGAACTGGAGCAGCAGCTTTCCGATGAAGGAAAGAAAGTCCTTACGGATATTGTCGTTTATCTGAGAGGAGTTCCGGTTTCCATGTATGAACAGGAGAAAGTCAGAAGAGACATTACCCAGATGCTGATAGACGGAGAAAAAAGAGGAAGCTTTGCAAAAGACGTAATTGGAGAGGACTACCGTGAATTCTGTGACAGTATTGTGGAGGAAATCCCGCACATGGGTGGAAAAGAAAAGGCACTTGTGTTGATCAGAGATACACTTCCCGCGCTGATCGTGCTGCTTGTGATCTGGTGTGCCGGCCGTCTGGCAGAAGTTCTGGCCGGCGTGCTGCCGTCATTTAACTGTCCGGTGACACTGGGAAATCTGCTGGGAGGAATCCTGCTGCTGGCAGGAGCGGAAAGCCTCATTACACTTTTAACAAAGTATGCATTTGCGAACAGCAGATCTTTTAATAAAAAATGGGCGGCAGTACTTGTCATTGTTTTCATTGCAGCGGTCTGTGTCAATTATCTGCTCACTTATAAAGTGTTCAGCATTCATCTGGGAGTGGCGGCAGTGTTGACTCTGGCAATATTTACCGTATACAGGATCATAGACTCGCGTGTGGACTGAATACAAAGCGGGATCGGATATATAAGCGCATATGATCAGGAGAGAGTGCGCAGGGATATTACCCAGATGATCCTGGACGGCGAACAGCGCGGCGAGTCGGCGTCTTCCGTGATCGGAGAAGATTACCATGCGTTCTGCGATGACGTGCTGGAAGAAATACCGAGGCTTACTGCGGGACAGAAAGTTATGTTATGCATCCGGGATGCATGCGGGGCTGTGTCTGTTCTGGCTCTGCTGTATGGAGGCCTGTATCTGGCGCTGGCTGCGGGATATGAAGATTTGAACGCAGTAGGTCCGGCGTATATTGAAGTTACTCTGGGGAAATTGCTGCAGTTTGTGATCATTCCTTGTTCCAATCGCTATAATACTGCTGATTATTTATAAGCTGCTGGATGCGCGGGCAGGATAACTGCTCGATAAACATGGATAAATCTTATTTGCCATCTGCCTGATAATTCACTATAATATCAAAAGAGACTGTCAAGGCGTCACCCTGCAAAAAGTTCTGGTATTTTTTGCGGGGTATAGTGTTTTTAAGAATCGGAGAACCTAATTGTATGATCTCTGACGGCGCAGGCTATTGTACGGAAACGGAGCAGTGTTTTGCATTATATGCCTCTGCTTTCAGACTCCCTGAGACTGCGGTCAGAGAAGACACGGAAGAAGAGGTGGACCGATGAAAGAGAATTACTGGAATCAGTTTATGACAAGCGGCAGGATCGAGGATTATCTTACTTTTAAGATGCATGAGAAAAACAGCGGCGAACAGAAGCAGAGCCGCGGAAAGGAACAGCGTGAATCAGATCGTACTTACGGGGATGGTACTCTCGACCATGCCTGTCGGAGAATATGACCGGCGTGTGGTCATACTGACAAAAGAACAGGGCAAGATATCTGCATTTGCACGGGGGGCGAGGCGTCCGAACAGCCCTCTTGTAGGTGCGGTCAATCCTTTTTCATTCGGAGAGTTTACGCTGTACGAGGGCAGGACATCTTATACGATACAGTCGGCTAATATTTCAAACTATTTTGCGGAACTTCGGGAAGATGTGGTCGGGGCTTACTATGGATTCTATTTTCTGGAGTTTGCGGATTATTATACAAAAGAATTCAATGATGAGCGGGAAATGTTAAAGCTCCTCTATCAGACGATGCGGGCATTGATCAATCCGCATATTCCCGACAGGCTGATCCGTTACATATTTGAGTTGAAGGCACTGACAGTCAACGGGCAGGCGCCGCAGGTATTTCAGTGCGTGATATGCGGAGATAAAGACCGCCCCGCCGTGTTCAGTGCGGCGAAAGGCGGGCTTGTCTGCAGCGAATGCGGCGGGAATGTAATCGACGGCATGGTGCTGGACAACTCCACATTATATAGCATGCAATATATAGAATCCAGCACGATAGAGAAACTGTATACATTTAATGTGACAGAGAAAGTATTGAATGAGCTGGGCAGAGTGATGGAGCGCCTGATGGAAGTATATGTGGATAAGCATTTTAAATCGTTGGAGATACTGGAGACTCTGATGTAAGACGCACAGATATGTTTATTATGACTGTGCTGCTTTTTAATACATTATGAAATTGCATCATCCCTTGAAAAATATGGATACAGCCGTTATAATAAGTACCGATTGAGAAAAAGAAATGTGAGGAACATAAAAATGGTTGAAAAGACAATGGATAAAATCGTAGCACTCGCAAAGTCAAGAGGATTCGTGTATCCGGGTTCCGAGATCTACGGAGGGCTTGCAAACACATGGGATTACGGCAATCTCGGTGTGGAACTGAAAAACAATGTGAAGAAAGCCTGGTGGAAGAAGTTCGTACAGGAGAATCCGTACAATGTAGGCGTTGACTGTGCGATCCTGATGAACCCGCAGACGTGGGTTGCTTCCGGGCATCTCGGCGGTTTCAGCGATCCGCTGATGGACTGTAAAGAATGCCATGAGCGTTTCCGCGCAGACAAACTGATCGAAGACTACTGCGAAGAGAAAGGCATTGCTCTGGAAGGATCCGTAGACGGATGGTCACAGGAGCAGATGACGGCATTTATCGAGGAACATCAGATTCCGTGCCCGACCTGCGGCAAGCACAATTTTACAGATATCCGTCAGTTCAACCTGATGTTCAAGACATTTCAGGGCGTGACAGAGGATGCTAAGAATACAGTATATCTCCGTCCGGAGACTGCACAGGGTATCTTTGTGAACTTTAAGAATGTACAGCGTACATCCAGAAAGAAACTTCCGTTCGGTATTGCCCAGATCGGTAAATCATTCCGTAATGAGATCACACCGGGTAACTTTACATTCCGTACAAGAGAGTTCGAGCAGATGGAGCTGGAATTCTTCTGCAAACCGGATACGGATCTTGAGTGGTTCGATTACTGGAAGAGCTTCTGCCTGAACTGGCTGTCTTCCCTCGGGCTCAAAGACGACGAAGTACGCTACCGCGATCACGATAAAGAAGAACTGTCCTTCTACAGCAAGGCGACAACAGACGTGGAATTCCTCTTCCCGTTCGGATGGGGCGAGCTGTGGGGAATCGCTGACCGTACAGATTACGACCTGACACAGCATCAGAATGTATCCGGTCAGGATCTGACTTACTTCGATGACGAGACAAAAGAGAAATATATTCCTTATGTTATCGAGCCGTCACTTGGAGCTGACCGTATGGTGCTCGCATTCCTCTGCAGCGCTTACGATGAGGAAAATATCGGAACAGAAGAGAAGCCGGATATGCGTACCGTTCTTCATTTCCATCCGGCGCTTGCCCCGGTCAAGATCGGCGTGCTGCCGCTCTCCAAGAAACTGAATGAGGGAGCAGAGAAGATTTACGCAGAACTTTGCAAATATTATAACTGTGAGTACGATGACCGCGGAAATATCGGAAAGCGCTACCGCCGTCAGGATGAGATCGGAACACCTTATTGCGTGACATACGATTTCGAGTCAGAAGAAGACGGAGCAGTAACAGTCCGCGACCGCGATACGATGGAGCAGGAAAGGATCAAAATCGAAGATCTGAAAGCATATTTTGAGAAAAAATTCGAGTGGTAACCTTTTTTCGGGGACGTAGTAAAACCCGATTTCACTACGTCCCCAATTAAGAATCAAGGTGTCCCAATTTGAATTTTGCCCTGTCCCCGATTATAGGAAAGGGGTGGATCAATGCCGCGTACTGCTCGCAAGAAAAGTGCTACCGACATATATCATGTGATAGCCAGAGGGATCAATAAAGAGCATATTTTTAAGCAGAAGAGAGAGAAGAACAATTTCATAAGGATTCTTTTAAAGCATCTTAAAGATCATGATATCGAGATATTTGCGTATGTTATCATGTCAACGCATTTCCATATCCTGATTCGTGTTGATCTGAAACTCTTATCAAGTTATTTAGCCATTGTCTTGGCAGAATTTGCAGAATACTACAATTACAAACATAATCGAAATGGACATGTATTTCAGGACCGGTTCAAAAGCGAATGTGTGGAAACAGAGCAGTACTTTTGGAACTGTCTGAGGTATATCCATATGAATCCGGTTAATGCTAATCTCACAGAGTATCCTCTAAATTATAACTATTCTAGTCTTAAGGAATATGAAACTGAAAAAAATCGGATAATACACCCAAAAGCGATAAAAATATATAAAGAAAAGTTCTCGGATTTTGAGGAATATCTTGATTTCCATAAAAAAGGACAGAAGCAGGTTTTCATAGATGTACCTGAAGACGTAGAAATGCAGCTTATAAAAGCAGCCTTTACGATTCTGAAGCAAGAAGCACATTTGCTCGGTTTGGAAGGCCCTTATGAGATTATTGAGGATATGAAAATGAGAGAACAGTATAAAGAGCAGATTCAAAAGGAATTGAAATTGACAAAAGCAAAAACTGAACGATTGTATCAAAATGTAAAAAGTTGTATAATTGAAAAATAGGCGAAAAGGGACAGGGTAAAGTTCAATTTGGGACATAGTAAAATTAAGTTGGGGACGTAGTGAAATCGGGTTTTACTACGTCCCCAAAGAAAGGAAGATTTGTAATGGAAAGAAAAAATGCATGGAACACATACACCAGCGGGCAGCTCGCGGAGTTGAACAGTATCAACGAGAAATACAAGTCCTGCTTAAACGCAGGCAAGACAGAGCGGGAGTGCGTGGAGCTCAGCGTCAGCATGGCAGAGGAGGCCGGCTACCGGAATCTGAAAGATGTAATGTCGGCGGGCGGATCCCTTAAAACAGGAGATAAGGTTTATGCCGTGTGCATGAACAAAATGATCGCTCTTTTCCGCATCGGCGAGGAGCCGATCTCAGCGGGAATGAATATTCTCGGCGCGCACATTGATTCTCCGAGGATCGATGTGAAACAGAATCCTCTCTATGAAAATGAGGGGCTCGCATATCTGGATACGCATTATTACGGCGGCATAAAGAAGTATCAGTGGGTGGCCCAGCCCCTTTCACTCCACGGAGTAATCGCAAAGAAAGACGGAACAACTGTAAAAGTCTCTGTCGGCGAGGATGAAAATGATCCGGTATTCGTGATCACGGATCTTCTCGTTCATCTTGCACAGGAGCAGATGGAGAAGAAGGCGTCTAAAGTAATAGAAGGAGAAAAACTGGATCTGCTCATCGGCAACCGTCCGGCAGAGGAAGTGATCGAAGAACTCACGTCATCGGATCCGGCAGATACGGAAGAAAAGAAAGCAGAAAAAGCTCAGGCAAAGGAAACGGTAAAGGCAAATATCCTCCGCATCCTGAAAGAAAAATATAGTATGGACGAGGAAGACTTCCTCTCTGCAGAGCTGGAGATCGTTCCGGCGGGCAAGGCAAGGGACTGCGGCTTTGACCGGAGCATGATCCTCTCTTATGGTCAGGACGACAGAGTGTGCGCATTTACCTCTCTGTTTGCAATGCTTGACATTACCGAGGCGAGGAGAACGGGATGCTGCCTCCTTGTAGATAAGGAAGAGATCGGAAGCGTCGGCGCAACCGGAATGCATTCTAAATTCTTTGAGAATACGGTTGCCGAGCTGATTGCCCTGACAGAGGGAGAATCCGAACTGAAAGTCCGCCGAGCTCTCATGAATTCAAGAATGCTCTCTTCCGATGTAAGCGCAGCCTATGACCCGATGTACGCAGAGGCATTTGAAAAACGCAGCTCCGCGTTTTTCGGAAGCGGCATTACCTTTAATAAGTTTACCGGAAGCCGCGGAAAATCCGGCTCCAACGATGCAAACGCAGAGTATATCGCGACGCTCAGAAAAGCCATGGATGAAGATAATGTAGCTTATCAGTTCGCCGAGCTTGGAAGAGTCGATCTCGGAGGCGGAGGTACGATCGCCTATATCATGGCAAACTATGGGATGGAAGTGATCGACAGCGGAGTCGCAGTGCTCAATATGCATGCTCCGTATGAGGTGACGAGCAAGGCAGATGTGTACGAAGCGGTCAGAGGATACCGCGCGTTTCTGAAGATGTGAATAATGTATATCTTTCCCAATAAAACGCTTGACGCATTGGCGTGAAACCATTAAAATATTATATGCGAATTATTGCGAAATTATTTGCAAATTTTTTGAGGAGGTCATTGGAACATGGCAACAAAATGGGTTTATATGTTCACAGAAGGTAACGCAACAATGAGAAACCTTCTTGGTGGAAAAGGCGCCAACCTTGCAGAGATGACAGGCCTTGGACTCCCGGTACCGCAGGGATTCACCGTTACGACAGAGGCTTGTACACAGTATTACGAGGACGGCAGACAGATCAACGACGAGATCATGGGTCAGATCATGGAAGCCATGACAAAACTGGAAAAGATCACAGAAAAGAAATTCGGGGACAAGGAGAATCCGCTTCTCGTATCCGTTCGTTCCGGTGCAAGAGCTTCCATGCCGGGTATGATGGACACGATCCTGAACCTTGGCCTGAACGAAGAAGTCGTTGAGGCTCTGGCAAACGCATCAGGCAATCCGCGCTGGGCTTGGGACTGCTACAGAAGATTTATCCAGATGTACTCCGACGTTGTTATGGAAGTCGGCAAGAAATATTTTGAAGAGCTCATCGACAAGATGAAAGAAGAGAAAGGCGTTACACAGGACGTTGACCTGACTGCAGAGGATCTGAAGACTCTTGTAGGACAGTTCAAAGCTGAGTACAAAGAGAAGATTGGCGAAGACTTCCCGTCAGATGCAAAAGAGCAGCTGGTAGGCGCTGTTAAGGCTGTATTCCGTTCATGGGACAACCCGAGAGCTAACGTATACCGCCGTGACAACGATATCCCGTATTCATGGGGAACAGCTGTCAACGTACAGATGATGGCGTTCGGTAACATGGGAGACGACTGTGGAACAGGTGTTGCATTCACACGTGACCCGGCTACAGGCGCAAAAGGACTGTTCGGTGAGTTCCTTACAAACGCACAGGGCGAGGACGTTGTTGCCGGCGTTCGTACACCGATGCACATTTCCGAGATGGAAGAGAAATTCCCGGAAGCATTCAAACA
>CASFID010000049.1 GCA_949294665.1 uncultured Eubacteriales bacterium
GAAATAGGGCGGTTGATATTGTCGAGAAAGGCGGGATTGAATGAGAAAATCTGACCTCATCCCCGGAAGAAAGTACCTGCACAAGCGCCGGACCATAATTGCCGGCATTCCCCGGGCAGCAGAGCGGTGGATGCGGTGCGAACGGATCACAGATACCGGCGCGGTATTCAGCCGGGATTTCGAGCCGGGGACGACGCTGACAGACAAAGAGATTGAAGAGGAGCTGATGGAAGGATGGGAGAAGTGATTGCGTTCATCTTCGGGGCATTCGCCGGGATCGTGCTGATGTGTGTGGTATCGGCCAACCGGATCAGCGCGGAAGAGGACGCAAAAGACAGGCATAGCGAAGATGCCGAGATGCATGAGACGGCAGAAGAGTACATAGCAAGAAAGTATGGGATAGGGAGTGATGCGGATGAACAAAAGCCAAGAGAAGAGGGCAAGTGAGAATGACAAGAAAAAGGAATATCTGCGGAGTTACCGGTATCATGTGCGTAGGATCCGCCGGATTGATGCTGAGATTGCGGAACTGCGGGAAATGAAAATGCATCCGTCAATGAAACCTGATGACGGGATGCCGCACGGCAGTGGAGGGCAGGGGGATCTTTCTTCATATGCGGCTGAGCTGGACGAAATGATTAATGAGCTGATCGAAGAACGTCGTCAGAGAATCAGAACATACAGGCAGATTGTACGGCAGATCAAGAGGATGAATAGCCGGAATGAGTCGGACGTCCTGTTCTATCGGTACATAAGCGGACTCGGATGGTGGGGAATCGCGGAGAAGATGGATTATTCACAAAGGCATATCACTAGGATTCACGGGAATGCTCTGGCGCATTTTGAACTTCCGAAAGATGTCCTAGAATGTCCTATCGATCAGTGATATGATGGTATCATCGAGAAGACGAGAAAAGCGGAGCACCTTACCAGAAGGCAGGGTGCTTTTCTTGTGCAATAAAACGCCAGAATTGAAGGTGGTGAAGTGGCAGGCTATGAAAACATAAAAGACGCAAATACCAATCGAACCCCGGAGGAACGCCGGGAATTAGCAAAAATAGCGGGTAAAGCAAGCGGTGCAGCCAGACGTCGGAAAGCAGACTTCCGAAAGACACTGAATATGCTGCTAACCGTGGAAATAGATAGTGAAGAATGGAAGCCGGTTCTGGAGTCGATGGGTGTCGAATGTACTTTAGAATCGGCTCTTTTGATGGCGCAGATTAAAGAGGCACTTGCAGGGAGCACAAAGGCAGCTACTTTTGTTGCAAAGTATTCCGGCCAGTCATCGGAGCCAGATGAAAATAGACGGAACAGAAACGCTGATACAGAGCTCAAAAAGGCGCGCAAGCAGGCCGTCACCGGAGAAAATGAGACGGATGAAGCTTTGAATAAGTTAGATAGCATACTAAAGGAGATGCGTGATAATGCAGCTAAGCAGCAAGCAGAATGAGTATATCCTGAATGCAACACATCGATGGAATATTAAGTCGGGTGCTGTCAGATCTGGAAAGTCTTTTGTGGATACAGCGTATATGATTCCATTCCGGATCCGGGCTGTAGCCGGAAAGCCGGGATTAACTGTTATATTCGGAGTATCCAGAGACACAATTGAAAGAAACGTGCTGCAACCTATGCGTGAGATATACGGATCCGGATTGGTCGGAACGATCAATAATCGTAATATGGCATGGGTATGCGGAGAGGATGTCTACTGTCTTGGAGCTGAGAAGATTAGCCAGGTTGCAAAGGTTCAGGGATCCTCTATCAAATATGCTTATGGCGATGAGATCGCGAAGTGGAATCAGGAAGTATTCGAGATGCTGAAATCTCGTCTCGATAAACCTTATAGCTGTTTTGATGGAGCTTGCAACCCGGAAAATCCGACTCACTGGCTGAAAGAGTTCATAGATTCAGATATTGATATATATGTCCAGAAATATGAGATATTCGACAACATATATCTACCCAAAGAATATGTTGAAAACCTCTGCAAAGAGTATGAAGGAACTGTATACTATGACAGGCTAATAAAAGGACTCTGGAAACGGGCAGAGGGCGCAATATACCGGATATTTGCAGACGATCCAGACAGATTTATCCGTCCGGTGAATCGACAAGACATAAAAGAGATTCGGATTGGAATAGATTTCGGCGGTAACGGATCGGGCCATTCATTTGTTGCGACTGCGATTTTATGGAGTGGAATTGTACAGCCAATCATGAGTCGAAAGCACATGAAAAAAGACTTCCCACAGGGCATAGATGCTAATAAGTTATCAGAGCTGTTCTTACAGTTCGTGGCCGATGTAATTGCAAAATATGGAAAACCGCAATATGCATTTTGGGATAATGCCGAGACAGTCCTCGGGCAGAGCATAGAGAACGCCTGCCGGAAAGTATTTCCGTATCTGCTTGTTCTTCCGACAATTAAGAAAAAAATAAATGATAGAATCAATTATACCGTTCGACTCATGGGAGCTGGGCGGTTTTTCATTACTCCGGACTGCCAGACATTGAAAAAAGCATTGCAGGACGCTGTATATAACAGCAAGGTGCTGCAGGAAGAGCGTTTAGACGATGGAAGTACCGATATTGATACACTCGATGCTTATGAATACACAATAGAGCGTGATATTGTGGGAGCTTATTACAACCCAGTGAAAGGGGGAATATAGATTGTTTAGACTATCAAATGAAAAGGAACTAGACCTTGAGACGTTGGGGGAGTTTCTAAACAAACATAAATGGTGGATAGAACATAGATATCATTCACTTATGGATGCATATATGACACGATATCCGATATTCGACCTTCCTCCGAAGCCGGACTACAAACCGGACAAGCGTATTGCGGTGAATTTCGCAAAGTACATCACAGATACAATGAATGGATTCTTTATCGGAATCCCGATCAAGATTGATTGTGATGACCAGAGTATCGCTGAATATGTAGAATATCTGGACCGATACAATGATCAGGACGACAATAATGCTGAGTTGAGTAAGTTGTGTTCAATCTACGGAAAAGGCTATGAAATGTATTACGTGGACGATCATGGAGAAATAGGGATCACCTATCTTTCTCCGGAGGATGCATTTATGATCTACGATGATTCGATTCTTGAACGGCCGCGATACTTTTGCCGGGTGTACAAAGATGCAGACGATATAGTGTATGTCAGCGTATCGGACGAAACCAAGGTCCGGTATGCAAGTATGGAGGGCGGACTTCACTGGATAGCAGACAGCAATAAAATTCACGGGTTTGCAGGAGTTCCGGCCACAGAGTACCGGGAAAACGAAGAGGAAATTGGTATATTTGAGCCGGTTCTTACAATGATTAATGAGTACAACGAAGCAATCAGTGAAAAAGCGAATGATGTCGCTTACTTTGCTGACGCCTATCTGAAAGTGCTCGGGGCACTCGTGAAAGATGAAAATCTGGAACAGATCAGGAATAATCGGATCATTAATTTCCCTGGAATGTTGGAAAATGGACAACTCGATGTTGACTTCCTGCAGAAACCGGACGGAGATACCTCACAGGAGCATTTACTTGACCGACTGGAAAAGCTGATATTCCAGATCAGTATGGTCGCAAATATTAGTGATGAGAATTTCGGCACATCGTCAGGGATTGCGCTAAAATATAAGTTACAGGCTATGAGCAATCTAGCATTGACAAAACAGAGAAAGTTTACATCCGGAATGAACCGGAGATATATGCTGATATTCAGCAATCCAGTATCAGGCATGAACCCGGACGATTGGGTGAAGCTGAATTATACATTTACTCAGAACATGCCGGCGAATCTTTTGGAAGAGTCCCAGATTGCCGGAAATCTTGCGGGAATCGTAAGCCAGCAGACACAACTATCCGTATTGTCTTGCGTAGACAATGTACAGCAGGAGATCGACCAGATCAAGCAGGACGAAGAGGACGCTCTGACAGACGGGTATCCAATGAATAGGACAGTGGAGACAACAGAAGTGTACAATGCGAATGGAGAACTATTAGATGTAATTAAAACGCCGGAGGATAATCAATGAGTTACTGGACGGACAGGCAGAAACAGCTCAAGCAGTCAGCGGAGAAGAGTGAGACTGCTCTAAAGAAGCGCCTGGAAAAGTTCTATGATGCTGAGTTTAAGCGATTAGACAAAGAGATTGCCGCCTATTATCAGACATACGGATATAACAATGTAATTGAATATAGACGGCTTCTGCAAAACTTGTCAGAAGAGGATAGAACACTCCTCATGGAGCGGATGGACGACTTCGCGGCAAAGTATCCGCAGTATGCGAACCTTATGCCGGTCAGGGAGTCAATCTACAAACTGGATCGACTTCAAGGATTACAATATTCGATTTTGATAACGGAAGAAGAAATTGCCGGATATACAAATGAACAGATAAGGGAACATCTTCTTAAATTATCACAGCAAGGACTCAACTATGGAATGGAGACGCTCGGTTTCGGGAAGAGCTTCTATTCTATAAATGATGATATTGTCCGCCAGTTCGTAGATGTTCCGTGGTGCAATGGAGAGAACTTTTCTACTCGGATCTGGAATGACACGAACAGACTTGCTCAGTATCTCAATCAAGATATAGCACAAGGATTTGCTCGGGGTGACAGCTACGATAAGTTAGTTCGCAATCTGAGGCAGAGATTCCGAAATGTGAACCGGAAGAACGCTTACAGACTCGTGTTCACAGAAGGTACTTATGTGATGGCGGAATCATCCATGCAGCCGTTTCTTCAGGAATTTGATAAGTACCATACATCTCCTGTGTTGGATGGGAAGACATGCTCTATCTGTAGAGGAATGAGACACGAAACTTTCCTGATGTCAGAGAGACAGCCGGGAGTGAACTTTCCGCCCCTACATCCGAACTGCCGGGATAGCTGGGAGGTTGTTGTGGACGATTGGGATGCATGGATGGACGAGTATGTGAGGAAACACGGTGGGAATCCGAATGCTGCATCGAATATTCAGAAGCCGTCCGATGTTCGATGGAACAAGATTCAGCCAAAGAACAGACTTCCGTCTGCTGTCGGAGCTGTGAACACGGTTCTTACAGTACTTGGCGCGGCTGAATTGATTAAATACTTGTTAGGTGGTGACGAGTAGTGAGAAAGCTAATATTCTTTCATGCTTCATGGTGCCCTCCATGTAGATTCTACGAAAAGCAGTTTATAGCCCCACTGGAAGAGAAAGTCGGGGCTGAACACATTGAGCGCATAGACGCATGGAAAGAACCGTTAATAGCTGAAAAGTATCATGTTGAAAGATTACCCACTGTCGTTCTTTTGGACTGTGAGACGGTTCATATAAACCGCACAGGGGCAATAGACATTGACAAAATTGAGGAATGGCTGAAAGGAGCGTGATCCATACATCTCCCACGGCAGGGAAAGCCGAATAGTAAAGGAGTGATGCTATTTGATTGAAGTAAACGTCCGATTGGACGGAATAACAATAGAAGGACATGCCGGATACGCAGAAGCCGGAAAGGATATTGTCTGTGCCGGAGTAACAGCACTGACCGAAAACCTCATAGACTCGATTGAGAGTCTGACAAAAGATACAATTCAATATGAGATATCTCCCGGCAGGGTAGATATACATTACAAGGATCTGTCAGGAGCAGGAAAACTTCTGGTAGATTCTTTCTTTTTGGGAATCTGTTCGATAGAGCAGGGCTTCCCGGAACATGTAAAAATCATTTGACCGCAATGTCGTTAAACTATCGCAATGGCTCGGACAATGGACGGGCTGGGGCAGAAAGGATGAGTATGAAGAACAAATTATACAGAGCATTACAGATTTTCGCAGATGGCGAAGGGGGCGGAACACAGGGAGAACTCGGAGGTAACGATCCCGGCGCAGGAAGTGGAGCACCTACATCAACACAAACAGAACCGTTATCTTTTGATGATTTCCTCTCACAGGAAGGAAATCAGGCTGAATTTGACCGCAGGGTACAGAAAGCGATACAGACCGCTGTTTCTAATGCTCAAAAGAAATGGCAGACCATGACAGATGGTAAAGTCTCTGAGGCTGAGAAGCTGGCTCAGATGACAAGTGAGGAAAAAGCTGAGTACAGGGCGAAAAAAGCGGAACAAGAGCTTGCAGACCTGAAAAAGCAGATTGCGCTTGGAGACATGGCAAAGACAGCCCGAAAGATGCTCTCGGAAGAAAACATCACTGTACCGGATGAAATTATCATGAATCTTGTGTGTGATGATGCAGAAAAGACAAAATCTGCGGTTGAGTCATTCGCAAAGGTGTTCAAAGATGCGGTTCAGGCTGCCGTTAAAGAGTCTTTGAAGGGAAATCCGCCAAAGGCAAGTACAGGAGACACAACAACAGTAACACGTGAACAGATTCTAGCCGTGAAAGATAGAACAGAGCGGCAGAGACTTATTGCGGAGAATCCGCAGTTATTTGTAAGAAAGTAAAGGAGATAAAAGTATGAACAGAATTAAGAAACTGGCGAGAAAGTTACAGCTTTTCTCCGCGGAACCGAACACAATTACTACGCAGCAGTTTTCGATCAATCCGAGAGAAGTCGACTTCGTAACATCGTTCGGACGTGAGATCACAGCTCTGACCGAGGTTATGGGGATCTCAAGACCAATTAGAAAGCAGAACGGAACAACGCTGACTGCCATGAAAGCAAAAGGAGAGCTCCAGAGTGGCGTTGTTGCAGAGGGAGATGTGATACCGCTGTCTCAGTTTGAAGTTGAACCGGTATCGTTTGCAACGATTCAGCTTCTGAAATATAGAAAGGCCGTTACGATCGAGTCTATTGAGAAATACGGCTTATCGGCGGCTATCGCCATGACGGATGAAGAATTCAAGACTCAGCTTCAGGATGAAGTTATGGCGCAGTTCTACAACTTCTTGCTGACTGGTCAGCTTACATCCGAGGAAAGCACTTTCCAGATGGCTCTGTCTATGGCGATTGGAAGAGTGAAGGACGCGTTTAAGAAAATGCATAGGCAGGCTACCGGAGTAGCGGCATTTGTTAATACTCTGGATATGTACGAATACCTCGGCGGCGCACAGATCACAGTACAGACGGCTTTCGGTATGGACTATGTAGAAAATTTCCTCGGGGCGGATATCGTGTTTATCTCCTCTGAAATTCCCCAGGGAAGAGTAATTGCTACACCGACAAATAACATTGTCGTTTACTATGTGGATCCAGGGGATAGCGAGTTTGCACAGGCAGGATTATCTTACACAACTGACGCACAGGTTCCGTACATCGGATACCACACCGAGGGCAACTATCAAAGAGCACAGTCAGAGAGCTTCGCTATTATGGGCCTGACCATCTTTGCAGAGTACCTGAATGCAGTCGCAGTAGTTACGATTTCAGATGCGCCAGATCTTGCCACCATTACAGTAACTCCTGCACAGGGAACTACTGATGGAACTTTTACAGCAACACTGACCGGTGATGCCGGCACTCCCGGAAATGTACTCAAATATAAGATGGGAGCGGCCGCTATTCCGGTAGAGTATGGAGAGAATGTGAGAAACTGGCCGGTATTTACGGAGGGTGCAGAAATTGCATCTGAAACCGGACAGTATATCACTGTAGTAGAGGCAGACCAGTATTTTAAGGCTATCGGTGCGGGAAATGCACAGGTAACTGTTAAGACATCATAGAGAGGACGATGACTCATGGAAGAATTATTGAAACGGCTTAAAATCCGTTTGCCGGATACACGGCTCACGGACTCTCAACTTACAGAGTATTTGACAACCATGAGTGACAGGATTTGTTTGCGGTTGGGAGCAGATGCGCTCCCTCCGCTTTTTAATTCAATCTGTGTAGATGCCACGGTCAAAATGGTACGCCGTACATACTATGAGGGAATCTCTTCCGAGGGAGTAGCGAATATCTCTACTTCGTTTGTGGATGATATTCTGGCAGAATACGACGGAGAGATCGAGGACTGGAAGAACGGGCAGGCCGCCAAGGGAAACAGCAACAAGGTGGTGACGTTCTTGTGATATGGAAACCATGTCAGCTACAGATCGTTACTGGACAGACAGATGATGCACTCGGGAATATGGTCGGTGGCGAATGGCAGACGGTGAAAGACACGTTCTGCAGGTTCACGCCGTGGACGGATCAGGAAATTCTGCTCGACACTCGAGGAGTGACGAAAAATGAACAGCGGTTTGCGATCCCGATATCCTACGACAATTTCCCGGCGTGTACTCATGCCGTCATTGACGGGGTGCGACAGATGATCAAGGAAAAGATTGACCTCAGTCCGCGGTACACAGTTATACAGGTAGAGGTGTACAAGAAATGAGCATCAATATCACGTTTTCCGGTTTTCAGGAGCTTGAAGCAGAGCTGAACAGGCTTAATTCTGTGCGGTTCGATGCTGTTGTAAAAAAGCAGACAACAGAACTTTTGAACAGGGCAAGAGCCGCCGGGGGAACGCCGGTAGATACCGGGGAAATGAGAGACAGAACAAGAGCTGATCCGAATAATGGAGAAATGGGGTATACAACTGAATATGCCCCTCATGTAGAATACGGGCATAGAACTCAAAACGGTGGTTATGTCCAAGGGCAACGGTTTCTGCAGCGAAATATGGATGCACAGCGCCCTATCTACAAGCAGGATTTGATCAATGCAATTAGAAAGGAGCGGGCATAATGGCATATCAGAAATTATCACCGGTCGCGCTCATCGCGGCAGTGCAGAAAAATATTGAGGCAGGTACACAGTTGAAGTGTTATGATGTAGTACCGACCAATGCGGAAAGCCCATTCTATTATGCGGAGGTAGTTAGAATACGCCCGTTAAACAGCAAGACGATGTTCCGGGATGTGTATTCTGTAGCAATCCACTGTATCGCAGAGGAAAGCCCGTCTTCCGTGGGTGTGTACAACTTAATAGAAAACTTACAATCGGCTCTGAGCGAGGATATTACCCTGCCAGAGCCTTTTGAATTGGTCACGCAGACTGACAACGGTGTGCAGACCATAAAAACCGATGAAACAGGCGAGAAGCACGCTATAGTCAATTTCGATTTTATGGTGTGCTATGGATTTATATGCAAAATCTGAAAGGAGACCAGAATGAAAAATAAAGTATTTAGAGCGTTACAGTTATTTTCGTTTGATAACAACAATTACTGTGGCTTTACAAGTTCAGCGGCAAAAGCTGTAGCCGGAAAAGACATTTTGCTCTGCATTTGGAATTTAGAGGGTACAGAACTTCTGGCGATCAGCGGTCAGCAGGGATTAACTATCAATCGATCAGCAGATCAGTTGGAGATTACCTCTAAAGACACTCAGGGCGGTTATAAGTCATATCTGCCCGGCATGAAAGAGTGGTCGATCGATAACGACGGTCTGTATGTTCCAAATGATCAGAGTCACAGAATACTGTCACAGGTGTTTGAGAGTGGAGATCCAGTATGCATTAAAGTCGTGGACGGAAAGCGGAAGATGGGGATGTTTGGCGGCTTGGCATGTGTTACAGACTATCCGATCGAAGCGCCTTATGATGATGCGGTGACATATTCCCTCACGCTCAGCGGAATGGGGCAACTCGTAGATTTACAGGTTGATCCCGTATCCCCCGACACTATGCCGGACGGCACAGCAGCGCTCGAACCGCTGACAGTTGTATCGGTGGCAGGATCAACGGCAGGCGGCACGAACGTCTATGTAAATCCGACTCTTGGAGCAAGCAACAAATATTACTACAGGACAGGGGCGGCACCGCTGGCCTATCCGTCTTACGGAGAAACCATTTCCGAAACTGAATGGGATGGTACATCAGAGCTGGCAGGATTAACGGCAGGAAATCAGATCATGATTATTGAGACAGACGGCACTGGAAAAGCACTGAAAGCTGGAGCTGCTGAGATCACAACAAAAACAGAGTAGGAGAATAAGGAATGTTTGATATTAACGGTAAAACTTATGTTTTAAAGTACAACCTCAAGAGGGTTGAACTTATCGAAAATACAGTCGGTATGCCGATGATGGCGGAGATTGCATCCCATAGGGGGATGCTCGGGATTACGGCGCTGAAATCATATCTTGCTTATGGCCTGAAAGAAGAGGGATCAGATGCATTTGTAGCCCCGAAAGTCGGCATGAAGATGGCGGACGACCTTATAAAGAACGAGGGATACATCAAGGTGAACGGAGCTGTGCTTGAAGCTCTCCAGAGGGACTGCCCTTTTTTCTTCCAGGACGCTTAGTTGATCTTGAATATCTGAAAGGAGAGTCTGATCCCGAATACGATAAATTAGCGGAGCCATATCGAAATGATATGGACTTCGCTTTTTTCGCGGTAAATCTCGGATATTCAAAAAGTGATTACTACGAGCTAACTCCGAGAGAAGCGGCATTTATTCGGAAAGCATGGGAAGAAAAGCTGGTTTCTGATAATACGTTGATGCGTAATGCTGTGCTTAATGCCGTGTCAAACGCACTTAGGAAGAAAAACTCGCGTTTCCGGGAACTGTGGAAGAAGTTTGGGAGACCTGTTGATAAGGAAAAAGTAGAAGATAATTTGAAAATCATTCAGGATATCGAAGCGAAAGAAGGAAAAGAATGGATTGATAGAATCATGAAAGCTAATGGACTAAAACGCAGAAAAGAGGTGGATCATGCCTGACTATACACTGAGCGCAAAAATCACAGGTGACTCCAGTGGATTCAATAAAGCAATCTCGGTTGCCCAAAAAGCAGCCGATAACTTTTCAAGTAAGTTTAAGAGTTTCGGAAAAGAGATATCATCGCTTGGAAGTAGTTTGACAAGCAAGATTACAAAGCCAGCTCTTGTAGCAGGTTCTGCCCTTAATGGGCTTGTGCTTGTAAAAGGATGGAACAGGCTCACAGGAATCGATGATGCAAGAGCGAAACTTCAAGGTCTCGGTCATGATGCGGATAGCGTTGAAACAATTATGAATTCAGCGCTTGCCTCAGTAAAGGGTACTTCGTTTGGGTTGGATGAGGCAGCAACTACTGCAGCGAATGCGGTAGCTGCCGGAATTGAGCCCGGACAGGAGTTGACGAAATATCTGAGCATGACAGCAGATGCAGCAGCGATAGCCGGAACATCCATGTCGGAAATGGGCTCTATTATTAATAAGGTGCAGACTGGTCAAACAGTATACACAGAAGACTTAGAGCAGTTGGCAGATCGGGGACTTCCTGTCTATCAGTGGATCGCAGAAGAGGCTGGAGTTGCAGCATCGGAGGTCAAGCAGTTGGCATCAGATGGCCAGATATCATCTCAAATGCTATATAGCGCGATTGAAAAAAATATCGGTGGAGCGGCCCAGGTAATCGGGGAGACGTCATTTACAGCTGCCCTTGATAATATTGGAGCGTCTATAGCGCGTATTGGAGCGAACTTCCTTGACGCCGGCGGGCAGGGCGGCGGTTTTTTTTCTCAGTTAAAGCCCCTTATGTCTGAGTTTAGCGAGAGCCTTGCAACCCTTGAAACAAAAGCATCGGAACTCGGAGTGAAATTTGGGGCTGCTTTTGCAAATGCTGTGCAGAAAGTGCAGTCGCTAAAAGCATGGTTCGATTCATTGTCACCGGCGGCACAGGGAATTATAGCCAAAGTTGCCGGAATCGGATCTGCGATAGCGGTGGGAATAGGGCCTGCATTGAAAGTTATCGGCCCCTTGGTCAGTGGATTCGGATCGGTCATAAAGGTGCTTGGACTGATTGCTTCCCCAGTGGGAATTGTTATAACAGCCGTAGCGGCATTGGCAGCGGGATTTGCATACCTTATGCAGACGAATGAGGGTTTTCGGGATACAGTGATGTCGGTTATTGATGCGGTCCTTCCAGGAATTCAGTCAATGATATCAGTAATTGGTTCAAATTTGATGCCGCTATTTCAAACGCTTCAAACAACTGTGGGAGGGATTGCAGAAGCCGTCATACCTGCTATCCAGTCTGCAATGATGAATCTCGTACCGGTTATTACGCAGATTATAAATACAGTTTCAAACCTTATAACAACGATATTGCCAGTTGTCATAAGCTTGATCAATCAGCTCGCACCGTTTCTTGTACAGATCGCCGATGTGATAGCGCAGATCGTAGCGGCGTTGGCGCCAATGATCGCGCAGCTTATCAATTCTCTTCTTCCAGTTATACAAAATATAGTGACTGTGATCGCAAATGCAGTGCAGTCGGTAATGCCGGCAGTTGTTTCCATACTTAATGTAATTATGAGCGTCATACAGGCGTTGGCTCCTGTGATCATGGACATATTGTCCGTGGTTATATCGGTAGTCTCAAATATAATATCTGCGATTTCTCCGATCATATCTTTTATTGGAAGCGTGATTTCTGCGATTATGGCGATAATCTCTCCGATTGTTACATTTATTGCGAATATCATTGCGACAATTATACAAGTGATCGGAACTATAATTGGGACAGTTACCGAGATTTTTTCAACGGTATTTAGCATTGTGTCGGATGTGTGGTCAAATATATCACAGTTTATATCTACAGCTATAAATGCAATCAGCACTATCATATCTGGCCTCACTAATACAGTGGGCGGAGTGTTTAATGGAATTTACTCAGTAGTGTCCTCCGTGATGGGAAAAGTGCGGAGCTTTATTACCGGAGTATTTACCGGAATAAAATCGGCTTGGAATGGTTTGACTTCGTTTGTTTCCGGTGTCTTTTCTGGAATCGGAAATGCAGTCTCTTCACTGGTCAATACTGTGAAAGGATTCGTGAATGGAGTAATCAGCGGCATTAACGGCGCGATCGGGCTGATCAACATGATCCCCGGGGTGAACATCGGGAAGATCCCGTATCTGGCGCATGGCACTGATAACTGGCAGGGGGGATTCGCGTACATGAACGAGGGCGGGCGAGGAGAACTCACATATTTGCCTAACGGAGCCCAGGTGATCCCTCATGATATTTCTGTAAAGTATGCAAAAGAAGCAGCAAGGACGAACAGTGGTGCTGATTCGCTTGATTTGAGTGGCCTTATGGAGGGGATGGTGATACAGGTGATCAATAATACAAACGTTGACGGGACGCCACTGAGAGAAACAATATCAGATTATACGATCCGAAAAATCGGAAATCAGCAAAAAGCGGTTCTTAGGGCCAAGGGGGTAACGGCATGAAAAAAATAACAATCGAATACAACGGCGCCACATGTGAGGACCACTGGTGTTTCCTAAACGACTATCCCCAGTTTTCCGGGGGAAGTAAGCAATATAACTCTTATGCTGTCCCCGGTATGGACGGAGAGCTGGTGGAAAGATGTGACTATCTGAGTAATCTCCAGATAGCTTGTACATTTTCAATCATATCAGAAAGGTTCATGGACAATGTGAGAGATATCCGATCGTGGCTCTTTGGGGAAGGGAATCTTGTTATATCAGACAGCCCGGATGTGTTTTACAAAGTCTGGAAAATCGAGCATGGCGATATCAGCCGTGAGATACGGAAGTTTGGTACATTTTCAGCATCGTTTATCTGCACTCCATTTGAGTTCCTGAAAGATGGTCAGATCCCGGTCGACTCTATATCGTTCAATCCGAACGACAAGGCGAAGCCAATCTACACGATTATGGGCGAGGGGCTGTGTACGTTGACTGTGAACGGCTATGAGTTCACGGCGAATGTGGGACAGGAGGCAGTTATTAATTCCGAACGCCAACTGTCCTATAAAAATAACGGGCATTCAATTAATACGGATGTGACAGGGGACTATGAAAAATTATGGCTCCCTCACGGAGAAAATGAGGTCTCCGTATCTTCGGGCTTCACGCTGTCTGTAATTCCGCAATGGGGGTATAGAGTATGATCCAATGCTACAAACCAGATAATACAGATTATGATCATAACGGAGATATAACGCTGATTCCGACGTCATGCGAACTATCCACGGAGATCAACGGTACTTGGGAGCTGACAATGAGCCACCCCATTGATCCGGATGGGCGGTGGAAATACCTGTCAGAAGAGGCGGTGATATCGGCGCCTACATTTCAGAGCGAGCATCAGCTTTTCCGAGTTGACAAGTGCATCAAGACGGATTCTTCCGTGGAGGTCACAGCATACCCGATTTTCTTTGACAGCGCAGATGACTGCTTTCTGATGGATACGCGGCCAACTAATCGAAACGGACAGGACGCTCTCAATATCATGACGCAGGGAAGTAAGTACAGCGGAGAGTCCGACATCACAACAGGCGGGACCGCATATTTTGTGCGCCGGAACCTGATGGATGCGATCAATGGTGAGGATTCACCAACGTTTATCGAGACGTGGGGCGGAGAAATCCTGTACGATAATTTCAAGATCATCATCAATGAGCAGATCGGCGGTGATTATGGCGTAGAAATCCGATACGGCAAGAATATGGACGGCCTAAGTTATACCGTCAACATGTCGGATGTGGTGACTCGGATCGTACCCGTCGCATATAACGGCAGGACAATGAGCGGCGATACCCCGTGGGTGGACAGCGATAATATCAATAAGTACGCGAAGAAATACATTCGTGAAGTGAAATTTGAAGACGTGAAGCTGTCAGAGGACGCATCTGACAGTGAGGATGAAAATATTATCATTTGTGCTGGCCAAACGGAACTTGACGCGGCACTGACACAGAAATGTGAAGACATGTACGCAGCGGGAGCCGATCTTCCGTCTGTGACTATCGAAGTAACGATGATTAACTTGTCTAAAACGGAACAGTATAAGGACTTTGCTGATCTTGTCAGCGTTGGACTTGGCGACACGGTACATTGCTACAATTACAAGCTCGGGATCACGACAGATGCGCGCGTCATCAAATTGACTTGGGATTGTATCAGGAATCAGGCAGGGGAAATGACGCTCGGCGACTATGAGTACAACTATTTTTCTGAACTGACATCTTCCCTGCAGGCTATCCAGCAGGTAATCGGCCCCGGGAATACCCTCATTGCTGAAAGAGTCAGCGGTGTGCTTAACGCGATCAATACTCAGCTCAGATATCAGAAGAATGTGGCCCAGACCGCAGATGTAAGAGCGATACTGTTTGAGGATACGAATCCGAACAGTCCGACATACGGCGCGATGTGCCTCGGGACGCAGGGGTTCCAGATCGCGGATAGCCAGACAGCAGACGGTAGGGACTGGGACTGGACAACTGCTTTTACGGCGAAAGGCGGATACGCAGATACAATTATTGCCGGCCTGCTATCAGACAAGACGGGACGGTCATACTGGAATCTGGATACGGGAGAGTTGCAACTATCCGGTGATTTTATGCAACGAGCTGAAAATGGCGAGCTATCCGTTTCAATAGCGGACAATCAGGTGCGTTTTTACTCTTGGGAGGATAACGGAGAATATTGCGGAAGTGTTGGTGCTGTAAAAGATGATGCTACAGGAGACGACGGGGTAGAAATGTGGTGCGATGCCGGAAAATATTTGGTATTGGGATGTGCTCGAACCGCGGGAAGCAATAAAAACATAAAGAGAATATTTCATTATGACGATCAAAAGCCGGACGATACTCCATACATAATTAATACAGCATCAGGAGGAAACATATTTGAAAACCTTCCCGGAGGCGGAATCACGATACAGAACGGACTTGTAAAAAAATGGGATACGCGTGGGGTAGCGAGCGGATATTTCACCACATCTGGTTGGAGAGTTGAAGTGACAGACGGATTAATCACAAAGATTCAAGTTACATAGGAGATGGAAAATGAAAAAAGAATTTGACGCAAAAGAAATCATACCCGAAATTGCATCAAAACTAAGAAAAGAAGACAGTGAGGTGAAAGCGTATGCCGAATCAGATTAACAGAGATGTTTATGTATTGTCGAATAAGATAAAAGATCCAATATATTATGTTCAGGGTACGGATGCGATTGACATTGTTTTTAATTTCCGTGATTTTGAAATCCCGGATAATTCGTTAGCTCAGGTATTCGTCTCAAAGCCATCCGGGAAAGGCGTGTACAATACCGCGGTGATTGCGGGAAATGCGGTTACTGTAAACACAACCCCCGAGATGTTTTCGGAGATCGGGAATACAGAATTGCAGATTAATATAAGAAATAACAACGAATTGCTGACGTCGTTCATACAACCTGTGGTGGTTCAGAAGAATCTCAGCTTTCATGGGGAGAGCGGGAATGAATCTGATTTCTTTGAGGAATATATCGAAAAGATTGACACTGCCATATCGGAAGCCGATACGGCGACAGATAGTGCGAATGCGGCTGCATCTGCCGCAAATTTAGCTGCAGAAGATATCCGGCAAAAAGCAGAAGACGGGTACTTTTCTGCCACTGTTAGCATTGGCACTGTTACTACTGGAGATCCTGACGCGCCAGCAGCTGTAAATAATTCTGGCACTCCCCAAAATGCAATCTTTAATTTTACGATTCCAAAAGGAGAAAAGGGTGATGAAGGAGAAAAAGGAGATCCGGGGGATATCGATGATCTGGGTAATACGAAAGTGACATTCTCTGAGGCATCTGCGCGGGATAACTTAAGTTCCGGGGATACAGTCAGCACCCTATTCGGAAAGATATCTAAGTGGTTTTCAGACCTTGGAACGGCGGCTTTTCGCGGAGTTGCAAATGTGCTCACAATTTCGAGTGCCGGTAAATATGTCCTGGATGCTTACCAGGGGAAAGTGCTGAACGATAATATGGGGACCCTTTCAGAACTCTCCACCTCTGCGAAAATCAACCTTGTATCTGCGATCAATGAAATAAATACAGGTTTGTCGGAGTTAAAGGGTGTTGTTACTAAGTTGAATGCCAATGTGGCAATTCTGGACAATGTTCAGGCGGGCACATTCGAGAATAAGAAGCACGGTGACATTATTAAGATTTCACGACCTGTTACTACTGCAAGCGCTGCATTTCTCATTCCGCGCTACAATGCAGGATTGTCTATGCGGTGTAATTTTTCTGGTTATGTGCTTTACAATGGAGATGACAGCTTCCCTGTAAATGCGTATGATATAGGGACTGAAACAACATCTACCTCAACAACGCTTTCAGGATACTACGTTATAATTCCGTACAATGCATAAGCCTATTTGTTTGTGATATATGTAATTGAAAACTGTATGGTTTCCATTTGATTTCCCTTAATTGCAACTGTCGATCCGCCTGATCCATATATGACTCTTATAGCATCAGTAAAATCCGTGAACCCGACACAGATGTTTGGTAATTGTGCAATATTCACAAAATATCCAACCGTTCCAAAAACGCGAGATGCTGCATTTACAAATGGGAGAGTGATTTTTACTTCTTCTGTCGTTCCATTTGTTCTATTAATCCATAATGCTGCTGTGAAAAACACTAATTGTCCGATTTTAACGTACTGACAGCTTTGGTTTGTAATTACGCATCCAGCGTTTATAGTCGCTTCCCACGATCCGACTTCAATCAACTCCGACAAACCCATATTTGTCATATAGAAAGGAACAAAATCATGAACATCAGAGACAGACCGTGACCCGGTCTTATTTTTATACTTAATTTTGAGGAGAAATTACTATGAAAGAAATATTGATGGAGACATACACAATACTCCTCCCGATCCTGCTCGGATACATCGTCTGGCTGCTAAAAGAACAGAGGAAAACTGCAGAAAATAACCGCAGGGCAGAGGGCGAGAAAAGAGACGCAATCAGCAGAGGGGCGATGCTTCTGCTGCGTGTCCAGCTCATAGAATATCATGAAGAATGGATGCAGAGAGGATATGTCACAAAACACGGGATCGAGAATTTCATAGAGATGTACAATACTTACCGTTCTCTCGGTGGGAATGGTATGGTAACACATCTCATGGAAGAAGTGGGCGAGCTGCCAATTAAAAATTGAAAGAGAGGAAAAGCATCATGAAAAATAAAGAATACTGGTTACAGTGGGCCAAAGCGGCAGGGATCAGGTCTGTTAAGACAGTCGCAGAGACAGCGGTATCGCTGATCGGGGCAAACGCGGTCAATATCGTAAGCCTGGACTGGGCGAATATCTTAGGAGTGTGCGCCACGGCAGGCATCGTGTCTCTTCTGGTGAGCCTGAAGGGGCTTCCGGAAGTCACGGTTCCGGAATACACGGAATAAAATAAAGTGATAGTTCAATAAACAGGGGGCGTGTAACAGCGCCCTGTTTTTGATTGTTGCGGCGTCGCAACAGAAAGGAGCGCATAATGAATATCAAAGAAACGAACCTTAAATTCGGGAGCCTGAGCAACAGGAGCAAGACGACAAGGATCATCCTGCACCACGCAGCAGCGAAGTCCTGCGGAGCGTCAACAATCCACCAGTGGCATAAAAACAACGGCTGGTCTGGCATAGGATACCACTTCGTTGTCCGGAAAAACGGGACGATCGAGCGTGGGCGTCCGGAGAAAACAGTCGGGGCCCATGCCTCCGGGAGCAATTCAGACAGCCTCGGGATCTGCTTCGAGGGAGACTTCCAGACAGAAAAAATGTCAACGACTCAGAAGAACGCAGGGAAAGAGCTTGTCGCATACCTGAAAAAGAAATATGGGATTAGTAAAGTCCAGAGACACAGCGACGTTTATGCTACTTCCTGCCCGGGGAAAAACTTTCCGTTTTCGGAGATTGCAAAAGCGACATCTACAGCGTCAGGCAGTAAGAAAGACGGCCTCTCTGATACCAAGGCGTCAGACGGCAACTGGTATTACTATAAAAACGGAAAGATCGCAGCGAATGTCACCACAGTCGCCAAAAACAAAAACGGATGGTTCTATGTGAAAAACGGCAAAGTGGACTTCAGCTATACGGGAGTCGCGAAGAACAGCAACGGCTGGTGGCGCATCGAAAAAGGCAAAGTCAACTTTGACTTTACTGGATTCGCGGAAAATCACAATGGCTGGTGGTATCTGAAAGACGGCAAGGTAGATTTTGGTGTGAACGATATCATCAAGGGGACTGTCAAAGGTGTGTACGCATGGTGGTACGTGGTTGAGGGAAAAGTCACATTTACAAC
>CASFID010000050.1 GCA_949294665.1 uncultured Eubacteriales bacterium
ACGATACAAAGAGACTGTGGTTGGAGCCTTTCTTAAACCATCGAGTGGTAGGAGTTTTTCACCAATCCACAGTATCTCCAAACAGTATAGCATACAGACCTTGGAGAGGGTCTATAAACACTACTACTATATAATACGAGGTTTTTTATAATAATACCGAAAACGAGACAAGGAGGAAAATAACATGACAGAAATAAAAGAAATGCCCAAGATCGCTCTCGGAGCATGGGCATGGGGAAATGACGGTACATTTGGAGGAACTCTTACGCCGGAAGCTCTCAGACCGGTATTTGACGCGGCGATGAAAAATGGCCTGAATCTCTGGGACACAGCGTACGCATACGGCATGGGAACTTCTGAAAAAGTGCTGGGCGATTTCCTTTCGACAGTCCCGAGAGATACTTATCTGATCTCTGATAAATTTACTCCGCAGTGCGCAGATCCGTCGGCAGATAACGCGGTGACCGCACTGTATGAGAAGAGCGCAGAGCTGCTTGGAACAGATTATATGGACTTTTACTGGATCCACAATCCGATGGACGCGCCAAAGTGGGTAACAGAACTGATCCCTCTTGCAAAGAGCGGGAAGATCGGAAAGATCGGACTTTCAAACCACAGTCTTGCCGAGATCAAAGAAGCGGCTGAAATCCTTGCAAAAGAGGGGCTGAAGATCTCCGCGATCCAGAACCATTACAGTCTTCTGAACCGTTCTTCGGAAACTTCCGGAATTCTGGACTACTGCAAAGAGAATGATATCATTTTCTTCTCTTATATGGTGCTGGAGCAGGGAGCCCTGACCGGGAAATATGATACGGAGCATCCCTTCCCCGAGGATTCTGACAGAGGGAGAACTTATAATCCGATGCTTCCAAAACTCGAGAAACTGAACAAAGAGCTGGAGAAGATCGCAGACCGTCATCACGTGGCTACTGCACAGATCCCGGTGGCATGGGCTATTGCCAAGGGAACGCTTCCGATCATCGGAGTGACGAAAGTTTACCAGGTAGAGGATGCTGTAAAAGCTGCTGCAGTCGAACTGTCAGCAGAAGAGATTGAGACAATGGAGAAATTCGGTGACGAGGCGCAGCTGAATGTGATCCGTTACTGGGAAAAAGAAATGAAATAAACGGGACGGGAGGAAAGCGTAGTTTTTGTGAGCCGATACCCCAAATCTGTCCATAAGGAACGGATGAGAGTAAATCTTGGAATCCGGGATTTTGAACTGAATGATAAAGAAATTGACATGACAATAAACTGAGAGTAAAATGGTGATCAGAAGAGCTACGCAGCGTGAACAGAAAGCGGTCACGTCGGCGGATGTTGTGAAGGAACAGAAAAATCTATCTGATTATGCGGCATGCGTAAAAATGCGGGAACGGTTCCCGCATTTTTTGCGGAGACCGCATATATTTTGTTCTATGAAAAATGTGGGTGAGAAATATGACCGACATTTTGGGAGGATAGCTATGCAGGCAAGATCAAAGATGCTGAAAAAAGCATTTACTACGGCTTTTCCATATACGATCCCCATATTTGCAGGATTCTGGTTTCTGGGGATCACATACGGGATCTATATGAATGTCTCGGGCTTTAGTTTCTGGTATCCGATGCTGATGAGCATTACTATATTCGCAGGCTCGATCGAGTTTGTGACTGTCAATATGCTTCTGGGAGCGTTTAATCCGCTTCAGGCGTTTGCCATGACACTTATGATCAATGCCAGACATCTGTTCTACGGGATCTCAATGCTGGACAAGTTTCGGGGAACAGGCTGGAAGAGACTCTATCTCATTTTCGGCATGTGCGACGAATCCTTTTCCATCAACTACACCGCTGACATTCCGGAAGATGTGGACAGGGGATGGTTTATGTTCTTTGTTACGCTTTTAAATCATTTCTACTGGTTCTCCGGTTCCACTCTGGGCGGTATTTTCGGCTCTCTGATCCATTTTGATACAGAAGGGCTCGAATTCGTCATGACCGCCATGTTTATCGTGATCTTTCTGGAGCAGTGGCTGAAAGAGAAGGATCATACAAGCTCACTGCTGGGCCTGGTAATCTCCCTGATCTGTCTTATAGCGTTCGGGGCGGATAATTTTCTCATCCCGGCGATGCTCGGTATCCTGGCTGTTTTGACGCTGATCCGGCGTCCGCTCGAGAAAGGGGGAGAATAGAAATGACACTGACGCAGCAGATCATCACCATAGCAATGGTAGTGTTTGGTACGGCGGTTACTCGTTTCCTGCCGTTTCTTATCTTTCCTGCAGGAAAACCAACGCCAAAATATATCCGGTATCTGGGAAAGTTTCTTCCCGCTGCAGTATTCGGACTGCTTGTTGTCTACAGTCTGAAAGACGTGAGTGTCCTTTCGGGCAGTCACGGAGTTCCGGAACTGATCTCGATCGTGCTGGTTATCGTGCTGCACGTATGGAAAAGGCAGATGCTCCTGTCTATCGCAGGGGGGACGGTGTGCTATATGGCGCTGGTACAGACTGTTTTCTGAGAGATCCTGTCTTCCAAGGGGCTGATTATGACGGGGCTTGTATTATATGTTGCCAGCAGATGCAAGACGTGTTAGGATAGATAAATCAGCAGGATATGATCATACAGATAACAATATCCGGGAATACAGAAAAGTGAGGAGACAGAATATGACAGACATCAGAAATCCGCGGAACTGGAACTTTGAGACAAAGCAGATACATATCGGACAGGAGCAGCCTGATCCGGCGACAGGGGCAAGAGCCGTTCCGATCTATGCATCCACATCGTTTGTATTTGACGACTGCCAGGACGCGGCGGATCGATTCGCACTGAAAGCTCCGGGCAATATCTACGGAAGACTGACCAATCCGACAGAAGAGATATTCGAGCGGCGCATCGCGGCTCTGGAGGGAGGAACGGCAGCGCTTGCAACGGCGTCCGGCGCCTCCGCGATCACGTACACGCTGCAGGCGCTTGCAAAGTCCGGGGAGCATATCGTAGCGTCAAAGAGAATATACGGCGGCTCATATAATCTGCTGGCGCATACTCTGCCTCTGACAAGCGGGATCACAGCGACGTTTGTAGATCCTGACGAGGACGGATCTTTTGAAGCTGCGATCCGGGAGGATACGAAAGCGATCTTCACCGAGACTCTGGGGAATCCGAATTCCAATGTGGCGGATCTGGAGAAGCTCTCAGAGATCGCCCACAGACACGGAATCCCGCTTGTCGTGGACTCTACATTTGCCACGCCGTATCTGGTGCGGCCCCTCGAGTACGGGGCCGATATCGTTGTGCATTCTGCCACAAAGTTTGTCGGAGGTCACGGCACAGCCCTTGGGGGCGTGATCGTTGATGGAGGCAGATTTGACTGGAAAGGTTCGGGCAGGTATCCGTGGATCTCTGAGCCGAATCCAAGCTACCACGGGGCAGCGTTTACAGATGCGGCTCCGGATGCGCCCTTTGCGACCTATGTAAGGGCCGTGCTCCTGAGAGATACGGGGGCTTCGATTTCCCCGTTCCATGCCTTTCTTCTCCTGCAGGGACTGGAGACGCTTTCTCTGAGGGTGGAAAGGCATGTGGAGAACGCCCTGAAGATCGTAAACTATCTGCAGTCTCATCCCCAGGTGGAGAAAGTGCATCATCCGGCGCTTGCCAGTGAACCGACGCATCTTCTGTATAAAAAGTATTTTCCACAGGGCGGAGGTTCCATCTTCACGTTTGAGATCAAAGGGGACGCCGGGACAGCACAGAGATTTATCGACCATCTTCCGATCTTTTCTCTGCTGGCAAATGTAGCTGATGTAAAATCGCTCGTCATACATCCGGCCACAACTACTCATAGCCAGTGTACGCCGGAAGAACTGAAAGAGCAGGGGATCCGGCCGAATACGATCCGTCTGTCCGTCGGCATCGAGAAAGCGGAAGATCTTATTGCCGCACTTGAGTCGGCCTTTGCATCTCTGAATCCATAGGTTTTGGGAATACTGAAATATTTGATTTAGGTATTTGAGTCCTGCGGTCATATAGATTAAAATAATAAGAGCATCTATTGACGGCATAAGAGCCGGTTTGCTCTTATTATTTTATACGGAGGACAGAATCATGGCAGATATGCAGTACAGAGAACTTCCCCATGGAGGAGAGAAGATCAGTGCGATCGGTCTGGGAATGGGCTCGATCCATGAGGGAAGCGAAGCAGAGATCGAAGAAACGCTGAGGCTCGCTCTTGAGAGCGGAGTCAATTACTTTGACATGGCGGCGTCCGAAGCGAAGCCCTATCCGTGTTATGCCCGTGCGTTCGAGGGCAGGCGGGAGAAAATATATCTCCAGATGCATTTCGGCGCTGTATATGACGGCGGGAAATACGGATGGACGAGAGAACTGAAAAAGATAAGAAAAACATTTGAGAGTCAGCTTGACATGCTGCACACAGACTATACAGATATGGGATTCGTACACTGTATCGATGAGAAGAGTGATTATGATAAGATCATGTCCGGCGGGATCTGGGACTATATGCGGTCGCTGAAAGAGGACGGTGTCATCCGTCATCTCGGACTATCTTCCCATGATCCTGCGATCATCCGCCGGTTTCTCGACACCGGGCTGATCGATATGGTCATGTTCAGTATCAATCCGGCGTACGACTATTCTACGGGAGACTATGCGATCGGTACGGCTTCTGACAGGGGAAAGCTGTACAGGGAATGCGAGAGCGCGGGAGTGGGGATCTCTGTCATGAAGCCTTTCGGCGGCGGCCAGCTTCTGAATGCGAAGACGTCGCCGTTTAAGCAGGCGCTCACAAAGACGCAGTGCATCCGCTATGCGCTTGACCGTCCGGCCGTGCTCACCGTCCTTCCGGGCGTGAGGAATTCTCAGGATCTGAGAGATGTGCTCACATACCTGGACGCTCCGGAAGAGGAACAGGATTACTCAGTCATCGGGAAGTTTACGCCTCAGAATGCGGACGGCATCTGTGTGTACTGCAATCACTGTCAGCCATGTCCGAAAGGGCTCAATGTGGGTATGATCAACAAATATTACGATCTCGCCCTTGCGGGCGACGAGATGGCAAAAGGGCACTACGATAAGCTAAGCGTCAAGGCAGGAGAGTGTATCCGGTGCGGCCACTGCGAATCCCGCTGTCCGTTCCATGTAAAACAGGAGGCAAGGATGCAGGAGATCAGCACATATTTTGGCTGCTGATCAAAAGAGAAATCTTAACAACAGGCAGGGACGCCCCGGGGATTCTCCGGGGCGTCCGGTGGGAAAAGCGCCCGGATGTCTGCAACAGGAGGTTATTGATATGTACAAACATGCGGCGGGATCAGATTCCGGCAGTGCGCAGCTCTTAAAGACGCTGCTTTTTTTATCTTTGCCGACGATTGTTGAGGAAGTGCTCGCCACACTGCTGCAGTATGTGGACACGGCTATGGTCGGGCAGCTCGGCGAGCGGGCGACGGCATCTGTCAGCATCACGACAAATGTGACGTGGCTGGTCAACAGCGCATCCGGCGCTGTCGGTACGGCGATCCTCGTCCTGATCTCCAGAGCAGCGGGGGCCGGAGATGCCCGCCAGGTGAAAAAACTGTCGCAGCAGGCGCTTTTTCTTGCTCTCGTATCGGGGGTGATGATCGAGATCATATCGATCCTGCTGTGCCCGTATATCCCTGTCTGGATGGGAGCGGAACCGGCGATACAGGAACAGGCGTCCCGCTATTTCTTCATCATCAGTGTGCCTCTTGTGTTCCGCTATGTCAGTACGATCCTCGGGGCGGCTCTGCGGGCCGTGCAGGACACGAAGACGCCGATGCTTATAAGTCTTGCCGCAAACGGGCTGAACATCGTGCTGAACTATTTCCTGATCTATCCTGCAGGGCTGGGGGTAGACGGCGCGGCGGTCGCATCGGCAGTATCTTATACGCTTTCCGGTATCCTGATGTTTGTGTCCTGCAGGAGAAACGGCCAGCTTACCTGGCGTTTGCGGGATTTTTCTGTCGACGGAGGACTCCTGAGAGAATGCGCGTCTGTCGGCATTCCGGTGCTTGGGACCAGTATGGTGAGCTGTTTTGGATATGTGGTGTTTGCAGGGCTCGTGTCGGGGATGGGCACCACTGTATTTGCCGCGCATTCTATCGCAGTCACCGCGGAGACGATCTTTTATGTGCCCGGATACGGACTGCGCTCTGCGGCGTCCACCCTCATCGGGAATGCAAGGGGAGAAGGAAATATGAAAAAGCTAAAGACGATAGGCGTCCTAAGCGTGCTCCTTACAGTGGCGATCATGTGTGCGAGCGGCGTTATACTCTTCTTCGGCGCCCGACTGCTTATGAGTCTGTTTACCCCGAGTCTTCCTGTTGTGGATCTGGGGGCGCAGATGCTCCGCCTCGTCGCCTTGTCAGAACCGTTCTTCGGTCTGATGGTCGTGCTCGAGGGCATCTTCTACGGACTGGGGCGGACGAGATACTCGTTTCTCGTAGAGATGGCGGGCATGTGGTGCGTGCGCATCCTGTTCACCTTCCTCTGCGTAAAATGCTGGGGGATGGGACTGCGGGCAGTGTGGTACTGTATGATCGCGGATAATGTATGTAAGGCGGTCCTTTTCGCAGCGCCGTTTGTGACAAAGAAGAGCAGGGTGAGGCGCTGGCTTGACCGTGACAGAGCATTAACCGGTTGTGACAAGTGACTGTCTGAGTACTTCAAGGAATTTTTCCACGGGTTTTGAAAATACCTGGTACTTTTTCCATATGATGCTCATCTTGTTCTTCAACTCGGGCTTTAGAGGACGGAAACACAGACTGCTCTCACCGGTCGTATTAATGATCTTGTCAAGGCCGACGGCATAGCCAAGGCCCTCGTCCACAAGAAGCGATGCGTTGAAGATCAGATTATATGTGGCGGCAATGTTGAGCCGGGAGGGTTCCCGCCCAAGCCACTGCGTCACATTCCCGCCTTCAGCCTCCTGCTGGGAGAGGATCAGCGGCAGATCATACAAGTCCTGCGGCGTGATACTGTCTTTTCTGGCGAGCAAAGAGTCCTTCCGCATGAGAACGCCCCAGGTATCGTGATAAGGCATTTCCAGGGCGTTATATTTCGTCAGGTCCACATCGCCGAACACGATGCCGAAGTCGATCAGGCCCTTATCCAGATATTCCGATACAAGCGTTGCATTTCCGCTGGATATGTGATAGCTGACGCCCGGATACCGGCCCTGCAGCTTTTTCGCAGCCTTTGCGATCAGGCGTATGCCGTCGGTCTCGCCGGTGCCGATGTAGACGTCTCCCATGATGACGTCGTCTGTAAGTCTGACTTCATTCTCGGCCTTTTTTACCAGATCCAGTATCTCTTCCGCACGCTTTTTAAGGATCATTCCTTCTTCGGTCAGCGTGACTTTCCGGGTGCCTTTTGATCCCCGGATAAACAACTGCTTCCCCAGTTCCTGTTCCAGATTCTTGATCTGAGTGGAGAGGGTTGGCTGGGAAAGATGCAGAGATTCCGCAGCATGCACGATACTTTGTTCTCTTGCGATGGCAAGAAAATAATTCAGGACGCGTAATTCCATAATAAATCCCTCCTGTCTGGATGATATATGCCGCCTGAACGGAGACGGCCTGTTTATCGTTTCATCACGGGTTCGTACAGGTCGACTATAACATAAAAATGGATAGCTTTCAATTATGCATATGCATTAAATATAAATATTTGCAATGATGTATGGATTGAAATAAAATAGAGTCAGATAAAGGATATCAGGCTTTCCTATACAGGAAATATCAGTTCAGAACAGAAAGACTAACTATTAAAAGTCAAGACTAAAATGAAATTTTATGAATGAATTGCGGAAACGCATTTCAGATATATTTGTACCTTGAAAATCGTATGACAAACAGAGCATCATAGACAGGTGCTCAAAGAGAGTGTTATAA
>CASFID010000051.1 GCA_949294665.1 uncultured Eubacteriales bacterium
ATACAAAGAGACTGTGGTTGGAGCCTTTCTTAAACCATCGAGTGGTAGGAGTTTTTCACCAATCCACAGTATCTCCAAACAGTATAGCATACAGACCTTGGAGAGGGTCTATAAACACTACTACTATATAATACGAGGAGAAAAAATAATGCTTGGAAACTTTGAATACTGTAACCCGACAAAACTTTATTTCGGAGAAGACTCATTAGACTATCTGAATACAGAACTGCCAAAATACGGCGCCAACGTCGTGCTGATCTACGGCGGAGGTTCGATCAAAAAGAACGGGATCTACGATGATGTATGCAGGATCCTCAAAGAAAACGGGAAAAATGTGGCGGAGATATCGGGCGTTATGCCAAATCCTACTCTTGCCAAACTGTATGAGGGCGTGGAGATTGCGAGAAATCATCAGGCGGATCTTCTCCTCGCCGTGGGCGGCGGCTCTGTCTGCGACTATGCGAAAGCGGTCTCAGTCTCTGTAAACTGCGAGGAAGATCCGTGGGAGAAGTATTATGTGCGTTTTGAAGAACCCGAGTGTGAGACGCTTCCCGTTGGCTGCGTCCTCACCATGGTAGGAACCGGCTCCGAGATGAATGCGGGAGCGGTCATTACAAACCATGAGACAAAGCAGAAGATCGGGCATGTCTTTGCGGATGAGAAGATCATGCCCAGATTCGCCGTCCTGAATCCCGGATATACGCTGACTCTGCCGCATTATCAGATGGTGTCCGGCATCTATGACATATTTAACCACATATGCGAGCAGTATTTCTCGGGCGAGGACGATAATACGAGCGACTATATCAGTGAGGGACTGATGCGCTCGCTGCTCCATTCAAGCCGCATCGCAAATCAGAATCCTCAGGATTACGAGGCGCGCAGTAATATCATGTGGACGGCGACATGGGCGCTCAACACCCTGGTCGCAAAGGGGAAGACGACCGACTGGATGGTCCACATGCTGGGACAGTCTGTGGGCGCTTACACCAACGCTACGCACGGGATGACGCTGGCAGCGGTATCCCTCCCATATTATCGGCATATCATGCCTTACGGACTGAAGAAGTTCAGGCGTTTCGCTGTAAATGTATGGGATATAGATCCGGCGGGAAAGAGTGATGAGCAGATCGCCGAAGAAGGACTTAAGGCCATGGAGTCCTGGATGAAAGAACTGGGACTTGTCATGAATATCTCTGATCTGGGAGCCACAGAAGAGATGCTGGAAGGTATCACAGACGGCACGCTTGTCATGACAGGCGGTTACAAGGTGCTGGAACGGGATGAGATCCTGCAGATCTTCAGAGAGAGTATGAAAAAAGAGTAGGCAGATCACTCGGGAAGGAAGAATGGTTATGGGACAGGATGCCAGAGATAATCTTATCCAGAATCTGAAAGACGCAGGATGCTGCGAAGAGATGATCCGTGATTTTATGGAGCATTTCGATGAAAATGACATCGAGCAGCAGATCGCTCTTCTTGAACTCCACAGAGGTGATCTGCTGGACAATGTACACAGCGAAGAGCGGAAGATATCCTGTCTGGATTATCTGCTCTATCAGATCAGGAAGAACACAGCATGATGTATTGAAATCGTATGAAAGGGAGAGGCAAAATGAATAAGAAAAAAGAAATAAAGCAGGAATATCTGACCGGGGAACGTCCTCTGTTCATGGCACGGGATTTGAAAATCTGCGACACGATCTTTGATAACGGGGAATCTCCCCTGAAAGAGAGCAGAAATATCGAGCTGTACGACAGCATGTTTAAATGGAAATATCCGCTCTGGTACAGCAGGGACATCCTTGCTGAGGATTGTACATGGTTTGAGATGGCCCGGGCAGGAGTCTGGTATACGGACAATATCACAGTGAGAAACGCACTGATCGAAGCGCCTAAGAATTTCCGAAGGTGTCATGGCGTTGTGCTGGACAATGTTGATTTCCCGAACGCCCAGGAGACACTCTGGAGCTGTGAGGATGTGAAGATGGATCATGTCACGGCAAAGGGAGATTATTTCGCTATGAACTGCACCGATATGCGCATCGATGACTTCAAGCTGGTGGGCAATTATTCCTTCGACGGAGCGAAGAATGTAGAGATCCATAACGGCAGGATGCTTTCCAAGGACTCCTTCTGGAACAGTGAGAATGTGACGGTCTATGATTCGTTTATCTCAGGCGAATACCTGGGCTGGAATGCAAAGAATCTGACACTGGTGAACTGTACGATAGAGAGTCTGCAGGGGATGTGCTATATCGACAATCTTGTAATGAAGAACTGTAAACTCATCAACACGACGCTCGCCTTTGAATACTCTACAGTAGACGCGGATATCCATGGAAAGATCGACAGTGTGCTCAATCCGTCCGGCGGCACGATCCGCGCGGATCACATCGGAGATCTGATCATCGAAAAAGATAAGATCGATCCTTCCAGAACAAAGATCATCTGTAATCAGGTAGAACACGAAAAGCATTGTGCATGTGCGTAAATGAGAGGATCTGAAACGCAATTATCCGATGATATATTATGTAAATAACAGGAAAGGAATCAGGCCGCATGAAATATAATTTTGACGAACTGATCGATCGCAGGGACACCGGCTCTCTGAAATGGGATGTGCCGGAAAACGAGCTTCCCATGTGGGTGGCGGATATGGATTTTCGCACAGCTCCGGCAGTAACAGAAGCTGTGGCCGCGCGGGCGTCGCACGGGATATTCGGATATACAGTCGTGCCGGACGAGTGGTATGAGGCGTATCAGCTCTGGTGGAGCAGCCGGCATCACTTTGAGATCCAAAAAGACTGGCTTATATTTTGTACAGGAGTCGTCCCCGCAATCTCGAGCATTGTCAGAAAAATGACGACCGTCGCTGAGAAAGTCGTCGTCATGACACCTGTATATAATATCTTTTTTAATTCTATCCTGAATAACGGGAGAAATGCACTGGAAAGCAGGCTGCTGCTCAAAGACGGCGTCTATGAGATTGATTTTGATGATCTTGAAGAAAAACTCTCAGATCCGCAGGCGACGCTTCTGCTTCTCTGTAACCCCCAGAATCCGGCGGGAAAGATCTGGGATCGGGAGACACTGGAGCGGATCGGCGACCTGTGCGTGAAGCACCATGTACTTGTCCTCTCCGATGAGATCCACTGCGATCTGGTGAAGCCGGGGGAAGAGTATGTGCCTTTCGCTTCTGTGTCAGAGAACTGCAGAAGAAACAGCATTACATGTGTTGCCCCGACGAAGGCGTTTAATATAGCCGGGATACAGACGTCCGCTGTGATCGTGCCGGATGAGACGATACGGCATAAGGTAAACCGGGGACTGAATACGGACGAAGTGGCAGAGCCGAACATATTTGCAGCCATCGCTCCGGTCGCCGCGTTTATGCACGGAGGAGAATGGCTCGATGAAGTGAATCAGTATCTGTGGGAGAACAGAAAGACAGCGGAAGAGTATATCGACAGGGAGATCACGGACGCCATGGCGATACGCGGAAAAGCGACATATCTTCTCTGGATCGACTGTAGAAAAGTGACACTGGATTCTGCAGATCTGTGCAGTTATATCAGGAAACATACAGGACTATATCTATCCAACGGGGAGGAGTACCACAATGGGGACGGATTCCTGAGGATGAACCTGGCCTGTCCGAGGAAGCGCCTGCTGGATGGATTAAAACGCCTGAAAACTGGTATCGAGTCCTATGTAAGCGAAAAAAAATGAATATAAAACAAGAAAGTCATTTACTGTCATAATTTTATCGGCTATAATAGATATAGTGCAAGGGATGATCGATCATGCTTTCAATATCCGAATAAGAAGCATGTCCTTGATTCTGGAACAACATATGGATATGGTCTGCTAGGAGGGTTATATATGAGCAAAAAGATCATGGTTGTTGATGATTCTTATATGACAGTAAAAGATCTTCAGTTTCATCTGAAGGCACAGAATGATTATGAAATTGTATCACACTACACATCGGGAGAGACCGCTCTGAAAAATATCGAAAAGGACAAGCCTGATATCGTTATGATGGATGTCGTGATGCCCGGGATGGATGGAGTCGAGACAACGAGAGAAATGTTGAAAAAATATCCGAACGTCCGTATCGTTATACTTACATCCATGGTATACGACGAGACAGTGATCGAGGCGAAAGAGGCCGGCGCGTCTGGTTTCCTCTGTAAACCGCTGGAACTTTCGGAGGTTGTTTCCTGCCTGGATCATCTGCGCACCCATCCTCAGACAGACTTTTATCTTCCCGGTGTTCTTCGCTCGTGACAGTGTGTTCTGCTTTTCAGGGACAGATTATATCAATTTATGTATAAAAAAGGGAGAATGTTTCTTTCGGAAACATCTCCCTCATTTTAATGATCAATGGGTATTTGTTTTCTCTTCTCCTACATCATGCCTGTCTTGATCCCGTCGGAGTCTCTGAACAGACGGATCGCATTCTCCTCCGATTCTATGGTCCTGGAAAATCCCTGGAACGATACTTCTGTAACCGGATAAATGATTCCCGCGATGATCTGACCGTTTTTTGTCATATTTTCCCGTTCGTCCAGTTCTTCGATCAACTTTTTGAGCTTTTCTGCCCGTTCCTTTTTCTTAGTATCCTGCGCTTCGCTTTCTCTGCCGGCATTGGCATATTCGATACCGAGCTGCATCTTGATCTCCTGGAAATGCGGGCTTGGTGCGATGAGAAGGACTGTATGTCCATGAACCTTGTTCCCGATGATCTTCGCCTCGATACGATTCATTGCAAGGAGCCTTCCGCCGACGACAGCGCCCCGTCCGATATTGGCCAGGATCGATCCGTCGCAGTCGACCTGAGAGTTTACGATACTTTCCGTGATCACATCACCTGTTACGCGGACGTTGACATTCTCCAGATATTTACAGCGGACTGTCCCTCCTACGTCAAGAGTTCCTGTTCCGCCTCCCGCCATTCCATAGGAAATATAGACGTCCCTGCCTGCGATCACTGTGCTTCTTTCCACCATACCGTTCACAATGATACTGCCAAGTGATGTTACGTTGTAGCCGCTTCGGATGCTTCCGTGGATGAGCACATCGCACTGAGAATCAATATTTCCTGTAGCGGTGCCGATATCTCCGTGGATTTCCAGCAGTTCTGAAACATCGAACCTTCCCCTGTGGTAGGAAAGCTGACCGTCAGCTGTCGAAACGACCCTTCCGTTTTCCTCATCGACTTTCGTGTTCTTTCCTGCGGGAATCAGTGGCTCACGGCCATTTCTTGCCTTTACCTCGCTGCCGAAGACATTTTGTCCGTTCTCGCCTTTTGTAGCGTGGACAAAGGTGCAGATCTCATCGCCTTTGCTGATCTTGATCAGCCAGTTTAATTCATGAAAATCAACATTTCCCTTTTCATCTTCTATAAACTGCGGGATTCCTGCAGTGTGGGAGTAATTTTCCGTCAATGTGCCATCGGTACCGTGTTTCGGTGGAATCCCTTTAGCCACCCGGATCCATTTCATACCGAAATCCTCCTGCGGCGCCATCTCTACACGGTCGTTCTGAATCCCGGAGATAATGCCTCTTTCCGAGAGTTTTGTTCTGAGAGATTCTGCTGAGACAGGAACCCCGCCGTTGATAGCAGGCAAGACAAAGCACCACGCAGACAGTCTGTCCCCTGCGGTCATGATCAGCACTTCGGCATCCAGACTGTCATCCTGAGGATCGGCATCCAGACGTCTGTGTCTTTCTTCCAGTCTCATCCCGGCCAGCTTCGATGCTTCTTTCATCCAGTTCACGGTATCTTCCCGGGGAATATCCAGATCATCATACACAAAACTGCGCAGGGACGCATCCTTGTCTCCCTGACCTTTGCCTTTCCATTTCATCCGGTAGGAAAGGAGCTCACTGTCCGCCGGAGTATCGAGAAAATCCCGAGTATCGTATGCAGTATCCGTATGTGGCGTCTCCTGTCCCGGAACGTCCTTTTTTTCTTTTATGTTCAGGATGGTTTCGGCGGTTTCTGTCCCGCCGTTCTCCTTTGCATGTACCAGTCTCCGGAACAATGAGTAGAGAAGACTCTCTGAACCGCTGTTTTTTACATTCTTTTTTTCCTCTTTCATTTAGTTCTCCTCAATAACCGATTTCACTGCAGTACCCTTGTCTTAACTGTAGATTACTATTTTTATTTTAGCGCATATCACTGAGTTAATCAAGGCCGGCTGATGCGAAAATGAAGAACAGGAGATAAAAAATATGAGAATGAATATCAAAAAATGTCTTGATATTTCTTCTTTTATTATGTATGATAATAATGTGAGTTAGAATAAACTAACTTTGGGCGTATTATTCATATTTTCAGGAGGTTTTATAATGAGTGTCGTTATCATAGGGGGCCATGACAGGATGGTCTGCCAATATAAAAAGATATGTAAGCAGTTTAACTGCAAGGCGAAAGTATTCACTCAGATGTCCGCGTCTCTGGGAAAACAGATCGGGAGCCCGGACCTGATCGTGCTGTTTACCAATACGGTCTCCCACAAAATGGTCCGGTGCGCGGTGGAAGAAGCAGGGCGGTGCAACGCGAATGTCGTAAGATGCCACACGAGCAGTAAAAATGCGCTTGAAGAGATACTCTGCAGCGTGTGTGTATAGGAGATGTATAAGATATGCCCTGTAAGAACGAAAAAAGCTCCGGAATCTGACAGGACAGATCCCGGAGTCTGAATTTAAAACATTATTTCATCTGCCCGCTGTTTACGCGGGCTGTCTCTGCGCGGAAAAATATCCGGCGGTCTTATGATCACAGCTTCAGATTCTTGAACAGATCTCCAAGACTTGTTCCGATCTCTTCACTCTTTGGAAGAACGACTTTTTCTTCCGGTTCTTCTTTCGCTTCTTCGAGCGCCTTCATACTGAGACTCACTTTTCCGTCTTTGATGCCGATGACCTTTACTTTGACCTCATCGCCCACATTCAGTACATCGGAAGGAACCTTCACACGTTTCTGCGAGATCTGAGATACATGGACCAGACCGGAAAGACCGTTCTCAAGCTTGACGAACGCGCCGTAGTTCTGCAGTGTCTCAACCTTGCCGTTTAATACAGTGCCGATCTTCAGATTTGCGATCTGCTCTTCACGTGCCTTCCGCTCTTTCTCTTTCAGGATCTCACGTGCGGAGAGTACAAGACGGTTGTTCGCCTGATCCACATCGATGACCTGCACTTCGATATCCTTCAGGAGGTATGTCTCCAGATCTTCAATGTAGCTCAGGGACAGCTTGGAAGCCGGAACAAATCCTCTTAAGCCTTCGACCATAACGATAACGCCGCCGTTTACAACGCCTTCCACCTTGACCGGAAGGACCGTCTTATTCTCCATATATTCGGTAACCCTGTTCCATGGATTGGCGTCGTCGATATGATCTTCATAATCGGCCATGGTTTCAACAGTTTCGTTTTCCTGTAATTCTTCTTTCATTTCTTCGCTCATTGTACAGCACCTCAACTTACTTAAATTTTCAATGCAACCGGTATACCATGCGCGCAGAAAAGGAAACGCCGCTGCGGCGGTATCTGCCTTTCAAGCCATGGATCCAGGTAGGATTTCCGCATGGCGGGAAGACCGATGGAATCGGTCAGGATTGCGTTCAACGCAATCAGTATACCATAAAACAGGCAGAAAAAACAACAGCGGCTTGACTATCTGAGAAAAAAATGGCAATCTTTAATAAGGAGCGAAAAGCGACAGAAAAATCCAGCGCCGGCATTCGTATGGGGCTGCCGGCCGAGACATGACAGGAGCAGCTTATATGAGCAGAGACAAAACAAGAAAAGTATATGTCGTAGGGCATAAAAACCCGGATACAGATTCAATCTGTTCCGCGATCGCCTATGCAGCTTTACGGACAAAACTTACGAACAGACCTCATGAGGCGCGAAGGGCAGGACAGCTCAATGAAGAGACACAGTATGTTCTGGATCGCTTCAAAGTTAAAGTGCCGAGACTTTTATCCGACTTAAGAGAGCAGATAAAAGACGTGGAGTTAAAAGAAGTAGAGGGGATAAAGAGCAGCGTGTCCATCCGCACGGCATGGGAGAAGATGCAGGAATCGAATATACATACACTGCCGGTAACGAGAGCGGGGAAACTGGAGGGAGTCATCACGATCGGAGATATCGCCAAGACTTATATGGAAGTGTACGACAGCACCATCCTGTCAAAGGCGAGGACACAGTATCGAAATATTGCCCGCGCCGTGGACGGAGAGGTGCTCACCGGAAACGAGCACAGCTATCTGCTGAAAGGAAAAGTCGTCATCGCAGCGTCCAGCCGGATCTTAATGTCGGATTTTATCAGTAAGGATGACCTTGTCATCATGGGAGACCGTAAGGATGCTCAAAAGTGTGCCGTAGATATGGAAGCGAGCTGCATGGTGGTGTGCCAGAACGCGGATGTTTCCGACGAGATCCTCCGGCAGGCCGAGGAGAAACAGATCGTTATCATACGGACATCCCATGACACTTTCACTGCAGCACAGCATATCAACCAGAGTATTCCTGTAAAATATTTCATGACAAAAGAGAATCTGGTCACATTTAAGATGAAAGATTATGTGGACGACGTAAGGGAAGTAATGGCGCGAAAGCGTTTCAGAGATTTCCCAATCATTGATAATAAAGGGAAATTCCTCGGGCTTATCTCCAGACGCCGTCTCTTAAATGTAAGAAAGAAACAGGTGATCCTTGTGGATCACAATGAAAAGAATCAGGCAGTGGATGGGATCGAGGAGGCGGAAGTCCTTGAGATCATTGACCATCACAGACTGAGCAGTATCGAGACGATGGGACCGGTGTTTTTCCGTAATCAGCCGGTCGGGTGTACTGCAACGATCGTTTATCAGATGTATCAGGAAGCGGGGATCATAGTGGAGCCTGTGATCGCAGCGCTGCTCTGCTCGGCGATTATTTCCGATACTCTGATGTTCCGTTCCCCGACCTGTACGCCAATGGACGAGAACTCTGCGAGAAAGCTTGCGGAGATCGCGGGCGTGGATGTGGAGTCTCTGGCCCAGGAGATGTTTAACGCCGGCAGTAATTTAAAAGGAAAGAGTGCGGAAGAGATCTGTTTCCTTGATTTCAAACAGTTTACAGTTAATGACACAGTGTTCGGAGTCGGGCAGGTCAACTCCATGAGCGCAGATGAATTGAAAGAAATCCGGAAGATCGTGCAGCCTCATCTTGAGAAAGCCCGTACAAATCACGGACTGAATATGATCTTCTTCATGCTGACTGATATTATCACAGAATCTTCCGAACTTCTCTGCTGCGGACCGGATGCAAGAGAGAAGATCCTAAGTGCATTCGATCTTCCGGAGGATACGGAGACGATCATGCTCAAGGGCGTTGTATCAAGAAAGAAACAGCTTGTACCTACTCTGGTCGGTGCGCTGCAGCAATAGGAGAAGTTTATGGCAAAACAGACATGGAAACCGGGAAATATGATCTACCCCCTGCCCGCTGTTATGGTGAGTACGGCGGATAAAGAGGGCAACAGCAATATACTGACCATCGCGTGGACAGGGACTGTGTGTACGAATCCTCCTATGGCGTATATATCCGTTCGGCCGGAGCGGTATTCCTATCATATGATCAAAGAGAGCGGAGAGTTTGTTATTAACCTGACCACAAAAAAACTTGCCCGTGCCACAGACTATTGCGGCGTCCGCTCGGGCAGGGAAGTGGACAAGTGGAAAGAGTGCCGGCTGACAAAAGGAAGTGCATCGTCTTTGAAGTATGCGCCGGTGATCGAAGAGGCCCCCGTTAATATCGAATGCAGGGTAAAAAGCATTCAGGAACTGGGAAGTCATCATATGTTTCTCGCGGAAGTGACGGCAGTTCAGGTTGACGAGAAATATATGGACGAAAAAGGAAAATTTGATCTGAACCGTACCGGACTGATTGCCTACTCCCATGGTGAATATCTGGATCTGGGGAAAAAGCTGGGGACATTCGGGTACAGCGTGCGTAAGAAGCAGACTGCACGGAAACCAAAAGCATCGGGCGGAAGAAAAGCTGCAGGAAAGAAACGCATTGGAGCGCGAAGAAAGGCGGACAGATAATGCTTTATTTTGAAAATGATTATTCAGAAGGCGCTCATGAAGAAGTATTAAAACGTCTGATCGAGACAAATATGGAACAGCTTCCGGGATACGGGACAGACCGGTATACAGCATCCGCAAAGGAGAAGATCTGTACCGCCTGCGGATGCCCGGACGCGGAGATATACCTTCTGACAGGAGGAACCCAGACGAACCAGATCGTGATCAGTTCTATGCTGGATTCCCATGAGGGCGTGGTCGCGGCAGAGACAGGACATGTGGGTACTCATGAGGCAGGAGCTATTGAGTGGACCGGACACAAGGTCCTTACATTGCCCCAGACAGACGGGAAAATATCAGCATCGGATCTGGCAGAATATCTGAGTATCTTTTACGGAGATGAGAACTATGAACACATGGTATTCCCGGGAATGGTTTATATTTCTCACCCGACAGAATACGGCACTTTGTATACAAAAGGAGAACTGGCTGAATTATCCGCAGTCTGCAGTGAATACCGGATTCCCCTTTATCTGGACGGGGCGCGGCTCGGATATGCGCTTGCCGCAGCGGACACGGATGTGACACTTCAGGATGTGGCAGAATATTGTGATGTATTCTATATCGGCGGGACGAAAGTCGGGGCTCTGTGCGGGGAAGCGGTCGTTTTCCCGAAAGAGAATACACCGCTCCATTTTGTGACAAAGGTAAAACAAAGAGGAGCGCTTCTCGCCAAAGGGAGGCTGACCGGCATACAGTTTGACGCTCTCTTTACCAATGATCTTTATCTGAAAATCGGAAAAAACGCTATCGATACGGCGGATGAGCTGAAGCGGATACTGAGAGAAAAAGGATATGAGTTCTTCATCGACTCTCCTACAAATCAGATCTTTGTGGTGCTGGAAGATTCTCAGATGGAGAAACTAAAAGAAAATGTAGTGTTCAGCTACTGGGAAAAGAAAGATGATACTCACACAGTTGTGCGGTTTGCGACGAGCTGGGCGACGAAAATGGAAGATGTGAAAAAACTGGCTGCGTTCCTTTAGCGGGAACGCAGTTTTTCTTTCGTTTACTGAAGAACGGAGGAAAATATCAGTTTTCTGCTTTTCTTAATGGAAAAGTTACGCTCCAATTTCCCTCTATGGGCCCGGATGAAGTAATAAATTCCCCGTAGAGATCATATTCGCCAAGTATTTCAGCAGAAATTTCGGTGAAGATATAATCTTCATAGCTGTTTTCTCCTGTAGTATCAAAAAATGCGATAGAACCATCGGCACTGATCGTCTCGCCGGTTTCTTTGTTTATCAGAGCAATCGTTCCGTGATTATCCGTCTTTAAAATATCTTTATAATAAACCTGAATATGGAGATATCCGTCAATATAACCGATACCTGTCAGAGACACTCCGTCGACAGGCGAACAGATATTACCGGATGGTTTGAGAACCGTTGGCAAATCCTGCCCGGGAGAGTCTTCGTACTTCTCTATAAACTCTGATCCGCCGATACCTCGCGGATCAACTCTCTGGGATGTGCTGTCAAGCAGGATGTCAGACAGATTTACTTCTTTGATGATCCCTTCATATGTTTCCTTATTGCTCAAAATTTCCCGAAGAGAGAATGTCAGCTTGCCGCCGGTGACATCCTGATCATCCCACTGCTCGATCGTGATAAGGAATTCAGCAGTATGGGTATCGGGATCATAGCCGGACAGGATGCAGTGACTTGAGCAGTCAAATGGAGTATTGATCTGGTAACTGTCAAAAAGGTCAATTGTTTCATCAAATTTCGTCCCCTCCAGATCCTGTACTGAAATGTAGATTTCAGCAGTATTTTCATGTATATATGCTGCCGATACTTCCATGCGAATGCCATTGTCTTCGCAGGATAACTGCACCGGCTTGAAGAATTGCGCCGTAGCGGGGGAGACGGCGTACAACATATTATAAAATGCAGGCATTGAAGCGGCCATTACAGGAACAGCGAGACTGAATACAAGACAAAGACAGGCCGCTATGGCACACCACTTTTTTAATCTCTTTCTTTTGGGTATGGACTTTCTGTCCACTGCATGAATATATTCCGGACTGATCAAGTCCATTTTATTAAGTAGTTCACTTCCTCTCATAGAATGTAACCCTCCTTTTCAAGATAGTCACGAAGCTGCTTACGACTTCGAAAAAGCATGGTCTTCGCTTTGCTCTCAGACAGTGCAAAACGTCGGGCTATGTCTGAGATAGAATCCAGATACCAGTATCGACGTATAAAAACATTTCTTTTTTCTTCGCTGAGTGTGCTGAGGAATCCGTTGATCGCCTGCCCTAAAATTATATCGTCTATACGACATTCCATGTCATCCGGAGCAGGAATACATTGCTCCATCTCTGCACTAAGCTCAGAGATAAATGCGCGGCGTTTCAGCCGGCTGCGTTTCCGGCAGCAGTCCAGAGAAATATGACGGGTGATCCGTGCAAGAAAAGCATACAGGTATTCTCTTGGCTCATGAGGCGGTATTCTGTTTAACGGCTGTTTCATCACGGCGCAAATATAGATCTATGATTTTATTGTCATCCAAAGGTTCCCCTCCTCCCTCTTATGTTAAAAGGCCTTCACTATAATAAGCGCTGTGCAGAATATGAAGGTTACATTTTTTAGAAGATTATAACAACTTTTTACTTTATGTGTCCTTAATGACCAGCTATCATAAAATTAACAACCTCAATTGTAATCCGAGATTCCATACCTGCTATCCTGGATAATTGTGAAAAGTGAATAGTTATTGATGTGAAAGAAAGGTATGGATTTTCTTTTACAAATGAAATGAGACTGACTGGATAGTTGGTCTCTTTTCTGTTATGCTTTGATTTCTGGCGGCGGGAAAGGAGTCACCATGTCAAAGTTTTTATCATATGAAGATCGAATGATTATTGCACAACGCCTTCAGGAGAATGCCTCCTTTGGTGCAATCGGAAAAGAGCTGGGGAAGGACCGTACAACGATTGCCAAGGAGATTAAAAAGTATTCCTATGACAAGAAAAGCGGTCGTCCCGGATATCCTTATAACCCTTGCAAATTCCGCACTACATGCAAAGCAAAAAAACTGTGCGGAACGAGTTGCACTCATCAGTCAGCGTATAAATGCAGTTTGTGCTCTGAGTGCACGCTTCATTGTCCGGATTTTATAGAGGATGTTTGTTCTGTCAAAAATAAACCGCCTTATGTTTGTAATGGATGCGTCAGGCTTCCGAAATGCACACTGCTGAAGCGTATTTATGATCCGGCAGACGCACATGAAAGGGCACATCAAGTGATTTCAGAAGCCAGAACAGGAATTCTGTCAAACGAAGATGATATAGCCAGAATCAATCGGATTATCAGTCCTCTGGTCAAAAACGGGCAGTCGATCCATCAAATTTATCTGGATCATATTGATGAACTGATGTGCAGTGAGAAGACATTGTATAACTATGTTGATGCTCAGCTTTTTGACATCAGGAACATTGATCTTCCTCGTAAAGTCAAATATCGTCCTCGTTATAAACAGCCTGAATTCAAGGTTGACAGGGGGTGTCGCATTGGACGGAACTACGCTGACTTTCAAAAGTATCTGGGAGATCATCCAGAAACGACTATTGTACAAATGGATAGTGTGATCGGACGTGTGGGAGGCAAGTGTCTGCTTACTATACATTTTGTTGAAACCAGTTTAATGCTGGCTTTCCTGCGGGATGCAAATACGTCTGCTTCTGTTATACGGATCATAAATCTGTTAGATAAAGTTCTCGGGCCCAAGATGTTCAGTCGTTTGTTTCCGGTTATTCTGACAGACAACGGGAGTGAGTTTTCAAATCCAAAAGAAATTGAGCGTCGCGACATAGTTCCCTGTAAAAGAACAAACATATTTTATTGCGATCCAAGTGCTCCATATCAAAAAGGTGCCTGTGAAGTGAACCATGAATTAATACGGCGTGTCCTGCCCAAGGGAAGCAGCTTTGATGATCTTACACAGGAAGACATTTTCCTGATGATGGATCATATCAATTCATATAAAAGAAAAAAGCTGAACGACCGCAGCCCATACGAAGCGTTCAGCTTTTATTACGGAGAAGATGTGCTTAAGAAACTTGGATGTTCACCGGTTGCCGCCGAGAACATCATCTTGAAGCCAAAACTTCTCAAAAAATAACAGATAAATTTGCAGAATGCCGCCAGAAGAGAACAATTATATCCGATCAAAAAAGGGATGGATTCTCCGAATACAAAAATTTCGAGAGGGAATTGATCTCTGGTTGTTGTGTGCAAATTTATTGCTGAACGTATTATAACATATCCATGTGCGAATGAAAATCCGGGAATCTTGCTTACAAAACGGGATTTTCATTTTCAAAGCGGGAATCTCGCTTACAAAACAGGAGTTTAAATTACAAAACGGGAGTTTTGGATTACAAACGGGACTCTCGGATTGCAATTTACC
>CASFID010000052.1 GCA_949294665.1 uncultured Eubacteriales bacterium
ATACAAAGAGACTGTGGTTGGAGCCTTTCTTAAACCATCGAGTGGTAGGAGTTTTTCACCAATCCACAGTATCTCCAAACAGTATAGCATACAGACCTTGGAGAGGGTCTATAAACACTACTACTATATAATACGAGGAGACTTTGTTATATGGAAAAGTTATTGTTTACGTCCGAGTCAGTTACCGAGGGACACCCGGACAAAATGTGTGATCAGATCTCTGATGCGATCCTGGACGCCCTGATGGCCCAGGACCCGATGAGCCGTGTCGCATGTGAGACATGCTGTACCACGGGCATGGTAATGGTCATGGGTGAGATCACTACGAAGGCATATGTCGACATCCCGAAGATCGTCCGTGATACAGTCCGAGAGATCGGATATACGAGAGGAAAGTACGGCTTTGACGCAGACACATGCGGCGTGATCACGACGATCGACGAACAGTCGGCAGATATTGCTCTTGGAGTTGACAAAGCGCTTGAGGCCAAGGAACACGCAATGTCGGAAGACGATATCGAGGCGATCGGAGCAGGGGACCAGGGCATGATGTTCGGCTACGCGTCCGATGAGACAGAAGAGTACATGCCGTACCCGATCGCAATGGCGCACAAGCTGGCGCGTCGCCTGACCGAGGTGAGAAAGAACGGTACGCTTTCCTATCTCCGTCCTGACGGGAAAACACAGGTTACAGTGGAGTACGATGAAAATCATATGCCGAAACGTCTGGATGCGGTCGTTCTTTCGACACAGCATGATCCGGATGTAACACAGGAGCAGATTCATGAAGATATAAAGAAATATGTATTTGATGAGATCATTCCTTCGGAGATGGTGGACGATAAGACGAAATTCTTTATCAATCCGACCGGAAGGTTTGTTATCGGCGGTCCGCATGGGGACAGCGGCCTGACGGGGAGAAAGATCATTGTCGATACATACGGCGGCATGGCCCGCCACGGCGGCGGCGCTTTCTCCGGGAAAGACTGCACGAAAGTGGACCGCTCGGCAGCCTATGCAGCGCGTTATGCAGCGAAGAATATCGTGGCAGCGGGACTGGCAAGACGTTGTGAAATACAGCTTTCCTATGCGATCGGAGTGGCAAAGCCGACGTCAATCTCTGTGGAAACATTCGGAACCGGAAAGGTATCAGACACAAAACTCGTGGAGATCATCCGGGAGAACTTCGATCTTCGTCCGGCGGGAATTATCAGAATGCTGGATCTGCGCAGACCGATCTATAAGCAGACAGCAGCATATGGACACTTCGGGAGGACAGATCTGGATCTTCCGTGGGAGCGTCTGAATAAGGTTGATGATCTGAAGAAATATTTATAAAGAGTGAAAATGATGCACAAGTTAACTTTTGTTAACTTGTGCATTTATACAAAAATAATGTCAAAAAATCTGCAATTATTGACAAAAATAGACAAACCTGATATTTTAAAGCCATGAATTAAACGATTAATCAAACTAAAGGTGGTGTGTCGGGATGAAGTGATTTTTTTTTGCGCAGGTAATTAAACGTTTAAGTTACAGGAGAATGCGATATGAACATGAAAGAAATTGCAAAGATGGCAGGGGTTTCTGTAGCCACAGTCTCATATGTCCTGAATGGAACGGGGAATGTCAGCGAGAAAAAGAGAAAGGAAATCCTGGAGATAGTTGGAAAGGAGGGATATAGTCCGAATCGTATCGCAAAGAGTCTGAGGACGAAAAAGAGCAGTACGATCGGAATCATGGTAGAAGATATCACCGCATTTCAGACTCCGAGAATTATTAACGGAATCAACGAATACGCCGAAAAGAACGGGTATACAGTTCTACTGAACGATATGAGCTTTCTGAAGCGTGTCGGCAAGAACTTTGAGTCAATCCGGCATTATGGAGATATCCTGAGAAAAGAAGTGGAATTATTTGAAAAGGCGCAAGTGGATGGGATCATTTATGTGGCTCTTCATGACAGGGACGTATCGGACCTGATACCTCCATCCAAAGTACCGGTAGTGCTTGTTTATTGTTATGATATCACACATAAGAATTACTGTGTTACATACGATAATGTTGATATTTCAAAAGAAGTAGCCCGGTATTTTCTGGAACAAGGGCACAGAGGATTCGGGATCATCTGGGGTTCTGAAGGCTCCCGCCCGGCGCAGAAACGCTATAACGGGTATATCGAGAGACTGGAAGAAAGCGGGATAAAGGCGGAGGACGTATGGACGTTTACAGGCGACTGGGAGTTTGAATCCGGCGGGAAGGCATATAAGGAATATAAAAAACTGAGAAACCGACCTACAGCCGTTTTTGCAATGAATGATCTGATGGCGGTGGGATTTATGGATGCAGCTCTTGATGATGGGAAAAAGATACCGGAGGATGTTTCTGTTATTGGGTTCGATAACAGACAGGAATGCTGCTTCACCCGTCCGCGTCTGACGACAGTAGACATCCCTCTGGAACAGATGGGGAGGGAATCCGGCAGACTTCTCCTGGATCTGATAAAAGGACAGAAAAAAGAAGAGAAGAAGATCATACTTCCATGCAGATTTATCGAAAAGGGATCAGTAACGGCATTTGAGAAAAAGGAGGAATTATTGTGAAGAGGAAATTAACAGGATTGATCGGCAGTCTTTTGATACTGGCCATGCTTTTGACAGCATGTTCGGGACAGGCAGGCTCAACGACCGCGGATGGACAGTCGTCCGGAGAGAATACAGGATATGAAGGGACAGAACTGGTAATAGGCGTTGAATCCGGTTCGACCAACATAGCGTTTTATCAGGAACATATTGACGAGTTTACCGAGGAGACCGGGATCACTGTAGAGTGGGTTGAAATCCCGCATGATAACATGCATGAAAGATTTGTACAGGAAGCGATCTCTCAAAGCGGAGCGATCGATATTTATGATACCGATCAGCCGTGGATCTCAGAGTTTGCCTCCAAAGGTTACCTGGAGCCTCTCGGCGATAAACTCTCAGAAGAAGATAAATCAGACTTTTACGAGTCGGCCCTTGATGCGTCTTCTTATAAAGGAGAGATCTATTCCATCCCATTTTTCGTTCATACCCCTGTCGTATTCTACAGGACGGACTTGTTTGAGGAAGCCGGTATTACAGAATTCCCGAAAACATGGGAAGAATATGCTGACGCAGCAAAGAAACTGACGCAGGGCGACGTATATGGAACGATCATTGAAGCGAAACAGGCGGGAGAGCCGGTGACGCATCTGGTAGACTGGATCTATCAGAACGGAGGAAGTATCATAGATGCCGACGGAAATATCATGATAAACTCCGAAGAGAATGCAGAGGTTTTCGAGTTCCTTCTCAAAATGATGTATGAAGATCAAAGCGTGATGCCAGGATCCGTCGGATACGATAACGCAGACGTTGACAATATGTTTATGCAGGGACAGGTCGCTATGGTGAAAGCATGGCCGTATCTTTACGCGATGGCGAAAGATCCGGAACAGTCTACGATATATGATAACTTCTCCGTGGCGATCCAGCCTGCCGGTAAGGAGCAGTCTACGGCAGCCTGGACATGGGGGTTTGGAATATCCAGCAGTTCAGAGAAGAAAGACGCTGCATGGGAGTTTATCAAATGGGCTACTTCGTCAGAAACTCTGGCGCAGTTAGGAATCACAAATATCAATCCGGTCCCGAGGATTTCGTCGCTTGAAGTCGTGCAGAATGATGAAACACTGACGGATCTGGACAAAGAATGTATACAGACTATGAGCGATGCCCTCAACTATGCGTCCAATGCAACAGAAAATCCGAACTTCCCGACAGTGCAGAATGAACTGTCCTACACGCTATCTAACATTATGTCGCAGCAGACAGGAGTGGAGGAAGGACTTAAACAGGCCGAACAGGCGATAAAAGAAGCAATTGAATAAGAAAATGCAGGAGTGCCCGTACAGATGGTCCGGCGTACGGGCATTTCTGTCTATCCATTATAAACGAGGTGAAAACTATGGGAACAGTATCGGTACGACAGAAAAAGAGACGACGCGCAGGGTATGTTCTGACTGCACCGGCTTGTTTGATACTGCTTATCACTTTTGTCGTTCCTCTGGTATATGCTTTTATAATCAGCATATCTGATTCTGATACTGTAATATCAAATCAGATTCAAATAGTCGGACTTGACAATTATATTGCAGTGCTTGGGAACAGCAGATTTCAGGCCGCTCTCTTTCATACATGCTTTTTCGTCGTAACTACAATCATACTTGAATTTATTATCGGATTCGCAGTGGCTCTCCTGCTTTATCGGGAAGTGAAAGGCTCAAGAGTGTTCCGGCTTATCTTTGCAATTCCGCTCATGGTAGCTCCGGTAGTATCCGGTCTGCAGTGGAGATGGCTGTTTGCAGATCAATACGGGATCATTAATTACCTGCTGGGCATGGTTGGGGTGGACGCTCCCTTGTGGTTTACCGGGGGAAATACCGCCTGGATAACGATCATAGTTGCAAATCTCTGGCTGGCGACGCCGTTTGTCATCCTTGTTCTTCTTGCAGGTCTCGGAGGTCTGCCGGAGGAACTGAATGAAGCTGCAGCAATCGACGGAGCGGGGAACTGGCAGATTTTCACCAGAGTGATACTGCCGCAGCTCAGACCGACAATACTTGTGATCCTGGTTATCAGGCTGACGGATGCATTCAGGATCTACGACCTGATCTATATACTGACAGGAGGCGGCCCCGGAGGATCTACAGAGGTGTTGAGCACTTATATTTACAAGAGGATCTTTACTGACTGGCAGTTCGGTCAGGGCTCAGCAGCATCTTTTCTGGTAATGCTCATTATCTGTGTGCTCAGTATGATATGCAGCAGACTTATGAACCGGGAGGAATGATATGAAAAAGAAAAAAATAGCAAATATAACGGTATTTCTGCTCCTATTTGTTTTTGCTGTTATTATCGTGTTTCCAATACTCTGGACATTTGTCACATCGTTGAAGACGGATGTTCAGATGTACTCCATACCACCGGAACTTTTCCCCGATCCGGTGACGGGGAGTCATTATATGGAAGTAATTGTGGAGGATAATTTTCTGAGCTATTTAAAAAACAGCGTCATAGTTGCTCTGGTAAGCTGTCTGATCTCGATGGCGGCGGGGATACCGGCGGCCTATGGATTCGCAAAATACACAGGAAGAAAGATGCGCCCGGTCTTCGGAGCGGTGACTGCGGTCCGCATGGTGCCGCAGGTGGCAATGGTAATCCCGTTCTTCATGATCATGAGGAGTCTCAAACTAAGTGATACGACAATGGGTCTTATCATTACTTATATTCCATTTGAGCTCACACTCATTATCTGGATGCTCAAGAATTTTTTCTCTCAGATTCCGACAGAGGTTGAAGAAGCGGCAGAGCTGGATGGACTCGGAGCCTGGGGAATCCTGACAAGAGTGGTGATCCCGTTGTCGAAATCATCGATCGGCGTTGCAGGACTGATGGCGTTCCTGTTCTCATGGAATGAATTTATGTTTGCCCTGTCGCTGACGTCCACGGCTCATGCGCAGACTCTGCCGATCGGAATTGCAGGGTATGTCACCTCGTTTCGGACGTTCTGGGGCAGTATGTCCGCAACAGGCATCCTGTTTATGATACCGGCGTTCATACTGACGTTTATATTCCAGAAAGACCTTGTGAAAGGACTCACGGCGGGAGCTGTGAAAGGGTGATGTTATGAAAACAGAAATCAGAAAAGAAAAAGTCATATTTTGGTCGGATAACGGGCAGATGCTGGGGATTACAGAGGAACCGGTGATCATTGAGCTGTGGAACGGACAATATTCCGATGGAATCCGACGCATTAGCACATGATATTCAGACATATCTTGTGATGACCGGGAGACAGAAGCTCTGGCAGTTATTGAGAGCCGGGAAGCGGGAAAGATCTTTGTCAGAGACAGATATAGAGAGGAGGAGAAAACGGTCGTTCTTGAAAGAACTGTTCAGATGATCGAGAAAGGTGCGTCCCAAGGGATCAGGTTGTGTACAGACGTTATCCTTTTCCCTGAGGAGAATTACAGATTCGAGGATATGAGGTATTTCGCGCCGCCGGCCATATTTGATAAAAACGATCTGGATGAAGACGGATATGAGGATTATTTTCATACGAAAAAAACAGTCTTTCGTGATGACAGATTCAATTATCCCATGTTTCTGTATTATTCAGAAATCCTGAAACATGGCGTGAGAATTGAAAGGGATGTACTGCCGGCATACGATTCGATACCGGAGCGGCCGATCGTAAATAGCACAGGGGAGAAAGCCTCGATATTTCTCCAGAAGACGGATATCGGGAGTATGGGAGTTGACGGTTCTGACGGGCAGAATGCGAGATTGAGAGCATATTATCCTTTTGCCGAGGGAGATGCAACGATTGGTCTCTATATTCTTAAGACAGTTCCTTTCGGCGCATTCTGGCCGACGGAGACAGACGGGACGTTTCATGTTTGTTACCGGCTGTCCGACAGAAGGCATGACGACTTTCATGAAGCGTGCTGGTACAGTGTCAAAGAAGTGATCCGAACAAAGCAGCCGCAGGCGGATCCTCTGCCGGCGCCGCCGGAAGAGATCGTTAAGTGGCGTCTGGATGCTTTGGACAGATATTATATAGAAAAAAACGCGGCGGAAGATTTGAACGAACCGGCAGGATATGTGCTCAATTGTCATCCGCAGGACGGAAAACAGCTTGAAAATATTATCCAGTACGGATTTACCGGACAAAATATCCTGAATGCCTGCAATGTGCTCCGATACGGATATGAGTACGAGAACAAGGAATATATCAGAAAAGCACGAAAAACAGCGGATTTCTTCTCAGATACGATCCACATAAAAGATTCGGGAATGTTTTACAATCTCTATAATATTGACACGAAAGAAGTAAATTTCTGGTGGACCGGACTGCTTCTGCCTCTGGCGTATGCCAGAGGGGAGGAACTGGAAGCGCTTATGGGACCGCTTTATGAATACCGGAAGAGCATCATAGATGTGTTGACGAAGATGAAAGGCGCCTATCTGCGGTGTATGAACGAAGACGCTACTGCATTGCTGCGGCTCTATCTTCTGGAGAAAAAACACGGATACGAACATGAAAACTGGAGAGAAGCAATTCTGAACTACGCGGACTTTCTGCTCAGGACACAGGAAAAAGACGGAAGCTGGTACCGGGCTTACAGTCTGGATGGGACGCCTCTGAAAGAACCGGAGATCTGGTTCGGCGGCACGATATATGAGCAGAGATCATCCACCGGGACATCGATTTCTTTTCTTGTTGAAATGTATCAGATGACAGGAGAGCAAAGATATCTGGACGCCGCAGAAAAAGCGGGAAAGTTTGTAAAAGAATATATTATCGACCGGGTGAAATTCAGCGGCGGAGTACATGACAGTATCTATGCCAAAGGGGAACTGATCGACAATGAAAGTATTTTATATCCGATGTTTGGAATGCTGTCTTTATACGAGGAGACAAAGAAGGAGGAGTATCTGGAGGGAGCTGTAAGAGCAGCTCACTACTATGCTTCCTGGGTATGCCTCTGGAAGATCCCGCTTCCGAAGAACAGCAGTCTGGAGAAGTATGGATTTAACAGTATCGGTATGGGAGCCTGCGATACATGTGGAGCGGGATATCTCCATCCGTTTCAGTTGATGGGGATTGCGGAGACGGCTCAGATTGCCGTTTATGCAAAAGATAAAGAATTGTTTGAGGCGGCACGTCTCTACTGGCTGGGCTGCAACCAGACAGTGGAACTTCCGGGAAAGACATGGGGATATGCGCTCAAGGGACTGCAGGAGGAAGGATATCTGGCAAGCTGGTGGGCGGCAGACGATCCGATGTTCTCGTCCGATACGGGTTTCGGTAATCGACTTAAGGGAGAAGGAAATAAGACATGTTTTCCGTGGATAAACGCAGTGGGGGTAAAAGCATACTGGGCACTGCTGGATCGTTTCGGCACGACGGATTTTTCCATCATATATCGAAGATTCTTTTGACAGGAGGTGAAGCCGGTGAAATTACGGCAGGCAGAAGTGTCAGCAGTCATCATACAGGACAGATTCTGGCAGAAACATACAAAATTGGTGGAGGAAGTGATCATACCGTATCAATGGCAGATCATGAACGATCTGCTTCCCGGGATCCGGTCAAGCCACTGTCTGGAAAATTTTAAGATAGCGGCGGGCAGGTCTGCGGGCAGATTCTATGGCGCGGTATTTCAGGATACAGACATTGCAAAGTGGCTGGAAGCAGTAGGATATACGCTGGCGGCACACAGAAATGAAAAACTGGAAGAACTTGCAGATGATGTGATCGATCTTATTGCGGCAGCCCAACAGCCGGACGGATATATGGATACATATTTTATCATTGAAGAACCCGGTATGAAATGGAAAAATCTTTGCGAGGGCCATGAATTATACACGGCGGGACATATGATAGAAGCAGCCGTCGCCTATTACAAGGGTACCGGAAAACGAAAATTCCTGGACTGTGTGATAAAACTTGCCGATCTGATCTGTAAGACTTTCGGGCCGGAAAAAGATAAAATACATGGATATCCGGGACATCAGGAAATAGAACTGGCCCTGGTAAAACTGGACGATCTGACAGGACAGAAAAAATATATGGATATGGCAAAATATTTTCTGGATATCCGGGGGACAGGAAAAAACTATTTTATCGAAGAAAGGAAACATCCCGGATACAGAAATATTTTCCCGGAACTTGAAGATTATGACCCGCTGTATTCTCAGTCTCATAAACCAGTCAGACAGCAGGAGACGGCTGAAGGACATGCCGTGAGAGCCGTCTATATGTATTCGGCCATGGCGGATGTGGCAGAAAAGTATAAAGACGATGAAATGTTGTCCGCATGCAGGAAACTCTGGGATAATATTGTGGAGAAGAGGATGTATATAACCGGAGGGATCGGATCGTCCGGGTTTATGGAAAGATTTACAACGGACTACGATCTTCCGAATGACTGTAACTATTCTGAAACGTGCGCGTCGATCGGGATGGCAATGTTTGGGATAAGAATGGCGAACATCACGGGAGAAAGTAAATATGCAGATGTGGTAGAGTTAGAATTATATAATAATATACTTGCGGGTATCGCCCTGGACGGCAGGAGTTTCTTCTATGTGAATCCACTTCGTGTAAAGCCGGCAAACTGTATGGAACATACATCCAGGGAGCATGTGAAAGCCGTACGACAAAAATGGTTTGGCGTTGCCTGCTGTCCGCCCAATATCGCGCGTACACTGGCATCAATAGGGCAGTATATCTATGGCGTAGGGGATAATGAAATCTATCTCCATCTCTATGTTTCCAACACAGCAGAACTTGCTTTTTCAGGTCAGCAAGTAGAATTGCAGGTTGAAACAGAGATGCCCTGGGCGGGGAAAACAAAAATCAAAACACGGGGAATCCGTGAAAAAACAGATCTGAATATAAGAGTTCCCGAATATGCCGAAAATTTCAAGATATATATGGATGGAAAAGAGCAGGAAACGGCGATAATAAACGGATATGCGAAACTGTCGCTGCAGAAGGATGAAGACATTGTGATTGCATTCGGATTCAGAGTCCGATTTATGAAAGCGAATACAGAAGTGGGATTTAATATCGGCAGGACTGCAATAAAGAGAGGACCGATCGTATACTGTTTTGAAGAGAAAGATAACGGAAGGAATCTGGATTCTATATTTATCGATGAAAGAGGAGGAGCAGAAGAAATATATGACGAGATGCTAGGTGGAATCGTAAAGATTCTTGTCCGGGGCAAGAGGATGACAGATCGGAAGCAGGAGCTTTACTGTGAGTACACTCCCGAATTTGAAAACGTATCATGCATGGCAGTCCCGTACGCCTGTTGGAACAACAGGGGCGAGGGGGAAATGGCCGTCTGGATGAACATGATAATGGATTATCAATAAGAAACAGGAACGCTGCAGGCTCATTGGTAAAACGATGGGACCGGCAGCGTTTCCTTTATGCGGCCCGCAGAGGAAAGAGAGGATGTGTAAGGTTGACGGGGAAAAGAAATATTTGTAGAATATATTTCATATAAATAAGAAAAGGAGTGTGAGCTGCCTGTGAAACTCAGGACAAAACTGATCATCGTGTTCGTAGTAGTCATGTTTTTGCCGATGATCTTTATGGCTGTGGCGGTCCGTATGACCGGGAGCGGAGAAGGCGGTGAGGTGCTGCAGCTTTACATGATGCTTGTATTCTTTACCACCGCGCTTCTGATCTACTGGATCTACAGGTCCGTGTCCGTACCGCTGACGAAACTGCAGAAGGCAGCCCGTAATATTAAGGAGGGCAATCTTGATTTCGAGATCAGACAAGAGTCAGACGATGAGATCGGACAGCTCTGCCAGGATTTTGAAGAGATGCGTCTGCGGCTGAAAGCGAATGCGGAGGAGAAAGTCCGGTTTGATCGTGAGAACAAGGAACTCATAAGTAATATTTCTCATGATCTGAAAACCCCGATCACAGCGATCAAGGGATATGTGGAGGGCATCATGGACGGTGTGGCGGACACGCCGGAAAAGATGGACAGATATATCAAGACCATATATAATAAGGCTAATGAGATGGATCTTCTCATAAACGAACTGACTCTGTATTCAAAGATCGATACAAACAGGATCCCGTATAATTTCGCGACGATTTCCGCGCAGGAGTATTTCGAGGACTGTGCGGAGGATCTCCACATGGAGCTTGAAGCGAAGGGAGTTGCTTTCAGTTATCGAAACGCTATGGAGAGCGACTGTAAAGTGATCGTGGATCCGGAGCAGTTAAGGAGAGTTATCAACAACATCGTATCGAATTCCCTGAAATATATGGACAAGCCGAACGGGAAGATCACGATGGAAGTAAAGGACGTGGGAGATTTTGTTCAGGTTGAACTGGGCGACAATGGAAAGGGGATCGCATCAAAAGATCTGCCGTATATTTTTGACAGGTTTTACCGCACAGATGCGTCGAGAAACTCATCCAAAGGCGGAAGCGGCATCGGACTTTCCATTGTAAAAAAGATCGTCGAGGAGCACGGAGGCAACATCTGGGCCACCAGTGATGAGGGCGCTGGTACGACAATGTATTTTGTGATCAGAAAATATCAGGAGGTACCAATTGATGAGTAAGCGTATTTTGATCATTGAGGATGAAGAGAGCATCGCTGATCTGGAGAAGGATTATCTGGAATTGAGTAACTTTGAGGTGGAAGTGGCAAATGACGGCGAGTCAGGACTCGGAAAAGGACTGGATGAGGATTTTGACCTGATCATTCTTGATCTGATGCTTCCGGGTGTAGACGGATTTGAGATCTGCAGACAGATCCGGGATCAGAAAAATACTCCGATCATTATGGTGTCGGCAAAAAAGGACGATATCGACAAGATCCGGGGACTGGGCCTTGGAGCGGATGATTATATGACGAAGCCTTTCAGCCCGAGCGAACTGGTGGCGCGCGTGAAAGCGCATCTTGCCCGCTATGAGAGACTGATCGGAAGCAATGTTGAAGAAAATAAAGTGATCGAGATCCGTGGACTTAAGATCGATACGACTGCGAGACGAGTGTGGGTGAATGGCGAAGAAAAATCATTTACAACGAAAGAATTTGATCTTCTGGCTTTCCTCGCAGGACATCCGAACCACGTGTATACGAAAGAAGAACTGTTCCGCGAGATCTGGGATATGGAATCGATCGGAGATATCGCCACGGTGACCGTGCATATCAAGAAGATCAGAGAGAAGATCGAGTATGATACGTCGCATCCGCAGTACATTGAGACAATCTGGGGCGTGGGGTATCGGTTTAAAGTGTGAATCCATGGATTCCAGATAGAAGCTGCCGTACTGAACGATTATCGTTCGGTGCGGCAGTTTTTTGATTAAGAAAATAGAGAAAAACTTAATTGGAGGGATAATATCTATAATTACTGTACTGTTTATCCTGGTGGACCATCTGTATACTTATAATTAACAGAAACGTAAAATAATAAAGGAGGATGAAGGATGAAGAAAAAGAAATATCTGGCATGGCTGCTTGCCGCTGCGGTTATGTGCGGAACACTGGCAGGATGCGGACAAAGTAGCAGCGAGGGGAAAGACACCGGGAATCAGAGCGGTGAAACCAAAAAGCTGGACGTTGTGCTGACTACAGGACATGAGGCTTTCCAGAATGCGATTGACAAGTATGTGGAGCAGAATCCGGATGTTGAAGTGAACGTCCAGGAAATCCCCACAGAAGAGTTCAAAACAATTATTAAAACAAAATTTGCATCCGATGATGCGCCGGACATTTTCCCTGTTTTTTCTGGCGATGAAGCGGAAAGCTATTATGAAAACGGATATCTGGCGGATCTGTCAGATATGGAAGACGTAGTGGCAAGATTTGAAGAAGGGGCCGACAGTACACTGAGGACAGAAGACGGCGCACTGTACGGTCTGCCGATCGAGATCCAGCTGATACTTGGATATTATAACAAGGATCTTTTTGAACAATATGATCTTGAAGTTCCAAAGACATGGGATGAACTTCTGAATATATGTGAAGTGTTTCAGGAAAACGGAATCACTCCTATTGCTCTCGGACATAAGGAAGAATGGGTGACACAGATGATCTCCTATGGTTTAAATGCCACTAAAATACAGGTGAAAGATCCTGAGTTTTATAAAGGAACAGCAGACGGAACATCTAAATTTGCCGAGTGCAGCGGGTTCCTTGATACGCTGGAAAAATATCAGGATCTGATCGAAAAAGGTTATATTCAGGAAGGTTCCTTAAGTACAACGGCAGATCAGCAGTACGAGATGTTTGTGAGGGAAGAAGCGGCTATGACATTTACCGGAACATGGGGAAACGCGGCTATAGAAAACCTGGGGCCTGAATTTGAGTTGGGCGGTTTTCAGATTCCCGGTGACGAAGGGGAAGTATTCGGCGCTTCGGCAAGTATAAACGGCGGATATGGGGTCTATGGGAAATCAGATAATCTTGAGTTGGCAAAGGACCTGCTGGCATTCATGGTAAGTCCGGACATACTTGCTGAATATCTACAGGATAAAGGGCCGTCTCCGTACAGTGATGTTGAAGTTGATCTGCGGACAGCAATCAAAGAGTGCTATGCAATGGAGGAAGGGCAGCAGCTGTGCCAGTTTGATAATATCTACTGGGCTCCTGGAGTAGATGCAGTTTTTTATAAAGGTGTACAGGAAATGGTTGCGGGGACAAAAGAGCCGATCGATATTCTTAAATCGATGGACGAAGCAACTGAGAAAGCAAACAAATAGAAGACACATGGTTTTGTGCATGGGATGTTTTGAAAAGGCATCCCATGTGTGCTATCAGGGGACAGGATGAGAGACGATGAAAAAAATAAGACATGAAAGAAAATATATGTTGTTCCTTTTGCCGGCTGCGATAATATATATTGTATTTCTGGTGATCCCGATGATTTCTTCATTTGGATATTCTCTGACAGACTGGGATGGGCTGTCGGTAAAAATCAATTTTATAGGGCTGGCCAATTTCAAATATATGGTATCTGATGATGGGTTCCGGATAGCCATACGAAATACAATCATTTTTGTATTGATGGATGTAGTGATACAGAATGTTATGGGACTTCTTTTAGCGCTTCTTCTGGAGAGCATCAGAAAAACAAGAAATGTTTTGCGTGGATTGTTCTTTGTACCGGTAGTTATGCCGCCTATAGTGGTATCCTACGTCTGGAGTTATCTGTACAGCTATAATAACGGTCTGTTCAACAATATTCTTACTGTACTCGGGATAGAAAAAGTAGACTTTATCGGAGATCCGGCATGTGCAATATACTTTGTCATAATATCCGGAATATGGCAGTGGTTCACATATCGTATGATCATTTACGTGTCAGGTCTCCAGAGCATACCGCAGGATGTCATAGACGCTGCCAGAATTGACGGGGCGGGCAGGATCCAGACTTTCTTCAAGGTTACTTTGCCCCTTTTGCTTCCTGCGATATCTATTAATGTCACGCTGTGTACAATCGGCGCTCTGAAGCAGTTTGACGTTGTATTTACAATGACAAACGGGGGGCCTGGATACTCTACAGAAGTTGTGACGACAAAGATTTACCGGGAAGCATTTACGAATATGGATATGGGATATGGAGCGGCAACAGGAGTTGTACTTTTTCTGGTGATACTGACCATTACGATCGCTCTAAACAGCATTTTTAAGAGAAAAGAGGTGGAATTTTGATGAAGAAGAGAAAAATCTTTCTCACAGCTGTTTTATGGATCACAGTTCTGCTATATCTGTTCCCTCTATACATGGCAGTTACGATCGCGGTTAAATCACCGGAGGAGTTTGTGCAGAATACTTACGGTCTTCCGAAAATGCTGCAGCTGGATAATCTGCTTGAAGCGGCAGAAGAAATGCAGTATTTTGAGTCGCTGAGAAACGGAATCATTATTCTTGGAGGGACATTAGTGATTCTAATCGCTGCTTCATCGCTGGCAGCATTCGCCTTAGCGCGAGGGAGCGGAAAAGTCTATGGAAAACTATATACATTTTTCCTGGCAGGAATGATGGTACCGGTCCAGCTGATCATGATACCTCTTTACAAGATCATCAATAGTCTGCAGTTGATGAATACTTTTCAGGGAGTTATATTGATTTATACAGCAATAAATATTCCTCTTGCGATCGTGATCCTCCGGGGATTTATAGCTACGATACCGAAAGAACTTGATGAGGCGGCCAAGATTGATGGCGCCGGCATATTCACAGTATATTTCAGGGTAATCCTTCCGTTGATTAAAGCGCCTCTTACAACAGTTGTTATATTTGTTTCTGTGACAGTATGGAATGATCTGCTGACACCGCTTCTGTTTCTTGGAGGTGACAAGAAGACACTGATCATTGCTTTGTATAATTTTAAGGGAGCTTCTTATACTACGGACTGGACAATGATCTTTGCGGGTTCGGTGCTGACGATGATCCCTCTGGTGGTAGTATTTCTTTGTTCACAGAAATACTTTATCAAGGGAATGATCGCAGGAGCGGTCAAGGGGTAGTGGTATTTTGAGAGGTAAGAGCAATAAAAAATTTCAATACAGGCTGATCCTTATCGGCAGTGTCTGTGTGATAACAGGGATAATTATTACAGGATTGGGAATACTTTTTATTTCCCAGCAGTCTATTGACCGGGTTTCCGAGGAAGTTGGCGCTAAGTTTATCAAGCAGGTCCAGCTTAATATAGACAATGATATTGAGCAGTTAGAGTCGTTGATATTTGGACTGGAACTGGATGCGGATGTGACAGGGATACTTGAAAAGTCGAAAAGCAATCCGGCTGCAGATCTTGAAGACAGCAGGATCATAGAAAGCAGGCTCATGCAGGTGGACTACCTGCGCAGTGATATCAAAGGTATATATCTGATACGAAAAGACGGAACTGTATTTTATAATGTGTCATCTCCTTCACTGGTCAGAAACTATCATATCGAAGAGGAATCATGGTACCGACAGCTTCAGGAGGAAGGAAAGGTGATCATAGGGAAACACCGGCCGGACAGATACTTGAATAATGATTCTCAGGTCATCACCTATGTGAAAGCGATCAGAACGTGGGAAAACAGAGAATATCTGGGAGCAGTTATTGTAGATATGGAACCTCTGGTCTTTGAGAATATTTTTCGGAATCTTGAACTGGATGCAAACCAGCAGGTTTTTATCCTTGATCAGGAAGGGAATATCATGTATGAAAGCAAGGAGAGCCCTCTGTATCATTCTGTAAGCAGCGAGCTGAAGTATCTGGACAGTGAGCAGCTTACCGTAAGCACAGATTCTGGCGAGTATGATGTATATTCCGCAAAATCAGAAAAAACCGGCTGGTATATCGTGGGATGTACAAACACACTTGAGATGACAAAAAACACAGAAAAAATTCGCAGCGCTACTTTATGCATTGTAATAGGGATGGTAATACTCACAGTTGCGGTGCTGTATCTACTCATTTCAAAGAACTTCAGACTGATTGAAAAACTAAAGGAGGGCATGCTGGAGATTCGGAGGGGCAACTATGATATAGAGGTACAGGGAAGCAGCAATGATGAGATAGGAGAACTCTGTGGGGTGTTTAATTCTATGTGCAGCAAACTGAATTATCTGATCAATACAGTGAATATCCTTGAAAATGAAAAAAAAGAAATTCAGTTGAAAAAGATCAAGGAAGAACTTAATTTTCTTCAGGCGCAGATAAACCCTCATTTTATCTATAATACGCTGGAGTCTATCAGCATGATGGCGGAACTCAATGACGATGAAGACGCGCAGTTGATGTCGAGCTCTCTGGGGCGTCTTTTGCGCATCAGTATTAACAGGGGGCAGGAAATGGTCTCTGTCAGAGAAGAGATCGAACATGTAAAGTGTTATCTTGCGATTCAGAAAATACGTTATGAGGACCGATTTGAGGCAGAATTCAATATTCAGGAAGAAATCCTGGAGTGTAAAATTCCAAAGCTGATCCTGCAGCCACTGGTGGAGAATGCGATTTATCATGGAATAGAACCCCTTAGTTCAAGAGGATTGATAAGAATCAAGGGATACCATAACGAAAAATACCTTATCTTTGAAATCCATGATAACGGTATCGGTATTGACAGGCAGGAAGTTGACAGACTGAATGCAAAGTTGGCAGACGGGAGCGACGGAGAACCATATGAAACAAGGAGTATCGGTCTGAGCAATGTGGACCGCAGGATAAAACTATATTATGGAAATAATAGATATGGACTGATAATCAGAAGCGAGAAAGGCAAAGGCACGGAAGTGTGTGTCACATTGCCATACGAAGGAGGAAAAAACAATGGATGTAGTGATTCTGGATGATGAACGTATCATCAGAAGAGGATTAGAAAAAATCCTGCGTGATAATTTCCCCGATATAAATATTGTTGCCTCTCTGGGAGATGGCCAGGAGGCTGTCGATTTCTTTATAGATCATCATGTGGATCTGCTGATTACTGATATAAGGATGCCTCATATGGATGGACTTTCTATCATGAAAATGTTACAGGAAGAAAAGCCAGATACAGGAGTCATCGTTATCAGCGGTTATGATGATTTTAAGTATTGCAGACAGGCTTTAAAATATCATGCATTTGATTATATTCTGAAACCTGTGGATAAAGCAGAGCTTATAAATATCATACAGAGGTATTACGAGCAGTGGGGGCAGGGAACGGAAGTATGCGAAGGGCAGATTTCGGATCAGGAAAAGAAAGTCATCAGAGATATAAAATTCTATCTGAAAAGAAACTATGCCCAAAATGTAAGTTTGAAAACTCTGTCCGAGGAATTTCATCTGAATGCAGTATATATCAGCCAGATGTTTAAAAAAGAAACAGGAGAATCTCTGACAGAATATGTACTGAAGATACGCATGATAAAAGCTGCAGGACTGCTGAGAGATACAGATCTGCAAATACAGGAGATAGCAGATAAAGTGGGATACAGTACGCCAAAACAATTCTCAGCAGCTTTCAGACGTTATCATGGCGTCATCCCCAGTGAATACAGAAACAGTATTGCTCCATAGATGTGAGATAAGAGAAGGCGGGTGGGGATATGATCTATGACATGCGTTGCTGCAGACTGGAAAATCCGGCAGGAGTTGACAGGAAGAAGATTGAGTTCAGCTGGAAGAGCACCGATTTTACAAGAATCAGATGTGTAAGAATACTGGTATCGTCTACAGGAGAAAAGTGCCTGGAAAAATGCGGAGATCTCTGGGACAGCGGATATATGCATGCGGTTGGAAGAGTTTTTTGGAAGTATCAGGGAAAGGCTCTGAAATCACATCGCATGTACTACTGGACTGTTGAAGTTATATATGAGTCAGATGGAAAAGAATATTGCGAGAGGGGGGAAACTCAGCAGTTTATTACAGGAATAGATCAGAATGAATGGCTGGGAAAATGGATATCTTTCAAAAGTGAGATGCCCGATGAGTTATACAGAAAAGAGAAGATGTTTGTGAAAACGCTGCCGCCTTTTGAGAGAAGTGAAAAGATATATGCGTATGTGGCATCTTATGGCTATCATGACCTGTATATAAACGGGGAAAAAGCTCACTCAAGACTTCTTGCCCCTGTAAGAAGCAGGTGTACGGATTACAGGAAAACTGTTTATGCCACATACGACATTACACAATATCTGTCCGAAGAAAAAAATTCTGTACAGATATTGACAAATGCCGGATGGACCAGAGCGGAGCGTAAAGTGCAGCCGGCTCTGAATGTACAGATATATTCGGAAAAAGGCGGCATGGAAATCCATACAGACACAACATGGAAAGTGTTAGACACAGGAAATATAACACGTGACCGCTATAAAGATAATAGGGATAATCCGTATGGCTGGACGGATTTCGGATATGAAGAAATATGTAATCTGGAGCCGGCTTCACATTATGAGATGTCTGCAGGAAAAGAACCGGAAATATTGTCTATTTGCCCTAAAATCGAGAGTGAAAAAACAGAAAAGGATATGATACTTCAAAAATTGTCTCCGATATTGACGGAAAGACAGGGTGTCATACACATGGATATAGGGATTAATTTTACAGGGTTTTTAAGCGTAGTCGTGCAGCTTGACGGAGACCGGGAGATCGTGGTCAAGGCATCAGATAAAAAAACGGAATCTTCTAGCTTCGGACAACAGACAAGATACATCATAAAGAAAGGCAGACATATTTTAAAGGGACATTTTCAATATATAGCAGGACGGTATTTTGAAATATCAGGCCTTAAGGAAGAGGATCAGATTATAGAGGCAGAGGGCATCATGATGGGAACACAGCTAATGCGTACCGCAGTCTTTCGATGTTCAGATCCGACGCTGAATCGCATTTTTGAAACAGATCTTCATACATTTTTAAGCTGTACAGTCGGAGGCGTTACTATGGACTGCCCTCATAGGGAAAGACTGGGATATGGGGAAACAGGAATAAATACATTAATTGGATGCGGACTGCCATGTTTTGAATCTGCGGCATTTTACAGAAATCTTTTTGAAACATGGGCGGACTGTCAGGAAAGGAACGGCTATTTCCCCCATGTTGTCCCCGACTATCACGGAGGCGGAGGTACAGCCTGGAGCAGTTTCCCGGTAATAGGATTTTATTGTTATTGGCAAATATATCATGATAAAGACGGTCTGCAGGAAATATATCCGGCTCTTAAAATCTGGTGTGAATATCTGAACGGGAAATGCCTACATGGGCTTTTACAGAGATACGAATTTGGAGAATGGGATTTTCTGGGTGACTGGGCGGCACCGGAGAGAAACGACTGGGGAGATTCAGAAGAGGCACTTTTTTTTAATAATGGAATATACGCGCTGGTGCTTTATCTGATGTACGAACTGGCGGAATATATGGAATATGATGAAGACGCTGAAATCTGGAAATCAAGGTATTATAAACTGAGGAAAAGTATTAACAAAAAATATTTCAACCACGATGAAGCTGTATATTGCAGAAATGATGCAAAATATCAGGCCCTGGCGCTTCTCGCCCGTTTGCCGTCGGCTGATCACAGGAGAGCTGTATACAATAAAATGCTTGATATCGTACGAAAGAAAGGCTTTCTGGACGGAGGGAGCGTTGGAAATACTCTGCTGTTACAGGCAATGTCATTTTCCCGGGAAGGCAATGAACTTATCTGGCAGTGGCTTCACCGGGATGCTGCGCCCGGATATAAGTATTTTCTGGACAAAGGAGAGACAACATGGCCTGAGATGTGGGATATCAAAGATGTGTATGGGGGAAGCAGGATACATACGTGCTACACAGGAATCGCAGGGTGGATGCTGTATGGCCTGGCGGGAATCCGTATTCACTGGGGAAAAGACGGTCTTAGCTGTACAGCAGCTCCAAATTTCCCGGAAGAACTGAAGTGGGTTCAGATTGAATATGGAACACCCCTGGGAAAGATCAGGTTTGAGTGGAACAGAGAGGAAACGTAGATGGATCATTTTATCATATCCCGGACGCCTCGAAAATGATTCTGTGCTATAATTAAAGAGCAGCTTATATATTTGTATATCATCAGGCGGAGAAACATACCAGTTCTCTGCCATAAGAAATCAGGAGGAATCAGAATGCGCAGAAATCTTGGAGCTAACCCGTATGTATATCCCCAGCCGGTGCTGATCGTGGCGACCTACGGCGAGGACGGAACTGTTGACGCCATGAATGTGGCTTACGGCGGGATCGTGAACTCAAACCGGATTCAGATCAATATCGGTGTGAGGCATAAGACTTCAGACAACATTAAACTGAAAAATGCATTTACAGTAGGGATCGCGGATGAAAAGAATCTTGTGGCGGCAGACTATGTCGGTATCGTATCAGGACATGATGTGCCGGACAAGATCAAGAAGTCAGGTTTCCACACAGTGAAAAGTGAGTTTGTGGACGCTCCCGTGATCGAGGAACTTCCAATCGCCCTTGAGTGTAAAGTGGAGGAGATCAACCAGCACAACGCCACGCTCCGCATCGTAGCGGAGATTGTCAATGTCAGTGTGGATGAAAATATTCTGGACGGGGACGGGAAGATCGATCCCGGGAAACTTTGTGCGATCTCTTATGATCCGGCGAACCATACGTATCTGAGAGTAGGAGGGAAAGCCGGAACGGCGTTCTCGGACGGAAACAAATTGAAATAAAAAGCTGAAATAATTGATTGGAAGAATAAGAAAGAGCAGACGGTTCCGGCATGATCATGCCGGGGCGCCAGCCTCTTTTAATTTGATCTCAAGCATTTCACGGATCATATTCTGGACTGCTTCTGTTCCGATTTCTGTGTTGATCGTGAGGTCATAGTTCTGAGCCTGGCCCCAGATGCGCCGGGTATAGTAGCGGTAGTTGTCCGAACGCCGGCGGTCCATCCTGCGGATCTTCTGGACAGCGTCCTCTCTGGTGAGATTGTCGATTTCCATGACGCGTTTTGTGCGGAAATCCTCAGATGCATGGAGATAGACTTTTAATGTATTTACGCGGTTCCGCAGTATGTAATCTGCGCAGCGGCCTACGATTACACAGTTCCCTTCGTCTGCCAGTCTGCGTATGACGGCCGCTTCGGACTCGAAAATCTCATCCCTCGGTGTTGCATGTGTATCAGAATAGACGTACATCTGATTCATGAGGTCATAGAGAAAGCTGTTGGACATATTTTCCTCCCGGTCTTTGATGAACTGGGGTTCATATCCGGTGGAACCTGCGGTCATCTGTATGATCTCATTGTCATAAAAGGAAAACCCCAGTCTGTCTGCGAGAGCCTTTCCGATGTCGTGCCCGCCGCTTCCGTATTGGCGGCCGATCACGATGACAGGACGCGGCGCGGCAGAACTTCCGGCGGAGGAAAGAGCAGACGGTGCATTCTCTGGAGAGGACTGTGCAAAATGTCCTTCGGAGGGGAAAAGCGCAGGCTTCAGGAAGGTAAGTTTTCTTCCCAAAAGACGCGCGATGAATCCAACGAGAAGAGCTGCGAAGACCGTGCCTTCTCTGACGCCGTCGAGACGCCGTGCAAAGGCGAACGAGAGCACAGCTGCGATGACAGTAAGAGAAACGTCAAAAGCGACCTTGGTCGTTCCGAATTCTGTTTTCCATGTTGACGATACGGCTCGGACGAAAGATTCTCCGGGAAGCATGGCGACATCAGCCAGAACTTCGGTATACACACCGAATCCCAGGATCACACAGCCTGCCAGAAGATAGACCAGGCTGGAAATGTATGTCTGCGGCTCGATGAAGAACAGCATTTTCATCGTGAGATCGATAAAATATCCGAACAGGATGGAGATCGGGATCTGCAGCAAATATTCCGCCTTGAAATTCTTCCGGAGTATGGCGAGCTGGATCAGGATCAGCAGAAGACTGAACACGATCGTAAACTGCCCGAGTGTGAAAGGGAAATTCAGGCTGAGCACATACGGGATCGAGGAGATGGGCGAGGTACCCAGGTCCGCTTTTGTGATCAGGCTGACGCCCATTGAATTGATAAACAGTCCGATCAGAAATATAAGATATCTTTTTAATTTTTCCATAATTTACGTGATCCTTTCTCCGCAGTCTGTATTGTCTGTCCCTGCGGGATGAAAAAACTGTTCCCGCTATGTTACGAGGGAGATGTGTTTCGATAGATTTTTCGGAACAGTTTCATAAATGTTTCCTGGTCTTCTTGTGAGATATTTTTAAACGCCTCATTCTCCAGTTCATGGAAGGCTTCAGATATAAGCTTCTCCTGCGCTTTTCCTTTCTCTGTCATAAAAACATACAGGCTTCTCCGATTGCCGTTCAACATGCGGCGTTCTACCAGACCGGTTTCTTCCATACGGTTCAAAAGAGAAGTAAGGGTCCCGGGCTCGATATGACAGCCATGAGCGATATCTTTTTGGCTGGCGCCGTCTTGATCTTTGAGATAATCCAGTATCTTGGGCTGTCCGATGGTCAGACCGGCGCCTTTCAGTCTGGCCAGCAGTTTTTTCTGGAGCATGGAGTGTTCGGCCATAACAAGATAATGAAATGAAAGCATCGTATTGATTTCTCCTTTTAATAAATGTAAATTATTTGAATACAAATAATTAGAATTCTAAATATACGGCACTGCCTATTATAGAACACTGCGAAAATATGTCAAGTGCGTTCAGTTTATCAGCCTGTCAGTCGCTTACAATTTGAAAAAATACAACAGCGGATATACAAACCGCCGGCAAAAGGATATAATCATGATTGCAGACAAGTAGAAGGGAAACAGGATAAAATGATGAATACCAGAAAAAAGATATTTCTTGCTCTGATGATCATGTGGATGGCGGGGATTTTTGTATTTTCTTCACGTTCCGGCGACGAGTCTGCAAAGGACAGTTATTTCGCAGGCACTGTGGTCGCCAGGATCCTTGTGCCGGGGTTTGACGAGTGGAAGGAAGACGAGCGGCTCTCCTTTGCAGAAAAGATCGATCATCCGGTACGCAAGAGCGCCCATGCGGCTGAGTACGCAGTGCTCGCACTGCTGGCGGCGGGCGTCTGTCTTCCGTTGCGGAGAGAGGAGAAAATTTCCGGTGTGCGTGCAGAGACGCTGCTTCCGTGGGGGATTGCCGTCTTCTATGCTGTCACCGATGAGTTCCATCAGCTTTTTGTGCCGGGGCGGAGCGGACAGGTATCAGATGTACTGTTGGACAGTGCCGGAGCGCTGGCCGGTCTTCTGTTACTGAAGGCTGTGAGGCGTCTGCTGCGCCTCAGACGAAAACATGTACCGGAGTCCGGAGAAGATGCGGCAGGACAAGGGCCGTTCTGTTCTTCGCGGACGATACTTTGAACGGCGGATATGTATCATACAACGATGTGATTTAGACGTCGGAACGATTGAATCTCCCATCTTCCTGTGTTAATATAGCAGTGTAGGGAAGAGGATGTTCAGATATCCGTTTCGATACTCAGGAGGACGTTATGGGCAGAATAACAAAGAGCTCCCGGAGAGTGAGACTGAATACGATGCAGATTGTAGCGCTTGGTTTTCTGGGCGTGATCCTTTCAGGAGGAGTGCTGCTCTGGCTTCCGGTGTGTAATCAGCGTCCGATCGCTTTTATCGACGCGCTGTTTACATCGGTGACGTCAGTGTGCGTGACAGGACTGGTAACGGTCGTGCCGGCAGAGCAGTTTACATTGACAGGACAGATTGTGATGCTCCTGCTGATTCAGATCGGCGGGCTTGGCGTGATCGCATGTATGGCCTCGTTTTTTCTTCTTATAGGGAAACGGATCTCCATGAAAGGAAGGATCCTGATCCAGGAGGCGTACGGGCTGCATACGCTCTCTGGTCTTGTGAAATTTATTATCCGTATTTTGCGCGGAACTTTTATTGTTGAGGGGATTGGGGCAGTGCTCTTTTCCATACAGTTTGTCCCGGAGTTTGGCGCAGTGAAAGGTATCTGGTACGGGATATTTCATTCGATATCAGGGTTCTGCAATGCGGGGATCGATATTATCGGGGACAGCAGTTTTATCAGATATGCAGACTCTCCTCTGATAAGCCTGACTACGATGTTTCTTATTGTAATGGGAGGTCTGGGGTTCCCCGTATGGCATGATGTTTATGTGACGGTAAAGAAAAGAGCGGGCGAGAAGGGCGCCAGAAAAAGGATGTTTAAAAGGCTGAGCCTGCAGAGCAAGATCGTCCTTACGATGACAGCGTTTCTGATCTGTTTTGGTACAGTGGGATTTTTCCTTATGGAATTTCATAACCCAGATACGATGGGAGACATGAGCGTACCGGAAAAAGTTCTGGCATCGGCTTTTCAGTCGGTGACGACGCGTACTGCGGGGTTTGCCTCTGTCTCCCAGTCAGGGCTGACGGAAAGCTCCAGGCTGCTGGGATGCATCCTGATGTTTGTCGGAGGTTCCCCGGCAGGAACAGCGGGCGGTATCAAGACGACGACAGCAGCAATGCTTATCCTGACGGTTGTCTCTGTCCTGCGGGGACGTAAAGATACGGAATGTTTCGGCAGACGTGTTGAGATGGATATCGTACGGTCTGGAATTACGATTGCTGTGATCACATTTACGTGCTGGCTTGTGGGAGTGGCGGCGATGTCCGTCTTTGAGCCGAAGACGGAGTTTCTCAATCTGATGTACGAGGCCTCTTCTGCGATCGGCACGGTCGGGTTGTCGGCAGATCTGACGCCGGATCTGAGTCGTGCAAGTCACGTCGTCCTGATGATCCTGATGTATATTGGCAGGATTGGTCCTCTTACGATGGCGCTTGTATTTGCGGGGAGGTCGAACAAGGGAGAAAAGTTCAGAGAGCTTCCTGAGAAAAAGATCATGCTGGGGTAAAATTACCGGAAAGGAAACGAAAGAAATGAGTAAACAATTCGCTGTACTTGGACTTGGAAGTTTTGGCTGGAGCGTAGCCCTGACGCTTGAGCAGATGGGATGCGACGTGCTGGTCGTAGACGATTCGTATGAAAAGATACAGGAAATTTCGGAAGAAGTATCCTATGCCGTGAAAGCGGACGTCACAGATCCCGAGGCTCTTCAGACGCTTGGCGGCAGAAATCTGGACGGCGCGGTGATCGCCGTTTCCGAGCACTTTGAGGCGAGCATCATGGCTACGCTGTTGTGCAAGGAGATCGGTATCCCTCTCGTTATAGCGAAAGCAAAGGACGAACTGCAGGGGACGATCCTCAAGAAAGTCGGGGCGGACGCAGTAGTATACCCGGAGATTGACATGGGCAGCCGTGTGGCAAAGAATCTGGCTGCACGCGAATTTATGGACTGGATCGAGCTGTCGGACGACTACAGTATGGTAGAAGCGGTCGTTCCGGAGCCATGGAGGGGAAAATGTCTTGCTGATCTGAAAGTGAGAGAGAGGTTTGGCATCAATGTAGTCGGAATCATTATCGATAAACAGGTGGACGTGGCGTATGATCCGCATACTCCGCTCCCGGCAGACGGTGTGCTTATCCTGGTCGGAGCTAACGATATCCTTCAGAAATTTGACGCCAGGAAAGGACACAGAGGATGATCACAAGCAATGCAAACGCTCAGGTAAAGAATCTGATAAGACTGATGAAGAAAAGTCGGGCGCGGAGCGAGGTCGGGGTGTTTCTTGCAGAAGGCCCCCGGATGGCGGGAGAACTGGCGGGGGATCCTTCCTGGAGCGGAAGGATCACGAGAATATACCTGTCGGAGAGCTATGCAAAAAGAAATAAAAAGGAGCAGGAAGAACTTGCCCGCTGCGCGCAGACTGAAATCCTGTCAGATTCCGTGTTCGCTCACGTGTCTGACACAAAGACTCCACAGGGTATTCTCGCAGTTGTAAGAAGGCGGGAATATGATATGGAAGATATCCTTGGACCGGATCCGGCGCGGGCCCATGTGATCGCACTTGATGAGCTCCAGGATCCGGGCAATCTTGGGACGATCTTCCGTACTGCCGAAGCGGCTGGGGTGACAGGGATACTGCTGAGCGGCGGCTGCGTGGATATCTATAATCCGAAGGTCGTGCGCTCCACGATGGGAGCTGTGCTCCGTATGCCGTTCCTGTATGTGGACGATCTTGTAGGAACGATAAAAGAAGTGCAGAAGAAAGGGATACGGGTATATGCTGCGGATCTCGCAGGCAGTATCACATATGATAGGGAGGACTATACGTCCGGCTGTGTCTTTCTTATCGGAAATGAAGGAAATGGTCTGCGGGATGAGGTGGCAGAATGCGCGGACCGACGTGTCCTCATTCCGATGCATGGCAGCGCGGAATCATTGAATGCTGCAGTGGCCGCAGCCGTGCTCATGTTCGAGGTGAGCAGACAGAGGCGGCAGTGAACAGATGACGTGAAAATGTAATTTTATGCATAAGTATTGCATTTTTATGCATTTTTATGTATAATGAGTCATATTGATCAATGACGAGTGAGGGATATATCATGAATTTAAAAGGACGCAGTTTTCTGACATTAAAAGATTTTACGCCGGAGGAGATTACTTATCTTCTTGATCTTTCGGCTGAGGTAAAAGAGAAAAAGAAGAAGGGAGTGCCGGTCGACCACTACAGGGGAAAGAACGTCGCTCTGATCTTCGAGAAGGATAGTACGAGGACGCGCTGCGCCTTTGAAGTGGCTGCTCACGATATGGGGATGGGCACTACATATCTCGGACCAACCGGTTCACAGATAGGCAAAAAGGAGAGCATTGAGGATACGGCGAGGGTACTCGGCAGGATGTATGACGGCATCGAGTACCGGGGGTTCGGTCAGGAGATCGTGGAGGAACTGGCAAAATACGCGGGCGTACCGGTATGGAACGGCCTGACGAACGAGTATCACCCGACGCAGATGCTCGCAGATATGCTGACAATCCGAGAGAATTTCGGTACGCTTAAAGGTCTGAAGCTCGTATATATGGGCGACGCCCGTTATAATATGGGCAATTCTCTGATGGTGGTCTGTTCCAAGCTGGGGCTGGACTTTACTGCGTGTACGACAGAAGCATATTTCCCGAATGATGAGCTGGTCGCGCAGTGCCGCGGGTATGCGGAGACGTCCGGGGCTTCTGTGACACTGACGACCGATGTGAAAGAAGGAACAAAGGACGCCGACGTCATCTATACGGACGTCTGGGTGTCCATGGGCGAACCCGACGAGGTGTGGGAGAAGAGGATCAGAGAGCTTTCTCCGTATAAAGTGACAAAGGACGTGATGGCAAACGCAAAGGACAGCGCTATCTTCCTCCACTGTCTGCCTGCTTTCCATGACCTGAAGACTAAGATCGGGAAAGAGATGGGACAGCGGTTCGGGATAGAAGATATGGAAGTGACGGACGAGGTGTTTGAATCGGAGCAGTCGAAAGTGTTCGATGAAGCCGAGAACCGGATGCATACGATCAAGGCGGTCATGATGGCGACGCTGGGCGTTCCGGATTTTTCTTTGCCTTTCAATCGCGAAGACCTTTTCCCGGATGCTGGACAAGGAAGAGATCGCTAAGATAACCGCGTCGAAACGGATCGGGGAATTGTCAGAGAGGAGCCTGGAAGTTTCGCTATATGCCTGGAAATGGAAACCGACGTCGGATAAGCTCTGAAAAGAGAGACATCCGGACGGAGACGCGGGTACAGAAAAATCCCGCGGCCCAAAGGCCGGTTAATGTGAGCATAAAAGTAATACAGGGAAATGAGTAAAAAAGGAAGTTCGTTGGGACTTCCTTTTTTGTGTGTCCGCCTCCAGGGTACCGTTTCTTTTTCCAATTGGCGGTCCTGACGGAATCTGATAATTTTTGTAGTAAAATGGCATCCTGTAAGTGACAGAAAACTGTGTCGACTTTCATTTTTACGACCACTATAATCAGGATAAAGAAAAGAATACTGTGAAAAGTGGTGATATAAGGAGCAGAAAGTATGCAGAGAAAGTATATACGTTTATTGGAGAGCATACTCGAACCTGCCGGCGGCTTTTTCAACTCGCGGGAATTGGCCGAGCTGTCTGGCATCAGTCCGAGAACGGTCATCCGATATATAAAGGAATTAAAAGAACGCGCGCATGAATACGGATTTGCCGTTCACGCTATGCGGGGCAGAGGATATCGGCTGGAGATCACAGACCGCGAGAAATTTAAAACCGCACTGTCCTCCGACAGCGATGAAGAAGTGGCTGCTGTTCTGCCGCGTCTTTTTCTGGAACCTACATGTAAACTGGATGATCTGGCCGAACTGCTCCACTATAGCAGATCCGGTATGTCCCGGGTTATGGAGAAAGCAGAGAGGGAGCTGGAGGGGCAGGGATTCCGCCTGTTGAATAAACCATATGTAGGATTTTTTATCAATGGCAATGAGATCCATATCAGGAATTATCTGTATCGGCTCCTGAAAAATATGCCTCTGGAAAATCTGGAGGAAAAAGTGGGAGTCAGGGAAGAGGAGATGGAAGAGATCCGCAGATATATCGATGCAGAACTGTTCAGGAGAGCCGTGGACAAGCATCAGATTGATGAGGGGCTCTTTCTAAGATATATGCTCATACAGTCCGGCAGGATCAGGATCGGAAAAACGATAAGAACAGATTATTTCGCAAATATCAGTCAGACGGCGCATCTTCTGGACGATATCGCCGCCGCGGGACACATTATGAAACTGGCGGGCTGCGCAAAAGGTCCTGAAGCAGACGGGGAGATTGAGAATATCTATCTCGCTCTTGTATACAGACAGGCATTTTATCAGAACGGACTTGTCGATACGATTGATGAGAAAAACCTTCAGTTTTACCAGGATCTTACGCAGAAGGCATTTCAGAGGATCAAGGCGAACTACAAAGTGGATCTCCTTCACGACGACGTCCTTGTAAACGGACTGATTCTGCACATTGCTTCTAATTTCAGCAGATATCTTCTGGGGATGGAGACGGAGAATCTGTTCTACAATGATGTGCTTGAGACATACCCGACGGCTTACTACTATGCGATGGAAGTAGCTGAGGAAATCAGTGCGTGGACAAAGCTCTCCCTGAGCAAATATGAGATCAGTTTTCTCGGAATGCATTTTGCTTCTTATCTGGAATGGAATCTGAAATCAAAGCAATGGAAGTGCGCGATCATATGCGGCGGGGCCGGTCCTGCGAAGCTTCTTGAGAGCAGCTGAATAAATATCCGAGACTGGAGATACTCGGGATCTATCCCATGGAAGAGGAGTTGTCGATACCGGAAGAGGCGGATTTTTATATCATGACATTTCCATATGAAGGCGAATCCCTGAACGGAAAAGTATGCATCGAACTTTCCCCTGTATTTGATATCAAAGAACAGATTGCCCTTGAACAACTCCTCGGACAGCTGAACGGTCACAGGAGCTGGGAGAGGGCAGGCGTTCAGAAATATTATGAGCAGATCGACGGCGGCATGGACAAGAGGAAGCTTCTGGAATATTTCTGCGGACTGTACGAAAAGAAAGGGATGATATCGAGACATGAGGCGAACGGGATCCTGGGACGGGAAGAGCTTGTCTCAACGGAGATCACTGAGGGGATCGTAATGCCGCACGGGCTCATAGAAGGTGAGAGCTTCCTTGTCTTCGCACTGCTCAGGGATCCGATCGTGTGGGGACGTACCAGAGTGAAACTGGTCGTGACGGGATGCTTCAGGCGGGGAGATGAGCGGATGAAAGAGGAGTTGGAATACCTTTTCCACATCTTTCTGAATGAAGCCGATAAGAAAAAGCTGCTGTCCTGTCAGAGCGCGGAGCAGGCAGAGGAATATATGGAGGAATATTATGGGAAGTAAACTCTTACAGATGCTCACAAGAGAAATGGTCAGACTGGATCCACCGGAGCTCTCAACCCCAGAGGAAGTGATACGGTACTGCGGCAATATCCTCGTAGATGCGGGGAAAGCCGAAGAGCAGTATGTGAGCGACATAATTGAATCATACAGAAAGCTGGGCCCGTATATCGTTATGGCGCCGGGACTTGCGATGCCGCATGCCCGTCCGGGGGGGAATGTGAAGGAATCCTGCATCAGCTTTGTAAAACTGAAGCGGCCTGTGGAATTCCGACATCCGTGCAACGATCCGGTAAAGATCGTATTTACCCTGGGAGGCGTTTCGGACAACGGACATATCGAACTGCTTCAGGAATTGAGTTCCCTGCTGGCAGCGGACAACATGATCGATAGGCTGTCAGATACAGATACATATGAGGAGCTGATAAAACTAATAGAAAAGGAGGCGGAAAAATGAGAGTAGTGACTGTATGCGGGATGGGATTTGGGACAAGTCTGATGCTGCTGATGTCGGTAAAGGAGATCGGCAGGAAATATGACGTCACGGTAGATGGAGAGGCGACGGATCTTGGATCTTATAAAGGAAAGCAATGCGATCTGATCGTGGCATCTTCTGAAATCGCAAAGCAGATCGAATCTGAAGTTCCGGTGCTAGCGATCACCAATCTTTTGGACAAGACAGAGATTGAAGAGAAACTGAAACCGTATTTAAAGGAATAAAGGAGGGTTAATATGGTAAACTTTTTTGTGAATTTCTTGAGTGAACCTACTGTAGTATTAGGTCTGGTGGTGCTGATCGGTCTCGTTGCGATGAAAAACCGTCCGTCAGCAGTCATCCAGGGGACGATGAAGACAATGCTTGGTTTTCTGATCCTCTCGGCAGGATCGAGCCTGATTTCATCAGCGCTTACTCCGTTCAGTACGATGCTTACTTCGGCATTCGGTATGTCCGGGGTCGTGCCGGAGGACAATGCGCTTGTGGCCGCTGTTCAGACGGCGCTCGGATTCGAGACGCCGATGATCATGCTCCTGTCATTCGTCATTAATATTATCCTGGCAAGGCTGACGCCGTTCAAGTACATATTCCTCACAGGACATATGATGTTCTCCTTTGCCGGGACGATGGCGATCGTACTGGATCAGATGGGAATCAACGGATGGGCGGCTATCGCCATCGGTTCTGTCGTTGAGGGCGTATGCATGGTAGTATTTCCGGCGATCGCTCAGCCTTACACGAGGAAGATACTGAAGACCGACGAGGTGGCGTTTGGATTCTGGGGAAGTTCACTGATTGTATTTACAGGGTTTATCGGGAAACTTGTAGGGAAGAAAGACCGTGATGAGGAAAATGATACATGGGAGAAAGTAAAAGTCTCCGATAAGTTCGATTTCCTGAAAGATATGTCCATTCTCATGAGTATCGTCATGATCGTAGTATATATCTTTACGGCGCTCATGGCCGGCAATGACGTGGTATCCGAGCTGTCAGGAGGACAGAATATCATTGTATATGCGATCATCCAGGCGATGACTTTCGTGACAGGCGTACTGGTGCTGCTGCAGGGAGTCCGCATGTTCTTAGGAGAGATCATTCCCGCATTTAAGGGGATCAGCGAGAAACTTATCCCCGGTGCAAGACCGGCTCTGGATGTTCCGATCTTCTATGCCAGCGGTCAGGTGGCGACTACGATCGGTTTCCTGTGCGCGATGGCAGGAGGAATCCTTGCTACGCTGATCACGACGCAGATGAGTGTTGTAGTACTTCCGAGAGTGATCGGACTGTTTTTCATGGGCGGGGCAGCAGGCGTATTCGGGGACAAACTCGGAGGAAAGAGAGGCTGTGTGGCCGCATCCTTCCTGCTCGGATTTTTATTCACACTGATTGTAGCGCTGGCGTACCCGCTCATCGATGTGACGGTTTACGGAGTTGAGGGGCTGTGGTTCGCATCTACAGATGCGATCATCGTGGCGGTGATCATGGCGCTTATAGGCATGGTCGTATAATAACAGACAGATACTACATGAATATAGGATTGACATCAGGAGGCGGGAAAGGAGCGAAGGTTCCTTTTCTGCCGGTCAGGAGAAAGGCGGGATCACTATGAAATATGCAAGAACAGTATGCGGGGATATAGAAGCAGATAAGATGGGATTTACATATCCGCACGAGCATCTCTATGCCGTTCCCCCGCAGTGCCAGAAAGACAGAGACCTTGAACTGAGTGATTATGAAGGGAGCGTCGCGGAGCTTAAAATATTTAAAGAAGTGGGAGGTCAGACGCTGGTAGAGGCGTCAACTCTGGATTACGGAAGGAATCTGCCGCTTCTTCGGAAAATGTCCGAAGAGACAGGTGTAAATGTAATCACTACAACGGGATTTAATAAACATATCTATTATCCGGACTGGGTAGCGGAAAAAACCATAGAAGAGATCGCTGATATTCTTGCGGAAGACATCCTTGAGGGCAGAGACGGTATCCGTGCCGGATTTATTAAGATAGGAACCTGGTACAATATGATCCATCCCCTGGAGAAGAAGACAGCTATCGCGGCAGCGACAGCTCAGAAGAAATGCAATGCTCCCATCTGGGGACACACCGAGGCCGGGACAATGGGGATGGAAATTCTTGATATCCTCGAAAACGAGGGAGTAGACTTTTCAACAGTGGCGCTCGGGCATCTCGACCGGAATCCGGACGAGTATTATCTGCTGAAGCTGGCAGACCGGGGCATCTACGTTCAGTTCGACGGTCCGGGCAAGGTGAAGTATTATCCCGACAGTGTGCGGGTAAAGCTGATCAAGTCGCTTATTTCACACGGATATGCGGATCAGCTCCTGATCTCCGGAGATATGGGACGAGCTTCCTATCTGGAAGGATACGGCGGATGCGTTCAAAATGAGCTACATAAAAGCTCTTAAGGGGCCGTTCCCGCAGACGGACTATGTGGCCGTGGGAGGAGTGACGGCGGAAAATGCAGCGCAGTTCTACAGAGCGGGATTTAAAGGCGTGGCCGCAGGAAGCAGTCTTGTACCGGGAAATGCAGACCGCTCGGACGTTGACATGATCAGAGAAAGAGCGCGCAGATATCTGGAGGCAGGATATGGCATATAGAGTACAGGATATGACATGGGAGGAAGTGGAGGAACGCATCCGGGAATGCCCGGCTGCTGTCGTTCCTCTCGGATCAACGGAACAGCATGGATACCATCTGCCTCTGGGGACAGATACTTATCTGGCGGAGACGCTGGCGGATATGGTGTCGGAGAAAAGCGGAGCTCTCGTATATCCGGGGATTCATTTCAGTTATTCGTGGAGCTGGAGGGACCGTACGGGAACTGTGGCTGTGCGCCAGCAGATCCTTCAGGAGACGCTCAAAGACGTGGCCAGGTCGGTAGAGCGATATGGGATCCGGGCGCTTGTATTCCTTAACGGACATGAGGCGAACGGTTCTACGATGAAATATGCCGTCCGGGAGATACAGGATGAGACGGACGTGAAAGTGCTGGGAATGTTCTATCCCGGGTTGTCTGAGATATATGAGAAATATATGGAGACGCCTACATGGGGCGGCATGTTCCATGCATGTGAGTTCGAGACGTCGCTTATGCTGGCCGCGAGGGCAGATTTCGTACATATGGACCGGGCCAGGGCCGAGTATCCTCCAAAACTGGATTTCTATGGCATGGATAATACATCCATAGGAGACCTGAGTATTTCCGGGACGTATGGAGATCCGACAAAGGCGACAAAGGAAAAAGGAGAGAAAATGCTGGAGGAATTTTCCGGTAATATCGCAGAGCTTATCGCAAAAGCTCTGGACAGATAACGTTATCTTATATATTCTCTGCACAGCATCAGAAACCGCTTCAGCACCGGATGATCGTCATCGTACCGGTAATATATTCCGAAAGACATGGGCGGGATATCCGTGACGGGAATGTATTTTAGGTCGGGTTCTCTCGCCGCGGTAATGTCGGGGTAAAGAGTGCAGCCGATCTGCGCTTTGACAAGAGTCATGGCACTCTCCATATTCTCGGCAAAATAACGCTGTTCCGGACGCAGTTTCGTAAGGATGCTGTTCTGGATGGAGAAGATCGGATCGGCGATCTGTCGGGGAGAGCAGGCGATGAAGCTGCCGGAGAGCTGCCTTTTCTCAAGAGTATTATGCCGGGCAAAAGGGTGCCCGGGAGAACAGATACAGGCAACAGGAGCAGAACAGAGTTCTCTGAAGTAAAGCGAGGACTTTTTCTGCTCTTCTTTTATTCCGAAAGCCGCGTGTACCTGTTTATTTTCCACAAGACTTAAAAGCGACGGAAAGGGGACGAGATGGATGGCCGGACGAAGCAGAGGGAAGTCTTCTGTCAGTTTCTTGAGTATGGGCGGAAGAAGATTTATTTCCAGTCGGTTGTGGCATCCCAGTTCAAAGGGGATGAAATGTTCATGATGGCTGAGGCGCTCTTTTGCAGAAAGCGCGGTTTTGAGGATCAACTGCGCATCGGGAAGGAACTGGATGCCCTCCTGGGTGAGAGCGACGCTTTTGCTTGTCCGGTTAAATAACTTTACGTCCAGTTCTTCTTCCAGCGACTGGATCTGATGGCTGACCGCAGGCTGCGTGATCCGAAGAGCCTCGGATGCTCTTGAAAAATTCAGATGTTCCGCTACCGCGATAAAACATTCTAACTGCACTGTATTCACAGAATTATTCTCCTGTATAAATAAAAATATGAATCATAATCTATAAATATTTCTTATAGATTATAACATTTTTGAATTTCACATTCAAGGAAATACGCGTTAGAATCTTTTATGGACAGATAGTAAGGAAACGAACTGTTCGTAACAAAACAGTCGTATGAAAATCCGGACATACGGGAGGGGGATGCGAGATATGACTGGAGATTTTCAGGCGGAAGATCTGATATTTATGCTGAAAAAGATCAATCTGGACATGGAGTTCCAGATGAAGAGATGTCTGGAGAGACACGATATGAGCGGCACGCAGGTGTACTTCATGGTATATATCCTGCGGCATCATCCGAAAGGCTCTTATATCACGGAGATGTGCCGGGAGATCGGCGTGTCCAAGGCAACTCTGTCCGTTCTGGTAAAGAAGCTGAGAGAAAAAGGATATCTGTGTTTTCAGGAGACTCCGGGAGACGTCAGGAAGAAGAAAGTAGTCCCGACAGAGAAGCTGATAGCCCGGGGCAATGAATTTCTGCAGCGGGCAGACCGGATGGAGACGGAAATCTGCAGCTGTCTCAACCGTCAGGAGAGAGACACGCTGGGAGAACTGGAACAGAAGATCCTGGTCCGGCTTGACAAGATGAATGGAAAAGAAGCACCCGGAGAGCAGGACCGGGGACAAGAAACAAAACAGGAGGTTACGACATGAAGACAGTTTTAGCACAGCTAAAGCAGTACAAGAAAGACAGCTTTCTTACGATGGGATTCACGACACTCGAGGTTATCATGGAAGTGCTGCTTCCCTTTATCACTGCGCGGATCATTGACGACGGACTGGAACAGTCCGACCTGTCGGCGATAGTCAAATACGGAGTCCTTATGCTTGTGATGGCTCTTGTCAGCCTGATCTCGGGAGCGATGGCGGGGAAATTCGCGGCCAGCGCGTCATCAGGATTTGCCTGTAACTTAAGAGAGAGCATGTACATCCGCGTGCAGGATTACTCTTTCTCCAATATAGACAGATTCAGCACGGCAGGTCTTGTCACAAGAATGACGACAGACGTGACCAACGTGCAGAACGCGTTTCAGATGATCATACGGATCGCAGTGAGGGCGCCGCTGATGCTCGTATTCAGTATGTTCATGTGTTTTATGATCAACAGGAACTTAAGCCTTGTATTTCTTGCAGCTCTGTGCTTCCTCGCGGTGATCCTGGCGCTCATCATGCGGAGGACGATCGGGGTATTCCGGGAAGTATTCGACCGGTATGACGATCTGAACGCAAGCGTGCAGGAAAACGTTACGGCCATCCGTGTAGTGAAGGCGTATGTCAGAGAGGATTATGAGAATAAGAAATTCCGTAAAGCTGCCGAACATCTCTACCGTCTTTTCGTAAAGGCGGAGAGCATGCTCGCACTTAACAATCCGGCCATGATGCTCGTCGTATACGGGTGTATCACAGCGGTCTCCTGGTTCGGCGCGCACTATATCGTGGCCGGCAGTATGAGCACGGGAGACATCACATCACTGTTCAGCTATATCATGTCGGTCATGATGTCGCTCATGATGCTGTCCATGATCTTTGTCATGGTGACGATGAGTGCGGCCAGTGTCAGACGTATCTCAGAGGTCCTGAATGAGAAGCCGGAACTGCATAACCCGGACGAGCCGGTCATGGAAGTCGCCGACGGCAGGATCGATTTCGACCATGTGAGCTTTGCATATAAGCACGGGACTGGTGACGACACGCTGGAGGATATCGATCTGCATATCCGCCCGGGAGAGACCATCGGGATCATCGGGGGGACCGGATGCGGCAAATCCAGCCTTGTGAATCTCATCAGCCGCCTGTATGACGCTTCTGAGGGAACGGTGAAAGTCGGTGGAAGAGATGTGCGCGAGTATGACATGGAAGTGCTGAGAAATGAAGTCTCGGTTGTACTCCAGAAGAATGTTCTGTTCTCCGGCACGATCATCGACAATCTGCGCTGGGGCAGCGAGAACGCCTCAGAGGAGGAGTGCGAAGCGGCGTGCCGCGCGGCCTGCGCGGATGAATTTATAGAGCGTCTGCCGGACAAATATCACACATGGATCGAAAGAGGAGGAACCAATGTATCCGGCGGACAGAAGCAGAGACTCTGCATAGCCAGAGCCCTCCTGAAGAAGCCGAAAGTGCTCATTCTGGACGATTCCACCAGCGCGGTCGACACGGCAACGGATGCAAAGATCAGAGAAGCGCTCAGGGCAGTGATCCCGGGAACGACAAAGATCATCATTGCGCAGAGAGTGTCCAGCGTGGAAGACGCGGACAGGATCCTTGTGCTCGACGATGGAAAGATCAACGGATTTGACACCCATGAACATCTGCTCGAGAGCAATGAGATTTACAGGGATATCTACGAGTCACAGACACAGGGAGGCGGAGATTTCGATCATGCGGCCTGAACGGGCGGACGAACAGGATCGAAAGACTGATTATCTGCAGAAAAGGAGAGTGCAAGAAGAATGAAAAAGAAAAAGAAACCGTCGTCCATATATGTCATGAAGCGCCTTCTGGCATATATGGTGAAGAATTACAGATTTTCGTTTCTGGCAGTGGTTGTATGTATTGTCATCGGAGCCTTCGCAACGATGCAGGGGATGCTGTTTGTACAGGCTCTCGTGGATGATTATATCATGCCGCTTCTGAACTCTGAAAATCCGGATTTCACTCCGCTGGCACATGCTCTGAGCGGCATCGTGGTATTCTATATCATCGGGATCGCGGCGGCTTATGGATACAACAGGATCATGGTGAATGTAAGTCAGGGGACGATGAAGAAGCTGCGCGACGAGCTTTTCGCCAACATGGAATCCCTTCCGATCAAATATTTCGACACACATGCACATGGGGATATCATGTCGGTATATACAAACGACGTTGACACGCTGCGCCAGCTGTTCAGTCAGAGTATCCCTCAGATCATAAATTCGGCGGCAACGCTGGTGGCGACGCTGATCTCCATGCTGGTGCTCGACGTACCGCTGACCGTGGTGACACTGGTCATGTCGCTTCTCATGTTGAGAGTGACAGCCGTATTTTCCGGGCTGTCGGGGAAATATTTCCAGAGACAGCAGCAGGATCTGGGCAATGTGGACGGTTTTATTGAAGAGATGATGGACGGACAGAAAGTTGTAAAGGTATTCTGTCATGAAGAGCATGCCATCGAGGATTTTAAGAAGCTTAACGATCAGCTCAGGGACAGCGCGAACAAGGCGAACCGCTACGCCAACCTTCTTATGCCGATCAACGCGAATATCGGAAACTTAAGCTATGTGTTCTGCGCGGTCATCGGAGCGCTCCTGGCGCTGTACGGCGGCACGGGAGTCACTGTAGGAACGGTTATCGCATTCCTGGGACTGAACAAGAATTTCACACAGCCGATCACTCAGATCAGCCAGCAGATGAACTCTATCGTTATGGCGGCTGCCGGAGCTCAGAGAGTGTTCGAGCTTCTGGACGAGAAACCGGAAGAAGATCACGGATATGTAGAACTTGTAAACGCGAAGGAGAATGCGGACGGAACCGTAACAGAGTCCGGGGAACGCACGGGAATATGGGCGTGGAAGCATCCCCACAAGGCAGACGGGACCGTTACATATCAGAAGATGGAGGGCGGCATCGTATTCGACGGCGTTGACTTCGGATACAATGACGATAAGATGGTGCTCCATGATATTAAGATGTATGCGCATCCGGGGCAGAAGATCGCTCTGGTAGGATCCACAGGAGCAGGCAAGACAACGATCACGAATCTGATCAACCGGTTTTATGACATCCAGGACGGAAAGATCCGGTATGACGGGATCAATATCAACAAGATCAAAAAGCCTGATCTGCGAAGGTCCCTCGGGATGGTGCTCCAGGACACCCATCTGTTCACCGGCACGGTTATAGATAATATCCGTTACGGCAAGCTGGACGCAACGGATGAGGAATGTATCGAAGCGGCGAAACTTGCCAATGCAGACGGCTTTATCCGCAGACTGCCCGACGGATATCAGACAGTACTCACCGGAGACGGGAGCAACTTAAGCCAGGGACAGAGACAGCTTCTGGCGATCGCCCGGGCGGCGGTGGCAGATCCTCCGGTACTGATACTGGACGAGGCAACATCCTCGATAGATACCCGTACAGAGGGGCTCGTCCAGGCGGGGATGGACGCTCTTATGAAAGGGAGGACGACCTTTGTGATCGCTCACAGACTGTCTACGATCAAGAATTCGGACTGCATCATGGTCATGGAGCAGGGACGGATCATTGAGAGAGGAAGCCATGATGAACTGATCGAGGCGAAAGGCAAATACTATCAGCTCTATACAGGAAACTTCGCGGCGTAGATATCCTGACAGAACCGGCACGGCAAAAACCGGCGGATCCCATTTCTGTTATAAAAATAGAGATGGTATTTGTCGGTTTCGTGTGTTAGAATACTGTCAAAACGGGACCGCGGAGAAAATACGATAATATCTGTATTCTGCGGACAGATCTCAGAAAGTGAACGGAAATGAAGACAGAGATATTAAGACTGCTCCGGCATACGGACGGGTATATATCCGGACAGCAGATCAGCGAGAAATTAGGCGTGTCCAGGACTGCTGTGTGGAAAGTCATACGGCAGCTCGAGGACGAGGGATATAAGGTGGAAGCCGTGCGCAACAGAGGATATCATATCGTGGACAGTCCCGACCTGCTGACAAAGGAAGAACTGGACAGCCTGATAAATACCCGGTGGGCGGGCAGAAATATACGCTGCTATGAGGTTACGGACTCGACAAATCTGAGGATGCGGCAGGCGGGCGACGAGGGAGCCCCCGGAGGCACCCTGGCAGTGGCCGACCGCCAGACAGCGGGACGCGGGAGGAGGGGCCGCTCCTGGGAGTCGCCGGAGGGAAGCGGTATCTGTATGTCAGTCCTCCTGCGGCCTCGATTCAGCCCTGAGAAAGCTTCCATGCTCACCCTGGTCATGGCGCTGAGCGTGGCGGAGGGGATCGGACAGTGCATCGGGGGAACCGACAGGGCCTCAGAGCCGGATGTCCAGAGTCCGGCGGGACCTCCTGTGATACAGATCAAGTGGCCCAACGATATTATAATAGACGGGAAAAAGGTGGCCGGAATTCTCACAGAGATGAGCGCGCAGATCGATTATATCAACTACGTCGTCACAGGTGTGGGGATCAATGTAAATATAACGGAATTTCCGAAAGAACTTGAGAAGACGGCGACCTCGCTGCAGCTGGAGTGCGGACATGCAGTGAGGAGAGCGCCGCTGATCGCCGCAGTCATGGAACGGCTGGAGGAAAATTATCAGGTGTTTCTGGAGACGGAGGATTTGTCCGGACTGATGGACAAATACAGCGCCCTGCTGGTCAACCGGGATCGGGACGTACTTGTTATCGGGGCGAAGGAAGAATATCAGGCTCATGCCGTCGGCATCGAACCCACGGGCGAACTGATCGTGCGAAGAGAGAACGGAATACTGGAAAGGATAACGTCAGGAGACGTATCTGTGCGCGGCGTATACGGATATATATGAGCGATCGCGGCATATGGCATGCCCGGCGTTACCAACAGGATACAGACGCGTGAGATAGCTGATAAAGAAAAGGGGAGACGCAATGGAAGAAGAGATTGTATTATGTGCGGCAAGCGCTTACGAACAGAAATTTTATCTGAATCCGGAATTTGATACTCTTCCGGAAAATGTAAAGCAGGAACTCCAGATCATGTGCGTCCTGTATACGGAAGACGTAGGCGGGATACTTATGATCGTATTTGACGAAGACGGGAATCTGGAGCTGAAAGTAGATCATGAGGAGGATGATTTTTTCTTCGATGAGATCGGAAGCGTATTAAAGATCAAGGAACTCCAGCAGACAAAACGAGACCTCTTCGAGTCTCTGGAAATGTTTTTTAAGGTGTTCTTTTTATGATCGCAGCATGGAAAAAGGACATAGGACAGATCCTCTGTCCTATGTCTGGTACGTTTTCATGACATATGTCGCCCGTCCTTTCCGTTTCGCGTCATAGAGCGCCGCAACGGCCTGAAGGAAAAGGGAATGCGATTCGACTTCCTGATCTGTTACGAGGACAACGCCGAAACTGGCGGACATCTGCAGATCTGCTTCCTCCTGTCCGATTTGGCGGAGATGCTGCTGCATGGCGCTGATCTTCTCCTTCACGATATCGAAAGAATCACTCCCTTTCATCAGGACGACGAACTCATCTCCTCCGAATCTTCCGACGATGTCAATATGCCGAAAAGTTTCGAGCAGGAGAACGCCTACTTTCTGGAGTACGTTATCTCCGGCGGCATGCCCTCTTGTGTCGTTAAGAGTCTTGAAATTATCCAGATCCATAATGATGAGGGTGCACGTAACATGAGGATTATAGGTCTGCAAGTATTTTCTGAAAGCCTCGAAACTGGCCTCTTTGTTCAGTATATTTGTAAGTCCGTCCGTCATGCTCTGCTGTTTGTATTTTGTCTGTATTGAGTAGTCCCGGACTTTCAGAGACATGATTATGTTCGCGATCACGATTGAGAACATCAGGGCAACGACAGACCGGAAGATGTCATATTGTCCGAGAACGTTATTTTTATATATGAACACTGTCGCTATGTACAGGAACTCTGCAAGTAGTATGAGAGCATAACTGATGCGAAATGGCAGGGTAAACAGTGCAGGTATGGCTATGAGCATCATCGGAAGAAAAGTTCCCGGTCCGCCCGGTGTGCCCACCGTGTCCAGCAGAATGGAAAATGTAAGGAGCACGATGGAAAAAAGCACGCAGAGAGCAGTGACGGCGCGATACTTCCAGGACCCGCGTATATAATAGATAAGGCTCAGCACAAAGCAGAAGAGCAGTGCGGGGATAAAGCCTATGTGGTAAGGCGTCGGCTGCCAGTCCTTTATGATGTATGGCGTCAGCATGATGAAGCCGAGCAGAATCAGGATCGCCGCAAGGTTTGCGGCCAGCAGTATCCTCAGATTTAAAGAGGTCGACTCTTTTTTGGCGCTCTGAAAGAAGAACTTCCGATTCTGAAATTCCTTCTTTATAAGACATATCATATCTCCGGCATATTGCCGCATATTTTTCTACTCCTTTCGTATCTGCAGAAACAGGGGAATCTATTTTCAATGTTTCTGTCAGCCTGTTTTTTCATGATATAGGAATACAGTAGAAAAATCAGCCCCTTTGCATCAGATGCTGATTTTTCTACGTGAAATGCACTGGCAAAAACAGATCTGCCGGCACGTACTTTATATACCGAATCGTTTTATGTCTTGTTCATCTTCATTCGCTTGATGACTTTCAGTCTGGTGAACTCCTCACGGTCCTTTTCCTCCAGGGCATTGCTGATCGTATAGACGAGAGAGGAGTACATCGGGATCGTGATGTTCTGGAGCGCGTTTGCTCTTTTCTGTGTCTTCTTGATATTGCTCGCCAGCCGGTATGCGGCGTTCTCCACCATAGATAGTTTGATGGTCAGATCCTTAACCTTGCGGAATGCCTCCTTTGCTTTGTCGATAGACTCGTGCGTTGTACTGAAAGCGTAAGTCGGCTTCCCGGCGTCAGGGACATATTTGATGTGAGGAATCTCAGTGCCCATGATACTGCGTGTCTGGATCGTGATAGAATTTTCTATGGGAACGGTGTAAGCCAGCATTTCTACATTGCTGATCCCGTTTTCGATATTTGCACTCTGGAGACACTGATACGCGTAGGTGAATGTAGTGTCGATCTCGTCCTGGATCGTGCGGGCTTCATCGATCAGATCCATCAGTTCCCGGATCAGGATATTTCTCTTTTTATCCATCAGATCGTATCCCTGTTGTGCAAGCGCCAGCGAATTTTTCGCAAGCATTAAATTTCCCTTGGTCGGAAATGTGCGTGGATCCATGGAATCCCTCCTGTTATCTATAAATCAGTCTTCGTTTGCCTGCATTTGTATAAAGAGGATTTATCTTTTCAGTCCTCTCCCTCATCAGCCGGCTTATAGTATTTATCCAGTATCTTCGTATCCACTCTGTCGAGTTCTTCCCTGGGAAGCTTTCCGAGCAGTTTCCAGCCCAGGTCAAGAGTCTCCTCCATGGTACGGTTTTCTTCCACGCCCTGTCCGATATATTTCTCCTCGAACTCTTTCCCGAATTCCAGGTACTTCTTATCGATGGGCGATAGCTCATCTTCGCCGATGACGGATGAAAGGTTTCTGGCGTCGCCCACTTTGGCGTAAGCGGAAAAAAGCTGGTTCGCCAGATCCTGATGATCCTCTCTCGTATAGCCTTCCCCGATGCCGTCTTTCATCAGACGGGAAAGCGACGGCAGGATGTTGATGGGCGGATAGACAGACTGGCCGTTCAGAGGACGGTCCAGCACGATCTGCCCTTCGGTGATATATCCGGTCAGGTCAGGGATCGGATGCGTGATGTCGTCGTTCGGCATGGTGAGGATCGGCAGCTGTGTCACCGAACCGTTTACACCCTGGACGATGCCCGCGCGTTCATAGAGGGTGGCAAGTTCGCTGTACAGATATCCCGGATAGCCTTTACGGCTGGGAATCTCACCTTTGGATGAGGACACCTCGCGCATCGCCTCTGCGAAAGATGTCATATCCGTCAGGATGACAAGGATGTGCATGTTCTGTTCAAACGCCAGATACTCCGCCACAGTGAGCGCCACCTTCGGCGTGATCAGACGTTCCACGACAGGATCGTTGGCGAGATTCAGGAACATGGCCACATGGTCTGCAACGCCGCTTTCCTCAAATGTATTGCGGAAGAAGTCTGCAACGTCGTGCTTGACGCCCATGGCGGCAAATACGATGGCGAACTGCTCGCCGGAGTTCTCGCCCAGCGACGCCTGCTTTACGATCTGTGCTGCGAGCTGATCGTGGGGAAGGCCGTTTCCCGAGAAGATCGGGAGCTTCTGACCGCGGATCAGCGTAGTCAGACCGTCGATCGCCGAGATGCCGGTGTGGATATAATTCCGAGGATATTCTCTGCGCACCGGATTGAGCGGAAGACCGTTCACATCCCGTTTCAGTGTGGATACGATCGGTCCCAGATCGTCGATGGGCTGGCCGATCCCGTTGAACGTACGTCCCAGCATATCCGGAGAAAGCGCGATCTCCATCGGATGTCCGGTGAGCTTTGTATGTGTATTTTTCAGAGACATGTTCTCAGAACCTTCAAATACCTGGATGACGGCTCTGTCTTCATAGATCTCTATGATGCGTCCGATCTTGTGTTCCGTGCCGTCTACAACGAATTCCACGATCTCATCGTAAAATGTGTCCTGCACGCCCTCCAGAGCGATCAGAGGTCCGTTGATGCTGCTTAAGCCTAAATATTCAATTGACATGTTGATCGGTCCTCCTTATGCGTTTTTCTCCAGTACTCTCTGATAGAATTCGTCAATGTCGCGGCGGTACTGGGCGAACATTTCCAGCCGGTCGTTGGGCACGTCGTATTTGATGGCGATGATACGGTCGAAAATATTCTCTGATTTTAATACGGACATCGGATGCCCCATCGTGACAAGTGTGCGCGCCTGTTTGTAGAGATACAGGATCGTGTCCATCATGAGGAACTGTTTCTCCATGGACACGCACGTATCGTCTTTGTGGAACGCATTTTGCTGCAGGAAACCGAGACGGATGACGCGCGCGATCTCCAGGACAAGTTTCTGGTCGTCGGGAAGGACATCGCTTCCGATCAGCTTTACGATCTCGAGCAGACTGCTCTCCTGGTTCAGAAGAGCCATCAGGCGGTTGCGGTAATCGACGAACTGCGGCGATACATTATCCTGATACCAGTGGCTTAAGTCGGTCAGGTACTCGCTGTAGCTGGTAAGCCAGTGGATGGCCGGGAAATGTCTGGAGTAAGCAAGGCTCTTGTCCAGTCCCCAGAAGCATCGCACGAAACGCTTGGTATTCTGTGTGACAGGCTCGGAAAAATCGCCTCCCTGCGGGGAGACCGCGCCGATGATCGTGACTGAGCCGTCGGTTCCGTTTAAATTGTGCATCATGCCCGCTCGCTCATAGAATGCGGACAGTCTTGAAGCAAGATAGGCGGGGAACCCTTCCTCAGCGGGCATCTCTTCCAGACGGCCGGAGAGTTCACGGAGCGCCTCCGCCCATCTTGAGGTGGAGTCCGCCATGATCGCCACGTCGTAACCCATATCGCGGTAGTATTCTGCAAGCGTCAGTCCGGTATAGATGCTGGCTTCGCGGGCAGCTACAGGCATGTTTGAAGTATTTGCGATCAGAGTGGTACGGTCCATGAGAGGATTCCCTGTTCTCGGATCGGTCAGCTCACCGAATTCTTCCAGTACCTGTGTCATCTCGTTCCCACGCTCACCGCAGCCGATATAGATGATGATATCCGCGTCCGCCCATTTTGCGATCTGATGCTGCATCATTGTCTTACCGGTTCCGAATCCGCCGGGGATAGCGGCGGTTCCACCCTTGGCGATAGGGAACATGGTATCGACGATACGCTGCCCCGTGATAAGAGGCACGGCTGCCTGGAAGCGGTGGTGCGTCGGCCTGGGCACACGGATCGGCCAGCGCTGCGTCATAGTCAGATTTTTTGTGCTCCCGTCTTTGAGTTCCAGTGTGAGGAGCGTCTCGTCGATCGTATACTCGCCGTCGGGGACAACGTCCGCTACAGTTCCCTCTATGTCCGGAGGGACCATACATTTGTGCACGATGGCACGTGTCTCCGGTACCTCGGCGATAATGTCGCCGCCATGGAGATACTGTCCTTTCTCCACGGTGATATGCGTCGGCCATTTTTTCTCTTTGTCAAGAAAGTCCACGCTGACTCCTCTGGTAATAAACGCTCCGGCAGAATCTGCGATCCGTTCGAGAGGCCGCTCGATCCCGTCAAAGATATTGTCTAAGATACCCGGAGCGAGCGTGACGGAGACGGCGCTGCCGCTTGCCACGACTTCCTCGCCGGGGTGCAGTCCTGACGTCTCCTCATAAACCTGGATCGTTGTCAGGTCTTTGTCCAGCGCGATGACCTCGCCTACGAGCTGTTGCTTTCCGACATAGACCATCTCGGACATGCGGAAACCTGTATTTCCCTTCAGGTAAATGACGGGACCGTTGATGCCATAAATCTTTCCGGTATTAAGCAATGCCGTCACCTCCTAAAAACATAAATTTGTCATATTCATTGCGCAGCTGCGTCTTAAAGGAATTGTCGATAAGGATGTTGCGGGAGCGGATGACTGCGCGCACACCGCCGATAAAGTCCTCCGCGCTGATCGTCAGATGGACTCTTGTGGCATCCTCAAGATCGGAACGCTTTTTTTCGTCCGACGGATTGATGTAGATCACGACAGGATCTTCGCCGGCATAACGGACTGCCTGCCGGATGCATTTGACCAGGAAATCATTATAGTCCTCTGTCTTCATGTAATCCTGTACAAGACTGTTTACCTCTTCAAATATTTTATCTTTCAGCTCCTGATGCACCTTTCCCTGACGGCGCTTGATCTCAAGCTGGGATTTTGCCGCAGCCTGGTTCAGGGACAGCTTTGCATTGGTTGTTTCGGCCTTGATCCTCGTCTCGGACTGGCGCAGCGCTTCCGCTTTATGGTCTTCAAACACTTTTGCCAGCGCATCCCGATGGGAATCAATGATGGCATTGCCCTCCGCGCGCGCCTGTTCCATGGATGTGGACTGCAGATGGGCGATCTTTTCTTCCAGAGTCAAGAGGAACCCCTCCTTTTTCTATATAATAGTCGTAACAGTTCAGCCTGCGCCATCCGTAAAACCGCGCTTCGTGCGTATTGCGGCTGTCGCCGGATTTTTATGCGGACATAAATCCGTCTCCTGACGTCAGATGGCTGAACTGTTACTAAAAGTTACAGTTTCAGTCCGATTGCCTCGGTGATATATGATGTGATAAAGTCTTTCTGGCGTCCCGTCCCGTGACGGTCGGGAATCTCGACCAGAAGCGGCATTTTCCGCTCCAGCCGGAATGTGTCGATGATATCAGGGAATTCTCTGCCGAATTTCTCTGTCAGAAGCACGACGCCCACTGTTTTGTCTGCGAGCACATCTTCCAGAGCTTTCCTCAGCTCGTCGCGTTCGTGTACGACGATACCGTCCACTCCCGCCAGACGCATGCCGGTGTAAGTGTCGACATTATCACTGATAAGATACATTTTCATGTGATTACCTCCCCGGTTCACCCGTGCGTTGTCTCTGTGTGTCCTCCGGCCGTGCCCTGCGGTCGGCCCCGCAGACACCGTCAGTCCGTACCTTTCTGCACGGCTGACTGGCATTACAGGTTTCCAAGGATCATAAAGGATATGATCAGTCCGTAGAGGCAGACGCCTTCTGCCAGACCTACGAAGATCAGAGATTTACCGAGCACGCTGGAGTCTTCGCTGATCGCTCCGAGAGCGGCGCTTGCCGCGCTTGCAACCGCGATACCGCCGCCGATACAGGAAAGACCGGTAACGAGCGCGGCTGCGAGATAGCCGAGTCCCGTCGCAAACCCGCTGTCAGAGGTCACGGATTCCGCCGCCTGTACATCAGGGCCGCCCAGCAGCATGATCGTGGCGACGGCAAATGCCCCGAAGAAGAAAAACGCATTGGTCCCGATGGCGCGTTTATAGCGCTTTTTTGATTTCTCTCCTAGCAGATAGTAGCCAAACGGAACGATGATGCTTACGATCAAAGCGATGATAAAGATGATTTTTGTTGCTAAAGTCATGGTAGAATCCTCCTGATTTCTCTGAAATTTGCCCGTGCAGGGCAGATATATTTATTTTTTTACTTTTGTTGTATTCTTTTTTGTATATGGATCGAATGCGTGCCCGCTGCCTTTGTAGAAGCGGCTGAACATCTCGTAGTATTCCAGACGGAGTACCTGGATGCCGACGATGAGTCCTTCAAATCCGCATACGAACAGATTGCCGAAGATCACGCCAAGCCAGTTGGGATGACCGCTCTCTGCTCCTGCAAGTTGGAGGACCACTTCCATGATCGCTGCATGGCTGACTGCAAAAGCGCCGATACGGATAAACGAGATGGTATTGGAAAAATAGCTTAGAAGAGTCTCAAACATCTCGAAAAATCCCTGTACGATAAACATTGCCCTGCCGGTCTCCATCTTGTCGGTCCTCTTCTGGATCACCCTTGTGAGCGGCTCTCTAAAGAGCATTACGATCAGCGGTACGCCGAACATAACTGCAAGGACGATACCGCCCGGAAGCGGCCTGCCTGTCATAAAGAGCGCGATGACCGCTACAACCGCCACGTAGAAGATCAGTCCGGCGACGCCGTTGGGCTCAAACCAGGCTGCCTCGATATCTTTGCTCCTTACGGCGTTGATAATGTGAAGTATCATCGCCACGATAATGAGGAACATACCAAACGCCACTGCCACGATGAAAACGGTGTTTAGTTTCCCAAGGAACGGGAGCATGGTCATGTGATCTATCGGGCGTATCCACAATGCGGGCAGTACATCTTCAAAACCGAAGATGCTGCCGAACAGGAATCCGAATATCGTGGAGAAGATCCCCGCCGAGGCAATGATCCCTGCCAGAGGCGCTTTCTTAAAGTGGTAGATAAGCGCTCCGCCGATCAGAAGAAGCAGCCCCTGTCCCACATCTCCGAACATGACTCCGAAAATGAAAGAATAGGTGATGCCGACGAACACAGTCGGATCCATCTCGTTATGTGCCGGAAGACCGTACATCTGGACGAACATCTCGAAAGGCCTGAATACTTTCGGATTCTCCAGCTTGGTAGGCGGATCGCCGAAGTAAGCGTCGTGGTCGTCCTCGACTACTACAAATACCTTGTCGTCCTCCTCGACTTCTTTTAAGAATTTTTCTACATCGTCTTCCGCCATCCAGCCGCAGAGGATATAGTAATCTTCCTGACTGTCTTCCATCCGGGCGGCGAGCTTGCGGACGTCGAAGTTGTTGGACAGTTCTTCGAGACGGTTCCGTGCTGCGATGAGCTGCGGCGCTCTGTCGGAGAGCATCTCGCCCGCCTGTTTGTCCAGATCTTCGATCTCCAGATTGACACGGGCGATCTCGCGTTCCAGAGATTGATAGGCATAAGCCGGCGTCCCCTCGAATTCGTCTTTGAGTTCGATCCGCTCAAAACGCAGGGAGCGGAACACTGCGTCTACTTTCTGTACCTCTGTTGGGGAAACAAAATAAGCTCCGTACACGAAACTCTCATCCCGCTCTCCCTCGACGAAGATGGCGTTTAAGTCATCCATGAGATATTTCTGCATCTTATGATAGAATTCCACGGCGATGCGGCCAAAACGGTAACTGATATACCGGTAGTTCAGCACCTTGTGGAGATCACAGTCTACAGGGCGGAAAGGAGCGATGATCTGCTGTTTCGCGCGAAGCTCCTCGATTTTTTTCTTTAATTTGTCTTTCTTATCCTGAAGCGTCTGATAGTCCTCGTTTGCTTTTCGTACGAGCTCGAACATATCGTCGAGACCGAGATCCCCGGCAGGAGTTACATCGTCTGCGTTGGGGAGGTACCCGACGAACTGGTTCGCTTTGGCGAGCACGTCGCGGTATGGATTCAGCTCAACGAAAGGCCTTAAGTTGTCTACAGTCTTCAGTTCTGAAAGAGCGGATTCGAGCTGTATCTCATACCGGGAGAGATACAGGTCGGTCACACGGTCGATATCATTTCTCGGACCGGATATGTTGATAAATTTCATTTTAACGATCATTGGGTTTTACCTCCAACGTATGCCAGCGTCTCGCCGGGAGTCAGGCCGTAGCGTACACACTCCATGGCGGTCGTCAGCTTATTGATTTCCTCTTCTTTCAGAAAGAGGTAAGTGTTGATCGCGGCAATCGAATAAGGATTGCGTCTGCGGTCTATGGTGTACAGATGGTGCAGACAATCTGCATACATCTGCTCAATGGTAAGATCCTGATGGAAATTATAGTGGCGAGCGTAATAAGTACGTGCAACTGCATTCTCAAATTCTTCCAGCCCCGGTGCATCGACCATCTCTTTGACCTGATCAGTGGACAGCTTATAGTGGATCGGGATGAGCAGAAGATAGATATCAGCGGGTTTCATATTATAATATTTCTTTGCCCGGTAGATCCACTGCAGGTTCAGCAAATCGATCTTGGAGCCCCTGTCTCTCATGAAAAGCTCAAGATCCGCATTCTTTAAGACCTTTTTCTGCTCTTTCCACGTAGAAGTAAAATAGTACAGGTCAAGAGTCAGATTATAGTCGTAAAGCGTGATATCCTGGCTGTCTTTCAGCTTCCTGAGAGGAGCGTAATATTCTGTGCCTTTCAGGTTCTCAACCAGTTCGTCCGTGGTGCGCGACGTGATGAGTTTCTCAATGGAAATCTGGGAATAACGATCAAAAAAACCGCGTTTATAATTAAGGTCAAAAGGCTGCTTATAATGATTGATCACGATACGCAGACAATAATTTATCAGGTCGATCTCGTAACTTTTCAGGATCAGCTTCATAAACTGCCGCTGCTTCTGACCGCAGAAGCGATATAGCTTCGTGTAATCGTGATAAAGCGATTGAGTCAGCACTTTCTCGATATTTCCGCGGTGGATCTGATCCTCGGTCAACGTGTCGAGAGCATCGGCATATGCAGTGTTTTTCTTCAGATAATCCGCGATCTCGGGTACGCTCCCCAGATTGGCAATCTCGACAAACTGCTCCGGTTTCAGAAGTTTAGCCTCCATAGCCCGTACTTTTGTCACGATACCGCTGTATTCAAGTAAGTTTCCCATAGGCTACACCTCGGTGATCCGTTTCAATATTTCGCGGGCATATTCCGTGTGCTTCTCTTCGTATTCCTTCTGCAGAGAACGTATCAGCTCTGTACTGGAATCACTCTGACTGTCAAGGATACGTGTGGTGTTTTCCTCAAGCTCGGCACGGATAGAGTCTAAGCGGGCTTCTGTCTTTTTCTCCAGATCTTCGTCAAATGCTTTCCACTTTGCTTCATATTCCTTATTAAGGACTTCTTTCTGGTCCTCGGCATGTTGAACGATCGCAGATGCCGCATCCTCGATTTCCGTCAATTTGTTCACAATAGAGTCCATATAAAGCCTCCTGTTTGTAAGAAAATACTAATATACATTATCATACACCTTTTGATAAAAAAAGCAAGTAAAGATCGTGTTATAATTTGCAGTTTTTATATATGGAATATTTTGACCTGTCCCGGTGGCCGTGTTATTATGATGTTACAGTGCGGTTATGCAAATATGTTTCAAAATAAGGGGGAGCAGCCATGAGACTGAGAAATATACCAAGAGCAGAGGGGACGATCCGGATGCACAGCACGGTGATAAAGCGGCCGGAAGATCAGAAAGGATGCTGGGCGCAGGTGTTTGGGAATAAACATCCGATCCGTATCGAGATCGGAATGGGAAAGGGCCGTTTTATTTTGAACATGGCAAAGGAACATCCGGAGATAAACTATGTGGGGATCGAGAGGTATTCCAGCGTGCTGCTGCGCGCTGTTGAGAAATATGATACAGATGAGTTCAAAGATCTGAAGAACGTAAGGTTTGTCTGTATGGATGCCCGTCGGATCGAGGAGGTGTTTGCTAAGGGCGAGACAGACAGGATATATCTGAATTTCTCCGATCCGTGGCCGAAAGCAAGACATGCCAGAAGACGCCTGACTTCGACGGAGTTTCTGGAACGCTACAGCAAGATACTCGCGCCATATGGGATGCTGGAGTTTAAGACAGATAACACGGAGCTTTTTAATTTTTCTCTGGAGCAGCTCAAAGAGGCGGGCTGGACGATCAGAGACTTTACTTATGATCTCCATCACAACGAAGAGATGAACCGTGGAAATATCATGACCGAGTATGAGGAGAAGTTCTCAGGGGTGGGGAATCCGATCAATAAGCTGATCGCAATAAGAAAATAGCGGGACATAGGCAGGATGCACGGCGGAAATACGGTACATTTTGCGGCAGACAGCATATAATGATTTATAACCGCTCAAAAGGCAGGTGTATAAGATGAAGAAAAAATGCTGGAAATCACGTGTCCGGGAAATGTGTTACTGCAGACCGGGACTGAACAGGCGGCTGCTCTGTGTCAGAAGTTCTATGCAGGAGGTATACAGGATACTGAATTCAGGCATCTGTCATGGGGGTGACAAAGGCGGCCGGAAAGGCAGGTGCTGATGATGGTCAACGAGATAAGCCCCGGGCAGTTCAATGAAGAAGTGAAAAATTCCAGATTACCTGTGCTCCTGGAATTCTATGCTTCATGGTGCCCGCGCTGTGCGATGATGGAGGAGGTACTGGAACAGTTCGCCGACGCGCACAGGGGAAGTGTGAAAGTATGCCGGGCAGATGAAGAGGATTCCGCCCTGCTCATGGAGAATTATGGAATAGACAGGGTGCCCTCTTTTCTTGCATTTTCCGGCGGAGAAGTGACAGGCGCCGTAGTGGGGGTAGTGTCTGAAGATGTCCTGGAGCAGTTGTTTTTGTAGAAAAAATGTAAAAAAATGCTTGCTTTTTTGGAAAGTGTCGTATATAATATCTTTTGCGTCACATATTAGATACGCAAGATAAGCGCCATTAGCTCAGTTGGAAGAGCACCTGACTCTTAATCAGGGTGTCCAGGGTTCGAGCCCCTGATGGCGCACTTGAAATCGCTGTTTTTGCGGACATTGCGAGCCGCGGGGACGGCGATTTTTTTGTGCCGGAAATTCGGGATCTGTAGTCATTACAGAAAATCTAAAACTATTCCTGAACGGTCAGGTGCGAAACCGCAGACTTGACATTTCCCCATCATGCGTGTACCATAGAGTCCGACAGTAAGATGAACTGTTACAGAAAATTACATAAGATTGATGACAAGGGGAGCTTGTAGTACAGGCTGAGAGGAAGTTGAGAACTTCGACCCATAACCTGATTTGGATAATGCCAACGTAGGGATATGTTATAAGCGCTTTGGAGGCCCTTTTGTTTTCAATCTGAGAACAGGAGGGTTTTTACGATGTATGAATTACTTGTAAATGCAGAGGGCGGCCTGACGACAGCCGGATATACGGTTACCATTATCGCGGGGATCATATTGTTTCTTGCAGCGGTATATTTTGCGGCGAAGACGTCTTCCCAAAAACGGATGAGCACGAAGCAGCTTGTATTCTGCGCTGTTGGCCTGGCTCTGGCATATCTCACTTCCTATATTAAACTCTTTGAGATGCCGTGGGGCGGGAGCGTGACCTTGTTCAGTATGCTGTTTATCGTACTGATCGCAAACTGGTACGGCCCGAAGACAGGAGTGCTTGTGGGCCTTGCATACGGGATCATCCAGTTTATCCAGGAGCCGTATGTCCTGTCCTTTTTCCAGGTGTGCTGCGATTATATCTTTGCGTTTGCAGCTCTGGGTATTGCAGGATTCTTCGCGAAGAGCAAACATGGGCTGGTAAAAGGATACATAGCCGCGGTGCTGGCAAGAGGTGCATTCCATGCTCTGGGCGGCTATCTGTATTGGATGGACTATATGCCTGACAACTTCCCGAAAGCGCTGGCAAGTCTGTATCCGATTCTCTATAATTACAGTTATCTGCTGGTAGAGGGTGTGATCACAGTGATCATCATTTCGATCCCCGCAGTGTCAAAAGCGCTGGCAAGGGTAAAGCAGATGGCGGCGGAGTGAGAAGACTGATCGCACAATGATACGGCCGCGTCATTCACAGAGCAGTAAAGTCGTTTCTCGGGTTCGGAAATGACTTTACTTTTTTTATGTTTCTTTTACAATGGGATTAGCAGAAATACGTTCTGGATGGCGGTGAAAGATAAGAGTTTTTTAAGATTTATGTCCGGGAATTTTTAAGCTGCCCGAATTATAGTCAGTATAGAAACAAAAAAGAGGGAGGCAGTTATGGAACAAGAGACAATATTGGTTGTGGACGACAACAAGGAGATCGTCTACTCGATCAGTGAATTGCTGAAGTACGAAGGATACCAGGTGATGGGGGCCTGTGACGGGATGGAGGCTCTTGACGTGCTGGAACAGAATAAGATCGACCTGATCCTGCTGGATGTGATGATGCCGAGATTGAATGGACTGTCTACGCTCATGAAGCTGAGAGAGAAGCATAAGATACCGGTCATCATCCTGTCGGCAAAGACGGAGGAGAGCGACAAGGTGTCCGGCCTGGTCATGGGAGCAGATGATTATGTGGAAAAACCGTACAACCCGGCGGAACTGATGGCCCGGGTGAAAGCGCACCTGCGCAGATACCGCGCATGGGGCGGCGAAGCGCCGAAAGAGGACGCGGACCGGATCGTAAACGGCGGTCTTGTCCTTGATAAAAAACAGCGCATTATTGAGGTAGAGGGAGAAGAGGTCCGGCTGACCGCCACGGAGTACAAGATACTGGAGCTTCTCATGGAGCATCCGAGCCAGGTGTTTTCAGCGGAGCAGATCTACGAGAATGTCTGGCAGGAGACGGCGACGTATGCGGTTGAGAATACAGTCATGGTGCACATCCGCCATATACGCGAGAAGATCGAGATCGACACGAAGAAACCAAGATATGTAAAGGTGGTGTGGGGAATTGGATACAAAATGGAAAAATACGGTTGAAAAAGTGATGGGGTTTTTGAAAACGCATTATATGCTGGTGATCGGAGTTATATGCGCTGCTGCAGGGATTGTATTATTTTACGCTGTGATCGCGTATCGGGGCTGGCATCCCACGGGAGAGACTATCTTCATGAGTGTGATCGGGAATCTTCTGGCGGGGGCGGGGGTGTGTCTCATATTGCGAGACGTGCTGAACAGAAAGTTCGGAAACTGGCTGCCGGATGACGACAACAGTTATGCAGAGTGGAAGGGACATGGAAAAATGGCAGAAGGGTGGATACAGATAGGCGGCGCTGCGGCGCTCATGCTTGCGGTCTGGTACTGCTCTTATCTCATAAACGGCGGCGTATACCAGGCAGGCGGCTGGTATTATAATTATGCGTCAGGATATATGATGATAGTTTCCGCACTGTTTCAGTTTATATTGGCAGAAGCAGTGCTGCGGAGATTCCAGAAAAGGCAGCTCGATTATATGATGGAACAGATGGAGAATCTCAACCGGCGCAGGCTCGACGTCGCCCTTGAGATCGAGAAGAAAAGTCTGGAGAAAGTCTCCCGAAGCGATCAGCTCCGGGTGGATCTCATTACAAATGTGTCCCATGACTTAAAGACGCCGCTTACATCCATAGTCGGATATCTTGAACTGATCCGGAAAGAAGAACTAAGCGACACGGTACGGGATTATGTGGACGTCATATCCGAGCGGGCGGAGAAACTGAAAGAAATGGTGAACAGCCTTTTCAGCCTTGCGAAAGCGAGCAGCGGGAACATAGAGCTTCATCCGGAGAAATTTGAACTGAACCGCATGATCGAGCAGATCTTTGCGGATATGGACGACCAGATCAGGGCAAGCGGGCTGGAATTTGTTACCCGTCTTACGGAAGAGAACACCGAACTGGTATCGGATAACTCGTATTTCTATCGTATCTGCCAGAATCTTATGGAAAATGCTCTGAAATATTCTGCAAAAGGAACGAGGGTTTTTGTCACTACTTATATCAGCAGGAAAGAATCCGGAGGGAAGCCGCTGAAAGAAAATCTGTGCGTGGAGATCACCAATACGTCGGCGTATCCTATGGATTTTACAAAAGAAGATATCGTGGAGCGGTTTGCGAGGGGAGATAAAGCGCGCTCCAGCGACGGAAACGGACTGGGGCTTGCGATCGTCAGCACATATGTAAAAGCGCTTGGAGGAGAGTTTGACATAAGGATCGACTGCGATCAGTTTAAAGCGTGCGTGATGATGCCGAAGAAAGACGGCTGAACAGGAATGAAAATGAAAGAAGAGGTTTTGTATTGACAGGCTGCTACATGGCAGCCTGTTTCAACTTTTTCTGTTCTTTTTCCATCTGTTTCATTTTTTTCATTTCCCTTGCGATCAGGCAGATCGTCACGATGAATGCGATGCTGTCCGCGGAAGGTCCGGCAAAGAGGATGCCGTCAAGGCCGAAGAACAGAGGCAGGATGAGAACAAGAGGAATGAGAAAGATGACCTGCCGTGTCATGGACAGAAGCAGCCCTTTTACCGGTTTTCCGATAGCGGCGAAGAAATTGGACGAGATAAGCTGCACTCCGTTGAAGATAACCATAAAAAGGAAAATCCTCATAAATCTCACCGAAAATTCAAAGTAAGCCGCATCACCTGTGCCAAACAGGGAGATGATCTGATACGGGAAGAACTGGAAGAGGATAAATCCGATCGCGGAGATACACAGATTTGCTGTGATGGCAAGTTTATAAGTCTTCCGCACTCTGTCATACTGCCGGGCGCCGTAATTGAAGCCGATGATCGGCTGGGAACCCTGAGAGATTCCGATGATGACAGCAAGCAGGATCGCATTTGTTTTCATCACGATACCGCAGGCGGCGAGAGGAATTTCTTTCCCGTATACAGACATTGCGCCGTAGTAGGTCAGTGAGTTGTTCAGCACGATCTGCACAAATGTAATCGCAACCTGATTCAGGCTGTTGCTCATTCCGAGAGAAGCGGTCTGGAGACATTCCTTTGCTGACAGGCCGATATCTTTTCCGGTCAGTGTTATATTCTTGAATTTCTTTATGTACAGCAGGGCAAAAATAAAAGAAAAGAACTGGCCGATGATGGTCGCCCATGCTGCTCCTGCTACTCCCAGATGAAAAATAAAGATAAATACGGGATCAAGGATCGTGTTGATGACGGCTCCGATCAGCATGCATACCATGGAGTATTTCGGACTCCCGTCAGCTCGAGCCAGATTGCTCATACCGTTGGTGACGATAAGAAAAGGCATGCCGAGAGCTACGATGCGGGAGTAAGTTTCCGCATAGGGCATGACGTCCGGTGTGGCTCCGAAAGCAGTCAGCAGAGGATGCATGAAAATCTCAACGAGCAGCGCATAGATAACGCCGAATACTACCATCATGCAGATCCCGTTCCCTACAACTCTCTGTGCGATATCTTTTTCACCTGCTCCCAGATGAAGAGAGAATCTCGAGGCGCTCCCGATCCCGATCAGGAGCGCGATGGCAAGACAGATCGTTGTAAGAGGATAAGCTACATTTGTAGCGGCGTTCCCGAGATACCCAACGCCCTGACCAATGAAAATCTGGTCTACGATATTATATAGAGAACTGACCAGCATGGCGATAATGCTGGGGATGGCAAAGCCTCTCAGGAGCGACGGGATGCTTTTGTATCCGAGGGGATTATCAGCCGTATTCTGCCCTGCGTCTTCATCCTGACTTCGCAGTACCTTTAGATTCTTTGGTGTCTCTGTCAAATCGTTCACTTCTTTCTTATCAAATTTCGCCCATGTATTATAACGCAGATGTCAGATACGTGCCAGTATTTTGTGGACTGAGCCTGCAAATATTTTTGGAGTATCCATATATGGATATAACTTTATAAAATATGGAAAAATATTGTTGTAAATACCCTGAATATGACATATAATGTCCAAAAGAGGATTATCAGGCGTGAAATTGGAATGAGCGTGAAACAGAAAGGAGCGTGTAAAACATGAATATATCTGATCTGAAAAAGCTGAAAAAAGAAGCGGGACTTACGAACGCGGAGATTGCAGAACTCTCCGGGATTCCGGTAAGCACGGTCAATAAGATATTCTCAGGTGCAACAAAGAATCCCCGCTATGCTACACTGCTCGCGATCGAGCAGGTGCTTACGACAAAGAAAAAGATTCCGTTTACTTATGACAAACTGAAAGAGGAACCGACTATTGTAAGGGATGCGGCAACACCCTATATGTATTCTGCCAGAGAGTATGACGGAGAGGATATTGAAAAGCTGTCGGAATGGTCGCGGGCAGAGCTGATCAACGGGAAATTGTATATGCTTTCTGCGCCTAACAGACTGCACCAGTATTTTGTGGCAGAGCTTCTCTTTGAAATTAAGAGCTATATCCGAAAGAAGAACGGAAAGTGCGATGTCTATGCATCGCCCTTTGATGTTCGTCTCTTCGGGGATGACTCGACCATTGTACAGCCTGATCTTCTGGTTGTATGCAATAAAGATATCCTGACGGAAAAGGGATGCTCCGGCGCCCCGGACTGGGTGATCGAGATCGTTTCAAAAAGTAATTCATCCCACGATTATGTCCGGAAACTGATACAGTATCAGAAAGCCGGGGTGAGAGAGTACTGGATCGTAGATCCGTTTCAGGAGCTGGTCTCTGTATTCAATTTTGAAGATGCAAAGAAAAGCGGGGAGTACAGTTATGGGGAAGCGGTGCCATCCGGTGTACTGGAGGGGCTTGAGATCCGGTTCGGGAAGGTGATGGAAGGGTACTGAACACATCCGGGTGAATCATTATGAGAACAGGAAAAACAGAAAAGTGGTGTGCCGGAACAGGTGTAAGGCTCAGAGAACAGGAGGATAAGACATGGGAAACAAAGATACGATGCAGCTTTTTGAGAACAAGAAGATACGTAGCGTCTGGGATGAGGAAAAAGAGGAATGGTTCTTTTCGATAGTGGATGTTGTGGCTGTTTTGACGGAAAGCCCGAATCCAAATAACTATTGGAAAGTTTTGAAGAGTCGGTTGATAAAAGAGGGGAATCAGACGGTTACAAATTGTAACCAACTGAAATTGCGTTCGCCTAAAGATGGGAAAAAATATAAAACAGATGTTGCAGACACAGAACAGCTTCTCAGAATCATTCAGTCCATCCCTTCACCCAAAGCAGAACCCTTTAAACTCTGGCTTGCAGAAGTGGGAAAAGAAAGAATTGAGGAAACGATCGATCCGGAATTAACGATTGACAGAGCGTTGGAAACATATCTGAAAAAAGGTTATTCGCGGGAGTGGATCAATCAGCGCCTGCAGGCAATTCAGGTACGCAAAGAACTGACAGATGAGTGGACGGACCGCGGAGTGAAGAAGGGAAGAGAGTTTGCCATACTGACGGATGAAATCACCCGTGCGTGGTCAGGGTTAAGTACCCGTCAATATAAAGATTTTAAGGGGTTGAAGAAAGAAAATCTGCGCGATAATATGAGCACAACAGAACTGGTTCTGAATATGCTTGCCGAAACTTCGACAAAAGATATATCGAAGGCCGAGAAACCGGAAACATTTGAGGAAAATGTATCAGTGGCGAAAGAGGGAGGCGGAATCGCAGGTATCGCAAGAAAGGCGCTTGAAGAGCGCATAGGAAAGTCTGTAATCACATCGGAAAATGCCGTGCAGCTTAATGCAATTGTATCAGATATGATAGAAAGCTCTGCGGCAGTAGCAGAAGAAAGAACAGAAGATGAAAATGATTCGGATTGACAGGAAAGATAAGCAGTTGAATATTGACAAATCTCCTAAATGATATTATTGTATTAATAGAATAATACAAAATGAAAGGTGGTATTTCTATGCTGTCCGCGGTGCTGGGCGTAATGGCGGTCTTCCTTTTTCTGCTGGTCATATGGATGATCTCGTATTACAGTATGAAACGGAAGAGAAAAGCGTATATTCACGAGAAGTTTGGAAAGATCCCGAAGATCAGGGAGTGGAACGATACAGTCAGGAATTACTATGATGTGGTAAATGACGGCGCCGGTCTGGATGACATCACATGGAACGATCTGTCCATGAATGACGTTTTTCAGAGAGCAGCCCAGTGCGACACGTCTCTGGGAGAGGAGATTCTGTACTGGAGACTGCGCCGGAACAGGACGTCGCCGGAAGAACAGAAGCTTTTCGAGGAGAGAGTACGGACGTGGTCAGATAATGAAAAGGAGAGAGAGAAGATAGAAGAATTGCTCTGTGATATCGGAAAGAGCGCTTCTTCCTATTATCTTCCCTCTTATCTGGACGGAATAGAATCCTATCTTTTCGGCCATCAGTGGGTGTACCGGATGCTGCAGATCCTGCTGGCGGCTGCGTTTATCTTTCTGCTGATCCGTCCCACCGACGGGGGAGTGATGCCTTTTGCGTGCATGTGCGCTGTAAATCTCGGAATATATTTCTGGATGAATATGAAGCACGACCTGGAGCTGTCTCTGATCGGCACGGCTGTCAGTCTTTTGGGAAATGCAAAGCAGATTGCCGCGAGAAAAGGGATCAAAGAATTATTTCCGGAGCTGCAGGGTGCACTTGCCGGACTGAAAGGAGTCATACGGGGAGACAGAATCCTTCGGATCAAAAGAGAGGGGGCCCGCACAGGAGATGTACTGAGTACCTGCCTCGATTATCTGCTTGGAACTACCCTTATGCAGATCACCACATACAATAAAGTGATAAAGCGGCTGATGAACAATGTGGAAAACTATCTGACGGTGTACCGCTGTATCGGCGAGCTTGATGCGGCGATCAGTACGGCGTCGTTTCGGGAATCTCTGCCGTGGCGCTGTATTCCGGAGTATACAGACGAGAAGAAACTGGAAATGACGGAAGTATATCATCCTCTCATCAAAGAGCCGGTGGCAAATGACTTTGCTGTCGAAAAGAGCTGTCTGATCACCGGCTCTAACGCCTCGGGGAAATCTACATTTATTAAAGCTGTTGCCGTTAATGCCGTACTCGCGCAGGCGATCAATACGTGTGCGGCAAAGCGCTTTGTAATGCCGCCGGCTGAAGTGATCACATCCATGGCTGTGAGAGACGACCTGATGGCAGGGGAGAGCTATTTTATCCGCGAGATCAGATATCTGAAACGGATTCTTGACAGTATTTCTGAGGAGCGGGTAACCGTCTGCGCTATCGACGAGATACTGAGAGGAACGAATACCGGCGAGCGAATCCGGGCGTCCAGGGCGATCCTTGAGTATCTCAGAGATAAGAACTGTATTGCGCTTGTGGCGACACATGATAAAGAACTGACGGAGCTTCTCGGAGATGATTATCTGAATTATCATTTCAGCGAGGAGATCGGAGAGGATGATGTCGCGTTCAGCTATAAGATCATGGAAGGGCCGGCGACGTCGCAGAATGCAGTGAAGCTGCTGGAGTTCGCGGGATTCCCGGAAGAGATCATAGAAGCGGCGCAGGAATAGTGTTATTAAGTGATAAAAAAGGGAGTAACACGTCGGACAAATGCATGTCCGGATGCGCTGCTCCCTTTTTTGGTAACTACATATCTTTTAAAATATTCCTCACCACCTGATCCTGTATCCCGTCCGTCTTTTTATTCTGCACCCGGTAATCAGCATACCGTGCGCACACATAGAGATAGTCGGAAAGGCGGTTGATGTACTGGACTGCCCTGGCGTCCGCCCCATAGTTCTGTTCCACTCTGCGGAAACGTCTCTCGGCGCGTCTGGTAACAGATCTCGCCACGTCGAGCCTTGCGGACAGCTCACAGCCTCCATACAGGACAAAGTCTTTGATACGGGGGAAGGAATTCTCAATCCGGTCGATCTCTTCTTCCAGGGATCTCGTCTCATCGGCAGAGAAACGGTAGTCCATATTTCTCGGAGCAGCCACGCCTGCCATGATCTGCATCAGATTTCTCTGGATGTGAGACAGGCTCTCTTTCAGAGAGGCGTCTGCAAGCACTTTTGCCAGTCCGATAAAACTGTTCAGTTCGTCGATCGTTCCCACGAGTTCGATCCGGTCGTCAGACTTTGAAACACTGACGCCGTTCATCAGGGAAGTGGTGCCCCGGTCTCCGTTTCTGGTATAGATATTCATGATCTGTATTCCTCCTTAAACGGCAGTTTCTTGATCGCCCGCGCACTGTTTGCACCGATATTGCGGCACTGCGCACGGCTTGGCGTAAGATAGCTCTCGATATTGCGGCCTTTCTCCAGCCCGCGCATTTTCAGGCACACCGCTGTGCCGAAGATACCGACTCCGGAACCGAGCATGGAATCACGCGCCGCCTTATATGCCAGCTTTTCCATACATTCGTCCGGCATTTCGGTGACGTCGTAGAAGACGCCTTCCTCCTCGATACCGGCGCAGACTTCCTTCAAAACAGCGGGATCCGCCTCGTGTGTGTAAATAAATATAGAAGGTCTTTTAATAATCAAAGTCAGCCCTCCATTTCTCCGATATAGGAGAGCACCAGTCCGGTGGCGACGGCGTTTCGCGGACCTTCGGTACCGCGGATATTCCCGCGCCCGCAGACGATGCGGTAATCCGTAAATGCCTCCATCAGCATCTCCGGTATCTCGAAATCTTCTGCCGATCCTCCTACGAGGACAACAGTGGAGATGTTTCTCAGATTATGATCGGGAGCAACTTTCTTGAGTGCCCGGAATGCATTTGTCACAAAGACCTTGCGCTTTGCCTCGCGGCGCACCTGAACGATCTTCTCCATGGGAATCTCTTCCTCAATACGGATGAGTCCGTTCTCGGTGAGCAGGACGACACGCCCGAAGAATCTGGGATCGATGGATTCGTCCACAAAAGTCATCTGTCCGTTTTCCATACGCATATGGAAGAGGCTTTCCACCTTGGCAAGCGGATATTTCTTGATCTCCTCCGCAATATGGCGGTCGCTTAGGCCGAGCTCGGTCTGGATCAGCATGGACACCAGCTCGCCTGCCCCCGCCTGATGAGTCAGATTGACGTGGCCGCTCTCGTCTATGATCGCGGCATCCGTGGAGCCGCCGCCCATGTCAAGGATGGCAAGAGGCAGTTTCGTGCCCGGTGTAGTCAGAGCTCCGAGACTTGCCATAACGGCTTCTACTCCGGCGACCTTTACATCTGTTCCCAGTTCTGATGTAAGTCTTGTGGCAATCTCCTGCATGGGCAGCTTCTGTGTCTTGACCATGGCCGCGATGCCGACAGCCTTTTCGAGACAGGTTTCGCCTGCAAGGGCGCCTGAGATCAGGACCGGCGCCAGCGTATCAACGGCGAGAATGTCCGTGATGCGGATATCGGCCTCGTCGCTTTTGTCCAGTTCGCTCATTCCGGTACGGATACGGGCGAGCATATTTCCCACATTGGTATCTGGCTGACCGCTGATATCCCGGATGTCGCCTGCATCCTCTGCGGCTGCCATGATCTTTTCCGCGCCTTCGTCAAGGCTGATCGTAACATTCTTATCTCCGTAAAAATAAATCTCTCCTGCCGGGAGTACATTTTCGTGAATATTTCCGCCCGGCGTCTTCAGGACGACAGCGCTGCGCTTGCCTATAAGGCTTTTGGCGATCGGCGTGATCGTCCGCGTTTCTTCTGCGGTGAGCCCCAGAAGAGTGGCGATACCGTAAGGATTGGAGAGCATACGGATCGTCTGCCCCGGAAGCGCCACCTCGATAGCGGCAGGAACCCCGTCCGGAAGCCGGTCGATCCGCCGTACTTCGTCAATGATCGGAATCTCCCTGTGGATACGGTTCTCCACAAGGACAGCCTCATCCGCCTGCAGGATGATGCCGGCGATATCGATCTCTTCGTGCTGATTGACAACAGCGGCAACTTCCTCGTAGCTGTGCTCTGACGATGCGGCGAGGATATACGCAGTACCCGGTACGGCCCGGGAGATATTTTCGATCAGGAGAATCTCGCCGACTGCCTGCCCAGCTCCTGCCGGAGTGGACGGATTATGCCCGATCATGGATGAGTCTGTGATCACGGTCTCGGTCAGCGTCTCCATGGCAGTGTCTCCGATGACCGGTGCGGCTTCGTTGAGCCGTACAAGATCGATATCGGAAGTCTCACGCCCGATCCGGCTCATTGCCAGCTTGAGTGCATTCTTTACGGAATAGACGTTCTCGATGGTTCCTTTTGTGCCTGTAGTCGGACAGGAAGCGCTGGTGAGAAATGTAACGTTTCCACGGTTGGTCACTTCGCCGACACAGACTTCTGTTGTGGAATTTCCTATATCAACTCCTGCGATATAACTCAAAGTAATATTCCTCTCTTTTCATACACTTCTGCCGCTTCCATGACAAGGCGCGCGCAGTTCTTTGCGTTGTATTTCTCAAGAAGTTCCTGCGCCATCATGACCAGCTCCAGCTTTGTGGAGCGGTTCGGGCGCAGCTTGTCGTACATTTTCAGGATCACGTCATCCGGCACGTCTACCAGTTCGGCGGCGCGCTCGAAGTTTTTCTCCATGGGGGCGTTGTCCGCTTCCATGGCCACCTGTCCCTGCGCTTTCAGGATTTCCTTTGAAATCTTGATATCGTCCGGCGCCACATGATCTTTCATTACCTCATCCAGTGTAATATCAGTAAATTTCTTGCCGGTCTTGGATGTAATATTATCTTTTTCGTGTTCTGCTAAAGGATATCTCATTTATCTGTCCTCCCATTCAACTGCGCCGATTTCCGGATCAAGCTGCTCTGTCTCTGCGATGTGCATGATCGCCGCTTTTACCTGATAGCGCGGTCTGGACATCGGATCGTTGGTACAGGGGATCGGAACAACCTGCTCGCCTTTCACGTATTTCGCCGCGTTCTGTCCGATCTGGCGGTATGTCTCAAGCGTCATGAGCGGCGCCTGCGGGAACAGCTCCAGATTGGAGAGCGGATAGAGATCTTTCTGATGGATGACGGTTGTCCCTTTGGACTGGATGCCGATGCCGATGCCGGAACCGGACAGTTTCGCTGCCTCCAGCGCCATGAAACATACATCTGATGTATCGAGGATCTTTACCACTCTGGGGATCATTCCTTCCTCCTCGATGCCCGCCTTTACATTGCGCAGCACGTCGTCCAGCGGGATGCCGGAGATGGTCTTTTTGATTTCTTTCTGGAAAGCCGCGCCGACTCCGATGACAACCTCTTTCGGATCTGTCCCTTTCTTTGCGCGGGGATAAGAAGCATAAGAAGTCTTTTCCTCGTTGATGCGTTCTCTTCCTGCGAGGGAAGGCATCTTCCCGGCAGAAGGAACTGACGTATGATCTCCTGCTGAAGAGGAGACGCCGGACTGTGACATCTGGCTTAAAACTGCGTTGGTGATCTGTTTTACTAATTCTTCGCTGATCTGCATGGTTTTGTCTCCTCCCTTCTTATATGTCATACGGATTGATGATATGCGGAATCTGCTTGATCTCTTCCCAGCGGTCGCCGTCTACGCGGTAGCCGGTTCCCGGTCCCATATAGTCGTTCGGAGTGTTGACTCCGGACATGACGTGGAAGTCTTTGTCAAGGATCGCTGCTGTCTGCATATAATCGCCTGCAACGCGCTGCTTCAGCATGTTCAGCACACTCGCCGCCACGTCTTCAAATCCGGTCTCTGCCAGCGCTTTTACGACGTCGATGCCTGTGATGCCGCGTTTTAACACGTCTTCTGCGGCTGCCAGATCAGCGGTGACGTCGCGGGGGAGAGTGTCTTTGCTCCCGTGAGCATAGGTCACGGCTTCTACCTGTTCGTCCGTCACCGGAGAGAGGTTCAGGTTGCGGAACACAGCCTGCACTGCGCGGGCGGCTTTGTTTCGCACATGGATGACCTGTTCTTCTGTGACAGGTTTCAGTCCGCCGTCCACCTGCATGTCCCTCTGCAGTACGTTATAATCGTCAAAATCTTCTGCATCAAAATTCGATCCGGCGAACATGTTGTCGTAGTTTGGTTCCCCGGCATATCCTGAGAAGATGAAATCCGTTCCGGGCAGGAACTCCAGCATCGTCCTGGCCGTGCGGCGCATATCCGAGTTGGAGAAGCTCTGATCGTTGGAAGAAGCACATTCCAGACCAAGGAGCGCGGCCACGAGATTCTCTGCAAGGACCTCACGGATGCCGGCCGGTACGGAGCCGGTCACACCGATGCAGCTTACGGATCCGTTCTGGATCCCCTGGCTGCCCGCTCCTTTTGTTACATAGAGACAGCGGCACTCCAGATAGAGCATGGACTTCTTTTCACTGCTGCCCATGAGCACTTCGGAACCGGAGCCCGATGTGAAGCGGACTTTCAGTCCCCGGGAGGCGTATGCCGAGTTCAGAAACGCTTTGGAATATGGCGTGTCGTCTCCGTCGATAAATACTTTTTCCGTTCCATATACAGACAGTGTCTCTGCATAAGTGGTCAGGCCGCGGATACCAAGTTCAAGCTCTGTAGCCTCCTCTGCGGAACACTGTGTAAGTACGCCCGGACGTCCCACCTGGGAACCGATCAGAAGAGCCATGGCGCTTAAAGGAGCGTAGCGCGCAACGCCCATTGTCGTCTCTTCCTCGGCGAATCCCCTCAGCGCGCCCTCGGCTGCGTCGGCTGCGATCTGTACCGGATCGTCCTTTAAGTTTGTGATATGAGCCTGATTGCCGGGCGTTCTCCTGGCGCGGATCTTCTGCATTCCCATCATGAGCTCTACGACATTTAAGTGGTTCATGACTTCCGTCATCTTCGCAGGAGTGATACCGGAGATAAGCTCCAGGATCTCCTTTCTCGACACATTGATATCCACGATCATCCGGGCGATATCAAGAGAAGATACGGCCATTGATTTCTCCGTCCGGTCGATGTTGATAGCGTAATCGGCTATGAACTGGTCGATAAAGTCGAATTCTTCGCGCTGTCTGCCGTCCAGCTCTACGATCTTCCCGTCCTCAACTCTGACGGAAGGCTTTGGATCATAGGGACTGCTCATTGCCACGAATCCCATCTCCGGCCACTCGTTGATATAACCGTCCAGATTGACCGGGCGTGCGTCAAGTGCCTCAATTCGTTTTGAACGTTTCATATTGTTTTCTCTCCTTGCAGTTTGGTCTGCACATATATCGGAAAGATATATGCGCGTGATACCCCTATATGTTGGTATTTACGCGGGCCCGGATGCAAAATGTGCATAAGCGGGCATTTCTAATACTGATTATACTATAACCACAGGGAAATGGCAACAGATTAATCTTAAAAACCGGCAAAAAACCACAATATAGAAAAACAAAAACCACAAGAAACCACAAATGCAGAATGCCATATTGAATTAATTGGAAAATATAGTACAATTGCTTATTATACAAAAAGAGGAAGTGAAGAGATGAATATGAAGAAACGTATCATCCTCGGCTCTGCTTCTCCCCGCAGGAGAGAACTCCTCTCCCAGATCGGCGTGGAGTTTACAGTCAGAGTCAGTGAGAAAGAAGAGATCTATAAGAGCAATATACCGGAAGAGATCGTAAAAGAGCTCTCACTCATGAAAGCGGAAAATATAGCTTCGGAAATTGACGGAAACATCGAGGATACAGTCGTCATCGGCGCAGATACGATCGTAGCGCTGGATCATGAGATATTGGGAAAACCTGCGGATGAAGAGGATGCAGTCCGTATGCTTACACGCCTGCAGGGCCGGGGACACCAGGTATATACCGGCGTGGCTGTTCTGGATTTCGGATCGGACGGGGAGAAGAACGTCATCAACTATTCCGTGGAGACAAACGTATATGTCAATGCCATGACGGACGACGAGATACGTGATTATGTGGCGACAAAAGATCCAATGGATAAAGCGGGAGCCTATGGGATACAGGGGAGATTTGCCGCATATATCGACCGGATCGACGGAGATTATTATAACGTGGTAGGACTGCCGGTGTCTCGGGTGTATCAGACGCTGAAAGAGATCGGGGCAAAATAATCCGCAGCACGCGTCTACACGATCTCCCACAGCGTCTGCCCTTTCTCCCGCAGCCACTTCCGTGCTCTGCGGTAATCGGGCAGTATGGACTCCACGATGGCATAGAATGCCCGCGAGTGGTTCATTTCCCTGCGGTGAGCGAGTTCGTGCACAACGACATAGTCCAGCACTTCTTCCGGGGCGAGGATGAGCCGCCAGTTGAAGTTCAGGTTTCCTTTGCTGCTGCAGCTTCCCCAGCGTGTCTTCTGCTCTCGGATGGATATACGGCCATAGGAGACGTCCATGATGCGCGCATAATATTCGGTTTTGCGGGTGAAGATATCCCGGGCGATCTTAATGTACCGCGCGCGGTCTTTCCCGGAGAGCGGAGGGGGCTGCGGGATCCCGGCGTCCTTCTTTTTGTCCTCAAGCTCTTTTGCACGGGCAAGATGCTTTAGCACCCAGCTTTCGTTTTTTGAGACAAAGGTTTCGATAAAGGCGTTCGTGCAGGTCCGGGGAGAGCGCACGAGTACGCGTCCGTCCGCAGTCACCTGGATGGCGATGGTCTTTCGGCTACTGTATATGATTTCATATTCAAACGGATGGCTCATGGTACGGTATCCTCATATCGCTGAAACGAAACTGTGGCGGTAACAGGATCAGTTTAGCAGAAAAATCAGATTCTGGCAAAAAAGAACAGGGAGAAAAGATGATGGAATATATTCTGATCATAGAAGACGACGACATTCTGGCCCAGGGAGTAAAGTTCAATCTGGAACTGGCAGGCTTTTTTGCGGATGCAGTGTCGAATCTGCAGGCGGCGGAAGAAAAGATCAAGGATACGGGTAGAGCCCCGGATCTTATCATTCTGGATATAAATCTGCCGGATGGAGACGGATACTCTTTTGCGGGACGTCTGAGAGCTGAACAGAATATCCCGGTGATCTTTCTGACGGCAAGAGACCTGGATGAGGATATGCTGAGGGGATTTGAGAACGGAGCAGACGATTATATCACGAAGCCTTTTAACATACAGATACTGCTCCGGAGAGTGCGCGCCGTGCTGAACCGGTATCATGCGGGAATGAGCAGGATGGAACGGGTGAAAGCGGGAAACCTGGAGATAGATTTTCAGTCCTGGCAGGTGAGAAAGAACGGAGAGGAACTGACGCTTACGCCCACGGAGTTCAGACTCCTGAAAAAGTTCTGCGATAATCCGGGGATCGTGCTGACAAGAAATGTCCTGCTGGAGACGCTCTGGGATAAGGATGGGAACTATGTTGACGAGCATACATTGACTATATTTGTCAGCAGGCTGCGCTCGAAGATCGCGGATGAGGAACACTCATATATCAGGACGATCTACGGGACCGGTTATCAGTGGACAGGAGAATGAGATGGCAGAGCAGACGATATTCTTTATAACAGCGGGGGCTGCGATCCTGGCGATCTCCGGTTCAGCGGCGGCGGGGATCTGGCTCCATATGAGAAGAAAATATATATCCTTTACGGAAAAAATCTGTAAACGAATTGACGACATTCTGGAGGCGAGAGGGACGGAGGCGTTTGACACCGAGGAGGATACGCTGTCTTCCAAAGTAGAGATGAAGCTGAAGAGACTGCAGGAGATCACTTCGTCGGCGGCACGGGAGAGCGAGGCGAGGGAAGCGGAGGTCCAGGAGATCATCTCGGATCTCTCTCACCAGCTTAAGACGCCGGTCGCTAATATCATGCTGTACTGTGATACGGCGGCAAATCCGCTGCTCGCGGAAGAAAAGCGCCGGAAGTGCATGGAGATCCTAAAGCAACAGGTGTCAAAGCTTGACTTTCTTGTGCAGGCGATGATACGGATGTCCAGACTGGAGCAGAACGTGATCGCGCTGCGCCCCGGGGAGGTGTCTCTTCTCCGTCTGCTGGAAAGGTCGGAGCAGAGTATCAGGGCAAAAGCCGAGGCCAGGGGTATTCTGACGGACATATCCTGCAGGGAAGACGTAAGGCTGTTCTGCGACGAAAAATGGACGGCGGAAGCAATTCTCAACGTGCTGGACAATGCGGTGAAATATTCTCCTCCGGGCAGCAGGATCACGGTGAGGACCGAGCGCCTGGAGATCTATACAAAGATCGAGATCGCGGACGAAGGGCCCGGCATCTCGCCGGAGCATGTGACAGACGTATGCAAACGGTTTTTCCGGGAGGATAAAGCGGCGGAAACCGAGGGCGTCGGCATAGGTCTTTACCTGACCAGGGAGATTCTCGAGAAGGAAAAAGGATACCTGAAAATATATTCCGGAAAACACAAAGGCGCTGTGATAGCTGTTTATCTGCCGAACGCGTGAGATATGCGTTTTATGCATATCACAGAATGAAAATAAGGTATTTGCTATTCCTGAACTTCGGAGTTACGATATAACCGGAGAAACGGTTAGGGGATAGAATGAATGGAGGAGTTGAAAAATGGAAGAAAAATTAGTTTTAACAGAAGAATGGGATAAGACATTTCCAAAGAGCGACAAAGTGGCTCACCGCAAGGTGACGTTCCATAACAGATACGGCATTACCCTGGCAGCGGATCTGTATGAGCCGAAGGATGCGCAGGGAAAGCTTGCCGCCATTGCAGTGTGCGGCCCGTTCGGGGCGGTGAAGGAGCAGTCGTCAGGTCTGTATGCGCAGAAGATGGCTGAGTTTGGTTTCCTGACGATCGCGTTTGATCCGTCGTTTACGGGGGAAAGCGGCGGGCAGCCGCGCTATATGGCGTCGCCTGATATTAATACAGAGGATTTTCAGGCGGCGGTGGATTTCCTCTCGGTGCAGGATAACGTGGATCCTGACCGGATCGGCATCATAGGGATCTGCGGATGGGGAGGCATGGCGCTCAACGCAGCGGCGATCGACACAAGGATCAAAGCTACGGTCGCATCTACGATGTACGATATGACACGGGTGAATGCAAAGGGATATTTTGATGCGGAAGATTCTGCAGACGCGCGCTATGAGAAGAAGAAAGCTCTGAACGCACAGCGCCTGGAGGACTACAGGAGCGGCAGCTATGCGGCTGGAGGCGGCGTGGTGGATCCGCTGCCGGAGGACGCTCCGTTCTTTGTGAAAGACTATCACGATTACTATAAGACTAAGAGAGGGTATCATCCGCGTTCGTTGAATTCAAACAACGGGTGGAACGTGACCGGATGCATGTCGTTTATGAATCAGCCGATCCTCCGGTACAGTAATGAGATCCGAAGCGCGGTGCTGGTCATCCACGGGGAGAAAGCGCACTCCTGTTACTTCAGCAGAGACGCTTATGAAGATATGATAAAAGGCAATCCATACGCGTACAACAAAGAACTGATGATCATCCCGGGAGCAGTGCACACCGATCTGTACGACCGGATGGATGTGATCCCCTTTGGAAAAATAACTGAGTTTTTCAGAAACGAGATGAAGTGAGGATCACAGGAATCCTACAGCTTCAAAATAGCTTTTCCTTTTTGAGACATTTCTGAAACATTTCCCTGCTATTCTTGTACCATCATCTTGAGAACAGCGGGAAAGGAGAAATGAAAATGAGTATTCTGGTCACAAAGAATCTGAAGAAATATTACGGGGAAAAGCCGAATATCGTGCGCGCTCTGGACGGGGTGTCGCTCACAGTTGAGGAGGGAGAGTTTGTCGCCGTTGTGGGAACAAGCGGAAGCGGCAAATCTACCCTCCTTAATATGATAGGCGGACTGGATACGCCTACGGAGGGAGAAGTGATCATAGCGGGTAAGACGCTCTCGGCGATGAATGATGAGCGGCTGACCATCTTCCGCAGGCGGCGGATCGGATTCGTATTCCAGAATTATAATCTTGTCCCCATCTTAAATGTCTATGAGAATATCATCCTTCCTGTATCTCTGGACGGGGAAAAACCCGACGATGCTTATATCAAAGAGGTGATCCGCCTGCTGGGGATCCGGGACAAACTTACGGAAATGCCGGGTAATCTGTCCGGCGGCCAGCAGCAGAGAGCTGCGATCGCCAGGGCGCTTGCGGCAAAACCGGCCATATTATTGTGCGATGAACCCACAGGAAATCTCGACTCAAAGACGAGCCAGGATGTGCTCGGCCTGATCCGTATGTCTGCCAGACATTTTAATCAGACGGTGGTCATGATCACCCATAATGAGGAGATCGCTCAGACAGCCGACCGTATCATACGCATCGAAGACGGAAGGATCACAGAAAGCAGGTGGGGCGCATGAGAGACAGGCTGTCAGGAAATAACAACGGATACGCCGTACGGACTCTCGCCCGGCGCAGTATAAAAAGCAGCAGGATGCGGAATATCTTTGTGATTCTTACGATCGCATTGTCAGTAAGCCTGCTCATGGTAATGGCGCTGTTCTATGCAGGATATAATACGGCGGCAAAGCGGCAGGCAGAAACTATGCAGCAGGTTATATACTACGGTCTGAGCGCAGAACAGTTGTCGGAGATGGCGGCGGAGGATGAGCCGACCAGCTATGTCCTCGGTATGAAGCAGGGACAGGGTGTTGAGATAGACGGGAATATGGTCTCTCCGGTCGCATATGGCAGTGAGCCGTTAAAAGACGAGGGCGTGGGACTGGAGATGATCTCTCCGATAAAAGGCAGGATGCCGGCGGAGGAAGACGAGATCCTGCTTTCGGACGTCTACTGCAGCCTGAGCGGCGTCAGCCCCGAGCCGGGCGGACAGGTTTCTTTTACCTGGCTGGACGGAACTACGGAAGAGTATACGCTCTCGGGCGTCTATCACACAGAAGGACAGCAGACAGTATATTCTGTTGTCTTTTCCGGAAAATATGCAGAGAACGGAAGCCAGTTAAAAGATGTTCCGTGGCAGGGCGCGGTCTGTCTGCGGGACGCGGAGGATATGACACGATCGGAATTTGAGGACGCGGCGTATTCTTTCGGCAGAGAGTTCGGCGTGGACAGACGCAATGTCAATATCAATGATTACTTCCTCGAAGTCCTGTCCGGCGGAGAGATGCAGACGCAGGAGGCAGTGACCGTTATCGGACTGGGGACAGGTATTCTTCTGGTCAGTGTGCTCGTCATATATAGTGTATTCTATCTGTCCGTGGCAGGACGCGTCCGGCAGTTCGGACAGCTCCGCACGATTGGCATGACCAGGAGACAGATCCGACGGATGGTACGTATCGAGGGACTGATACTATGCGCTGTCGGGATCCCTGCCGGGCTGGCCGTGGGCGGCCTGATCAGTTATCTGATCCGGCCGTCAGGCTGGAGCTGGCTCAATATGCTGCTTATCTCTGCATGTGTCACTGCGGCTGATATCGTCACGGTCCTGTGTTCTGTACGCCGGCCGGCGAAGATCGCAGCGTCCATATCGCCCGTCGACGCGGCAAGATATAACGGCTACAGCACAGACACAGGAGCGCCGGAACGCAGGAAACGAAAGGACGGCGAAAAGCCGGCCCGCAGGATCACTCCCGGAAGTCTCGCGGTCATGAGCAGCTTCCGAAATAAAAAGAAGACGGCGTTGACGATGATATCCCTCGGGATCGGCGGGGTGCTGTATATGCTGGCGGCATTCTACGTGAGCTCTACAGATGAAGAAGAATACGCAAGGCAGGGAGAATTTGCGTACGGTGAGTTTGTCATCAGCTACTCCTATAATCTCTCGGAGACAGCCGAATACGGGGAGATGCAACTGAGGGTGGAACAGCCGCTGGACGATGTGCTGGCGGACCGGATCAGGGACCTGGACGGCGTGGAGGAAGTGCTGCCAGTGGAGAAAGTCCCGGTATTGTGGGAAGCCGACGGGGACAGCGGAAACGACTGGACAGGTGTTCTGAGTGAGGACCGGACCGAAAGGCTGCTTGATATGGAGCATCAGGGGCAGATATCCTATGCAGATATGGCAGAAAACGGCCAGATCATAGCGGTGGGCGGAGAACAATGGGAGGAAGTATACGGCTGGGAACTGGAACCCGGGGACGACGTGACGTTTCACTGGTATGACGGGCAGGACGAGAGACAGAGAACATTTGAAGTGGCGGCCGTGGTAGACAGGGACGACTTCGTCCGGGCTTCGGATGCGCTCCCGGGAGAGCGCACACTGTCCTTCCTGATCCCTGATGCGACGATGAAAGAGATGATGGGCGGCACGGATCTGACCAGTGAGTTCGTGGTAAAGACAGATATGGACAAGGCGGATCAGATCGAGGAGAGCCTCTGCGGCCTTCTTGAGGGATATCCATATCTCTCGCTGGATACACTGAGGGACAGGATTCTTCAGACGGAGTCTATGTTTACGCTCCTGTATTCAGTCATTGTGGGACTGAGCCTGTTCATCATCGCATTTGCCCTCATTAATCTGCTCAATACCCTGATCACCAGCATCCTGACGCGGGACCATGAGTTCGCCATGCTTCAGTCTGTGGGGATGACGCGAAGGCAGCTTGTAAAAATGCTTGGCGCCGAGGCCCTGATGATCTCGGCCGGGAATCTGTTCATAACGTTTGCGCTGGGGACTGCGGCGGGATATGTGATGATACGGATCCTGAGATACTTTGGGGCAGATTATATGAGGTTTACATTCCCCGTGTGGTTCTTCGCCGGGTATGCGGTCTTTATCGTACTTGTTCCGATACTGATCACTGTATACATGGTGAGGATGTTCCAGAGACAGACGCTGGCGGACCGGCTGAGACGACAATAGCAGGCGAGGGGAGAGCGCAGGAAACCCCGGAATCCCGGGTAGACATAAATGTGTTGAAAATGTTACAATATGGCTTAACTACGCGGAAGAGATTCACACCGGGGGTTACAGCCTATGAATAAGAAACCATACAACGACACATCCGATAACGACAGCAAAGAAGAAAACGCCAAACGGAAAAAGAGCCGCTTTCGCAATCTCAGCGAGGCGCTGTATATGGAACTGCGCGAGCACAGAAGTTCGTTTATCGTATATTTTACTCTGCGGATTCTTGTGATCGTGATGATGATCCTGCAGCTTCTGAACCGTAATTACGAGAACGTGTTTTTGTGTGCGCTCACACTGATCCTGCTGGTAATGCCCAGTCTTGTGCAGATCACATTTAAGGTGGAACTGCCGACTACGCTTGAGATCATCATACTGATCTTTATTTTTGCGGCGGAGATACTCGGAGAGATCAGCGAATTCTACCTGGTGTTCCCTTTCTGGGATACAGTGCTGCATACGATCAATGGATTTCTCGCGGCGGCCATTGGTTTCTCTCTTGTCGACCTGCTAAACCGCAGCGAAAAAGCGGCCTTTCATCTGTCCCCGCTCTTTATGGCGATCGTAGCTTTCTGTTTCTCTATGACGATCGGAGTCGTCTGGGAGTTCTTTGAGTTCGGGATGGATCAGATCGGAGGATACGACATGCAGAAAGACACTGTGATCCATGCGATCCGTTCCGTCACCCTGGATCCCGCCGGACGTAATGTCCCGTATGTTATATCCGGGATTACTGAGACCGCGGTAAACGGACGGGAACTGGGACTGGGCGGCTATCTTGACATCGGTCTGATCGACACGATGCAGGATCTGATCGTTAATTTTATCGGCGCCATTGTCTTTTCAGTGATCGGATTCTTTTTTGTTAAGAACCGGGGGCGTGGAAAAGGGATGTTCGCGGGACGCTTTATCCCGCGCCGCAAAACGGCGGACAGGGATTTCCTCAGGATAGCGGAAAAGATCACGGAGAACGGCGATGATGTAAAAGAGGTAGTCCGCTCCAATGTGATAAAGAAAAAAATGAACGGGAAAGGTTCAATGTCTGCGGCTGAGACGGAGCGCGAGGCGGAAGAAAAGCTCCCAGAGAAGATAGAATAAAAAGGCTCCAAGAACGGTCGCCCCAATGTAGACAAGTATCGCGGCGGTATTTCCGATCAGGGGAACAAGATCGCGGAACAGGATCTGCTGCATCTCATAATCAGAGTTGATATAGAACATGTTGATCGTTCCACGGCCGTCCAGCGAGAGGTTGAGACATTCTGCAGCGAGACAGCAAAACAGATACAGAAAGGTGCTGTACAGGAATGGGCGCAGTGGGAACGCGGGCGTAAGGGCGCAGGGAAACACTGTCTTTCTGCAATCCCGGCGGCTGCACTCTGCAAGAAGGCGGCGAAGGAAAACGATGCCTGCCGAGACACCGAGCAGAATAAGAAGGATGTGCCACAGGTAGGAGTGCAGAGTCAGAGAAAAAAGCGGGTAATGAAGACCGCTCGTATCTGCAAACACGGCCGTCCCGCCCAGGAGGGAGTAGCTCATAAGAAAGGCGAGAGCGCTGCGGCGCAGGATCTCCCGGCGAAGCCACGGATAGGCAAGGAGTACATACATCGGGATACTGCAGAGCTGAAACGGAAGATACCACCAGATATATGTGCCATGATTGACGGAAACGGTCAGAGTGAGCTGTTTCCATATCTCGCTTGCGAGCATGACGACTCCACAGGAGAAAAACAGGATATCGGACCTGCATGTAAAATATGTTGATGAGAATCGTTGGTTCTTCTTCATTTATGCACCTCTTCCATATTATAACGCAAAAGCGGAAATGTTTATACCGGTTTGCCGTTTTTTATCCCCGGACCAGGAAAATAAGATTGACATATTGTATGAAACATACAAAAATCTGAAAAAAATTCAGTAAAAGCATACAAAATGTCACAGGAACTCGTAAAAGCGCGGCTTTTTCGGAAAAAACGCATGAAAATTTAATAAAAGTTTATTCCGTGTAAGTTGTGAAAAAGTACAAAATGAAGTAAAAAACCGGCATTTGACCTGGGAAAAAATAAAGCATGAAAATGTTGACAAATCTTAGTCCCGGGCGTAATATTTATTCAGCTTTCCGAAATACCTGTTTTTAATAGGAAAAAATAAAGCGGGAAGGCAGTTCCTGAAGAAGGCATATCTGATCTTTTTCGGGGCGTCCGGAACTGAAAAGTGAAAAAGGATTTAAGGGGTTCAACGGGGAGCAACTCTTTTTTTTATGCCTAAATCCGGCACACAGACAGCTCCGGCATACTCATCTAAAACCAGAGACAGAAAGATAAAGGAGGGAGCAATACGGGAAATCTGACAGAAACACTGATGGAAGAACTGAACTGCGAGACAGTGTTCACTCTTCCGGTCGTGGGAGGTATCTCCGAATCCGTGGTGGTCACATGGATCATCATGGCGGTTCTTGTTCTGCTGTCTATTATCCTGACGAGGAACCTCAGGGTAGAAAATCCTGGCAAAGTCCAGCTCGTACTGGAAGCGGGCATAAGCTGGGCGCAGAACTTTTTTGAGGGGGTAATCGGAAAAGAAAGCCGAAGATACAGCCCTTATCTGATCACGGTACTTCTCTATCTGGCTGCAGCGAACACGCTTGCGCCGCTGTTCGGCTTTAAACCGCCGACAAAAGATCTGAACGTGACGGCAGCTCTGGCTATTATGAGCATGTGCCTGATCGAATTTTCGGGAATCCGCAAGAACGGAGTGAAACATTGGGTAAAACATTTCGCCCAGCCCATTCCGGTGGTGGCGCCGATCACAGTACTGGAGATCGTCATCCGGCCGCTGTCGCTCTGTATGCGACTCTTCGGAAACATGCTGGCCGGATTTGTGGTACTGGAGCTTTTGAAATTCTTTGTACCGCTGATCGTACCGATCCCGGTAAGTTTTTATTTTGACATTTTCGACGGTCTGCTTCAGGCATATGTATTTGTATTCCTGACAGCACTGTTCATGACCGAGGAGATGGAGTAGTCCCGCAGATGGCGGGAAGGGCCGTACCCGGATAAAGAGGGGAAGGCATCGGCAATTCATAACACACAAAATATGATGAAAAAAAGGAGATTAGAATCATGGGAACAATTATTGCTATCGGAGCAGGTATTGCAGTATTAACAGGTATTGGAGCAGGTGTAGGTATCGGTATCGCAACGGGAAAGGCTACAGAGGCGATTGCAAGACAGCCTGAGGCAGAGGGTAAGATCAGCAAGAACCTGATCCTCGGATGTGCGCTTGCAGAGGCAACAGCTATCTACGGTTTCATCATCGGACTTCTGATCATCATCCTTCTTCAGTAATGACAATGGCAGAATTTAGAGACGATAACATGAAAGGTGGGGTTAAAAGGTGATCTCAATAGACTTGAACCTTGTCTGGACCATAATCAACCTTGTTGTTCTTTATCTTTTGCTGAGACATTTCCTCATCGGCCCCGTGATGAATATCATGGAGCAGCGGAAACAGATGATAGATGATGGATTTAAGAATGCAGAGGCGGCACAGGCGGATGCCAACAGGCTGAAACAGGAGTATGAGACAGCTTTAAGCGGAGCAAAGCAGGAATCTGTACAGCTTATAGAGGATGCAAGAAAAAGTGCGAAAGCTGAGTATGACCGTATCGTAAACGAAGCGGGAGAGAAAGCAGACACTATGATCGAATCCGCGAAAGAGAATGTGCGCATCGAGCGTGAGCAGACGATGAAAGAACTGAAGTCACAGATCGCAGGGCTTGCCGCTGCATCAGCGGCGAAGATCATTGGCGGCAATGCGGATGATAAGGAGAGCCGGGATCTGTACGAGCAGTTCCTGAAAGAAGCAGGTGAGGACGATGGCAATGCAGACAAATAATGAAATACGCTGTTCTTCTACTGCGGTCTCATACGGGAAAGTTCTTTTTGAACTGAATATTCCCGAGGAGAGTGTAAGAAAGACACGCGAGATATTAGATGCTGTTCCGCAGCTTTCCGATCTGTTCATGAATCCTACGGTCGCCCAGAAGAAGAAAATGGCAGTCATCGACAGAGTATTTCCGGAAGATATGAGAAACTTCCTGAAGACGGCATGCAAGTATCACAGGATGGACCTTATGGACGAGATCTTCGCGGCATATGACAGATGCCGGGACGAGGAGGATAAAGTCCTGAAAGCCGTGCTGACATGTACTGTCGAGCCGGATGAAGAACAGAAAAAGGGAATGGAAAGCTTCCTGTGCAGAAAGTATGGAGCCCGGAAAGCGCAGATCGAAGTGCGGCACGACGCGGATCTGCTGGGCGGATTTATTCTCCGCGCGGGCAGCGACGAGTATGACTGGAGCATGAAAGGACGTCTGGACAGACTTACACAGACTCTGGGCGGACACTGATAATAAGGCTGCATCAGAAGTCTTACTCTTAATTTAACCTGGAGGTGAACAAGGTGAGTTCAATCAACTCAGATGAGATTATCTCTATACTCCGAGAGGAGATAGAGAATTTTGATACAATGAGCAAAGACAGTGAAGTCGGAACTGTCGTCTCAGTAGGTGACGGGATTGCTACGATCTATGGGATCGACCACGCCATGTACGGAGAGATCATCACATTCGAGACCGGGCTTAAGGGAATGGTCCAGGATATCCGCAAAGATGAGATCGGATGTATCCTTTTCGGAAGTGATACGGAGATCCGTGAGGGCACGAAAGTATCCCGCACAGGAAAAAAAGCCGGCGTACCTGTCGGTGAAGCATATATAGGAAGAGTCGTCAATGCACTCGGCGAGGCAATTGACGGACGGGGCGAGATCAAAGCAGATGATTACCGCCCGATCGAGCAGGAGGCTCCGGGAATCATTGACAGAAAGTCTGTCAGCGTTCCGATGGAGACCGGGATCCTGTCTATCGACGCGATGTTCCCGATCGGCCGTGGGCAGCGTGAGCTGATCATAGGAGACCGTCAGACAGGAAAGACATCTATCGCGATGGACACGATCCTGAACCAGAAAGGAAAAGATGTGATCTGTGTCTATGTTGCGATCGGACAGAAAGCGTCTACGGTGGCAAAGGTAGTAAATACGCTGAAGACACACGGAGCTATGGATTATACGATCGTGGTATCCTCCACGGCAAGCGACTGTGCGCCGCTGCAGTATATTGCTCCTTATGCGGGGACGTCGATGGCAGAATACTTTATGTATCAGGGCAAAGATGTATTGATCGTATACGACGATCTGTCCAAACATGCGGTCGCATACCGTGCGCTGTCTCTTCTTCTCGGACGTTCTCCGGGACGTGAGGCATATCCGGGAGATGTATTCTATCTCCACTCAAGGCTGCTGGAGCGCTCCAGCCGTCTGAGCGATGAGAAAGGCGGCGGTTCCATTACGGCTCTGCCGATCATTGAAACACAGGCGGGAGATGTATCCGCTTATATTCCGACCAATGTAATTTCTATTACTGACGGCCAGATCTTCCTGGAGAGCGGTCTTTTCGCATCAGGTATGAGACCGGCGGTCAATGTAGGTCTTTCCGTATCCCGTGTGGGTGGTGCGGCGCAGACCAAAGCTATGAAGAAAGCGTCCGGAAGTATCCGTATCGATCTGGCGCAGTACAGAGAGATGGAAGTGTTTACGCAGTTCAGTTCTGATCTGGATCCTGCAACGAAAGAACAGCTTGAATACGGAAGCGGACTGATGGAGCTGTTGAAACAGCCGCTGTATCATCCACTGTCCCTGCATGAGAAGGTTATTACCCTCTGTGCGGCGACACATAAAGTACTCCTGGGAATCGATAAGAAGAAGATCAAGCAGTTCCAGTCAGATATGCTTACTTATTTTGGCACTGCGCATCCGGAGATCGGGCAGGAGATCGAAGAAAAGAAAGTGCTGTCTGACGAGCTGATCGAAAAGATCGTGGAGACTGCCAGGGAATATAAAGCAACAGTTCAGCTATAGGACAGCACGAGAGTGCGTCTTTGCGAATGGAGCGGGCTGAACGGAGATTTAAAAAAGAGCAGGTGATAACATGCCAAATATCAGAGAGATACAGAGCCGTATCAACAGTGTCAAAGACACGATGAAGATTACAAATGCAATGTATATGATCTCCTCTTCCAAGATGACGCAGGCGAAGAAAAAGCTGTCGGATACCGAGCCGTACTTTTATGCACTGCAGGGTGAGATTTCAAGGATCTTAAGGCATCTGCCGGAACTTGAACACAACTATTTCATGCAGAGAGAGGAAATCCCGGCGGAAGAGCGTAAGATCGGTTCCATCGTGGTCACTGCCGACAAAGGCCTGGCAGGGGCGTATAACCACAATATCGTAAAGCTGGAAGAAGAGATCCTGGCAAAGCCGGGGATCCATAAGCTGTTTATTGTGGGAGAGCTGGGGCGGCATTACTTTGCAAAGCGCGGCGTAGAGATCGATACAAATTTCCAGTATACGGTACAGAAGCCGACGATGCACCGCGCCAGGGATATCTCCGGAGTGCTGCTGGAACAATTTGAACAGGGCGAACTGGATGAAATCTATATCGTGTATACCCGGATGGAGAATTCTGTCCAGTCGGATGCGGAAGTGATGAAGCTCCTGCCGCTTGAGAGAAGTTCGTTCAATGAGATGAAGATGCCGCTTAATGTGCATCGTGAATCGATCGAGCTGTATCCGTCCGCGGAGGCGGTGATGGACAGTATTGTACCGAACTATGTGACCGGTATGATATACGGTTGTCTTGTAGAGGCCTATGCAAGCGAACACAATGCCCGTATGATGGCGATGAAATCGGCAACAGACAGTGCGCAGGATCTGATCCACGACCTGTCTATCGCGTACAACAGGGCACGGCAGGCGGCGATCACACAGGAGATCACAGAGGTCTGCGCAGGTGCAAGGGCACAGCAGAAGTAGAAGGATACTTTTGGAAAGAAAGTGAGAATGATTATGAATAAAGGAAGAATCACACAGGTCATGGGACCTGTCGTTGACGTAGTATTTGAAGACGGCGAACTTCCCTTTATCAAAGATGCGCTTGAAGTCGATAATAACGGTAAAAAATGCATCATGGAAGTTGCCCAGCACCTTGGGAACAACGAGGTGCGCTGTCTGATGCTGGCAGCGAGCGAGGGGCTTCGCAAAGATATGGAAGTGACAGCCACAGGAGACGGTATTAAAGTGCCGGTCGGAGAGAAAACGCTGGGGAGACTCTTTAATGTCCTCGGCGAGACGATCGATGACGGGGATGCCATCGAAGATTCCGAAAAATGGGTGATCCACAGAGATCCGCCGTCATTTGAGGACCAGAGCCCGGTCGTTGAGATCCTGGAGACAGGGATCAAGGTCATCGATCTTCTGGCGCCGTATGCGAAGGGCGGTAAGATCGGACTCTTCGGAGGAGCCGGAGTCGGTAAGACGGTGCTCATCCAGGAGCTGATACGAAACATCGCTACAGAGCACGGCGGATATTCTATCTTTACCGGAGTCGGAGAGCGTTCCCGTGAGGGGAATGACCTCTGGTCTGAAATGAAAGAATCGGGGGTACTTGAGAAGACAGCCCTTGTGTTCGGACAGATGAACGAGCCGCCTGGAGCGCGTATGCGTGTGGCGGAAACAGGACTTACGATGGCGGAGTATTTCCGTGATGAAGAGCACAGAAACGTGCTTCTGTTCATCGATAATATTTTCCGTTTTACACAGGCGGGTTCTGAGGTGTCAGCGCTGCTCGGCCGTATGCCGTCAGCCGTAGGATATCAGCCTACACTGGCAACAGAGATGGGCGAACTGCAGGAGCGTATCGCTTCCACAAAGAACGGTTCCGTTACATCTGTGCAGGCTGTATATGTGCCGGCCGATGACCTGACTGACCCGGCGCCGGCTACCACATTCGCCCATCTGGATGCGACCACCGTTCTGTCCAGAAAGATCGTGGAGCAGGGTATTTATCCTGCCGTAGATCCGCTGGAGTCCAGTTCACGTATCCTTGAGGCGGACATTGTCGGTGAAGAGCATTATGAAGTAGCGAATAAGGTTATCGCGATCCTTCAGAAATATAAAGAGCTGCAGGATATCATCGCGATCCTTGGTATGGAAGAACTTTCCGATGAGGATAAAGCGACTGTCATGCGTGCGAGAAAGATCCAGAGATTCCTGTCACAGCCGTTCTTTGTGGCTGAGACATTTACAGGAACTCCCGGAAAATATGTACCACTGAAAGAGACGATCCGCGGCTTTAAGATGATCATCGACGGAGAGATGGATGAATATCCGGAATCCGCATTCTTCAATGTGGGAACGATCGATGATGTGATCGAGAAAGCAAAAGCGGAAGCGGCAGAAGCGTAAGACCGCAGAATAGAACAGGAGTGTATGCATAATGGATACATTTGGTCTGAAGATCATAGCAAGTGATAAGGTCTTTTATGAGGGCCGCTGCAAAAAACTCATCATCCCGGCTCCCGATGGAGAGAAGGGGATCCTGCCGAACCATGAAAATATGGTCATAGCTATAGCGGTAGGTACTGCGAAAGTCCAGCTTGCAGGAGAAGAAGAGTGGAAAGATCTTGCGGTAGGAACGGGGTTTGCAGAGATCGTGAACAACCGTGTCACGCTTCTGGTAGACACCGCCGAGCGGCCGGAGGACATCGACGTCCGCCGCGCGCGGGAACAGCAGGAGCGCGCAGAAGAGCAGATGCGGCAGAAACAGAGCACGCAGGAATACTACCACACCCAGGCCTCCCTCGCCCGGGCAATGACCCGCCTGAGAGTAGCCCAGGACAAGAAGTGGAACTTATAATAACAGTTCAGCCATGAAGAAGGACAGGAGAGAAAACCGTGCTTGTACGGTTTTTCGCCTGTCCTTTTTCATGGAGTGAGCGCCCGAATATGAGCAAAGAAGCGGCGGGAGCCGCAGTAAGCACGAAGTGCGGCTTTGCGAATGGCGCGGCTGAACTGTGGACGGAGCCGGAGCGCCCGAATATGAGCAAAGAAGCGGCGGAAGCCGCAGTAAGCACGTCAGTGTACTGTATCATCCACATTTCGCATAATGACTTGCCTGAATTTTCATCTGCTGCGTTGTTGTCAATCGACGATGCCACCGCATCGCCTCATTCCTCCGCCTTGCAGAGTAAAAATTCATTCTGCGTCATTTTGCTGAAAGTGGATGGTACAGTACACCGGTACGACTTTGCGAATAGGCGCGGCTGAACTGTGGACGGAGCCGGGCATATCATGCAAAGAAGCGGCGGGAGCCAAAGCGCCTGCATATGTCAGTTTTCTGCTAAGAAAGAATATGAATATTGACACAGATACTGGCAAATGTTATATTTAGGTTAATTCTGTGTAAATTAGCCTGGCATGATTAAGCCAGTTTTTTTGTGTAAGGCGAAAAAAGATGGTAACAGTTATCATAGAATAATCGAATATACAGCAAAAAGGGGAAGAATATGGACGTTTCTTTTGCAGGTTTTTGCCAGCAGGTGTTTTCAAATCCTGTTCTGCTGGTGACAGTAGTGCTCACTCTGGGAGTGATATTCGTAAATGGCTGGACGGATGCGCCGAATGCGATCGCCACATGTATTGCCACAAGGTGTCTGAAAGTGCGGACGGCGATCATGATGAGCGCTGTGTTTAATTTTCTCGGCGTGCTGGTCATGACGCAGATCAACAGTTCGGTCGCATCGACGATCAGCAATATGGTAGACTTTGGCGGGCAGACAGATGAAGCGCTCATCGCTCTGTGCGCGGCGCTGTTTTCGATCGTTGTATACAGTGTGGCAGCTTCTGTGTTCGGGATACCGACGAGTGAGAGCCACAGCCTGATCGCCGGTCTTACCGGAGCAGCGATCGCGATCCACAACGGAGCCGGAGGCGTCAATTTTGGCGAGTGGGTGAAAGTGCTTTACGGTCTCGTCCTCAGTCTGGCTCTCGGGTTCTTTATGGGCTGGGTGATCTGCAAGATCATTACCATATTCTGTGCAGCTATGGACCGCCGGAGGACGAACGGATTCTTTACTGCAGCGCAGATATTCGGCGCAGCGTTTATGAGTTTTATGCACGGAGCGCAGGATGGACAGAAGTTCATCGGAGTATTGTTCCTGGGCGTTGCTTTCTGCAACGGTCAGAGCAGCGTCGAGGGTATGATCATCCCGGTATGGCTTATGCTCCTGTGCAGTACGGTCATGGGCGTGGGGACAAGCGTAGGAGGAGAGAAGATCATTAAATCCGTGGGAATGGATATGGTAAAACTGGAGAAATTCCAGGGCTTCTCTGCAGATCTCGCGGGAGCGGTATGTCTGCTCCTCTCAAGCGTGTTTGGTATCCCGGTGTCAACGACACATACAAAGACAAGCGCGATCATGGGAGTGGGAGCTGTGAAAAGGCTGTCGGCAATCAACTTCGGCGTTGTAAAAGACATGATGCTCACATGGATATTCACATTCCCGGGATGCGGACTTATAAGTTTCATAGTGGCAAAGATATTTATTATACTATTCTGACAATATAGAGCTTCAACGATCATATTCCCGCAGGACAGGATGACGCGGGCAGTAAGAGGAGGAAAAAACATTGGCTAAGAGACAAGATGCATTTTATTTTGACAATTTCGTGGCATGTGCGGAGTATTCCTGCCGTGCGGCGCAGATGTTGAAGGAGACGCTTGAGAAATTCGAGCCGGATAACCTGAAAGACCAGCTGGACAGGCTCCATGAAGTAGAGCACAGCGGAGACGCGAAGAAACACGAGATGCTGGATCATCTGGCGAAAGAGTTTCTCCCGCCCATCGAGCGCGAAGATATCGTGACACTGAGTCAGAATATCGACAATATGACGGATAAAGTAGAAGACGTTATGCTCAGAGTATATATGAATAACGTCCGGGAGATCGAGCCGAACGCACTTAAGATGACGGACATCATCATCCAGTGCTGCGACGCGGTAAAAGAGCTTCTGCAGGAGTTCAAAAATTTTAAGAGATCCAGGAACCTGAAAAAGCTCGTGATACGGATCAACGATCTGGAAGAAGAAGCGGACCGGCTTTTTATAGAGAGCGTGCGCGGACTCTATACAGAGTCGGGGGAACTGCTGCGTATCATAGCGTGGAGAGATATCTACATTTACCTTGAGAGATGTGCGGATGCGTGTGAACATGTGGCGGATGTTGTGGAGAGCGTAGTAATGAAAAATTCATAAAAAACGGAAAGGACCGGCTGATCGTGGCCGGTCCTTTCCATTTGTATGACGGGCAGAATGCTCCCGTGTTATGCCTGCTCTTTTTTCAGTCTCTTCGTGAGCAGGATCGTAAGTACGAAGCCGATCGCGCAGAAGGCGATGAGAGCGCCGAACATGAGCTTGTATCCCGCGACCTCGGACATATTATCGATGAGACGTCCGTAAATCGTGAAGAGGAATGCATCCGGAGAGAATCCGATGACGCTTACGACTCCGGCGGCTGTGCCGAGGTACTCGGTTGGGATCCTGGCTTCATCCAGCGGTACGAAGTACACGCCGCGCACTGCAGTCTGTACGAGACGTACAGTCAGTCCCATGATGATCGCGATCACGAGGAAAGATGGAACACCCGGGATTGCTACAAATGCAGCAAGCAGGACCGCCATGATGACGAAGCACCATTTCAGAAAGCGGGTGGACGATTTCATCTTGTCAGTGATAAGTCCGCCTGCCACAGCGCCTACGTTTCCGACGCCGTATGTATTGATGATCCCGACGATGCCGGCTGTGGTAACGCCCATCTTATAGACGGAAGTCAGGTACGGAGTCAGTCTTCCCATAGTAGAGCCGACCGCATAGCCAAAGAAGATAATGAAACCGATCAGCCATACCGTAGGATTCTTGAGGACATAACCGAGTCCTGCAAAGATGCTCTGTTTCGGTTTGTCTTCTTCCAGATCCTTTTTCGGCAGGAAAAGGAAACTGATGATACCGATAACAATATATGCAACACTATAGAAGATAACAACGCCGCGGAAATTCTCTCCGCCGGAAGTGAACACCCACATCGCTACGGATGAGAGGATCAGTGATCCGAGGGAGTTGAGCGCCTCGCGGAATCCGAAGAGACGTCCCTGGACATCGCTGCTGCCGAGAAGCTTTACCGCTTTGATCATGGCGGGCCAGTATGTAAAGATCGTCGCCAGGGACCAGATGACGCTGATGACGATCATCGCCGTATACGACGGGAATGTAGCGAACCAGAATCCGCTGATACCCGTAACGATCAGTGAGAATGTGATCAGAATACGGCTTGGGAATCTGTCGGCAATGATACCGCCCATAAAATATGCGATCAGGTTCAAAGCTCCGTAGATCGACAGGATATTTCCCATCTGTGTATTTGTAAAGTTCAGTTCTGCCATCATGCTGTCATAAAAGGTGTACTGCAGATAGGGGAAGATATAGATGATACTCCCGCCAAGGCAGATGACGATAAGCATCAGCCACATATTATGTTTCTTTGGTGTACTCATAGTTCTTATTTCCTTTCGTAGTCTTTAAATATGTCAACAAACCATTTCCAGAATGCTCCGAGATCGATATCCTCAGCGCAGTCGATATTTTTCTCTTTATCCGGGCAAACATCGCGGAAATCAGCGACAGTCATGCCCCGGGTGATGGTTCCCTCTGTCTCCACATCCACATAATATCGTTTGAACTTAAGGACAGAGGGGTTAACGATGGCGCAAAATGCTACTACATCGTGCAGATTGGCCACATCATATCCCCATTCTTTGTTTCTGCGCAGACAGAAGTCCATGACCTGTGATGCGAGCTGTGCTTCGGGCGTCTCGATATGTTCCACCATCTCCTTTACCCATATCGGAAGTTCCGTCTGTAAGGTGACGTCCAGGCCGATCATTGCAACGTCAATGCCGGAGCGGAAGAGGATCTGCAGCGCCTCGGGATCTACATATGCGTTGAACTCGCTTGCCTGAGTCATGTTGCCGCCTACGAGACAGCCGCCCATGATATATACTTTCTTGATAAGGCCGACGATGTCGGGGTGGCGCTGGATCGCGAGGGCCAGGTTCGTCTGAGGACCTGTAGCCAGACAGATCAGTTCTCCTTTGCACTCTACTGCCGCGTCATAGATAACTTCTGCCGCGTCTTTCTCGCAGAAGGAACGGCCTGACGGCGGTATCACAACATCGCCCAGGCCTGTCTTCCCGTGGGAGATGGCGCATTTCAGCTCGCGTTTCAGCGGAGCGTCGGCCCCTTTGGCAACCGGGATGTCCGTGTGCCCGAGAGCGTCCACGATGTTCAGCGTGTTCGTCGCCGTCGCCTCCAGAGGCACATTCCCGGCTACTGCGGTGATCGCGCGGATGTCAAGCATGTCCCTGTGCATCAGCGCGCAGATGAGCGCTATGGCATCGTCTGTTCCAGTGTCAAAGTCCATTACGATTGGTAGTTTCTTCATGTTTCATTCCTCCATTTTCTTTTTTGTATTTTATAGTCACTTTTAAAAGTGATACCCCGGATATGAGCAGCAGTATCATAGCCGGAAGACCGCCGATGACAGATATCATCTTGACGCCGGCCACTCCGTTGCTGCAGATCAATATGACCGCCATGACTCCGATCAGCACGCCCCAGACGACTTTCACTGATTTCAGTGAGTTCTCAGTCCCGTACTGTGTGCTTGTGCAGCACAGATCGCCCAGTGCGTTCGTTGTCGAATCGGCCGCTGTGACAAAGCACAGATAAACTGTGACGACGAGAATCGGGATGAGAAGCGTTCCCATAGGCAGATTCTTCAGCACCTCGTAAACTGCGCTCTCTGTTCCCAGGTCCAGCATGGTCGAGTACAGATCAGCGATTCCCGCAGTCTGCATGTGGATCGAAGTCCCTCCGAAGATAGACACCCACAGTCCGGAGCTTACGGCACAGGTGACAAGATTGATCAGTACGAATTTCCTGACGCTGTGGCCGTAGGAGATTTTCCCCAGGAACATACCGGTGATCGGCGCCCACGCCGCCCAGTTTGCGTAAGTCGAGATCGTCCAGTAACAGGACCATATGCTGTCTGTTCCGGCGCCCATCATGAGACTTCGCGTAAAGAAGTTGTCCACATATACGCCGAGGGACTCCAGTGCGATCTGCATGATGTAAGCGGTCGGCCCCAGCAGGAACATAATGCCGAGCATCACAAGGAGAAACACAACGTTTACGTTGGAGATCCACTTGATCCCTTTGAGGACTCCGCTGCACGCGGACAGTGTGAATATGATGACGAGACTGACTCCGATGAGGATCCACATCCCGGTGCTGCTCTCCATATCCGTGATCTCGGTAAGTCCTCCGGCTACGCTCAGGATGCCCTGTCCCAGAGAGGCGACCATTCCCATGACCGTCGCGAACACGCATATGGAGTCAATGAGAGCAGAAGGGCCCGGTTTCCCTATGCCAGGTATTACATTCGCCATGCAGGATGAGAAACTGAACGGTTTATGCTGATTGTATACAGCGATGGCAAATATGAGAGCCGGTACGCTGTAGATCGCATATGGAGTCAGCGTCCAGTGCAGGAACATCGACGACATGGAAAATACGGCGGCGCTGTGCGAGCCCGGCTCTATGCCGAGGAATTCCGGCGGTTCCATCAGATGATATAACGGTTCGGACGATCCCCAGAAGATAAGACCTGCGGCGATCGTCGTGCACAGGACGATGTTGAACCAGTTCCCGGTAGAGAGCACCGGTTTGGCGTCATTTCCACCGATCCGCATACTGCCAAGCCTGGAGAACAGTACGATAAATGATACGATCACCAGAAAGAGCGCGACAGCCAGATAAAACCATCCCAGATTCTGAGTACAAAGGTCATTTAATCCACTCAGCACATAGTCAAAACCATCCGGATTAGTCATATACCCGATAAAGAAAGCGAGTATAATGATGACTGTAGGCCAGAAGACGGTTTTTCTTATCTTAATAAGACATCACCTCCTTTAATTCATCCCTTGCGGGAATCGAGGACTGAGCCCCTTTGCGGGTGACAACGACTGCGCATACAGTCTGTGCGAATGCGACGGCCTCCTTCATGTCTGCTCCCTCGCTCAGCGCGATGGATAATGCTGCCGTAAAGCTGTCTCCGGCAGCTGTGCTGTCTACGGTTTTTACGATATGGGCCGGGAATAAGTCGGCCTGGTCGCGGGTGACGGTAAGACATCCGGCTTTCCCTAGAGTGATCACCACGGTCTCCACTCCTTTGTCGATGAGCGAGCGGGCGCCTTCTATGTATTCTTCCCGGCTGTTCATCTCGCGGCCGGTCAAAAGAGCAAGCTCGGTCTCATTCGGTTTGACAATAGAGATCCCATTCCAGAAATCCGCCTCCAGACCTGCCACTGCGGGAGCCGGATCCACGATCAGGCGTTTCCCCTTCTGCAGAGCCAGCTTCTTGATATACCGGACGGTATCCATCGGGATCTCAAACTGTGTGAGTATGTAATCACAGGAATCCACAAGAGCCATATGCTTCTGTATCAGTTCCGGGGTGACCATGTGGTTGGTGCCAGGGATGACAATGATGCAGTTCTCGCCGGAAGGCTCAAGTGAAATATACGCCTGACCTGTCGGTGTATCTTCACATATTTCGATCCCCGATGCGTCGACGCCGGCTGACAAAAGATTTTCGATAAGCTTCTTCCCATAGGGATCGTTTCCGACTGCGCCTATCATGGCGACCTCGCCGCCCAGCTTTCCGGCGGCGTACGCCTGATTTGCGCCTTTTCCTCCGGGAATATGGCTTACAGAATGCCCAAGTACGGTTTCACCCGGAGCGGGGATCTTGTCTGTTTCGATCAGGAAGTCTGTGTTCAGGCTTCCGATCACAAGAATCTTTTTTTTCATGTTTCTTTCTCCTGACTTATGATTTTTTCATACATTTTTTCGATATCACTCCTGTAGATCCCGATCGTCTTCCTGTCGGGCAGAGCTTCCTGCACCCCGTAGCGCGTAACGGTGATGCCCGCGGCGTACGTTGCATATACGACGGAGTAAATGAGCTCCTGTCCCTGACTCAGACATACGGCGAGAGCGCTGATAAAAGAGTCGGCCCCGCCGGTCGTATCGACCGCTGTAAAAGGTGCGCTCGGAAAGTAAATGGAGTGCTCTGAGTTCCTCAGATAACATCCCCGTTTTCCGAGAGTGACGATCACGTTTCTGACACCTTTCTCAAGGAGCATCCCTGTCTTTTCTTCCAGCGGTAATTCTCCGGGAATGATCCTGTTAAGCTCCCGCTCGTTGGGGATAAGGTAGTGTATGTGGCTCAGCAGTGACGAGTCCAGCTTATCTACGGCGGAAGGCTTCAGCATGACCTGTACGTTATGGGCGCGGCACATCTGGATCGCAGATGTAGCCGCCTCTGCGGAAATTTCCAGCGAGAGAAGACAGTAGTTTGATTTTTGAAAAAGGCTCTCATGCCGTACGAGCTGCCGGCCGTCGAGACACAGGTTGGCTCCGGGGTAGACAACAATCGTATTTTCACCGTTTCTGTCAATGTATACAAATGCTTTTCCGCTGTCATTTACAGAGTCAAACTCGATGCCCTCGACATTTACCTGATTGTCGGTAAGACTTTTGTGAAGAAGCCTTCCGTCAGGATCCTTGCCCAGTCTCCCGATCATTGAGACGTTCCCGCCCAGCTTTCCGGAACCTACGGCCTGATTGCCGCCCTTCCCACCCGGAAGAGTCAGGATGCCGCCGGCGATCTGTGTCTCTCCGTCCACGGGGATATCGGAAAGTTCCAGAGTGATATCCATATTGAGACTTCCCACTACGAGGATGTTTGTCTCTCGGGCTGCGGGAGCAGGCGGGCTTATGCTCCCGCGGTCGACCAGCGACAACGGGACAGACTTTGTCGCCTCTGCGCTCTTGCGCTGACTGATCGTATCCAGCAGGTAGAGAGCGGCTCTTTCTGCCATTTCCTCAAAGGGGAGCTCCACGGCCGTAATCCCGCCGGAAATATATTTCAGCGAGGTCTCGTCGCCGATAGAGATGACGGAGAGCATATGAGGAATGCAGATTCCGGCGGCAGACGCGTAGCTGCATACTGCCCTTGCGATTTCCGGCGAGCCGCATATAACGGCGGTCACCGAATCGTTGACACAGTCCTCCAGACCGCCCTCCGCTATAATGTCGTCCATACTCTCTCCGGTATGCCAGGCTTCCATGCGGCAGGGTTCGCCGTGTCTGCGCAGGGCCTCCTCAGCCCCATACAGGATGGAAGAGTGTTCTTTGAGCACGATGCAGGAGAGTCTGGTATGGCCCTCTCCGATGAGACGTGCGGCGGCGAGTTTCCCGGCGTCATAAAGAGACAGATAGAAGGTGCTTCCCTGCGAAGAAGAGAAATCATTGCTCTCCGTAATGTATACTGTATTCAAATCAGCTGTATATGCCCCAAGGTCCTGATCTGAACAGATCAGAAGTCCGCTGATGTTGAGAGACTGCATCTGCCGGACCGCCTCTGCGATCGATTCGGGAGAGCCGTCGACGATCCGCGGTATCAGATTGTATCCTCTGGGGATCATCGCCTGTTCCATGGACCGGAGCATCTGTCCTGCACGCGAGTAGACGTCTTTTAAAATGACTCCGATGAGACGTTGTTTTCTTCGTTCGTCTTTGCGATACCTGGAATAGGGCACATAGTTGTATTCCTCAATGATACTGAGAACGCGCTGCCGCGTGGTCTCGCTGATATCTTTGTCTTTGCCGTTTACGATCTTGGAGACTGTGGACGGGGAAACATTTGCCAGTGCCGCGATTTCCTGAATAGTCATATGCTGTTCCTCCACAAATCATTGCTGCCTACGAGATGATTAGATTATATACATTTGTGCAAAACTAATCAATATAAAGGAAGTTACGAAACTATTTTCCGACATAATGCATAAAAACAATAGGTTTACTAAAAAACTTTCGTTAGAAAATAAAAGAAAAATCTGTCTATTATTATCATTGATGCAAATGATCAGATATATACTTTCGTCTTGCATTTTATGAGCGCCTATACTACAATAAAATTGCTTTACAGCGTAAGCAGTACATGAGTTTCTGAACATTTTTGCAGTGAAAACAGCTTATCTGCCGAAAGCAGATACAACAGGGGAGAGAATAATATGAGTGAAAGTTACAGACCGCGTTCTCTGATGGAAATCATCAACGACGTACTGAGTACGGTCCGCGATTATTACGATGCAGAGTACGCTTATTATATTGAAAAAGAACAGGGAGATATCGAGACGATCTACGAATGGTGCGCGGAGAATGTGGAGTGGCAGAGAGACAAGCTCAAGCTCCTTCCGGAGGAACAGCAGCCAAGGTGGATGAAAGAAGAGATAACGGATACGACTGCGGACAGCTACAGCGTCTTCCGCCAGATCAGCGAAGATACGACGGCGATCCTTGCGGTTGCAGGCGTGCACAGAGGCGGCTGCACGCTCGATCTTATGCGTGCGCTGATCCCCTACATCCCGCAGGCGATCGCGCTCCAGAAAATGCAGAAGCAGCAGGAGTATTTAAGCTATCACGACGACCTGACAGGCCTTCTCAACAGAAACAGTCTGGTGGCCTATCTGGAGCAGGACAACAGCAGTGAGTTGAAGTCTCTCGGAGCGCTGTCCGTCGACATCAACGGACTGAAGAACTTTAACAAGGAGTTCGGCAGAGAATACGGCGATGAAGTAGTCGTACGGGTGGGAGAAGTGCTGGCAGAGCATTTCCACAGCGGGGAGGTATACCGCCTGACAGGAGACGAGTATCTTGTTCTTGAGGAGGACATCAACTACGAGTCATTTACAAAACAAATATATGCGGCCCATACGAAACTGGACAATATCAGTCTCGGACTGGTGTCTATGGGATATGCGTGGGAGAAAGTCGACATTGATGTAGACAAACTTGTAAACAGCGCTGAGATCATGATGCGCGAGGAGAAGAAAAAGTATTATAAGAATCTGAAAAAAGGGCATCATGAACCGATCATCAAACAGGATCTTCTCGAAGATCTCAAGCAGGGGAATTTCATTGTATGTCTGGTACCGAAAATGGATACGCAGACAGAAACGGTAGCGGGCGCCGAGGCGGTGGTGCGCTATCACCATAAGGATCTGGGCATCGTAGATCCGGGCAGATATATCAATCTGCTGGAGGAAACAAAACTGTCCCACTATCTGGATCTGTATGTTTTTGAGGAAGTGTGCAAAACACTGCACCGCTGGGAACTTGAAGATATCCCGCTTATCCCTATCGCGGTGAATTTCGCGGGGGCGACGCTCAAGCAGGAGAGCATTGCGGACAAGATGCTTCGTCTTATCCAGAAATATCATGTAAGATGTGAATATCTGGAAGTAGAAGTTTCGGAGTCGGGCAACGACATGAATCAGGAAATGCTTTCCGAGACGAGCAGCAAGATAAGAAAAGCGAATGTGAGAGTGATCCTCGATCATTTTGGGGCGAAGGATTCGAGTTTCTCAATCCTCTCTCTGATGGAATTTGACGGACTCAAGCTCGATAAGAGCCTTATTACAAATATAGTCGGAAACACGCGCAGCCGGATCGTCGCGGAGGCAGTGGTCGACATCTGCCGTCAGCTCGGAGCCTCTGTTCAGGCTTCCGGAGTGGAGACGCAGGATCAGTTTAATGTCTTAAAAGAACTGGGATGTGATTATGCTCAGGGTACCCTGTTTAATAAACCGATCACTATAGAGACGTTTGAAGTCAGGTATCTGAAAGGCTGAAGCATGATAAGAGCATGGATCGCAGACATCACACCGCTTTATGAAGACGACTGTTACAAGAGATACTATGGAATGGTTCCGGACTTCCGCAGACAAAAGGCCGATCAGCTCAAGCGGATCGGGATGAAGGCGCAGAGTATAGGCGTGTGGGCTCTCTGGCAGAAAATACGCAGCGAGTACGGACTGCCGGAAGACGCCAGGTTTAATCTCTCTCATTCGGGGAAATTCGTCATGTGCGCAGCAGAGACGGACGGCACGACGGCCAGCGTGGGCTGCGATGTGGAAGAGGTGGGCGCGCTCAGGATCAATATTGCCAGAAGATTCTTCTGCAGAGAAGAATATGAGACTATAATGAAAGAGAGTTCAGATGAGGAGCGGACAGATCTGTTCTACAGATACTGGGTGCTTAAGGAAAGCTTTATGAAAGCGACCGGGAAAGGTATGGCGCTCCCCGCCAACTCATTCTGCATCAGACTGGGAGAACCGCCTGTCCTGATAAGACAGCCCGTCGAGTTTCCGGAGAGATATCATTATCGTGAATACCGGCTGCCTGACGTGCCGTACAGGATGGCGGTCTGCGGAACGGATCAGGAGATTGACGAAGTGCTCCACACGGAACTGACTTTATGAGAGGAGCCCTGCGCGGGCATAAATTCCTCTCCCGGCGCCATATGGCTGACTGTTACTATATACTTTCTGTAAGATAAAGGGGAATATAAACAGTACATAAGGAGGAAGACCATGGAAGATTTAACATTTGGCGAGCAGATCAAGATCATTCTTGGAAGAAAAGGAATGACTATCAAGCAGCTGGCCGAGCAGATCGAGATCAGGACAGGAAAAAAGATGTCAAGACAGAATCTCACGCAGCGCCTCGGACGGGATAATTTCCAGGAGCAGGATATGAGAATGATCGCGGAGATTCTTGATTGCCCGTTTCATCTGAGCATCCTGTCGGAGATTCCCGCGCAGCCACATAGCAATAGCACAGCGTCTGTGGAGGCGGCGCCTGCGCGCAGGGACGCGCCAGAGAATACACAGACAAAAAGAGCCGGGGAGGAGAGAGGGTATCAGGAACACCAGGCGGCTGAAGAAGAAGACAGAGTGGAAGAAAGGGACATGACGATCGAAGAAAGGGATATGACGATCGGAGAACTCTATGAGATCCACAGAGAACTGTCTGAACTCGAGGAGAACGCCAGAGCGGGGGAACCCGTAGAAGAGATCAAGAAGGAACTGAAGGAAAAAGTTGAAAAGACGCCCGGAGAAGAAGACGGGACCGTTCGGATACAGACTGTGGGGACAGAGGGCGGAGCGGCAGGCGCTCCAGGAGAGGACAGCCCCGCCCCGGTCGATGCAGGCGGCGATAAGAACCGCAGGGACCGCGCGGAAGATGATTTTGAACCGGTTATTTCCTATCATGACGCAGAGGAAGACAGAGAAAACGGCGAAGTGAATCCGTATACAGGGCGGGAGTACCAGTCCAACAGTGTCCGTATGCATCCGACGAGGATCGGTTACGTCCAGGTGTACGACCGCACGATCCACAAGTGGACGGATATGACGGAGTGGGCGTTTCTCGGACTGCAGGAGAGAAAAAAGGCTCTGCTCGGAAAATCATACGAGCCGCCGATCTATCTTGACTGACAGCAGGATGCGAATACTGGAATAAGGAAAGGAGCAGGACAGATGGAGTGGAAAACACTGCTGTCTCCGAGGCGTGAAAGGGAGAACCCGGGAAAACTGCGGTCAGCTGACTTGAGAAGTGAGTTTGAGAAAGATTATCATCGCATCATCGGGAGTGCGTCTTTCAGACGCCTGCAGGATAAGACTCAGGTATTTCCTCTGGATCAGAGCGATTTTATACGGACGAGACTGACGCATTCTCTGGAAGTATCGTCCCTGGGAAAGTCTCTGGGACAGAATATAGGAGAAAATATCCTTAAGTTCCGCGGACATTCGGGGTTTACACCACAGATGAAAGAAGACATCTCGCACATTCTGGAATGTGCCGGTCTGATACACGATATCGGGAATCCGCCCTTTGGACATTTCGGGGAGACCGCAATCCGCGAATGGTTTGCGAGAAATCTCCCCGTACTTATTTTCAAAGGGAAACCTGTGGGAGACATACTCACTGACCGGATGAAACAGGATTTTCTTCATTTTGAAGGCAATGCACAGGCTCTGCGTCTTGTCACGAAGCTCCACTATCTTGTGGATGAGCATGGAATGAATCTGACGTTTGCCCTGCTCAACACGATTATCAAATATCCGGTCCCGTCTACGGCCATCCGTAAGGACAGCGGCAATATCAAAGAGAAGAAGATGGGATATTATCTGGCCGACGAGGAAGTGTTCAAAAAGGTGACCGAGACTACAGGAGCCGGCGGAAACAGGCATCCTCTCACATATATCCTGGAAGCGGCAGATGATCTTGCTTATAAGACTGCAGATATCGAGGATGCGTTTGTGAAAGGTTTTATTACCTTTCAGACGCTGGAGAAGGAACTGGAGCCACTGGAAAAAAGCGCCGGACAGTCGCCTTTCAGACCGCTGGACAAACTGCATCAGCTCCGGGAGCGCGGGCTGAAACGAGGAGTCAGCAATCCGGAGTCCTACGCGGTCAAGAACTGGATCATCAGTCTGCAGGGATTCCTGATCAACTGTGCGACTTTCGGATTTACCTCTCATTATGACAGTATCATGGAGGGGGCATGCAGACAGGATCTGTTCGCAGGCACGTTCGGAGAGAAACTGATAGAACTGCTGGGAGATATGGCGTCCCGCTATGTATTTTCCTCTATGGAGATCTACAAGATGGAGGTGGCGGAGGCGGCTATCCTGGATGCGCTTATGGACAAGCTGGTCCGGGCGGTGCTGTATTATGACACAGATATCAGGCAGGATACGATCGATATGCGTGTCATATCATTTATATCTGACAATTATAAAAATGCCTACAGGCTGAATTCGGCCGGCAGGAGTGAAGCGGAGAAACTGTATCTCCGCCTGCTCCTTGTGACCGACTATGTGTGCGGCATGACTGACAGCTATGCGAAACGTTTATATCAGGAGATGAACGGACTTATCTGACGTTGTCATCCTGACGGAAATCGCCGGCTGAGCCGCATGGCCCCACACACCGGCACCAGTGTCCGAAATCCGCCCCGTCATTTCGCTCGTTCTCACTCAAGCCGGCCGCAGATATATAGGCTCGGGTGAACCTGGGAAAACCGAAGAGATCTGCCGCGCGCGCCTCATGTGGATCGTAGATGCCCGGGACTCCAAGCCATAACCGGTCGTTTTCTTCAATGAGCAGCAGATGGCCGTAATTGCGGCAGCCGTGGAGCAGAAAACTGTTGTTGGCGAGATGCCAGAATCTGCGCGGGAGAATTGAAAGATCGGACCGCCGGATCTTCTTTACCCGGGGCAGCTCTGCGGATTCGGCAGATTCCAGCGACATTTCCCCGGCAGATCCCGGAGCGGACTTTTCCGGCGTTTTGGATGCTTCTTCCGCTGTGGAGGAGCTTGTTTTTTTCTCCTCCGTATTTTCTGCCTCGTCTGCTGTCTCCTGCGGGGAGCCGGGCGGTTCTGCCTCGTCTGTTGTCTCCTGTGGGGAGCCGGGCGGTTCTGCCTCGTCTGCTGTCTCCTGCGGGGAGTCGGATGTGTTCTGATCGGTCAGTAGAAGCATATCTGTACTTACATTGAAGAAAAATGACGATGCCATCCAGAACAGCTGGAGTGACTTCCCTGCAAACCGGATCAGAAATCCGTCGATCTGTGTAAGGGATCGGTTCTGCGGAAAATGGATTTCCGATACGGACAGGCGGACTGCTATGTTTCTGCCGCAACAGTTCAGATCGGCTATATGTGCGCCGATCAGATGTTCCTGCTCGCGGTAAAACGCGATCAGTTCAAGAGCGGACGAGTTCCCGGCAGAGACGCCTTTCGCATGTATCTGCAGGATGCATGACTGATAATGGCGCGAGACCTTGATAAATCCTACGTTGCGCCGGCGGTTTGCGTTTTCATATTCATATAGATAATAAGTACCCGGATTCATAGTTTACCTCTGATCTTGTCTCTTTTCAGTTTAGTTTATTCCCTGAGACCGGAAAAAAGAACAGAACGGGAACGGAACAGGGCACAAAACCGGGAGGAAAGGAAATATATGTCCACGGAGAGAACAGATATCGGTACAGAACAGAGGAATCTTGATGAAAAATATATGCGCGAAGCGATCCGGCAGGCGAAAAAAGCCTACAAACTGGATGAAACGCCCATCGGCTGTGTGATCGTCCATGACGGGAAAATCATAGGCAGAGGATATAACCGCAGGAATACGGACAAGAGCCCGCTCGCACATGCGGAGATATCCGCGATCAGGAAGGCGGGAAAGAAGCTGGGAGACTGGCGCCTGGAGGAGTGTACTCTCTATGTGACACTGGAGCCGTGCCAGATGTGCGCCGGAGCGATCGTGCAGTCGCGCATCCCCCGGGTAGTGGTCGGATGTATGAACCCCAAAGCCGGGTGCGCCGGCTCGATCCTTAATCTGCTGGATGTAAAAGAGTTCAATCATCAGGCGGAGCTTACCACCGGGGTGCTCGGGGAAGAGTGCAGCGCACTGATGACAGGATTTTTCCGCGAACTGCGGGACCGGAAGAAGATGCAGAAGAAGTCGCTGTAGATAAAGAAAAACCCCTCCGGATCAGGAGAGGTTTTTTTCTGCTGTGAGAACTTTTTCTTTCTCACGGAATATCTGTCTGAACAGAAAGCGGACGAACGGTCCGGCGTACAACATCTGCCAGAAGAATGCGACCGGAAAGTTCAGCGCAGCGGTCTGCAGCCATACTGCAATAAACTGGCTTCCGGCTTCTTTGAATAAGATTGTCGCAGCGAGGCTCATGAGCGGACACATCCATGCGACAGATACTACAGAGATCACAACAACAAGATGGAACGGATTTTCCTTTTCCGGATCCACGATGCGGAACGCGGCTTTCTTTGCGAAATGTCCCACAAAAAAGAAATCCAGTATAAAAGCGATCGGAGCCATGATCACAAATTCATGAAAAGCGGACAGAAATACGGTATTGTCCATACCGCCCGTATTCAAAGCGATGTTATAGCAGATCATTGCATAGACCATGACGAATACCATCATAATGGTAAAAATTATTTCCTGGAACTTGGTTTTTGGCATAAAAAATCCTCCTTGATGACAATAAACAGAAAAATGTGTTGTTCGTTATCATTCAGGAGAATGTGCGTTTCCAATAAGACCAAAAATCCGTTATTCTTTTTTACGTGCATTGCGCTTCGAGCTTGATCCACAGTCGTTACCCCGGCAGTTAACTCAGTCCAGGCGCCCTCACGGCACCCGGGAGGTCCTGCTTAGTGCTGCTCCGTTCCCGACCTGACACGGTTCACAGGTTCCCGTCGCGTGAGACCCGGACATCAACGTCACTTACCGGGGGCAGCCCTGCAGACTGCCGCCCTCTGCGCAATATCACCCCTGCTATAGCGGATTGCAGGTACAAGGTACCGCTAACACCCCGGCTGCACGAGCTTTAATTTTACATGGTTTTCATGTAAATGTCAACGGATGAGAGTGAGAAAATTGTAACAGATGTAAGAAATTGAAGAAATGCATAATTGATGATAAAATAGTCTGAAAAACAGAACGGAGTGCGCAGATGAACATTCTTTTAGCGGCGATAAATGCAAAATATATTCATTCCAATCTTGCGGTGTACAGTCTGAAAGCCTATGCCCGGAAGTATGCTGATGAGATCAGGATCGCAGAGTATACGATCAACCAGACGGCGGATGAGATCCTGATGGATATTTACGGGCGGCGGCCGGATCTCCTGTGTTTTTCCTGTTATCTGTGGAATATCAGTTATGTAAAGCGGCTGATACGGGAGATCCCCAAAGTACTTCCCGGGGTAAGGATATGGCTTGGCGGTCCGGAGGTTTCTTATAGCGCAGAGAAAATACTGAAAGAATACCCTGAACTGTCAGGGATCATGTGCGGGGAGGGTGAAGAGACATTCCTTGAACTCGCGGAATACTGCCATGCAGAAGAAGCGGCGTCAGACGGCGCTATGCCGGCGCCCGGGCCGTCTCTGTCAGAGATACGCGGGATCGTGTATCGGGACGGCGGGGGGAATGTCCGGGTTACCTCGTCCCGTCCGGCGATTGAACTGAGCCGTGTTCCGTTTGCATATGAGCATATCGGAGACTTTCAGAACCGGATCATCTATTACGAGTCGAGCAGGGGCTGCCCGTTCTCGTGCAGCTACTGTCTGTCTTCTATCGACAGATGCCTCCGTTTCCGGGACGTTGAGCTTGTGAAGAGGGAGATCCAGTTTTTTATCGATCATGAAGTGCCCCAGGTGAAATTCGTAGACCGGACATTCAACTGCCGCCATGACCATGCCATGGAAGTGTGGAGATATATCAAAGACCATGACAGAGGCATTACAAATTTTCATTTCGAGGCGGCGGCAGATCTTCTCAATACAGATGAGATCGAGCTGATCCGTAGCATGCGTCCGGGCCTTATCCAGCTTGAGATCGGCGTACAGTCCACCAATGAGAGGACTATATGTGAGATCAAAAGGAAGATGGATCTGGCACGGGTAGAACGCGCGGTGGACCTGGTCCGTGAGAACAGGAATGTTCACCAGCATCTGGATCTGATCGCGGGGCTTCCCTTTGAAGACTATGACAGCTTCGCGAAATCATTTGACCGCGTATACTCCATGAGACCGGACCAGCTTCAGCTGGGATTTCTGAAAGTGCTGAAAGGCTCGCTCATGCATGAGAGAGCAGAGGAATACGGACTCGTGTATCAGGACGGACCTCCTTATGAAGTCCTGTCGACGAAATGGCTGCCCTATTCCGATGTGATCCGACTTAAAAAGATCGAGGAGATGGTAGAAGTCTATTACAACAGCGGGCAGTTCAGAAATACGGCAGAGCACATAGAGAAAGAGTTTTCGGGGCCCTTTGCCATGTACAGCGCGCTGGCGTCATACTATGAGAAGAACGGTCTTTTTAAGATCAGCCACTCCAGGATCGCGAGATATGAGATCTTATACCGTTTTCTGAAAGAGCGCGTCCCGGATGCCAAAAACATGGATGAATATACAGAGTGGTTGACATTGGACCTGTATCTGAGGGATAATGTGAAAAACCGTCCCCGGTTTCTCCCGGAGAATAAGGTTGGGCATGACGAGGCGGCTTCCTTCTATAAAAGAGAGGAAGAAGAACGGCGGTATCTGAGAAGTTACAGGGGATATGACAGGCGCCAGATGCGCAAGATGACGCATCTGGAGCGGCTCTTCGGAAGACTGATTCTCTTTGATTACCGGGAGAGAGATCCGCTGAGCGGTGATGCGGCAATATATCAGATATAAGAAAGGAAATATTACAATGAATTTTCATGATAAAAAGGTCAGACGGATCATTTCTATTATTATACTCCTACTGATCGTAGCTATGGTGGTGACAATGGTGCTGCCGTACATTGTATAAACAGAGGCGGTATCAGAGGTGAACAGGATGAGGATCGGGAAGATCACGCAGACCGCATGGCAGCGCTTTGTCAGAAGGCGGCTGCATACAGGAAAAAAAGATGCGTTGTTCGAGGCGTCGCCCTGGGAGACGTGTTCCGCTCTCCCCCCGGAGACGGGAGAGAGATATGTATGGGCAGACGTCCATATCACAGGGGACAGTCCCCGGGCCGGATATTATGCTGTATATCATGCGGCAGGAGAACTTGCCTCCCATGGCGTGTGCGCCATGGGAGCGTCGGTCTATGTCCTTCTCCCCGCCGGGAGCGGAGAGGATATGCTCGGCGGACTTGCGGCAGAAGCAGACCGTGCCTGCGAGGAATTGGATATACAGATGGCAGGATTCCAGGGCGAGGTGTCGGGCGCCGTCATGCATACCGTTGTATCTGTAAGCGCGGCGGGGATGCTGCGCGACCGGGCGCCGGAAAAGCAAAGCCGGAGGCCGGACCGCGGCAAAGAGCAGGAAGATAGGGAAATTATTCTCTGCGGATATGCCGGTCTGGAGGGAACGCTCCGTATCCTGAGTGAAGCAAGGGAAGACCTGGAGAAGAGATTTGTCTCTGCGTTTCTTGACCAGACCAGGAAACTGGAAAGCGAACTGACAAGCCCAAAGCAGATCCTGGAGGTATATAAATGCGATGGGGAAGCGGCGGTGCGACAGATCGGAAGCGGCGGTATCCTGGCGGCTCTCTGGGCAATCTCAGAGACAGAGCGCACGGGATTTGAGATCGAACTGCCGCGGATCGCGCTGAAACAGGAGACTGTGGAGATATGCGAGACTTACCGGTTGAACCCGTATCTTATGACCTCTGCAGGGAGCTATCTCATACTGACGACAGAGGCAGAAGAAGTTCTGGGAAGGCTGGAGGGAGCAGGAGCCCGGGCGTTCAGACTCGGCGCCGCAAGACATCAGAACGCCCGGGTGATCCGAAATGGCGCAGAAGTCAGATATCTGGACAGACCGGCGCCGGATGAGCTGGAGCGGTGGAGGTCGGAAAGCAGCAGTATGGCAGCAGGAGGAGAAGAAGATGAGTGAGAATAAGGATGATTTAAGGATTGAAATACTGAAATATCTGGAGAAACACAGCCGGGTAGATCTGAGTGAACTGGCGGCGCTTATGGGCGCGGAAGAGGCGGAAGTGGCGAATGAGATGGCAAAGATGGAGCAAGAGAAGATCATCTGCGGCTACCACACGCTGATCGACTGGGACAAGACGGGGATTGAGACGGTGACCGCTCTGATCGAAGTGCGGGTGACTCCCCAGAGAGACAGGGGATTTGACCGGATTGCCGAGAGAATCTACAACTATCCGGAGGTATACGCGGTGTATCTTATTTCCGGGAGCTACGATCTGCTCGTAACGCTCGAGGGCAGGAGCCTGAAGGAAGTCTCGCGTTTTGTGTCGGAGAAGCTCTCTCCCATCGAGGGCGTACTCAATACTGCGACGCATTTCATCCTGAAGAAATACAAAGACCACGGCACAATTATGGGGCATAGGAAAGAGTCGGAAAGGATGCTGGTGACGCCGTAATGAGAAATCCGTTATCAAAAAAGATCATAGATATCCAGCCCTCCGGGATCCGTAAGTTCTTTGACGTGGCAAATGAAATGAAAGACGCGATCTCCCTGGGCGTGGGCGAACCGGACTTTGACACACCCTGGCGGATCAGGGAAGAGGGAATATTTTCTCTGGAAAAGGGCAGGACGTTCTACACATCCAATGCGGGATTAAAGGAGCTCAGGCAGGAGATAAGCAGTTATCTCGAGCGGAAGATCCATGTGTCATACGATCCGATGAGAGAGACGCTGGTCACAGTCGGAGGAAGCGAGGCTATCGATGTGGGGCTTCGCTGCATGCTTGATCCGGGAGATGAAGTGCTGATCCCGCAGCCAAGCTACGTCTCCTATCTGCCCTGTACAGTCATGGCGGGCGGCGCTGCAGTGGTGATCCCGCTGAAGTACGAGAATGAATTTAAGCTGACGGTGGAAGATCTTGAGAGGTATACCACGCCTGCGACAAAGATCCTGATCATGCCGTTCCCGAATAATCCCACCGGCTCCATCATGACAAGAGAGGACCTGGAACCGGTGGCTGAATTTGTAAAAGAACACGATCTGTATGTGATGTCAGATGAGATCTACTCTGAACTTACTTATCAGTCAGAGCATGTCTCCATTGCAGGCCTGCCGGGAATGAGAGAGCGGACACTGGTGATAAACGGCTTTTCCAAAGGCTTTGCCATGACAGGCTGGCGGCTTGGTTACTGCTGCGGCCCGGAAGTCCTCATCGAGCAGATGACAAAGCTTCACCAGTTCGCCATTATGTGTGCTCCTACGACAAGCCAGTATGCGGCGGTCGAGGGGCTGAGAAACTGTGAGGGAGACGTGGAGCAGATGAGACGCTCCTACAACCAGAGACGCCGTTTCCTCATGCATGAGTTCAGACGGATAGGCCTGGAATGTTTCGAGCCGTTCGGGGCATTCTATGTGTTCCCGAGCATAAAGGAATTCGGCATGAGTTCGGAAGAATTTGCCACAAGACTCCTCCGGGAGGAGAAAGTGGCCGTCGTCCCGGGGAACGCGTTCGGAGACTGCGGGGAAGGATTCCTGCGGATCTCGTACGCATATTCTCTGGATGATCTCAAAGAAGCGCTGGGACGGCTGGAGCGGTTTATCACCGGGCTGAGAGAAAGGCGGTAATATTATGAAAACGACGGGGGATAAGCGAAATGCTGAATATCGTTCTTCTTGAGCCGGAGATCCCGGCAAACACAGGGAATATAGGCAGGACGTGCGTTGCGTCCGGCGCCAGACTCCATCTGATCGAGCCTCTGGGATTCAGCCTGAGCGAAAAGGCGCTGAAGCGGGCGGGCATGGACTACTGGAAAGACCTGGATGTGACTACCTATATCGACTATCAGGATTTTCTGGACAAAAATCCGGGCGCAAAGATCTATATGGCGACAACGAAAGCGCGAAAGGTCTATACGGAAGTCTCCTTTGAACCGGACTGCTATATCATGTTCGGCAAAGAAAGCGCAGGCATCCCGGAGGAACTTCTTGTGCAGAACAAAGCAAACTGCATCAGGATTCCCATGCTGGAGAAGATCCGCTCCCTGAATCTTGGAAACTCCGTTGCGATCGTCCTGTATGAGGCTCTGAGGCAGAACGGGTTTGCCGGGATGGAACGGCAGGGGGAGCTGCATTATCTGGACTGGGAAGGCCAGAAGTGATATTATGCATTTTCCGACATAAAACTGTCTCCTGACATCAGATGGCCGAACTGTTATCAAAACGACCGAAAATGTCGAAATTCCTTTGTAATATTTGGCGTACTGATGTAAAATATTACAAAGGTGCATTAATAACCTGTCCATATCCACTCTTTGAATGAAAGAAGGAGTAATGGAAAAACTAAGAAAACAGAAATGAGATTGGGAAGGTGGTGGATAAAATATGGTAGAAGAGACGATCCAGGCGATCCGCGAAACTGAGAAACAGGCGCATGAAATCGTGGAGAATGCCCGCCGGGAAAGCGAATGCATCCTGAATGAGGCCCAGGAGCGCGCCGCTCAGATCAGGGATGAGATCATACAGAGCGCGCAGGCAGAAGCGTCGGCACAGGCCGAGAAGGCACATCTTGCAGGAGAGAAGGCGGAGAACAGTGCAAAAGCCGGATATGAAGAAGAGACGGCAAAGCTTAAGACTTCTGCCGGGGAGAAAGAGAAAGAAGCGGTGGAGATGGTGATCTCCCTGCTGGCGTAATGAACGTCAGTTACTGTTCAGACAGTAACAAACAGCAGGATAGAAATAAGTGGCGCGCAAGCGTCATGCAGCAAAGGAGGGAAAGATAAATGGCGGTACTTAAGATGCAGAGAATCAGTGTCTGCGCCTTAAAGAAAGACCGTAAAGCGATCCTTGAGAAGCTTCAGAGCCTGGGAGTGCTCGAGGTGGATCACGTCCTCGGCGAGGACGAGGATTTCCACAGGATGGACACAGTCGGGCGAAAACAGGGGTTTGAGAAGGCGGCTGCATCTGTGGATCAGGCGCTGGACATCCTGGAACGATACGTCCCCGAAGACAGTTCCATGTTTGCGGCCCTTGAAGGAAAGAAACTGATTTCTGCAGAAGAGGAAATGAAAGTCAGGCAGGAACGCAGGGAACTTCTGAGGACTGCGAAACAGATCTATGATCTGGACCGGGAACATGCGGAACAGCTCTCGGCGATAACGAAACTGACAAACAGCATAGAGAGTCTGACTCCGTGGCTGCCGCTGGATGTCCCGCTCAAAACGATGCAGACAGAGCGCGCGGTATTCTTTCCGGGGACGATGCCCGGCGGCACGACAGTGGAGAAAGTGTATGAGATCCTCGCAGAGAAAGCTCCGGAGGCGGAGAGCGTGGATGTGCATATCGTTTCACAGGAGCAGAGCACAGTCTATCTGGCGGTGATCTGCCTGAACGAGGAGACCGGCATGGTGGAAGAAGCGCTCAGGAGCGAGGGATTCGCCAGGCCGTCGCAGACATGGGAAGAAGTGCCTGCCAGGCAGAAAGAGAAGCTGGAAGAGCAGATCGGAGCGTGCAGGGCAAAGACTCTGGAGATTGAAGAGAAGATAAAGGATCTTTCCTCAGAGAGGGATCGATTAAAGATCGTGGCGGACTACTACAGGGTGCGCGGCGAAAAGTATGAAGTGCTGGGGACGCTGCCCCAGTCGGAGAGGACATTTGTTATCAGCGGATATATACCGGCAGCCGTGGCCGGCAAAGTGGCAGACGGTCTCATGGAGAAATATGACTGTATGGTCGACGTGGAAGAGTTAAAAGAGGACGAAGAAGCGCCGGTCATCTTAAAGAACAACCCGTTCTCATCCAGTATGGAGGGCGTTGTGGAATCCTACGGACTTCCGGTCAAGGGTGAGATCGATCCGACGACGATCATGTCGTTTTTCTATGTGTTCTTCTTCGGCATGATGCTCTCGGATGCAGCGTACGGACTGATCGTGTCTGTTGTGTGCGGGATACTTGTCCTGAAATTTCCGAGGATGTCGGAAGGGATGAAAAAGTCATTAAAGCTCTTCTTCTACTGCGGGCTTTCGACAGTTGTGTGGGGCGCGCTCTTCGGCGGATATTTCGGTAATATTGTAGATATCGTAACAGAGAAATTTATGGGAACGACGATCACTCCGCCGCCGCTGTGGTTCGCGCCGCTTAATGAGCCGATGAAGCTGCTGCTGTATTCGATGCTCTTCGGAGTGATCCACCTGTTTACAGGACTTGCGATCAAGGGATATCTGTGTATCAGAGAAAGGCAGATCATGGATTTCTTCTGTGACGTGGTACTCTGGTTCATGCTCCTTATCGGGCTGATCCTGATGCTGCTCCCGAGCGAGCTCTTCGCGTCGATCGCCCAGTCAGTGATCGTATTTCCGGAGTGGCTCAACACACTCGCAAAGGCGCTTGCGATCATCGGCGCGGTGGGGATCGTCCTGATGTCAGGCCGATCGAACAAGAATCCGGCGCTTCGGATCGCGCTGGGAGCGTATGACCTCTACAATATCACGGGATGGCTAAGCGACGTACTTTCCTATTCCCGTCTTCTGGCCCTTGGCCTTGCGACGGGAGTTATCGCATCGGTCATCAACCAGCTTGGCAGCATGATGCCGAACAATGTGATCGGGATCATCGCTTTTGTCCTGATCTTCATTGTAGGACATTCGATGAACCTTGCGATCAACCTGCTGGGCGCGTATGTACACACAAACCGCCTGCAGTTCGTAGAATTTTTCGGGAAGTTTTATGAGGGTGGCGGACGGCCGTTCAACCCATTCAGAGAAAATACAAAATATGCAGAGATTAAGGAGGAAACTTTATCATGAGTGAATTAGGAATTGTGTATGCATTACTTGGAGCGGCTGTCGCTGTTTTTCTGTCGGGCACAGGTTCTGCTATTGGAGTCGGCATTGCGGGGCAGGCTGCCTCGGGCGTAGTGACTGAGGATCCCAGCAAGTTCGCAAAGGTTCTGGTCGTCCAGCTTCTTCCGGGTACCCAGGGACTGTACGGACTTCTGATCGGATTTATCACACTGCAGAAGATCGGCGTACTTGGCGGAGGACTTGCAGATCTCTCTGTCCAGACAGGCCTTCTCATTCTGGCTGCGTGTCTGCCGATCGGAGTAGTAGGACTTCTCTCTGCGATCGCACAGGGCAAGACTGCTGCAGCGGCGATCGGGATTATCGCGAAGAAACCGGATCAGTTCGGTAAGGCAATGCTCTTCCCGGCGATGGTAGAGACATACGCGATCCTTGCGCTTCTGATCTCTTTCCTGTCTGTCAGCGGCATTCAGGTATAAGCTGTGTTGGCACGGATATCTTCATACAGATATGTGTCAGAGGAACATGAGAGACCAGAACGAAGAAGGAGAGCGAGGAAATGAGTGGACTGGATAAAATGAAAGCCCGGATTCTCGAAGAGGCGCAGAGCACCGCGCAGGAGATCACCGACAAGGCAAAGGCGGACGCCGAGGCGGCGGTGCAGGCCGCACGGGAGTCGGCCGAAGCCGAAGCGGCAGGTATCCTCGAGCGCGCAAAGCGCGACGCGGCGGATTATGCGGACCGCATAGATTCCTCGATGGACATGCAGAGGAAACAGGCTGTCCTTGCCGCAAAGCAGGAAGTGATCGGCGATGTGCTGGAGACGGCGTACAATGCAGTGATGGATCTGGACGATGAGAAATATTTTGAAATGCTTGAAAAGCTTCTTGAGAAGCATGTTCTGTCCGGCGACGGAACGATCTGCTTCTCAGAGAAAGATCTGGAACGGATGCCAGCCGGATTTGAAGACAAGATCAGGAACGTTGCCGCATCAAAAGGCGGAAGTCTTGAAATATCAAAGAAACCGGAGAAGATGGACGGCGGATTCCTGCTCGTCTACGGCGGTATAGAGGAAAACTGCACGATCAGGGCGGTATTTGATTCTAAGAGAGAAGAATTATCAGATCAGGTGAACAGGCTTCTGTTCGGATAAAGCGCAGATGTTAGGAGGGTTAACTTGAGTAATACAAAATATACTTATGCGGTGGCGCGCATCCGCGCACTGGAAGTATCCCTGTTCTCTGATGCGTTTATCGAACAGCTCTTATCGTGCAAAAGCGCGGGGCAGGTCCTGCAGTCTGTGGTCGAAAAAGGCTGGGGCGACATGGACACCGGCAGCGACGCCGAGGCGGTGCTAAAGCGCGAGGAAGAGAAGGCATGGGAAGTCATCCGCGACGTCGCGCCGGATATGAGTGTCTTCGACGTGCTTTCTTACCCAAAGCTGTATCACAATCTGAAAGCAGCGGTCAAAGAGGTGAGCACAGGTGTGAAGAACCCTGCCATGTTCTATGACGACGGCCCGATTTCCGGGGAGGAAATGTACCGGATCATAGAGAGCAGAGAGTTCTCCCGTCTTCCGGGCAATATGTCCCGGACAGCGCAGGAGGCTCTGGACACACTGCTCCATACCGGAGACGGCCAGCTGTGCGATATCATCGTAGACAGGGCGGCTCTTGACGCCATTGAAGAGGCAGGAAAGAAATCGGGAGAACCGATCATAGAGAACTACGCAGATACAACGGTCGCTATCGCGGATATCAAGATCGCCGTCCGATCCCAGAAAACGGGGAAGAGCGCAGACTTTATGAGAAGCGCTATGGCGGAGTGCAAAAGCTTAAGTCTTGATCAGTTGATCCGCGCGGCTCTCTCCGGCGCAGAGGAGATCGCCCAGTATCTGGAGGGCACGTCCTATGCCGGGGGCGCAGACGCGTTAAGGGAGTCTCCGTCCGCATTTGAGCGGTGGTGCGACAACCGAATGATCGAGACTCTGAGGTCTCAGAAATATGAGACGTTTTCCGTCGGGCCCCTGCTGGGCTATCTGATCGCCAGAGAGAACGAGATCAAGACGGTGCGGATCATTCTGACCGGGAAACAGAACGGATTTACGGATGATGCGATCCGGGAAAGGATAAGGGAGATGTATGTATAAGATTGCAGTGGTCGGCGATTACGACAGTATCTACGGTTTCGCCACATTGGGGCTTAGCATCTGCCCTGTGAGAGACCGGGAAGAAATACGTGACAGACTCCGCACTCTTGCGGAGGAGGAATATGGGATCATCTATATCACAGAAGCTGCGGCGGCCGCAGCGGGGGATGAATTGGAAAAGTATCGTGAGAAGACTCTGCCGGCGATCATCCAGATACCTGGAGTATCCGGCAATACCGGAGCAGGCGTCGCGAACGTGAAGAAAACGGTGGAACAGGCGGTCGGATCAGATATTCTGTTTGGAGGAGTAAGCTAATGAGCACAGGAGTGATTAAAAAAGTCGCAGGACCTCTTGTCATCGCAGAGGGAATGCGTGATGCAAATATGTTTGACGTGGTCCGTGTGTCGAATCAGCGTCTGATCGGCGAGATCATTGAGATGCACGGAGACGAGGCGTCGATTCAGGTATACGAGGAGACATCGGGATTAGGGCCGGGCGAGCCGGTGGAATCCATGGAAGTTCCGATGTCCGTCGAGCTGGGACCGGGACTGATCACAAGTATCTATGACGGAATCCAGCGGCCGCTCGACGATATTATGAAGATTTCGGGAAATAACTTAAAGCGCGGCGTGGAAGTGCCGTCCTTGAAGAGAGATCTGAAATGGGAATTCGTTCCCACAGTGAAAGCCGGCGATGAAGTGGAAAGCGGGGATGTGATCGGTACTGTTCAGGAGACTGTTCTTGTACAGCAGAAGATCATGGTCCCATACGGCATGAAAGGAACTGTAAAAGAGATCAAATCAGGAGAGTTTACGGTAGAGGAAGTGGTGGCTGTCCTGGAGACGGCCGAGGGAGACAAGGAACTGACGCTGATGCAGAAATGGCCGGTCCGCAGGGGAAGGCCATACCGGAAAAAGCTTGCGCCCAAAATGCCGCTTGTGACAGGGCAGAGAGTCGTCGACACATTTTTCCCTATCGCAAAAGGCGGTGTAGCGGCAGTGCCAGGCCCGTTCGGAAGCGGAAAGACCGTGATCCAGCATCAGCTTGCGAAGTGGGCGGAAGCGGATATCGTCGTCTACATCGGCTGCGGTGAGCGAGGCAATGAGATGACGGATGTTCTGAACGAATTTCCGGAGCTGAAAGATCCGAAGACAGGTCAGCCTCTGATGCAGAGGACCGTTCTGATCGCAAATACGTCGGATATGCCTGTGGCCGCCCGCGAGGCGTCTATCTACACAGGTATCACGATCGCAGAGTATTTCCGTGATATGGGGTATTCGGTGGCTCTGATGGCGGACTCTACGTCCCGCTGGGCGGAAGCGCTCAGGGAGATGTCTGGCCGTCTGGAAGAGATGCCCGGAGAGGAAGGATATCCGGCATATCTGGGAAGCCGTCTGGCACAGTTCTATGAGCGCGCCGGACATGTGATCTCTCTCGGAAAAGAAGGACGCGAAGGAGCGCTCTCTGTGATCGGCGCGGTATCCCCGCCGGGTGGTGATACGTCCGAACCGGTGTCCCAGGCGACACTCCGTATCGTGAAGGTGTTCTGGGGACTGGATTCAGCGCTTGCGTATAAGAGACATTTTCCGGCTATTAACTGGCTGAACAGCTATTCGCTGTATCTGGATGATATGGAGAACTGGTTTAACGAAAATGTAGCGTCTGACTGGATAGAAGGACGTCAGAAGATGATGACGCTCCTCCAGGAAGAAGCGGAACTTGAAGAGATCGTGAAGATGGTCGGTATGGATGCGCTCTCTCCCGGGGACCGTCTGAAGATGGAAGCGGCCCGCTCTATTCGAGAGGACTTCCTGCATCAGAATTCCTTCCATGAGATCGACACCTATACGTCGCTTAAGAAACAGCACATGATGATGCTCCTTGTAAATGCTTTCTACGACAGGGCGGTAAAGGCTCTCTCGGAAGGGGCGTCTCTTCAGAAGCTGATCTCAATGCCTGTCAGGGAGCAGATCGGACGATTCAAATATGTGCAGGAGGATGCACTGGACGAGGAATACAAGAAAGTAGATGAAGAGCTGACCGCCCAGATTGCGGATGCTTTTGTAAAGGAGGGCCGCTAAATGCCAAAAGAGTACAGAACCATACAGGAAGTAGCCGGACCGCTGATGCTCGTTCGCGGCGTGGAAGGCGTGACATATGATGAGCTTGGAGAGATCGAGCTCGCGGGCGGCGAGACAAGGCGATGCAAGGTGCTGGAGGTAGACGGAAGCGACGTGCTTGTACAGCTCTTTGAGAGCTCCACGGGAATCAATCTGTCCAACAGTAAAGTGCGTTTCCTTGGGAGGAGCATGGAACTGGGAGTTTCCGAGGATATGCTGGGACGTGTCTTTGACGGTCTGGGACGGCCGATCGACGACGGACCGGAGATCCTGCCGGAAGCCCGCATGGACGTGAACGGACTGCCTATGAATCCGGCGGCCAGAAGCTACCCGGAGGAGTTTATCCAGACGGGAGTGTCCGCCATCGACGGACTGAACACACTGGTCCGCGGCCAGAAGCTGCCGATCTTCTCGGCATCCGGTCTTCCCCATGCACAGCTTGCCGCACAGATCGCGAGACAGGCAAAGGTGCTTGGAAAGGATGAGAATTTCGCCGTTGTATTTGCTGCGATGGGTATTACCTTTGAAGAATCTAACTTCTTCGTGGAAAGTTTCCGCGAGACAGGAGCCCTCGACCGTACAGTGCTGTTCGTCAATCTTGCGAATGACCCGGCCATCGAGCGTATCGCTACGCCGAAGATGGCACTGACGGCAGCAGAGTACCTTGCGTTTGAAAAGGATATGCACGTGCTTGTTATCCTGACAGATATCACAAACTACGCGGACGCACTCCGTGAAGTGTCCGCCGCACGAAAAGAAGTGCCCGGGCGCCGCGGCTATCCGGGATATATGTACACGGATCTCGCATCGATCTATGAGAGAGCGGGAAGGCAGAGAGGCAAGAAGGGAAGCATTACCATGATCCCGATCCTGACCATGCCTGAGGATGACAAGACGCATCCGATCCCCGATCTGACCGGATATATCACAGAGGGACAGATCATCTTAAGCCGTGAGCTTTACCGCAAGGGAGTCACACCGCCTATCGACGTACTGCCGTCTCTGTCCCGTCTGAAAGATAAGGGAATCGGCGAGGGCAAGACACGCGCGGACCACTCCAACACCATGAATCAGCTCTTCGCCGCTTATGCCCGCGGAAAAGATGCAAAAGAACTCATGGTCATCCTGGGAGAGGCCGCTCTGACCGAGATCGACCTTATGTACGCGAAATTTGCAGACGCATTCGAGCAGGAATACGTCTCACAGGGATATAACACCGACCGCAGCATCGAAGAAACGCTGGATATCGGCTGGAAACTGCTCCGTATGCTGCCACGTACCGAACTCAAACGAATCGACGACAAATACCTGGATGAGTACTATGCCGATTAGCAGTTCCGCGGTGCGCGGACGCCGGAAAAGCGGCGTGCAAGCTTGCTTGCATAAGGCGCAGTTCCGGCGTCCGCATAGGGCGGTCAGCCCGCAGTGAGATGGAGCAGAGCGGAATCGAACTGCCGCGGAAGAGGAAGGGAAAAGCGGCGGGGCAGAGCGGAATCGAACTGCCGCGGTATGGAAACGGGTAGAATGAGTATAAAGGAGGTGGCGTTTTGGCGGCAAAACAGGTGAATCCGACCAGAATGGAACTGACGCGTCTGAAAAGAAAGCGGGTTACCGCGATCCGCGGACACAAGCTTTTAAAGGATAAACGCGATGAATTGATGCGCCAGTATCTTGATCTGGTCCGTGAGAATATGGAAGTGCGTAAGAGAGTAGAGTCAGGTATTAAATCCGCGAACCGTAACTTTGTCATAGCCAAGGCGGGGATGTCGGAGGCGGCGCTTAACACCGCTCTTATGTCTCCCAAACAGGAGATCAGTCTGGAAGCGGGCGAGAAGAATGTTATGAGTGTCGATATTCCGACTTTTGAGTATAAGACAAGAACTGCGGACGAGAATGACATCTATTCCTATGGATTTGCGTTTACATCCAGCGATCTGGACGGAGCAGTCAAGTCGCTGGCGGATATCCTTCCCGATATGATCTGGCTCGCCGAGTGTGAGAAAGCCTGCCAGCTTATGGCGGCGGAGATTGAGAAGACACGGCGGCGCGTCAATGCGCTGGAGCATGTGATCATTCCGGAGACGGAGGAGAGCATCAAGTATATTACGATGAAGTTGGACGAGAATGAGAGAAGCACTCAGATCCGTCTGATGAAAGTGAAAGATATGATGCTTGAGGACGCGCATCATTACAGTGAGAAATAGTTGATAAAATACAGGGGACCTGAAAATCGGACAGATTTCAGGTCCTGTTTTTTTCAGGAACAGTTGCAGTTTATGCCTTTGACACGTCAGACAGATATGTTACAATGGAAACGATCAATCCTAACGAAGAGTAACAGTCTGGCGCGTGTCAGCAGCGGATTCTTACGCAGGTATAAATCCGTCTCCTGACGACAGATGGATGAACTGTTACAAGAAAAAATTCTGGAGGGGCTATGAATCTGGACAATAAGAGTATCAAACAATTAAGACAGCTTATTCTTTTTACAATCGTTATACTGATCGCGCTGTGGAATTATGCGATCATTTTTGAATGGATCGGTTTTGCTTTCGGGATCATCTTCCCGTTTCTGCTCGGCGGAGCGATCGCGTTCGTGCTGAACGTACCGATGAATTTTCTCGAAGAGAAAATATTTCGCAACAGATATCTGAAAGATAAAAAGGCGGCAAAGAAGATCGCCAGGCCGGTCAGTCTTATCCTGACGATCGCTCTCGTGATCGGCGTGGTTGTCCTGGTCATGTTTGTAGTGATCCCGGAATTGACTACGACAGTGCTTTCTCTCGGAAAGACGATCCGTACATTCGTGCCGGACGCACAGCGTTTCCTGGAAGAACTGTTTACAGATAACAGTGAGGTGAGGGCGTGGCTTGACGGCCTGAATCTTGATATTGACAGGCTCATGGCCAGCGCCATGTCATTCTTCCAGAACGGTGCGGGAGATGTGTTGAATTCAACGATGTCCGCCATCGGCTCTATCGTGAGCGGAGTAGCGACTTTTGTGATCGCATTCGTTTTTGCATGCTATGTACTTCTGCAGAAAGAAAAGCTTCGCGTGCAGGTGATGAAAGTCATGTACGCGTTTTTCCCGGAAGCAAGAGTGGAGTGGTGTTTTGAAGTCTGTTCTCTGACGGCGAAGTCATTCTCCAGCTTTCTGACAGGACAGTGCGTTGAGGCGCTGATTCTGGGATTCATGTTTTTCGTTGTCATGAGCATCATTAACATGCCGTATGCGCTTCTGGTTGCTGTTCTGATCGCGTTTACGGCTCTGATCCCGATCTTCGGCGCTTTCATCGGCTGCTTTGTAGGGGCGTTTCTGATACTTATGGTAGATCCGCTCCAGGCGCTTGCCTTTGTGATCATGTTCCTGATCCTGCAGCAGATCGAGGGTAATCTGATCTATCCGAAAGTCGTAGGCGCCTCGGTAGGACTTCCGTCTATCTGGGTGCTGGCTGCAGTGACGATCGGCGGCAATCTTATGGGAATCGTAGGAATGCTGATCTTCATACCGATCGTATCGGTGGTATATACATTATTCCGGGCGAGCGTATATAAGCATTTGCGAAGAAAACACAGGGATATAAGGACTGCCAGAAAGGAAAAGGCGGACGCCTCGGAGGATGATTCCGCGCTCAAAGATGACAATCAGGGATAAGCGAACTTCTGACCGGAAGAGGGCATGAAAAAGAAAAAAACACTTGAAAAACTGTGCTTCTTATGGTATCATGATAAACCGTGACGTACTGTCGGATCCTGTCCGGTCAGTTTTCATAATTCCTTGCTCCCGTATGGATACGGGGGCCAGAGACCATAAGGAGGTGCAAGAACATGAATAAGTATGAATTAGCTGTTGTTGTGAGCGCAAAACTCGAAGACGAAGCAAGAGCGGACGTGATCGAGAAAGTAAAAGCTCTTATCACACGTTTCGGCGGCAATGTAACAGACGTGGACGAGTGGGGCAAGAGAAGATTCGCTTACGAGATCCAGAAGATGACAGAAGGATATTACTACTTCGTACACTTCGAGGCTGAAGCTACGGTTCCGGGCGAAGTGGAACAGCGTATCCGCATTATGGACAACGTGCTCAGATATTTATGCGTGAAACAGGAAGCATAAGCGGACAGAGGTATATCTGAATAAGGTAGTGTTAGTAGGACGGTTGACAAGAGATCCTGAAGTCAGATATTCACAGGGAGAAAATGCAACGGCAGTTACAAGATATACGCTTGCCGTTGACCGCAGATTCAAAAGGGAGGGAGAACCCACCGCAGATTTTATTCCGTGTGTTGTGTTCGGCCGTTCCGGAGAGTTTGCAGAGAAATATTTCCGTCAGGGAATGCGCGTTTCTATTTCCGGCCGTATCCAGACCGGGAGCTACACGAACAAGGACGGTGTGAAAGTTTACACAACGGAAGTGATCGTGGAAGATCAGGAATTCGCAGAGAGCAGAGCTGAGAGCGAGGCAAACAGGTCATCCTATCAGCAGTCTGCGCCGGCGCCGGCTCCAAGCGCACCGGCAGGAGACGGATTTATGAATATCCCGGATGGCATTGATGAGGAGTTACCGTTCAATTGACCGGAAACACTGAGTGAGCGCAAGGCGCAGGTGCAGCGCGCGGATTTAGTGTGAGGTCGTTCGATTTCTCCGGCGGAGTATCTTCGATCCTGGGAAATTGAATTTTATTATTAAGAAAGGAGATAATCATCATGGCTTACGAAAAGGGAAGCAGACCTGAGGGTGGCTACAAGAGAAGAGGACCGGCCCGCAGAAGAAAAAAAGTCTGCGTATTCTGTGGTAAAGAGAACAATGAGATAGATTACAAGGACGTAGCAAAGTTAAAGAAATATGTTTCTGAGAGAGGCAAGATCCTTCCGAGAAGGATCACAGGAAACTGCGCGAAACACCAGAGAGCTCTTACGGTAGCGATCAAGAGAGCAAGACATATTTCTCTGATGCCTTACGTTCAGGACTGATTACGAGATAAAAAGCTGATTTCGGAGGGAAATTCCCTTAGAAGTCAGCTTTTTTGCGCGATACGCCCGGCAAGCGGCCGCATGCTTGCATGAGCGGGTATTTGCCGGGTATAATAATGCCATACAAAAACATAATACAGTAACGATTGCTTTGGAGGATGGAATATGGCGAACATTCTTTTTCTGATCATAGATATGCAGAACGGATTTATGAACAACTATACCGCGGGGCTTGTGGAAAAGATACGTGATTTTCAGGAGGGTATCGCAGATCATGTGATCACGGCAGGGACGCGCTATGTTAATCATGACCATACAGCCTGCTATGTGTTTGAAGGATGGAAGAGCTGCATGGCAGGTTCGGAAGAAGCGGAGATCGTACCGGAACTCCGGGGATGCATGCAGAGAGTGTTTGACAAGGACAAGTACAGCTGCTGGAATGAGGAGATGCAGGCGTTTATCCGTGAGAATAAAGTGAAAAAGATATTTTTTGCGGGCGTGAATACGGGATGCTGTGTCCTGCACAGCGCCATGGACAGCTATAATGACCTGGTAGACTGCGCGGTGATAGAGGACCTGTGCGGCTCCACGTCAGGGGAAGAAGAACATGAGGCGGCGCTTGTTGTTCTTCGGAGCTGTATCACGAAAGAACGTGTGATAACGGCAGATATGGCATATGAGGAAATCTGCGGTTGAACGGGAAGTAAGGAATTTGGGAAATCAGAGATGAGAGATCAATAATGACCGTCCATAAAATTAGATTGTATTTTCACCTCCGTTACGCTATAATAGAAAAGGATTTATAAAACCAGACAAATCCCGTCGGCCGCAGTGTCTCTTGCGGCGGGGAGGCAGAATTGGAGGAGAAGAAATATGTTAGTATCAGCAACAGAAATGCTTCAGAAAGCAAAGGCAGGTCACTACGCAGTAGGACAGTTTAACATCAACAACCTCGAGTGGACAAAAGCGATTCTTTTGACAGCGCAGGAGTGCAATTCACCGGTTATCCTCGGTGTGTCAGAAGGCGCTGGAAAATACATGGCAGGATATAAGACAGTTGTAGGTATGGTAAACGGTATGCTTGAAGAGCTGAACATCACTGTACCGGTCGCACTTCATCTGGATCACGGCAGCTATGACGGATGCCTGAAATGTGTAGAGGCAGGATTCTCCTCTATCATGTTCGACGGATCACACTATCCGATCGATGAGAACGTAGCCAAGACAACAGAGCTTGTCAAGATCGCGCATGACCATGGCATGTCCCTTGAGGCTGAAGTCGGAGCGATCGGCGGAGAGGAAGACGGCGTGATCGGAAAAGGCGAGTGCGCAGATCCTGACGAGTGCAAGAGGATTGCGGATCTCGGCATTGATTTCCTGGCAGCGGGAATCGGAAATATCCACGGCGTATACCCGGATAACTGGGAAGGATTAAGCTTCGAGACTCTGGATGCGATCCAGCAGAAGACAGGCGATATGCCGCTTGTACTCCACGGCGGTACGGGAATCCCGGATGATATGATCAAAAAAGCAATCAGTCTGGGCGTTGCAAAGATCAATGTCAATACAGAATGCCAGATCGTATTCGCAGAGGCTACACGCGAGTATATCGAAGCGGGCAAGGACAAACAGGGCAAAGGCTTCGATCCGCGTAAACTCCTGAAACCGGGTACAGAAGCAATCATGGCTAAGGTGAAAGAGAAGATGGAATTATTCGGTTCTGTTGGACAGGCCTGAAAAATTTGAAAAAATTTTTTGAATTTCACTTGCCTTTTTGGAGTGATTGAGTTATACTGACACACGTAGACATGAACAAGGGCGTTCCAAGATAGCTTGGTACGCCCTTTTTTGTGATTGCGACGAGCCAGAGTCCGGGCCTGCCCGCGCGGCTCTCAAAATGACGAAAAGGAAGGAATCAAACATGAGTACAGAAAAGATCAACGTAGCTGAAATCTTTGGAGAAAATGTTTTTAACGACACGGTGATGCAGGAGCGTCTTCCGAAGAAAGTTTACAAGAACCTGAAGAAGACGATCGAGGAAGGCAAAGAACTGGATCTTGAGACTGCTGACGTCATCGCGCATGAGATGAAAGAGTGGGCGATCGAGAAAGGCGCGACGCACTATACACACTGGTTCCTGCCGTTGACAGGAGTTACGGCGGAGAAACATGATTCATTCATTTCCGCACCGCTGCCAAGCGGCAAAGTGCTGATGAGCTTCTCAGGAAAGGAGCTGATCAAGGGAGAGCCGGATGCATCTTCATTTCCGTCGGGAGGATTAAGAGCCACTTTCGAGGCGAGAGGATATACAGCATGGGACTGCACGTCTCCGGCATTTGTAAGACAGGATGCGGCGGGCGCTACGCTCTGCATTCCGACGGCGTTCTGTTCCTATACAGGAGAGGCGCTGGATCAGAAGACGCCGCTTCTGCGTTCAATGGAAGCGATCAATAAGCAGGCGCTTCGTCTGCTCAGACTGTTTGGAAATACCACATCGAAGAAAGTTACGCCGTCTGTAGGACCGGAACAGGAGTATTTCCTTGTGGACGCCGAGAAGTTCGAGCAGAGGAAAGACCTTATCTATACAGGACGTACATTATTTGGGGCAATGCCGCCGAAAGGACAGGAACTCGACGATCACTACTTCGGAACGATCCGCCAGAGGATCGCAGCGTTTATGAAAGACGTCAATGAAGAATTGTGGAAAGTCGGAGTTACGGCTAAGACACAGCACAATGAGGTTGCTCCTGCGCAGCACGAACTGGCGCCGATCTATTCTGAGGCGAACATCGCGGTAGATCATAACCAGATCGTGATGCAGACATTAAAGAGAGTTGCGTGCAGACACGGTCTGAAATGTCTTCTTCACGAGAAACCGTTCGCAGGCGTCAACGGTTCCGGAAAACACAACAACTGGTCTATTACGACGGATGACGGCATCAACATGCTCGATCCCGGCAAGACGCCTCATGAAAACACACAGTTCCTGCTTGTGCTGGCCTGCATCCTAAGAGCGGTCAACATGCATGCGGACCTCTTAAGAGAATCTGCGGCAGATCCCGGAAATGACCACAGACTCGGAGCGAACGAGGCTCCGCCGGCGATCATCTCCATATTCCTCGGAGCGCAGCTTGAGGACGTATTGGAGCAGCTTATCAGCACCGGCGAGGCAACGCACAGCATTAAGGGCGGCAAGCTTGAAACAGGAGTCCGTACACTTCCGGAGCTGTCCAAAGATGCGACAGACAGAAACCGTACATCGCCGTTTGCTTTTACGGGAAATAAATTCGAGTTCCGTATGGTCGGTTCCCGTGATTCTATCGCGTCCCCGAATATCGTACTCAACACGATTGTGGCGGAGTCGTTTGCAGATGCGTGCGACGTACTGGAAGCAGCAGATGATTTCGATCTGGCGGTACATGATCTGATCAAGAAATATGCGACAGAGAACCGTAGAATCGTCTTCAACGGCGACGGATACTCAGAGGCCTGGGTAGAGGAGGCTGAACGGAGAGGCCTTCCGAACATCCGCTCCATGGTGGATGCGATCCCGGCAATGGTGACGGATACAGCAGTCGGGCTGTTCGAGAGATTCGGGGTATTTACGAAAGCGGAGCTGGAGTCCCGCGCTGAGATCCAGTATGAAACTTATGCGAAAGCGATCAACATCGAGGCCCGCACGATGATCGATATGGCGAGCAAACAGTTTATGCCTGCATTCATTAAGTATACAAAGACGCTGGCAGATACTGTGAACGCAGTTACTGCGGCGGGAGCAGACGCATCTGTACAGAAAGAAGTCCTTGGTGAAGTGACAGCTCTTATGGGTGAGACAAAAAATGCGCTGGACGCTCTTGTCAAAGTGACGGAAGAGGCGGCGCAGAAAGAGGAAGGAGCCGTACAGGCGAACTTCTATCACTCAGAGGTGTTCCCGGCGATGGAAGCTCTTCGCGCCCCGGTCGATAAACTGGAGATGATCGTGGACAAAGAAGCGTGGCCGATGCCGTCTTATGGCGATCTGATCTTTGAAGTATAGACGTCCGAGGACTGAGAGGAAACAATGCGCAGACGTCAGTTCATCCGTCTGAAGTCCAGGGGCGTTGTCCCCACAGCTCTTTTGAACACTGCAATGAAGTGGCTTGAGTCGGTAAAACCTGATCGGCGGGCCACTTCCTGGACTTCAAGACGGGGTGTAGTAATCAGAAACTCTTTTGCCTTGCTGATACGGTATGAGGTGAGATATTCATAGACAGAACAGTTCAGATAACGGCGGAACAGCCTCGTCAGATACTGGGGTGTGATGAATACCTGCCTGCTGAGTTCCTCTACGGTAAGGGGGAGGAAATAACTGCTTCTGATTTCTTTTATTATGGGAAGGACGTAACGCTGATACATCGGTTCGTTTTCCGGACTGCCATGCGCACTGTCTGCGATGTGGACGAGCATGGCATAGCAGTTGACGGAGAGACGTTTCCCATCGGGCGGCTGGGAGGAGGAAATATCGATGCCGTCGTCGATCAGGCGGCCGATCTGCTTCCCCTGGCCTGCATTTACGTGGATAACCTGCCGGTTTTCCATGATCTGTGGGATCGTCCTCTCCGCCGTTCCGGTAAAGGTGGCAAATTTCACGATCCAGATATTGTCTGTTTTCTCGTAGGAATGGCGGATGAAGGGAGCAATGAGAAGACCTTCGTCTTCCAGAAGTACAAAGGAACCTGCCGCTGTTTCTACCTTTCCGGCGCCTCTCTCTGTCTGCAGATAGTGGTAGAACGGATATCCGCCCGGGCGCGAGATATGATCCTGAGTCCAGGCCTTGCCTAACGACTCATAGGTAAAGGGTTCTGTTACAGGCACACTTCGGAAAATAATACGCATAGCAGGATCCTCCTTTCTAGTGCGGTATCTTTTTTTATCTGTTTCAAAATCTTATATTTTCTAGTTTAACATACCATACTTTCCCACGTCCAGCCAATATATAATGATGGATATAGAGATCTTTATATCACAGCAGTGCGGTCTTGCGAATGATGCAGGCTGAACTGTTGTTCGTTATCTGTAGAACAAGGAGGAAACTATGAGAAAATTTGATTACGGCAAAGTAAAAGATCCCCGGTATTTCAGAGATGGCAGATTGGACGCGCACTCTGACCACATGTACTATGCATCTGAGGCGGATATGTTGTTGGGGAACTCGGAGTATACGGAATGTCTGAACGGGATATGGAAGTTCCATTATGCGAAGACGTATGAGACGGCGGTCCCGGGATTCGAGAAAGAAGGATACTCCTGTGCGGACTGGGACGATATCCGCGTGCCGGCGCATATTCAGATGGAGGGCTACGATGTGCCCCAGTATGTGAACGTACAGTATCCATGGGAGGGAAGAGAGGACATCCGCCCGGGGGAGATCCCGGAGCATTTTAATCCGACATCAAGCTATGTAAAATATTTTACTGTGCCGGAGCGTATGCGGGGGAAGCGTCTGTTTATATCCTTTCAGGGCGCCGAGAGTGGCATCGCTCTCTGGTTGAACGGAGCATTTGTGGGATACAGTGAGGACTCTTTCACGCCGTCAGAATTTGAACTGACAGAATATATAAAAGACGGAGAAAACAAACTTGCCGCGCAGGTGTTCAAGTGGACCGCGGGAAGCTGGTGTGAAGATCAGGATTTTTACTGCTTTTCTGGTATTTACCGTGATGTATATCTCTACACTGTGCCGGACGTCCATATCCGTGATCTGAGGATCCGCGCCGTGCCGGACGAGACGCTGACGAAGGGAAAGCTTGAAATATGTACAGAGACGTGGGGAGAAGGGAAAGCCCGATTCTCCTTGTCATACGGAGGCAGGATCTGTCTGGAAGAGGAGAGGGAACTGAGTGGAGAGAAGCGTTTCGAGTGGGAGATTGAGAAACCGGAACTGTGGAGCGCGGAGATGCCGAACCTGTACGATCTGACCATACGGGTATACCGCCCGGACGGAATTCTGTGTGAGGTGATCCCGGAGAAAACAGGATTTCGTAGATTTGAGATCAAAGACTGTATTATGACGCTGAACGGGAAACGGATCGTGTTCAAAGGAGTCAACCGTCATGAATTCAGTTCTGTGAGCGGAAGAAATGTCTCAGAGGCGGAGTTGCGCAAAGATCTGACGATCATGAAACAGAATAACATCAACGCGATCCGTACATGCCATTATCCGAATATGTCTCTCATTTACAGGCTGTGCGACGAATACGGACTGTATATGATCGATGAGACGAATCTGGAGTCCCACGGATCATGGGATACAGCGGAGGCGACAGGAGATCACGATTATATAGTGCCCGGAGACAGGCCGGAGTGGCTGGATCTGACGCTGGACCGCGCTAATTCCATGTATCAGAGAGACAAGAACCACCCCTCTATCCTGATATGGTCCTGCGGAAACGAGGCTTACGGCGGGAAAGACATTTATGCGATGTCTCGGTTCTTCCACAGGGAGGATCCGACACGTCTGGTACAATACGAGGGGATTTTCCATGACCGCAGGTACAATGATACGAGCGACATAGAAAGTCAGATGTACACTCCGGTGGAGAAGATCAGGGAATATCTGGCAAAGGACCGGAGCAAGCCGTTCATCTGCTGCGAATATACTCATGCGATGGGGAATTCCTGCGGGGGAATGCACAAATATACGGATCTGACAGAGACGGAACCACTTTATCAGGGAGGATTTATCTGGGATTATATCGACCAGACGCTCGACAAAAAAGACCGGTATGGGAACAGATTTCAGGCGTATGGGGGAGATTTTGACGAGCGTCCGACAGATTATAATTTCAGCGCCAACGGCATCGTATACGGCGGCAGCAGAGAACCGTCCCCAAAGATGCAGGAGGTGAAGTTCAATTATCAGAATATTACTGCAGAAGTGAACGCCGATAAGGTGAAAGTCATAAACAAGAATCTGTTTGTAAACACAGATACCTTCGATTGTGTCGTGACAGTGGCAAGAAATGGTGTGGAAATCAGGAGAGAAAGTCTGGCGACAGACGTAGGACCGCTGTCTGAAAAAGTGTACAGCCTTCCGATGGAGCCGGAAAAAGTACCGGGAGAGTATGCAGTTACGGTATCTTTCCGACTGAAAAAGGGGACGGCATGGGCCGAAGCCGGACATGAAACCGCTTTTGGACAGTATGTATATATGGTGGATCAGGAGGAGAAAACAAGCTCCAGAGCAGTGGAGGTGATCCGCAGCAAGCATAATATCGGCGTGAGAGGTGAGAACTTCCATGTTTTGTTCTCAATGACGGATGGAGGGATCGTATCCTACCGCTATGCGGGCAAAGAGATGCTTAAGGAGATTCCAAAGCCAAACTTCTGGAGGGCGCCGGTTGACAACGATCAGGGGAATCAGATGCCGAAGCGCTATGCGCAGTGGAAGATCGCGAGCATGTACGCATCACATAAGGATTTCAGAGAAGAACCCTGCTGCACGATCCTGGAACCGGAAACAGAAGAGAACACAGGCAGGGAGGGGATCCGCTCCGTGAGAGTGACATATACATACCTTATGCCTACGATCCCGGTAAGCCGGTGCAGCATTTCCTACGAAGTGACAGGAGATGGCCGCGTGAAGACGACGATGTCCTATGATCCGGTGAAAGAGCTTGGCGATATGCCGGAATTCGGGGTGATCTTCAGACTTGACGCGGAATATGATCATGTCAAATGGTACGGCCTGGGCCCGGCCGAGACATATGCCGACAGGAAAAAAGGTGCGAAGCTGGGGATTTACGAGAATCTCGTGAAAGATAATATGGCGGCCTATATTACGCCACAGGAGTGCGGAGCCAAAGAAGAAGTGCGATATGCGTCTGTCACAGATAAGAAAGGGCGGGGACTGCTCTTTGAGATGGACAGGCAGAGCGGTCCGATGATGTTCTCTGCTCTTCCATATACCCCTCACGAACTGGAAAATGCCAGACATCCGTATGAACTGCCGCCGGTACATTACACGGTAGTTCGGGCGGCGCTCGGTCAAATGGGAATCGGGGGCGATGACAGCATGGGAGCCCGCACACATCCGGAGTATCTGCTGGATGCAGGCGGGAAGATGGAATTTACATTCAGTTTCCGTGGAATCTGAGGGAAAGAAGATATCCTGCGGCGTGGAAACGCCGCAGGACAATATGCGAAGTATACATGGAGATCATATGTGTTATCCGGTCGTAATGGAGAAACCCTCCGCGTAGAATGCACCGCCCACAGGTATGCTGTCCGGAAAGATGATGACTGTGTCCTCGTCCCGGCGGAAACGGACGGATGCACCGGTACGCATACTGGTCACTTTCCTGACTGCTTTCTTCAAGGAGAAAGCGATCTGATCGGGAAGATCAGTGGCCTCCCCATATGCAAAGAAAATATATATTATGTTTCCTTTACACGTGAAGAATGTATTTTCTCCAGAATACGGCGGGCAGATGCGCGTGCCGTAGATCCCATCTCCGAAGATCTTAAGCCATGCGCCCAGATCGCGCAGGGCACGAACGGCCGGCGCAGGAAGTTCTCCGTCCGGCTGGGGAGCGATATTAAGAGCCAGGTTTCCTCCTTTGCTGACTACATCAAGTAGGAGCAACACGAGCTGGTGCCCGCTTTTGAACGTGTCTGTATAATGGAAAGAGAATTTCTTCCCGACAGTCGTACATGTCTCCCACGGTACTGTGAGGGGATGTTCCGGCACGGTCTTTTCGGGGGTAATAAAATTCTCATATTCTCCCCCGCATGTCCTGTCGGAGACGATCAGATGAGGTTGTGCAGAGGTACGGATTTCTTCTACGATCTCTTTGAGACGTATGTCCTGTCCCAGATTATCAGGGCGTACCCATCCGCCGTCCAGCCACAGCACATCTACTTTGCCGTAGTTTGTGCACAGTTCACGGATCTGCTGATGTGTAAATCGCACATAATTCTCCCACAGTTCAGGATATCTGCTGATATCATAATTTACATTTCGGTCCGGTGCAGTGCCAAACTGTGGGGCCCAGTAGTATTCGCTGTTCCAGTCCGGCTTGGAGAAGTATACGGATATGCCGAGTCCCTTTTTGCGGAATTCCCGGAAAAGAGAGCCGACGATATCAGCGTTTTTGTGAGTGTGGAAAGGACAACTCTCCGCCGTGATCTTATAGTCGGTAGTACAGGTGTCAAACATGCAGAACCCGTCATGGTGTTTTGTCGTGAAAAGCAGATATCTGAATCCACATTCTGCAGCGAGGGAAGCCCAACCTTCCGGATCAAATTTGACCGGATTAAATGTTCGGTTTGCATCCCGGTATTGCTGCTTGCATGTCTCGATATCTGCCCATGTCATATCTTCCTGGCTCCATATGCCGTCCCCATCGCTTAACGGCCAGCTTTCATAAGTGCCGAGCTGGCAACCGGGAGCCCAGTGCATCATCAGTCCCAGCTTCTGATCCATGAACCAGTCCAGATGTTCCCTGACTGCCTCCGAGTCGGGCGGAGTATATTCCTCCGGTGCTGTGTAATTGTGGATGCCGTTGACAATAAGTGCTTTCGCCATAGTTTTACACTCCTTTTTTGCGGCCGGTGAAAGGCCGGGGATGATTCTAATATACTGTCTGACGGTATAGTTTGAAAGAGTTAAATTTTTTTATCAGGTGTACTTTTTTCATTCCGGCAGATGATGAGTGAAGCGGTGAGCCGGCCGTCCTGATCGGTGGAAAATGACAGACCGCTGTCGCCGCCGAAATGAAGCTGGATCCGTTCGTTTACATTGCGTATCCCGAAGCCATGGGACACTTTCAACCCGACATCTTTATAATGGAGATAATCGTTCAGTTTTTCGGGATCTGCGCCTTTGCCTGTGTCGGTCACATGCACACAGAGCCTGTCCGGACTTTCCCATGCCCGGAGGAAAACGGTAATGCCGGCATCTTGCCGGGAGATCCCGTGACGGATGGAATTCTCCACGAGAGGCTGCAGCGTAAATTTAGGGATAAAGATCTCCGTGTCGGGACAGTTGGATGAAACCTCCAGATTGATTTTCTGGCGAAAACGCAGCGTGTAAATAGAGATATACTCCCGGATGTTTTCCACTTCTGTGTGGATGCTGACAAGCTGATCTGGCTCCGTGATGCTGTAGCGCATCAGATTGGCAATCGAATCTACAGTAGCTGCGATATCATCCTGATCCCGCATCAAGGCCATATTATTGACTGTGTTCATGGCGTTCAGAACAAAATGAGGATTCATCTGTGCCTGCAGTGCGCGAAGTTCACTGATCCGCCGTTGCTCGGCGGCTTTCTGTATCTGTTCGTTGAGACGGTTTACACGACGGACAAGCGCCCCGAAGCTTGTATTCAGGCGGCGGATCTCCAGTGGGCCCGTTATCCCCGAAAAGATAGACAGATCCACGCTGCGCGTATCTTCGATGCTCTCGATCTTATGGGTAAGCCGTACGACTGGGAGGGTAATTCCTCTTGAGAGCAGAAGAGAGGACAGAGCTCCAATTCCCAGAAAGATGAGCGAGCAGAACAGATAGGGAATCATGATCGCATGAAGCTGTTCTGTAATATCGCTGTATGGAGTCAGAAAGAGCAAGTGGAGTCCCCAGTCAAGCTCTGCCGTACTGTATATAAAAGAACTTCCGCCAAGGGGCACTTCCTGATGATCGGTCTCTCCCAGAAACAAAGCTCCTGATTCTGACAGGTCGGGGAGTGTGCCGGACTGGTATAAAAGCGCTCCGTCCCTGCTGAAAAGTGCAAATCCGCTGTTGTCTGTAAGCGGGTGAAATGAAAAGATCTGAGGGATGCGGTTCGCGGGTACGCTGCACAGGAGAACTCCGACGCCGTCCTCCAGACGGGGGCCGGAATAGTGGCTGTTCTGAAGCTTTTTGGCAAAGCAAAGTCTTTCTTCCTGCCTGTCGAAAAATATATAATGAAGCGAGCCCTGTTCCAGTGCATGATTATACCAGTCTTCATGGAGAACCGTCTTTGCGCTGAAAAGACGGCTGACATGCGCAACGGTAGTATCCGGTTTGAATAAGTTACTTGCCGGGAGCGCGGGATTCAGGTAGAGAACAGAAGAAAACCCTTTATTGGAAAGCGCGCTCTGGGAGTTAAGGGTATAGGCCATCCGACTGTTGAGGGATGATTTAATCTGCAGGTCCCTGAGCTGGTCTTCCCCAACCGGCATCGACAGAAGATCTCCCAGCCCCTCGTCTGTAGTATACAGGTAAGTGAGCTGATCCAGTTCCTGTGTGAAAAGACGGCACAGTGAATTATTGGCATCGACGAGCGTGTCATAAGATGCCAGGATCTGTTCTGTAATGGAATAGCGGAAGAGTCCGTAGGTCACCAGATTCAGTGTAAGCAGAATGCCGGATATGATCAGACAGATGATCATAAAACTGCGCTTCGCAATACTCATAACGTTTCCTCCTTGTCAGCCAGGTTTTCCGGCAGGTCCCTGGAACTGTACAGGTTGCGGTATTCGCTTGGTGTCATGCCGGTCTGCTTCTTGAAAGATCTGGCAAAGTAGTGAGGATCTTCATAGCCGCATCCGGTGCATACGTCTTTGATGGGGATACTGATATCCTGAAGCAGTTCCTGAGCCCGCAGCAGCCGCTGCTGCGAGAGATAGCTGCTGATGGTCTGTCCGGTCACCTGTTTGAAGACTGTGCTCAGATAGGGGAGAGAAAGATTTGTACGGTCTGCAAGCTGCGAGATATTAAATTCGGGATCGGAGAAGCATTCCTGGATTGTCATAATACATCGGGTGACGATCGGCTGTTCATACTCATTCCTCTGACTCCGGGCATAATCCATAAGCTCCTGACAGAGAGACAGGAGATAATCCATCCGCTCTCCGGGAGACGAAAGGCGCCAGTATTCTTCCATCTTCTCCTTTTTAAATCCCGACAGCTTTGACTTATTTCTGATGATTTCAGACTGATAGGCAAAAAGATAATTTAGTAAAGTGGCGCCCAGCGTCCCTGCGGAGTCGTGGAGCAGGGCTTTTGACAGGTTGTCGGAAAGTAGGAGTTTATTGACTTCCTCATTCGCCCCTCTGCGCAGGAGAGTAAGAAGAGTGTCTCTTAGATTTTCGCTGCCTGTCAGACGGCGGATCTCATTTTTGGCCGTCAGCTCATGGCTGATCTTCTTCAGGCGGTCTTCCAGCTCTTTGATCTTCTGACGTGTGACCGGTTTTAAAATGTAGTCGGCGACACGGTATTGCAGCGCTTTCTGTGCGTATTCAAACTCGCTGTGCCCGCTCAGAAGAATGATATGGATGCTGCGGTGATTCTGATACAGATAGCGGGCAAGATCGATGCCGTTCATGCGGGGCATCTTAATATCTGCGATAACTACATCAGGTGGATCGGCCTCCACCATATCGATCGCCTCGGCCCCATCTGTTGCGCATCCCGACAGTTCTCCGTTAAAACTATCCCACTGAAGCATATGGCACAGTCCTTCCAGGGCAAGGTAGTCATCGTCCACAAGCAGTACTTTTATCATAGCTATATTCCTCCTCTTTTGTGGTGCTCTTCAGAACAGCGATCGGAAACGACCATCGGCTAATTATAGCATATGAATACCGGATTTGTGAATTATTTACATTGAACAAATAGTTCTCTTCACTTTTTTAGTGGATAACGCTACATAAAAAAGATACACTTCATATAAAATTTGTACCGTTGTTGTAAGCGCAGTATCAATGATACACTTTATTCATACAAAAAACAAAAAGAACAGGGGTGATGTTATGAGATCAGAAACCGTAAAACCGACCGCTATAAAAATGAAAAAAAAAGGTTTCTGGCATGTGTTCAAAAAAAATCTGCCGCTGACCATAATGGCAGTTCCCGGACTTGTTGTCATGATCCTGTTTCGCTATCTCCCTATGTCGGGACTGCTTCTGGCATTTAAGCGTTTTAGCGTAAGAGACGGTATTTTTGGAAGCGAATGGATTGGCTTCAGGAACTTTGAATTTCTGTTTAAGACAACGGATGCATGGATCATCACACGAAACACACTCCTCTATAACGGCCTGTTTATTATACTGGACCTTGTAATGGCAGTGGCCATGGCGATCGGACTGAATGAACTTTTAAAGAAACGAAGGGCGAAAATCTATCAGACGATCTTTATGGCTCCGTACTTTCTGTCATGGGTGGTCGTCTCGTTTATGGCATTTTCTATGTTCAGTGTGGATGACGGCCTGTTCAACCATCTGCTCCATTATTTCGGATTCTCCGGGGTGGACTGGTATTCGGAGCCGGGGAAATGGCCATTTATCCTGACGTTCTTTCAGCTCTGGAAAACAATCGGATATTCTACGGTTATGTACCTGAGTTCTCTGACGAGCATTCCGAACGATTATTATGAGGCGGCTGTCATTGATGGCGCGACGAAATGGCAGCAGATTAAAAATATTACCCTGCCATGTCTGAAGCCGATGATGATTGTTCTGACAATCCTTGCCATCGGAAGAATATTCTATGCCGATTTCGGACTGTTCTTCCAGCTTCCAAGAGATTCGGGACCGCTGTATGACGTGACGCAGGTTATCGATACCTACGTATACAGAGCGCTGAAAGAAACCGGAAATGTTGGTATGGCGTCTGCAGCCAGCCTGTATCAGTCAATCGTAGGATTTGTCCTTGTAGTAGGAACGAATCTTGTTGTGCGGAAGATGGACCCGGACAGCGCATTATTCTGACAGGAGGAGGCATGGATGAAAAACCTATTCAAAAGAAAGAAAAAGGATGAGGGCGTGCCTGATCTGACGATCAACCGGATATCGAAAAAAGCGGATGTCGTTCTCAATATCTGGTTTGCTGTATGGACACTGGCCTGTGTACTTCCTCTCCTGCTCGTAGTAATCGTATCTTTCAGCAGTGAGCAGAGTATCTTTGAAAACGGATACAGCTTTTTCCCGTCAGAGTGGAGCCTGGCAGCATATGAATTTTTCTTCAAACTGGGTGACCAGTTGATCCGATCCTATGGGATCACGATTTTTGTGACGATAGTCGGTACGCTGTTCAGTCTTGCAATCAGCGCCAGTTTTGCATATGTACTCAGCCGCAGCGATTACGCATATAACAGGCTGCTTACATTGTTGATGCTTTTTACGATGCTGTTTAATGGCGGTATTGTTGCGACTTATATGGTGAACACACAGATACTGGGACTGGGAAACAGCGTGTGGGCGCTTATTTTTCCAATGTCGTTCAATGCATTCTATATTGTGGTGCTCAGGACATTCTATAAAAGCATACCCGTTGAGCTTATCGAGGCTGCAAGAGTGGACGGAGCCAGTGAGTTCAAGACATTTTTCAGGATCGTGCTTCCGCTTTCCAAACCGGGGATAGCAACAATCGGAATGTTTACGATGATCGCTTACTGGAACGACTGGTTTCTGGGAATGCTCTACATTGTGGATCAGGATAAATATCCGGTACAGACACTTTTATGGAGCATGCAGAACAGTCTGGAATTTATGAAACAGTCATCGGCGAATGCACTCGAATATGCGGAGATGGCAGCAAATGCGCCTACAGACAGCGGGCGTATGGCCCTGACCGTACTGGTAGTCCTTCCGATCCTTCTGGCATATCCGTATTTTCAGAAGTATTTCGTAAAGGGACTGACTGTAGGAGGAGTAAAGGGCTGACAGAAATACGTTTTCAAAACGTAGAGACGTTTTGTCAAATAAAATCATTAAGAGGAGGAAGATTATGAAACAAAGAACTAAGAGAATGCTGGGCCTTGGTCTTGCAGCGGCTATGACAGTGGGATTACTGGCGGGATGTGGAAACAAAAGCGACTCCGGGAGCGGAGGTTCGGATGAAGAGGGCATCACAACTCTGAAATGGTATATGTCCATCAATCCTGTGGCACCTGATACGGACAAGGTAATCGAAAAGCTCAATGAGTATACGCGTGACAAGATCGGCGTAGAGATTGATTACAATGTAATCGCCAACCCGGACTACAAAGAGAAAATGCCGAACCTGATCAATGCGGGCGAGTATTTCGATATCTGTTTTACAGCAAACTGGACGACAGATTATCTCCAGTTTGTAAGCAAGGATGCATATTTGGATATTACAGAACTTCTGCCGGAATACGCAAAAGAAACTTATGACTTTATCCCTCAGGAAGTGTGGGATACGGTGAAAGTAGACGGTGAGATTTACGGAGTTCCTTCCTATAAAGAGATGGGATGGCAGGGCGGAATCGTATACAACAGTGACCTTGCAGATGAATACGGCATTGATATGAGCCAGGTTGCTACACTTGAGGATTACACTGAAGTTCTTGAGACAGTTGCCGGGAAATCAAAGGCGGCGGGACAGGATGTGATCGGCGTATCTGGCCTTGTGAATGCATGGCCAATGGCGGCACCGTATGAGTCTCTTACAGGAAATTCTACACTCCCGGCAGTTGCGGCCGTACCGGAGTATGATAACTTTAAAGATATGGCAGGAGAGACTGTATTCAACCAGTATGAGAGCGAAGAGTACATGGACTACTGCAAGACAGTTTATTCATGGAACAAAGCAGGATACCTTGGCGGCGATCCGGTTAACTATGACAGCGATACAGCTAACCGTGACAATGACTTCAACAACGGTAAACTGTTCTCCTATTTCATTAAGAATGCACCGGGGAATGTAGAAATGATGTCAAATTCAAGCGGACACGGAGTTGGATTCGTATCGCTGATGGATCCGCTATTTGAAACAACGAGCGTGCTCAGCGGCGGTATCCTTGCAATCTCTTCCGCAAGCGAGCATCCGGAGAAGGCTCTTGAGTTCATTAACCTTCTGAATACGGACGAGTATGTTGGGACACTGATCCGCCACGGCATCGAAGGCGAGCACTATACAGCGGTCGGAGAGGACCAGGTTGACAGAACAATGGACGGTACACTTGATCCGGCGGATAACGGGTACGACTATACATACGGCTGGCAGTTTGGCACACCGTTCAACCAGAAATGGGACATCAGTTATCCTGACAACATCGAAGAACTGTTCCAGGAGTATAATGATGCGGCTATTATCTCACAGAACAACGGTTTCTCCTTTGATATGACACCGGTAGAGACACAGGTTGCAGCCCTGACTAACGTAATTGCAGAGTACGGTCCGTCTCTTGAGACAGGATCTGTAGATCCGGAGGAATACATCCCGGCATTCCTTAAAGATCTGGAAGCAAACGGGGCACAGGATCTGATCGATGAAGTAACGACACAGGTAGAAGAATTTCAGGCGTCAAAGTAAATGAAACGGGATTCTGACATGAAACGACCAAATATATTATTCATCCTGACGGATGACCAGGGCGCGTGGGCGATGCGATGCGCCGGAAATAGCGATATCTATACACCGAATCTGGACCGGTTGGCGGGACAGGGCATGAGGTTTGACAACTTCTTCTGTGCATCTCCGGTGTGCAGCCCGGCAAGAGCATCGATCCTGACGGGCTGTATCCCATCCCGGCACGGCGTTCATGATTGGATCCGATGCGGAAGTCTTGACAGGGAAGCTCTTGGTGAATTTAAAGATCATCCGTACTTTGTAAATGAGGATAAGCCTGTGAGGTATCTGGATGGCATGGTGACATACACTGATCTGCTGGCGGGTAACGGATATCGTTGTTCCCTGTCCGGGAAATGGCATCTTGGGGACAGTATGACACCGCAGCATGGCTTCACAGACTGGTTTACGATAGGAAGAGGAGGCTGTCTTTATATGCAGCCTGATGTAATAGAGAACGGAGAACTGAGGATTGAGAAGCGTTATATAACCGATATGATCACAGAACATGCCCTGGCATACATTGACAAATATGCCGAAAGTTACAGGGACGCAGGAGAACCGTTCTATATAAGCGTTCATTATACGGCTCCTCATGATCCGTGGGATGCAGACCAGCATCCTGAAGAGTTTGTGAAACTGTACCGCGACTGTGAATGCACAGCTACGCCTGACGAGCCGCTCCACCCGGATCGTATCCCTACTGCTCCCGGCGGTACGGGAGAAGAGAGAAAACGACTTCTTCGCGGATATTACGCAGCAGTCTCCGCTATGGATGCAGGAGTGGGAATGATTCTGGACCGTCTGGAAAAACGGGGACTCGCAGAGGATACGCTTGTGATCTTTACTTCAGACAATGGCATGAATATGGGACATCATGGAATATGGGGAAAGGGGAACGGGACATTTCCATTTAATCTGTTTGATACAGCGGTTAAAGTACCGTTTATTGCCCGCTGGCAGGGGGTGATTCCGAATGGCAGGGTGACGGAAAGCATGTGCAGCCATTATGATATCATACAGACGCTGAAAGAACTGCTCGACCTTAAGGGAGAACTGCCGGAAGGACTGCCGGGAAGAAGTTTTGCGCCGGTGCTTACCGGTGCGGCAGATGTCGATAATCATGTAGTAATCCTGGACGAGTACGGCTCGAGCAGGATGATCCGTAGTCGGGAGTGGAAGTATATCCACAGATATCCATACGGACCGGATGAGCTTTATCATCTTTCGGAAGATCCTGAGGAAAAGGAGAACCTGGCCAGGTGCATAACATATGACGAAGTACGGTACGAACTGTTCGACCGTCTCCAGAAATGGTATGCTCAGTATGCAGATCCGGCTGTGGACGGATCCCGCGAAGCAGTGACGGGGATGGGACAGACGCGTCGGTCGGGGCTGTATTCCGGGGGCAGACCGGTCTATGCGGATACGACAAAATATCAGAAACTGTAAACCGAAATTATAAAATGAAATTGTAAACAGGATAATGCTCAACTTGACACATGACAGGTTGGGCGTTATCCTGTTTGGGTATATAAGTACAAAACGTTAATATAATTGGAAAGCGTTACAGCAGAAAGGAGCCATCACCATGCAGTCATCAACAGATCTCAGAAGCCTGCTAAACAGGATCGATCACCGAGGATATCCCGCTTATAAAGACACAAGAGGCGCATATCAGTTCCCCGGATACGTGTTATCCATCGATCACGTTCAGGGAGATCCGTTCGCCTCACCGTCAAAGGTCAGCGTTCATGTAACGGGGCGCACGGCTGGATTTCCGCAGGAGCTATACAGGGAAGACTGTCAGAGGATCGCCCTGCAGGACGAGCTGACGAGACAGTTCGGCAGACGGGCGGAGCAGTTTGCATTTAAGGCGAAAGGCTCGGGGAAGAGCGGACTGATCTCTGTCAGCCGGTGCTCTCAGGAGGTGCTCGAGCGTACGGCGTGCCATATTGACAGGAAGAACGGAGATATTGTGCTGCGCATGGAGATTGGATTTCCGGCAAACGGGCGTACGATCAATGCGAAAGAGCTGGAGAAGATCCTCTTTGATTTTGTGCCGGAGTGTGTCAAACACGCGCTCTTTTACAAAAATATGGATGCAAAGCGTTTAAAAGAGATTGTTGATCTTGCAGAAGATCAGCGCTATATCAGAGAGATGCTGCCGAAGATGGGACTTTGCGCTTTCGTGGCGAACGGGAGTGTGCTTCCCAGAGAGTCGGGGATCTCTCCTCGTCCGATGAAAGGCGGAGTAAAGTTTCAGTCCCCGGAAGAACTGGAAGTGACGATGGAGCTCCCGCACAAAGGAAAGATTGCCGGTATGGGAGTCCGCAGGGGAATCACCCTGATCGTGGGAGGAGGTTACCACGGCAAATCCACACTTTTAAAGGCATTGGAACTGGGAGTGTATGACCATATCGCGGGGGATGGCAGAGAGTATGTCATTACGGACAACACAGCCGTGAAACTGCGCGCCGAGGACGGCAGGAGCATTCAGAAGACGGATATTTCCATGTTTATCAATGATCTTCCGAACGGAAAGGATACCGTAGGATTCTGTACAGAGGATGCCAGCGGCAGTACCTCGCAGGCGGCAAATGTAGTAGAGAGCATTGAGGCAGGGACTTCTCTTCTTCTGATCGACGAGGACACGAGTGCGACCAACTTTATGATCCGGGACGAGCTTATGCAGAGAGTCATCCACCGGGACATGGAGCCTATCACCCCGTTTATCGAGCGGATACGGGAGCTGTATGACGATTACGGCATCTCCACTGTGATCGTGGCGGGAAGTTCGGGTGCTTATTTCCATGTCGCGGATACGATTATCCAGATGGACCGTTACGTGCCGAAAGATATCACAGCTTATGCGAAGAAAGAGGCGGAGAGTTACCCGGTGGTCAGCGGTCCGGAAGAGCCGGCAAAGAGACCGGATTTCCACCGGTGTCCCCGGGCGGGAAAAGGATTCCGGGAGAATGACAGGATCAAGATGAAGACGATGGGGCGCGAGGCGGTTATGATCAATAAGGAGACCATCGACCTGCGCTATGTGGAGCAGATCGCGGACAGCGAGCAGGTGACGGCGCTTGGATACTGCATGAGGTATGCGCAGAAGCATATTATGGACGGCAGGAAAGATCTCAGACAGATCGTGGACGAACTGGAACGCGTCATAGAGAAAGGGACGCTGGCAACGCTTTGCGAGAACAGTTCCAGTATCTCCTGTATGGCTGCGCCGAGACGACAGGAGATCTTCGCGTGCTTTGACCGCTGCCGGAGTCTGAAGATGTAACAGCAGAGTCTGAAAATACAGCAAAAGACTTTACAATAAAAGGACTATAAATACGAGGAGAGACACAGAAATGCAGTTAGTTGACGGCAGACCGGAGAATACAGAAGGAAGACTTGACAAGGAAATAAGAGTATACGATCTTCTGGACTCTCTCGGCATCATATATAAAAGAGTTGACCATGAGGCGGCAATGACGATGGAAGCCTGCGAGGAGATCGACAGGACTCTGAGCGAAGGCGTGGAGAAAGGAGTTGCCATCTGTAAGAACCTGTTCCTGTGCAACCGGCAGGCAACAGACTTCTACCTGCTGCTCATTCCGGGAGACAAGCCTTTTAAGACGAAATATCTGTCTGCACAGATCGGATCTTCCAGGCTGTCTTTTGCGAAAGCGGAGCATATGGAGCAGTACCTGGATATTACGCCGGGCTCTGTGAGCGTGATGGGGCTGATGAATGACAAAGAGAAAAAAGTACGCCTCCTGATCGACGAAGACGTCCTGCAGGATGAATATTTTGCCTGTCATCCGTGCATCAACACGTCCAGTCTGAGATTCAGGACGTCAGATCTTATGGAAAAAGTGATCCCGGCCATGGGACATGAGCCAACGATAGTGAACCTTTGATCACGGCGTAAACATCAGTAAAAAAACAGTGGAGATAAAAGAGTTCCTTGCTTTGGAAAACCGGTCTCTGTATAATAAGATATATGGAAATCTTCCGCGCTCCCGGACGGAAGATAACAGAAAGGGCGCAGGTTTCATATGGGATACCCGCCGGATACAGAAGAGGAGAAAACTATGAGTGCAGAAGAAAAGATGGAAATGAAAGAAGAATCCATAACAGAAGAAAAGAACCAGGATACGCCTGCCGTTGCTGCAGACGAAAAGAATCAGGATACGCCTGCCGTTGCTGCAGAAGAGAAGAGCCAGGATGCGTCTGCCGCTGATGCAGAAGAAAAGAGTCAGAATGCGGCTCCTGCCGGAGAGAACGAATCGGAAGAGAAACATGAGGAACCGGCAGAATCGTCAGGGCAGGAAGAGGAAGTCTCCGTGGAATCTCCGCAAGAGAAAGAGGAGCAGGCAAAGAGTCCGAAGTATGACAATCAGACAGTGTTCTGGGACGATATGCCGGATTTCTCGAAAGAACAGTGGATATTGACGCATATAGGCGATGAGAATCTGCTCGAATACCTGAAGATGGAGCATCAGAAGGAAGAAGAAAGGCAGAGGGCGAAAGATACGAGACAGAAGAGGATTCTGTCGGCGTTCCAGCTTACGATCTCGCTTGTGGCAGTTATCGTTGTGATCTTCCTTTTGAGGGACAATCCGACGGTGATGGTCAATATCCTCTATATCATAGCTATCATTGCAGCCCTCTGGATATGGAAAAACCCCAGATCAAAGCAGTGATCAAAGAATAGAAGGCACAGTGAAAACCCGCTTCACGGACAGGGAGGGATCGGATGACAGCGTTTGAAAGGATACAGAGCGGCCTTCCGGGGATGGATGAACTCTTAAACTATATCCGCATGGGAGATAATGTCGTATGGAGCGTATCGGACCTGGATGATTTCAGATTCTTTGCGGTTCCCTTTGCAGAGCAGGCGATCAGGGACGGGAGAAATATCATCTATATGCGTTTTGCAGACCATGAGCCGCTTCTCACTCCACAGCCGGGACTTAAGATATGTGAATTTGATCCTGATAAGGGATTTGAGGCATTCACTGTGGATATCTATAACAGGATCACAGAGGAGGGGAAAGACGCGTTCTATGTGTTTGACAGTCTCTCATCTCTTCAGTCCGTCTGGTATACGGATCTGATGATGGGAAATTTTTTCCGTGTGACATGCCCATATCTTTTCCGTCTGGACACGGTGGCATATTTTCCGCTGCTGCGCGGCCGTCATTCTTTTGATGCGGTTGCACGCATCAGGGATACTACACAGCTTCTCATGGACGTTTATCATGGGGACAGGATCTATCTGCATCCGCTCAAAGTGTGGAACCGTTATTCTACGAGGATGTTCCTGCCTCACTCCTGCCGGGCGGATACAGAGTCCCCCGGGGAACTGCGGTTTGAGACGGTGGACGGCGGAGTGTCCATGAGCCGTTACTATCAGCTCGTAGAAGAAGAGGAGTCAAAGAATCAGGATCAGAATTATGACAGCCATGACAGGTTTTTCTCGCTGGCAAAGATGGATTACCAGAGGGGGATATTCAGCGAAGAGACAGAGAAACAGATCATAGAGAGCACATTGACAAAGGACTGCAGGCTCCAGGAGATGACCCGCCGGTATTTTTGCCCCAAAGATTATTTCCAGCTCAGGGACAGGATGATCGGGAGTGGTTCCCTCGGAGGAAAAGCGTGCGGCATGCTGCTGGCAAGAAAGATCATCTATACGGGACTTCCCGAATACCGGATGTATCTTGAACCTCACGATTCGTACTATATCGGTTCGGATGTCTTTTACACATACATCGTATCTAATAACTGCTGGGAGACGAGGATCGCTCAGAGGACGGAGGAAGGATATTTCGCGAAGGCAGGAGCCCTCAAAGAGGCGCTGCTTTCAGGGAGCTTTCCGCCGGATATCCGGGAGAAATTCCGGACAGTGCTGGAATATTTCGGACAGAGCCCGATCATAGTCCGGTCTTCCAGTTTTCTTGAGGATGGGTTCGGTAACGCTTTCGCAGGGAAATATGAGTCTGTATTCTGTGTCAATCAGGGATCGCCGGAAGAAAGACTCGAGGCGTTTGAGGCGGCGGTCCGCACCGTCTATGCGAGTACGATGGACCTCTCTGCCCTCGAATACAGAAAACAGCGCGGGCTGCAGTACAGTGACGAACAGATGGCGGTTCTTGTCCAGAGAGTATCCGGTTCCTACCACGGGGATCTTTTCTTTCCGACGGCGGCGGGAGTAGGATACAGCTACAGTTCCTACCGGTGGAATAAATATATGGATCCTTCCGCAGGGCTCCTGCGTATTGTGGCGGGACTGGGGACGCGGGCGGTAGACCGTCCGGATCAGGACTATCCGAGGCTTGCTAATCTTGACCGGCCGGCAGTCCACATGCAGAGCAGCGCAGCGGAACGTCACAGATTTTCTCAGCGCGTCATGGATGTGCTGGATACGGATAAGAATGAGCTGACAAGTATGCCTGTCGATTCCCTGCTTGAAGAGCTGTCGCTCTGGTTTAAAAAGGCCGTCATGGAGAGAGACTACGAGGCAGAGAGCGCGCTGAAGCGGATGAACCGCTGGCGTCAGGTGTGGTTCGTCACCTGCCAGGGCCTCCTGGAGAATGAAAAGTTTACAACTCTTATGCAGAAGGTACTCAGGACACTGGAAGAAGTATACGGAAATCCTGTGGATATCGAGTATACGGTCAATGTAGATAAAGAAGGAGAATTCGTAGTCAATCTCCTCCAGTGCCGACCACTGTACACAGGAAGCAGAGGAACGGTCACAGAGATCCCGGATCTTGATGAAAAAGACACTTTCTTCCGTCTGACGGATTCCTCAATGGGAAGTTCGGTGAAAGAAAAGATCGACGTCGTCGTACAGATCGATGCAAAGGCATATTATGAGTATCCCTATGCGCTCAAGCCCCGGGCAGCGGAGGCAGTGGGGGCGATCAATGAGTGGTATCGCCGGAAAGGAAAGAATATTCTTCTTATGACGCCGGGCAGAATAGGTACATCCTCCCCGGAGCTGGGAGTGCCGGTAAGCTTTGCTCAGATCTCCGGGTTTCGGGGAATATGTGAAGTCTCGGACAGCCGGGCGGGATATATGCCTGAGTTAAGCTACGGAAGCCATATGTTCCAGGACCTTGTAGAAGCGGGAATCTTCTACAGCGCCATCTGGAATGACGAGAGAACGCTTGTATACAGGGAATCTATGTTCAGGGACCTGCCGGATTTATTTCCTGTCATATGCCCTGAGAAAGAAGAAATTTTCCATATATTCCGTGTGACGGAACCGGAAGGACTCTGGTTCTGGAATGACGAGCAGTCCGGAAAGACTTTATGTGGTTATGAAAGAGGCACAGAGAAATGAGATTTTTTCATTTATCAGATCTTCATATAGGAAAACAGCTTCACCATTATAACCTTCACGAGGATCAGGAACATATCCTCGGGGAGGTTATTTCCTATGCGGAGAAATATCATCCCGATGCAATTGTGATCGCAGGGGATATCTATGACAGATCTGTTCCGCCCGCCGAGGCGGTCAGCATATTTGACGATTTCCTGACGCGCCTGTGCGGGATGCATCCAGGGATCCCGGTGTTTATCATCTCCGGGAACCATGACTCGCCGCACCGTCTCGACTATGCCAGCCGTCTGCTGGGCAGTCATCAGATCTACATCGCGGCAAAAGCGCCGGAAGCAGAGGGGGAGCGGCTTAAGAAAGTGACTCTCACAGACAGTTACGGCAGTGTGGATTTCTATCTGATGCCGTTCCTGAAGCCGGGGTATGTCAGAGCGCTCTGCGGAGGGGATCTGCCCCGGAATTATACGGAGGCGGTAAGAACGGTACTGGAGCGGGAAGAGATCGATACCGGCAGACGAAATGTGCTGATATCCCATCAGTTTTATACAGGGACGGGCGCGATTCCTGAAACATGTGATTCAGAGGTATTCAGTGTGGGTGGGATCGACAACGTCGACATTTCGCTGGTGCAGGACTTTGACTATGTGGCTCTTGGGCATCTGCACGGGGCGCAGAAAGTCGGAAGGGACCATATCTGTTACTGCGGGACGCTCCTGAAATATTCGGTGAGCGAGGCAGGCCAGGAGAAGACGCTTCATATGGTGGAACTGGGTGCGAAAGGGACCCCGGTAAAGACAGAGAGACTTCCGCTCCACCCGCTCCGCGACGTGCGCCGGGTGAGAGGCGCTCTTTCGGAGGTCATAGCGGCTGCGAAGACAGAGAACAGGGACGATTATGTGAGCGTTACCCTGACGGATGAAATCGATCCGTATAAACCTAAAGAACAGCTCGAAAAGGCGTATACCCACATCCTGGAGATCAGGATGGATAATGAGAGGACGAGGAACAGGCTTCGGTTCTCGGAAGACAAGATCAAGATTCAGGAACCCCTGCAGGCTTTCTCTGATTTCTACCGTGAGATGCAGGGGCGCGAACTGTCAGAGGAAGAGAAGGAGATCATGGAACAGGTGTTTATCAAAGCAAGGGGGGATATGTAATGCGTCCGGTCAGGCTTACCATGTCGGCGTTTGGATCCTATTCCGGCAAAGAAGTCATAGATTTTACGGGGATAAAGGGCGGACTATTTCTGATCACCGGGGATACGGGAGCGGGTAAGACGACGATATTTGACGCTGTCACCTACGCGCTTTATGGCAGGACGAGCGGCGGCCGGAGAGACGGGAATATGATGCGCAGCCAGTATGCCCTGGAGGATACGGAAACATATGTGGAATATGTCTTCACCTACAGAGGGGAGCAGTACACGATACGCAGGAATCCTGAATATATGCGCGCCGGAAAAAGAAAAAGGGCGGACGGAACCATCCCCCTTGTAAAAGAAACTGCCGGCGTGAGTCTCGTCATGCCCGACGGGAAAGAATATCCTGGAAAGAAGCGGGAGATAGATCAGAAGATCGAAGAGATCATGGGGCTGGACGCAGGACAGTTTACCCAGATCTCCATGATAGCACAGGGGGATTTCCTGAAACTTCTGCATGCAGAGTCAAGAGAGCGCAAGAAGATATTCTCGCGTATCTTTCAGACACAGATATTCTGGAAGATGCAGGAGGAACTCAAAGAAACGGTAAAGTCACTCTACGTCAGTCTCAGAGAAAATGAGACGGACATATCAAGAGAGATGGCAAGAGCAGAGGTCCTGCCGGACGGGACGCCGGTGTCCGAACGCTGGGAAGAACTGATACACAGCGAACTTCCTGAGGCAAACGAGGTGGAAGACGCCCTGACGGCTGTGATCCAGGAGGGAAAGCGACAGGAAGAACGTCTCTTTGAGGAGGAACACAAGATCAGGGGAGAAGCAGAGACGCTGCGCGCCTCGATAGAGAAAAAACAGGAAATAAACCGCATCTTCGCGCTGCTTGACAAAGCAAAAGAAACACGGCAAAAGCTGGAGAGTGAACGCGCGTCATATGATGAACTGAAAAGTCAGGCGCTGATGGGAGAACGGGCGGAACGCGCACGCAGCCTGGAGGTACAGGCTCTGCGGACGAAAAAGGAACTGGAACAGACGGAAGGCAGAGTCAGAGATCTCCTTTCCTGGCAGAAAGAGCATGAGGCAGAGGAACTTGAACTCCGGGCTGAAGCTGACAGGAGGGAAAAGGAACTCTCTGAGACAGAACCAAAGATACAGGAGCGTATCCTGAAACTTACAGAACTGCTTCCACGCTACGACAGGCTCAGGAAACTGCGGAAAGAATACGGAGAAAAGACGTCTGCGATGGAGAGATGTCTGGAAGAGTGCAGGAAGGCGTCGGAAGAGTATGAAGAAAAGTACAGACAGTTTTTCAACGCTCAGGCAGGCCACATGGCAAGAACGCTTAAAGACGGGGAACCATGCCCGGTGTGCGGATCGCTCCATCATCCGAAAAAGGCGGAGCTTCCCCGTACCGCTCCTGATCAGAATGCCGTGGAGCAGGCAAAAGGTCTGAGGGATCAGGCGGATAAGAAACGCGCAGAAGTTCAGGAGGCATTCCAGAATGTCCGCGCCAGTCTGGAGTCGGAAGAAGCCGCGTTCCACGGACAGAAGATGACAGAAGAAGAGGCGCGGGGACAGCTCAATGCGCTGGAACAAAAGCTCCATCGGCAAAAACAGGCGGCCTCACAGGCAAAGGATCGATATATCAGAAGTGTAGAAGAGAGCCGGAGAAAGGCGGGGCAGCTCGAAAGCCTCCGGGCTCAGGAGAACGACCTTGAGAGGAGATTCGGAGAGGAACAGGAGATGTTCCGGACGGAGATACAGCGGCAGAAGTTCAAAGATCAGGAGGAATACAGAAACGCTAAGCAGTGGATCGAAGGCTGGCAGGAGAAAGAAAAAAAGACAGCGGATTACGACAAGGCTCTGATCCAGAACCGTGCGCAGATCGAGACGCTTGGGCGTCAGACTGCCGGCAGGGAGCGCAGGGATACCCAAAACGATAAAGAGAAACTGAAAAGACTCTCGGATCAGGCGGAAGAAACCCGCAGAAAGTATATAGAGATACACAGCAGAAACGAGATCAATAAGAGCGCCCGAAATGAACTGAAGAAATATTTCGACATGCAGGGAGAACTCCGCCGGAAGTACGAAATGATCAGCAACTTGAGCCGTACGGCGAACGGAAATCTCAGCGGCAGCGTGAAGCTGGATTTTGAGACTTATATACAGAGAGAATATTTCCGCCAGATCATCCAGGCGGCGAATCGCCGGCTTGCCCGTATGACGTCCAATGAGTTTATTCTTCAATGCCGGGACATCAGCGCGCTGAGCAGCCAGGGACAGGCGGGCCTCGACCTGGACGTATATGATCTTGTGACGGATACAGTCAGAGACGTAAAGTCGCTGTCCGGCGGGGAATCATTTATGGCGGCGCTTTCCATGGCGCTGGGGCTTGCTGATATCGTGCAGAATACGGCGGGCGCGGTGAGTCTGGAGACGATGTTTGTGGACGAGGGATTTGGTTCCCTTGACGATACATCCCGGGAGCGGGCGATCCAGATATTAAAAGAACTTGCCGGAGAGAAAGGGCTCGTGGGTATTATTTCCCATGTCAACGAGCTGAAAGAACAGATCGACTGCAAACTGAGCATAACAAAAACCGGGCATGGAAGTCATGCCCGGTGGGTGATGTGATCGCTACATTATCTTAAAATATTGTACACTGTATGGCGGCATGGATATCTGTCCGTTCAGGACGGCGATGTCCTCCGCCGTTTTTTCGTCCGCTGCGTCTGCGGCGTCATCTTTCTCTGACGATGGGGTAAGAGGAGCATATGCGCCGGGGTAAGATAATATCCGGTTGAATGTTCCGTTCAATTCATGATTATCGGCAGTGTACCCGGCGTCCGCTGCGTTGATGGCGACCAGGATACGCTCACTGTCGGTTTTCCGCTCGAAGATCAGCTGATGATTCGTGATGACCACATTTCTGTATGAGCCGCTGCAGAGAGCATCGCTCGTTCTGCGCAGCCTGACCAGCTCTCTGATGAATGCGGTCAGTTCGTTCGGCCTGGGCTCATCAAAGCACGGGCGGAGGGCATAGTCGTTATCCGGCGCTTTTGCCCCTTCTTCGCCCCACTCGCTTCCATAATAGATGCAGGGGATGCCCGGCATGCCGAACAGAAGACCATAGGCCAGAGGAATGTGCTCTTTTCTGGTAAGGATCGTGGCAAGTCTCGATACATCGTGATTGTCCACAAAAGTCATAAGATGCTTTCCCCTGTAGATACACCATTGCTCCGGACCATACTGCCGGTTGAGCGAGTGAGCGATCTCGAACATATTCATACTGTTGAAACTGGAGTATATTCCTTTGTAGCACTCGTAATTTGTGCAGCTGTGAAGCATTTCATCATTTACGATCAGATTGTAGTCTCCGAAGAGGACTTCTCCGATCAGGGCAAAGCCCGGCCGGATTTCCTCGCAGAAACGGCGGAGCCTTTTCATGAAATTGTGATCCAGACAGTAGGCCACATCCAGTCTGAGACCGTCTATTCCGAACTCTTCGATCCACATCTTCACGCAGTCCAGCAGATAATCTACAACTGCCGGGTTTTGCAGGTTCAGCTTGACCAGTTCATAGTGTCCTTCCCATCCTTCATACCAGAAGCCGTCGTTGTAGCCGCTGTTCCCGTCGAAATTAATGTGGAACCAGTCTTTGTACTGAGAATCCCATTTCTTTTCCTGGACATCCCTAAACGCCCAGAAGCCCCGCCCGACATGATTGAATACCCCGTCGAGCATGATATTGACATCATGAGCGTGGAGCGTCTGACAAACCTCTTTAAAATCATCATTCGTGCCGAGACGGCAGTCGATCTTCCTGAAATCCCTCGTGTCATATCCGTGGTTATCCGACTCGAAGATCGGATTCAGGATGACAGAACCGATACCGAGTTTCTGGAGATAGTCTGCCCATTCGCCGATCTTGAGGATGCGGTGTGCGGTTACTCCGTCGTTATACACGGGCGCACCGCAGAAACCGATCGGATATATCTGGTAAAAAGTTTCATTATAAGCCCACATGATTCAGTCCCTTTCTTTTATCGTTCCTATATTGGCCATACACTCCGGCCGGGATTTTCCGGCCCCAATGGCTCCATTCAGTATACCATAAAACGGGTGGAAATAGAAGTCGAAAAGCCGATTGTGAATTGACACCCGGACAGGCAAAAGCTATACTTTACTTAATAATAAAAACAGGATTCAGACGGACGTCAATGAAAGCGGCGGGATGCCGGCAGAGGATCCGCCGGAATGTGACAGGAGGTCTATGACAATGAGAAAACGGAAATCAGCTCCTGGAAAGGTGGCGGCTTTCCTGGTGGCCCTTATGCTGATTCTGATGTTGTTTCCTTCCGATCCACATGTGCAGGCGCAGGAGCAGGAAAACAGTACGGATCAGGCCGGCGATGAGGCCGGGGAAAACAACACGGAGCAGGGAAGTGACGCAGAGCAGGAAAGCGACGCAGAGCAGGAAAGCGACGCAGAGCAGGAAAGTGACACAGACCATGAGGGCCCTGGGAATGAGAAAGAAGAGCAGACCGGGGGAGCAAAAGACAGCAGAAGCGATATCAGCCAGCTTCAGAGCACATCGGCAGTATATTATGCGGCTGAGATAATGGATGAGCGAAATGAATTTTATGAAAGTCTTAGACAGTTTCTCACGCTGAGCGCAGATCGTTTTCAGATCTATACGGTAGCTCTGTTGAAAGGGATGCCGCCGGAAATGATAAATCAGTCAGATACCGCAGTAGAGGTGGCGCTTGACGTCCCGCGGGGGTACGATACCAGCAGTCTGGCTGTATGTGAGATAGAGGCGGACGCAGAGACTCCATCGAGAACAGAACTCGCATACAGATATGTGAATGGCCAGGTCGTGTTTGACACGGATCATTCTGGTATGTACGTGGTCATGGAGAAAAAAGTCCTGCCGGACCTTCCTGCATCGTTGGAACTTACCGCCAGGGTAGACAGGCTGGAACTGAACAAGCAGACAGATCATTCTGAGCAGGAAAGCAGCTCCGTACGGACGGACAATTCTGCGGGGACCGGAAGTTCCGGGCAGACAGAGGAGCAGACTTATACTCCGGCCGCCGTGTCAGCGGCACAAAAACTGTCGTCAGGTCCCCGGACGGGCGTTGATGATTCCGGCCCGGCCGCCGTGTGGGGCGCTGCGGCTATTGCTGCAGCCGTTGTGATTATAATTCTGCTCGTGACCATAACGAAACGAAAAAAATAGCATCCTGTCAGAAAAGGACAGATTTCATTCCAGAATGAGACATCAGAATCAGGAGAGAGGGAGAAACTTATGAAAAATATAAAGAAAATGAGTCTGGTTGGGATTATAATTGGACTATTGTCCCTCATAGCGGTTCCCGTAATTGCAGCCGGAGAAGAGGGGGCTGCCGGGCCAGGGGCGGAGAGCGTCGCTGTTCAGGACGGATCTGAGCCGGACGTTTCCTCAAAGGAACCGGAATATGAGCTGAAAGGCAGCCGCCTGTACTGTGCGGAGAGTAATTCCTTTTTCACCGGGACCGGATTCGCAAAAATGACAGACGGAAGTTATTACTATGTTATTAATGGCAGTTGGGGCAGTTCCGTTAATGATATCGTTAAAGTCACAAATTTGGAAAGCCATAACGGAGAATGGTGGCTGGTGCAAAAAGGCAGGTTTTCCCCGATCAGTACTGTGGCGAAAAACTCCAAAGGCTGGTGGCGGATCGAGAATGGAAAAGTTGATTTTAACTGCAACAGCGTAGAGAAGAACAGCAAAGGCTGGTGGAAGATCAGGAATGGAAAAGTTGACTTCTCCTATAACGGATTTGCAGAAAATAAAAACGGATGGTGGTACATCCGGAACGGCAAGGTGAACTTTGGAAAAAGCGACGTGATGAAAGCAACTGTGGACGACCGGAGCGGCTGGTGGTATGTCCGCGGCGGTCAGGTCGTGTTTACAGATACTGTTGCCAAAAACAAAAACGGGTGGTGGCGGATCGAGAATGGAAAGGTGAACTTTAACTGCAACAGCGTGGAGAAGAACAGCAAAGGCTGGTGGAAGATCAGGAATGGAAAAGTTGATTTCTCCTATAATGGATTTGCAGAAAATAAAAACGGATGGTGGTACATCCGGAACGGCAAGGTGAACTTTGGAAAAAGCGACGTGATGAAAGCAACTGTGGACGGCCGGAGCGGCTGGTGGTATGTCCGCGGCGGTCAGGTCGTGTTTACAGATACTGTTGCCAAAAATAAAAACGGATGGTGGCGGATCGAGAATGGAAAGGTCAATTTCGGTTTTAAAGGCTTCGCCCAGAACCAGAACGGCTGGTGGTACCTGACCGGCGGCAAGGTAAAGTTCAATACATATGATGTTATAAAAGGCGCATTAAATGGAGAATCCGCCTGGTGGTATGTCAGAAAAGGCCAGGTGATCCGGACATACAATGGGCTTGGGTATAATAAAAACGGCGTATGGCTTATTGAAAACGGAAAAGTAAATTTTGGCTTTAGCGGAAAAAGGACCTTTGCCGGAGTCACATATTCTTTTACCGGAGGCAGAACCTGTGACGTCAATGGGTGGATCGATAAAGGCGATGGCTTCAGATACTATTATAAGAAAGGAGAACTCCAGAAAAATACGATCGTTGGAAATTACTACGTCGATAATTCCGGCAGACGGATCACAGATTCTGTCGTCATGAAAGCGGTGGCTTTTGTCAATGCTCACAGCAGCGCGTCCCAGACACCGCAGCAGCGTTTCAAATCATGTTATCAATACTTGTATGGTGACGGTTATCACTATGAAAGGATCATGGGCGTGCCCGAACGAAAAGATGTGGCAGGCCGGGCGAATTACTATTTTACTAATAAAAAAGGGAATTGCTACTGTTTCGCGGCGGCAACGGCTTATGTGTCAAAAGTGCTTGGGTTCGAGAGCCGTGTAACGTTCGGTCAGATCGCATCCGTTCACGGCGGCATGACAAATCATAGCTGGGCAGCGCTGAAATCTAATGGGACATGGTATATCAGTGACTACTATGCTTATATGGCGACAGACTCTTCTTATCCGCGGCGTCACACAGCGGCACATGGCGTCTATATACTGAACGTTTCAGGCGGAAAAGTGAGCTGGGAGTCCGCCCGGTAAAAAAAATCTTGACATCATGAGATGTGAGGACTATAATATTACAGCATGACTAAAGGAGAAACAGTATGCGCCATAGCCCCGGAGTATGCTGATTTCAAATATATAAGCTTTACAAGCAAACGTTATCTGATGATTTTATAGGAGGAACACCCATGAAAACTTATATGGCTAACCCTGACAAGATTGAAAGAAAATGGTACGTGGTTGACGCCGAAGGCTGTACACTCGGACGTCTTGCATCTGAGATCGCCAAAGTGCTCAGAGGAAAGAACAAGCCGGAGTACACACCGCATATCGATACAGGCGATTATGTGATCGTTGTAAACGCTGAGAAAGTAAAAGTAACAGGAAAGAAACTTCAGCAGAAGATCTACTACAATCACTCTGAGTATGTCGGCGGAATGAAAGAGACGACACTTGCAGAGATGATGGCTAAGAAACCGGAGAAAGTGATCGAGCTTGCTGTTAAAGGAATGCTCCCGAAAGGACCTATGGGAAGAGACATGATCAAGAAACTTCACGTATACGCTGGACCGGATCATGCACATCAGGCACAAAAACCGGAAGTTCTGACATTTTAGGTAGAGGTTGAAAGGAGGATATATAACAGTGGCTAACGCAAAATACTACGGAACAGGAAGAAGAAAAAAATCAGTTGCAAGAGTATACCTTGTACCGGGAACGGGCAAGATCACGATCAATAAAAGAGACATTGACGAGTATCTCGGACTTGAGACACTGAAAGTTGTTGTCCGTCAGCCGCTCGTGGCTACAGGCACGACAGACAAATTCGATGTGATCGTAAACGTAAAAGGCGGCGGTTACACAGGACAGGCCGGAGCGATCCGTCACGGTATCGCAAGAGCGCTCCTTGAGGCAGACGCTGACTACAGACCGGTGCTTAAGAGCGCAGGATACCTTACACGTGATCCGAGAATGAAAGAGCGTAAGAAATACGGCCTTAAGGCTGCTCGTAGAGCTCCGCAGTTCTCCAAACGTTAATCAAAGCGTTTTCGCAGAATATCAAAAGAAATCTTATCCCGGAAGTTTCGGCTTCCGGGATTTTCTGAATAAATCTGAAATCATTTCATAGTATATGCAGGCTTATTGTGTAAAAACGCAGATGAGATTACGGCTGCTCTTCGTAACGGACCACCCGGTTTCTTCCTGCTTCTTTTCCCTTGTAAAGTGCCTGATCAGCTTCCTGTATCAGATGTTTCAGGGTGGCGATCGTTCCCTGACTTGAAACGCCGATCGTAATAGTGAATCTCAATTCTTCATTTTCCCAGGACACTGAGTTTTGTGCCACCGCGGCGCGTAACTGCTCCAGACAGGCAGCGCTCTCTTTCAATGGCATCGGAAAGAGAAACAGAAATTCTTCTCCGCCCCAGCGGAATGCGATTGCCTCGGGCGGCAGTATATCCATCGCGAGAAATCCTAAATGTTTCAGTACTGAATCACCGGCATCGTGGCCATATGTATCGTTGAAATTTTTAAAGAAATCCACATCACCCAATGCCACGGTGACAGCTTGTTCTTTCTTTTCCCACACAGGAGTCAGTTTAGCCAGAAAGTGTTCAAATCCACGGCGGTTTTTCAGTCCGGTCAGAGCGTCCTGTTCCGCTTCTGCCGTCAGTTGATCGCTTTGATCCAGCAATTTTAAAAATATATTCTGGTAATTGCGGACAAAAATACTGCTTGTCAGTCCCAACAGCGTCAGACTGCCTGTTACATTTAACAGCGTAAAGAAAATTTCAGAACGGTCGTCGATTATGGTCAAAGGATCTAACAGATGATCTACCAGCTCGTCTGAGACCAGGTATCCTATAATGCACAAACAGCATGCGGTCACCTGGAAAAAGCGCTGTGTGCGGAATGAAGCATCTGTAAAACGGATATAGCTGCTTGGGATAATGAGCACCAGTAAATACATCTGGATACCACAGTCGTCCCCCAGTACATAAACCGTCAGGCACGACTGTACTGCGATCAGCATCCAGCATAACAAATAAACCGGAACAAAGCGGCGAAGATTAGCTGCACGTGCGTTTATAAGATAAATCAGAGCTGCTATAATATAATATGTCGGAAGATAGGACAGGTGCAGTAACAAAGAAACTATTAAATTAACTCCAGAAGTGACGGCAAATCCAATGCACATCCATCGAATTTGCTGCTCTACATTCTTCCGGATTCCATCCATAGGGCAGCTTCCTTTCTATAAGCAGTTTTTGCTGTGTGTAGGGTATCGTTTTACAGTTTTACATAATATTCTAGAATAATTATAACTTTATAGAGACTTGTGCGTCAACAGCTGCCATAACTTAAATTGCAATAACTTATGAGAAAGTTCTTGCTTATCTGATATGTGAATGATATTATAAAATCGTATGTTCACAAAATAATCACAAAAAATTAAGAATTCACACATGATGGGTGGTTCTCAGGGAGGAATTAAGGTGAAGAGCGCGAAACTTAAACTCATTTTTGCAGGAGCGGCCCTTGCTTTTGCAATTGCCGTAGTTCCCTGCGGGGGAACAGTAAGAGCTGCCGAGGAAAGCATATCGGAGCAGGAAAGTCAGGCTCCGGGGCTTCAAGATCCGGAGCAGCAGGGAGAAACTTCCGGTGGGGAAACTCTTCCTCCGTCGCAGCCGGATAATTCCCTGGATGAAGAGAAAGGAACTCTTTCTGTCCAGTCAGGTGATACTCAGTCAGGCGGCCCCCAGGGATCGGATAGTACCTCTGATGCAGGAGAAGAAGGGACAGACACGGCAGGAGAGACGACAGAAGAGACAGAGACAAAACCGGAAGAGGATACGGGGACGAAACCGGAACAGGATACGGAGACAGAACCGGCAGAAGAGACAGAAAAAGAACCGGTATACAGACTCTCCAATAACAGGCTGTATCGCACAGACGACGGCACACCGTTTTCCGGGACAGGCTTTGCCCGTATGGAGAATGGCGGCTATTATTACGTTGTAAACGGACGATGGAACAGTTCCCTTGACGACATTGTAAAAGTGACGAATGTAGAAGGCCATAACGGGGAATGGTGGCTGGTGCAAAACGGCAGATTCTCACAGATCAATACGGTTGCGAAAAACTCGAACGGCTGGTACTGTATTAAGAAAGGCGTAGTTGATTTTGAATGCAACAGCGTAGAGAAGAACGAGAGCGGCTGGTGGAAGATCAAAGACGGAAAAGTCGACTTTTCCTACAACGGCTTTGCGGAAAATAAAAAGGGCTGGTGGTATATCGAAGACGGAAAAGTAGATTTCAGTGTAAACGATATCGTGAAAGGAAGAGCAGACGGTCAAAGCGGCTGGTGGTACGTGCGCGGAGGCAAGATCACGTTCACGGATACGGTTGCCAAAAACAAGAGCGGCTGGTGGTGCGTAGAAAACGGTAAGGTCAATTTCAACTGTAACAGCGTAGAGAAGAACAGCAAAGGCTGGTGGAAGATCAAAAACGGAAAAGTTGATTTTACTTATAACGGCTTTGCGGAAAATGAGAAAGGCTGGTGGTATATTCGGGACGGCAAAGTGAGCTTTGGAACGAACGACGTGCTGAAAGGAAAAGTAGACGGCCGGAGCGGCTGGTGGTACGTGCGCGGAGGCGAGGTCACATTTACCGATACGGTTGCCAAAAACAAGAGCGGCTGGTGGTGCATCGAAGACGGCAAGGTGAACTTCAAATGCAACAGCGTAGAGAAGAACAGTAAAGGCTGGTGGAAGATCAAGAACGGTAAAGTTGACTTTGGATACACCGGAATAGCCAGGAATGAGAAGGGCTGGTGGCGTATCGAAGACGGCAAGGTGAACTTCAAATGCAACAGTGTAGAGAAGAACAGCAAAGGCTGGTGGTACATCAGGAACGGTCAGGTTGATTTCTCTTACACCGGAGTGGCGAAGAACAGCAAAGGCTGGTGGCGTATCGAAGACGGTAAGGCCAACTTCGGATTCAAAGGATTTGCGCAGAACAATAACGGCTGGTGGTATCTGAGCGGAGGAAAAGTCCGGTTTGATACAAACAGCGTCATAAAAGGCACGGTAAACGGCGAAAATGCATGGTGGTACGTGGACGGCGGCCAGGTGAAGCTGAACTATAACGGAGTCGGAGTCAATCAGAGCGGCGCCTGGCTCATAGAAAACGGCAAGGTGAACTTTGATTTTACAGGAAAAAAGACCTTTAACGGACTTACATACACCTTTACCAACGGACGGACTTACAACTATCAGGATGGCTGGCAGATCCTGAATGGGAAGAGTTACTATTTCAAAAACGGCGTAAGACAAAAGAACGGTATGGCAGACGGCTATAAACTGGACAGTCAGGGACACAGTGAAACCAGAGATCTGGTGCGTTCGCTCGTAGCCTCCTGTACAAACAGCAAGATGTCCAACAGCCAGAAGATACAGGCCATCTGGAACTGGATGCGCAATAATAACTGGACATATACCAGAACGTACGAGCACATATATCCGAGCTGGAGCTGGTACAGCGGCTGGCAGGATGATTTTGCAAAGCAGTGTATCAAGAACAGATCCGGCAACTGTTTCCGCTATGCAGCGGCATTTGGCTACATGGTAAAAGAAGCGACCGGTTATCAGGTCCGCGTGTACCATGGTATGACAAAGGCTACGCGGGGCGGAACAACACCGCATGGATGGACCACAGTAAAAATCGGAGGCACGTGGTACGCATATGATATCGATCTGGCGAAATTCGGCTCATACAGTTCGATCTATTATCACACTCCATACAGTGTCACATCCCGGTCGATCCACCTTCAGGGATCAGCGGCTAACTTATATTAGTGATTTAAATGGTTATCCCCTTGAAAGACGAAATGCTTTCAAGGGGATATTTTTACTTCCTGAATATTTTCTCATCTTATCTGGAACAGCGGAAGAGAAGTTCTTCCCATCTTCTGTCCACTTCTTTCTGGAAAGCTTCCAGAAGAGATTCATTGCCTTTCTGAAACAGATGCCGGAATCTCCCCTGCGGTCTCAGGAAATCTTCGATGGGCTTCTTGTTTTTCGGCTCGTAGTTCAGGATCCATTTGCCCTCGATCACTTCAAACAACGGCCAATAGCATGTCTCCACGCCCAGTTTACAGATTTCCATGATATCCGGGGTGTTGTACCTCCAGCCCCTGGGACAGGGAGCCATGATATTAAGGAATGCAGCGCCCGGGGTATAGATCGCTCTTTCGGATTTGATATGCAGGTCTTTAAAGTTTTGTACAAAGGTAGTCTGCGCGACATATGGTATATCGTGTGCAGCCATGATGGATGCCAGATCCTTTCGGTTCTGCGGTTTGCCGTTACTCTGGGCGCCCACCGGTGTCGTTGTCGTATCCGCATACATGGGCGTAGCCGATGACCGCTGGATTCCCGTGTTCATGTAGGCCCCGTTGTCATAGCATACATAGACCATGTCGTGGTTTCTCTCCATGGCGCCGGAGAGCGACTGAAGACCGATGTCGTAGGTCCCGCCGTCGCCGCCGAAAGTAATGAACTTGTACGTTGCGTCCAGTTTTCCCTTGCGTTTTAACGCTTTGTATGCCCCTTCCACGCCGCTTAGCGTCGATCCGGCATTTTCAAAAGCATTGTGTATGTAGCTGTCCTGCCATGACGTATAAGGATATGTAAATGTGGATACCTCCAGACAGCCTGTGGCATTCCCGATCACTGCGTGATCTCCCTCGTGAAGTCCGCGCAGTACATTTCTCACTGCGATAGTGCCTCCGCATCCCGCGCACATTCTATGCCCTGGAGCGAGACGCTCCGGTTTATTCATTATCTCTTTAAAATTATAAGCCATCTTCTGCGTCCCTCCTTATTCCCTGAGTCCCATATAGCGATAGGTTTCGCCGGCGTCATCCTGATCGATCATCTTCTGCAGATCGCCGAATACCTGTTCCATATCTTCCACTCGAACATCGCGTCCTCCCAGGCCGTATATTATATTTGTAGCGAGAGCGGAACTTCTTGCGCGAAAAAGCGCCGACATCACGTCAGCTCCCAGCGGCCCGCCGTGATTGGAATATCCTTCGGCCCGGTCCATAACAGCGACTGCCTTTACATTTTTCAGCGCTTCGGCAATCTTTTCCGCAGGGAAGGGGCGATAAAGCCTGATCTTTAGAAGACCGACTTTCTCGCCCTTTTCCCTGAGCCTGTCAATGGCATCCTTTGTGGTGCCTGCTGCCGAACCGATCATCACGACGGCGCGCTCTGCGTCTTCCAGACGATACGCCTCGAAAAGACCGTACTCTCTGCCGGAGATTTCCGCGAATTCTTTCGCCACATCCAGCACGGTCTGTTCCACATGCTTCATGCCCTCTGCCTGATTTCTCTTTGCTTCCATATAGTAGTCGGTTATGGAGTAGGGGCCTACGGCCATGGGACATTCCGGATTCAGAAGATAGTTCTCCGGCTCATATTCTCCGACGAAAGCTCTGACGTCTTCATCTTCCAGAAGTTCGATGTTTTCAACGGCATGGCTGGTGATAAATCCGTCCTGACAGATCATGATGGGAAGTCTGACATCCCTGTGCTCGGAAATCCGAAATGCCTGGACCATATTGTCATATGCCTCCTGGTTATTCTCCGCGTACATCTGGATCCATCCGGAATCCCGGGCTCCCATGCTGTCCGAGTGATCGCAGTTGATATTGATCGGTCCTGACAGGGCGCGGTTTACCAGTGCAAGCGCCAGGGGAAGCCGATTGGACGCTGCGATATAAAGTTCCTCCCACATGTACGCAAGTCCGCAGGAAGAGGTTGCCGTCAGCGCCCGTGCGCCTGCGGCGGAAGCCCCGATCGCGGCGCTCATGGAACTGTGTTCGCTCTCTACAGGGATAAATTCTGTATCCACCTTCCCGTCTGCTGCAAAAGAGGCGAAATATTGAGGGATTTCTGTAGACGGGGTGATGGGAAACGCCGGAAATACGTCTGGATTGATCTGGCGAAGAGCAAAGGCTACTGCCTCGTTTCCTGATAAGCGATCTCTTTTTGACATTTCAATTCACCCCTTCCATTGTAATTGCGCCAAAGGGACATGCCTTTACACAGATGCCGCATCCCTTGCAGTGGTCATAGTCGAATTCTGCTCTTCTTTTGTCGCGGACCGGAATACAGCTGTCCGGACATACCGGTGCGCATAACAGACATTGTCTGCACTTTTCTTCAATGAATACCGGTTTGACGCTGCTCCATTCGCCAGTCATAAAATCCGCGGAGGTTCCCGCGCCTGCAATGACCATTCCCTCCGTCAGGTCCTGCCATTTTGTTTTCGTTCCCAGTCTGCTGATATCTGTTGCCATTAGTGCACCTCCTCAAACGCCATCTCGAGAGCCTTCATATTGCCCTCGATCACTTCTGGTTTACTTGCAAATTTGTGGTGGAAGGAGGAACGCATTTCTCTGAGAAATGTATCCTTGTCCATGATCTGAGCCACTTTTACGATCGCCGCAAGGAGCGGTGTGTTGGGGAAATACTTTCCAAGAGCCGCCATGGAGATCTTCTTTGCATCGATAATATATACGTCGCCTTTGTAGCCCTTCAGGTGAGGAATGATCTCTTCTTTCGTGCGTCCGGTATTCACCAGTATCGCGCCGTCCTCCTTCAGGCCGCTGGTCACATCGACCGCATCCAGCAGAGATTCATCCACGACCACGACGTACTGCGGATCATAGATATTGGAGTGTGCGCGGATCACGGTGTCACTGATCCGGTTATAGGCGGTGATCGGCGCGCCCATACGTTCCGGACCATATTCCGGGAAGCCCTGCACATATTTGCCCGTCTGGAATGCCACATCCGCGAGGAGCAGAGCGGCAGTCTTTGCGCCCTGACCGCCCCGGCCATGCCATCTGATTTCTGTGTGGTTACTCATGTTCGTTCTTCATCCTTTCTCTTGTTTCGTTCTCTTGTTTTGCCATATGCCGGTCCGGTGTTTCCTGTAAACACAATCATTGGAAATCCCAAAGAGCACCTCCCGGGATTGAAAGCGGATGCCAGGGGCCCGGGCATACCCCGGACTCTGGCATGTCGCGGATATAAAAAATCCGTCCCCAATAGGGACGGACCATTTGATTCCGCAACCACCCTGTTTTCCCAAACAAGTACGAATACTGCGCACCAACATACGCGGTTTCTGTAACGGGAAACACCCGTGGGAACTTACAGAAAATCTTCGGTCCCCATCCTCAGAGATGATTTTCTGGAACGGTCTTCCGCTGTCTTTCACTGCCGGCAGCTCGCTGCAGGTAAGAGTCCGTCCCTTACTCCTTCTCGTCATAGAATTTAACTTACAGAGTGCAATCTGTTTTCTGATTACAGAAATTTTATCTTAAAATTCTGTAAATGTCAACACAGTAATTTAACTTGAGTTTTCGCAGAATTGTCCCCCTAAGATAAATCTGCTGAGTTTTGTTATCCACAACTTTCAAAAAATGGCTAAAATATAAGGAATCCTGTTCCTTTTTGATGTAAAATTAAGCTGTCAAACAAAAACCTTACTAAA
>CASFID010000053.1 GCA_949294665.1 uncultured Eubacteriales bacterium
CGAGGTAGATAGGGCAGAGGTGGAAGTGTGGCAACACATGGAGCTGACTGTTACTAATAGGTCGAGGGCATAACCAAAGCGGGAATAGGCAGGATGATTGATTCTTTGTATGTAGTTTTCAGGGTATATTATCCCTGATAATTGAAGAGTGGCCCAGTGGCTCAGTTGGTTAGAGCGCCGCCCTGTCACGGCGGAGGTCGAGAGTTCGAGTCTCTTCTGGGTCGTCTGTGGGGTCTTAGCTCAGCTGGGAGAGCATCTGCCTTACAAGCAGAGGGTCATAGGTTCGAGCCCTATAGGCCCCACTTCAAAAATTTATGGATGGATTCCCGAGTGGCCAAAGGGGGCAGACTGTAAATCTGTTGGCAACGCCTTCGAAGGTTCGAATCCTTCTCCATCCATTGATGTTGAAAGATTCGCAGGAGACAATCAATCTGCGAAAAGCAAAACGGTCGAATCCTTCTTCATCTCTTCGGTTGCTCAACCGGACAGTGCCGACTACTAAGTTCGCATGACTGCTCACTAAGGGCGTCGGCAGGCATCGCATGTAAGCGTCTAAAGGACAGACGCCAGGTGCTCATAGCGCGCCGATGTGGCTCAATTGGCAGAGCAGCTGATTTGTAATCAGCAGGTTATCGGTTCGAGTCCGATCATCGGCTTTGTCTCAAAAGGAGACGAATATTTAATTTAATATCGCGGGGTGGAGCAGTCTGGAAGCTCGTCGGGCTCATAACCCGAAGGTCGCAGGTTCAAATCCTGCTCCCGCAACTTACGCGAAGCAGTTTAGATTGCTCGTGTAAAAATGCCCAGATAGCTCAGTTGGTAGAGCAGAGGACTGAAAATCCTCGTGTCACTGGTTCGATTCCGGTTCTGGGCATTTTTCTCTGCATGAAAACAGAAAATTGCAGGAAAAATATAATAAATAAAAATAAGGGCGTGTAGCTCAGGTGGTAGAGCACTTGACTTTTAATCAAGTTGTCCGGGGTTCGAATCCCCGCACGCTCACTTGTCTCTTGTGGCCGGAAATATGTTTCCGGTCATTTTTTGTGATTGTTATGAATACAGTCCGGGCTTCCTCGGGATTTTGATGACCGGCCGTCGGATCTCTGTAAACAGCTTTATGATCGTGTAAGAATCCGGCGACTGGCAGAAATTGAGAGGATAAAAAAGCCGGGAGTAAATCACCGGCTGAGAAAAGAGAAAATGTATATCAAAAGCATGATTGCTTGTACGTGTTTAATATAACCGCAAAATGTGAGGAATATGTGACGTTTATATAAAAAAGATGTAAAAAATATGCAGATCCGCAGAGGGAGGAATCTACGCTCAGACGGATATGCACATGAATTGGAAACAGCGGGGCGGACATGGAGTATTTACAGAGATTATGGAATATTTATATAAGAAATTAAAAGAATATGAAGTCTCCGGGCATTACGGATTTCATATGCCTGGACATAAGAGAAACATCCGGCTTACAGGCGACGGGCTTCCATATGGGATTGACATTACAGAGATCGAGGGATTTGACGACCTGCATCATCCGAGAGGAATCCTAAAAGAGGCTCAGGAAAGAGCGGCGCGTGTCTGTCATGCGGAGGAGACGCATTATCTGATAAACGGAAGTACGACAGGACTCTTATGTGCGATCCTCGGCTGTACAGAGAGAGGCGACAGGATACTGATGGCCCGGAACTGCCACAGAGCTGTCTATAATGCTGTGTTTATGAATGCTCTCCGTCCGGTCTATATCTATCCGCAACACTCAGAGATCGGCGACGATCATACAGAGAGGGCGGATATTAACGGTGAGATACCATATGCGCATATAGCAGAGATGCTGGAGAAATATCCTGATATCAGAGCGGTGGTGATCACTTCTCCGACATACGATGGGATCGTCTCCGATGTGGCAAAAATTGCCGGGGCTGCTCACAGGAAAGGAATACCTCTGATACTTGACGAGGCCCATGGAGCGCATTTTGGTTTCCACCCGTACTTCCCCCGGAACGGAAATGAACTGGGAGCTGATATTGTAATACACAGTCTGCATAAGACACTTCCGTCGCTCACACAGACGGCGCTCCTGCACATGAATGGAAACATCATAGACAGAAGCCGTGTCAGGATGTATCTTCATATGCTTCAGACCAGCAGCCCTTCATATGTGCTGATGGCGTCTATGGATGAATGTATCCGTATCCTGGATGAGAGAAGCGAAGAGATATTTGACCGGTATACGGAACTTCTGGAGAGGACCAGGCGGAAACTAAAGGAAATGAGATACTTAAGTCTGGGGGAAACCAGTCACTATGACTGTTCCAAACTTCTGGTACTGCTTCCCGGTATAAAAAGAGGAAGAGATGGATGGTACTCAGGGAAACAGTTATACGATGAACTGAATGAAACATATCTGCTCCAGATGGAAATGGCTGCGCCAGGTTATGTGATAGGGATGACCTCGCTGGCAGATACAGAAGAAGGCATGGAGCGGCTTACAGAGGCTCTTTATAAAATTGACGGGAGATTGGCAGGTATAGATGGAATAGAACCGGCTGATTCAAAAACAGCCGGCGCAGTGAGCACAGAGTATGGCAGAAATGAACAGGTTTATCCTACTGGGGATATGGAAAAGTTCAGAAACAGGCTAAAATATATTCAGATCGAGCGGTGCAGCGGATACATTTCTGCGGAGTATGCTTATGTATATCCGCCGGGGATCCCGCTCGTCGTGCCGGGTGAACGGATATCAGAGGAGACGATGGAGCAGCTCGTACAGTACAGGGAGCTGGGATTTGATATTGAAGGAACGGACAGGAAAGGGAAGATCGGAGTATTGGAAAATGAGTAAAATTTATTATGTAATGGGCAAGAGTTCTTCGGGAAAGGACACAGTATATAAAAGACTGATGGAGAAACATCCCGGATTCCATGCGGTCGTACCGTATACCACGCGTCCCATCCGGGAGGGAGAGCGGGACGGTGTGGAGTATTTCTTTGTGGATCGGAACAGATTAGAGGAAATGCAGAGAGCCGGTGAGGTTATTGAAGTGCGCTCTTATGATACGAAATGCGGGGTATGGACCTATTTTACTGCGGATGACGGACAGATCGACCTGCAGAGATATGACTATCTCGTCATCGGGACACTGGTATCTTATGAAGCGCTGAAGAAATATTTTGGAGAAGAAGCTCTCGTTCCGATCTATATAGAGGTGGAGGACGGAATCAGGCTGTCCCGCGCCCTTGAGAGGGAGAAAAGGCAGCCTGTTCCGAAGTATGCCGAGATGTGCAGACGTTTCCTGGCGGATGAAGAAGATTTCTCGGAGGAAAACCTGAAAAAGGCGGGGATCTCTGTAAGATTTACCAACACGGATCTTGAGCAATGTCTGAACGAGATCGAAGCATACATTTTGCGACAGTTTATCTGAAGGCAAAACGGCCTGTAATTTACAGGGATATTGTGGTATATTAAAAAAAGTTCCCCATTTTGTTCAAAAGATGTAGTACAATATCAGTATACCAGTGGATGCGCTGATATGCCGGATAAAGTACCTATCCGGAAATATGGGGTGAGACAGATACGGCAGGTGAAAGATATGAGCGGTTTTAAAGATGTGGTAGGCCACAAAAATATCATTAAATATATTCAGAATGCAGTGACGGCAGATGCAGTGTCGCATGCCTATATTCTGAATGGAGAGCGGGGATCGGGCAAGAAGATGCTTGCAAATCTTTTTGCGATGAGTCTTCAGTGCATGGATCGCGACGAGGACGGCGATGCATGCGGAAAGTGCCAGTCATGCAGACAGGCGATGAGTGGCAATCAGCCGGATATTATCAGAGTTACTCATGAGAAACCGAATACGATAAGCGTTGACGACATCAGAGTACAGGTGAATGATGATATTGTGATCCGTCCATACAGCAGCAGGTACAAGATCTATATAATCGCGGATGCGGATCTGATGACAGTGCAGGCGCAGAATGCGCTCCTGAAGACAATAGAGGAACCGCCTTCCTATGCCGTTATCATGCTTCTTACAGAAAATGCAGAAGTCCTTCTGCCCACGATAAGATCAAGATGTGTCATGATGAAGCTGAGAAATATCAAGGATCAGCTTGTTAAGAAATATCTGATGGAGCAGATGGAGGTGCCGGATTATAAAGCGGATGTGTGCGTGGCATTTGCCCAGGGAAATATGGGGAAAGCCATTATGCTGGCACATTCTGAGTATTTCAATGAGATCAAGGAAGAAGCCGTACATCTGCTAAGAAACATCGATAGCATGACAGTGGCGGAACTTACGGAAGCCGTTAAGAAATGCATGACGTACAAGCTGGAAATCAACGATTATCTAGATATCATTGCAGTATGGTACAGGGATGTGCTGATCTATAAGGCGACAAAAAATGTGGACCGCGTCGTATTCTCAGACCAGATGAAGTATATCAAAGAGCGCGCAAGCAAAAGTTCCTATGAGGGGATCGAGAATATACTGGATGCACTGGAAAAAGCAAAAGCAAGGATGAAAGCAAATGTCAACTTTGAGCTGACGATGGAGCTTCTCCTGCTTACGATAAAGGAGAATTGACAAGATGACAAAAGTAATAGGAGTCAGATTTCGCACAGCGGGAAAGATATATTTCTTCGCACCGGGGAAATATGATATAAAGCGCGGCGATAACGTGATCGTTGAAACAGCCCGGGGGATAGAATTCGGACGGGTGGTCAGCGCCCCGAAAGAGGTAAAGGATGAAGAAGTAGTCCAGCCTCTGAAATCAGTGATCCGCCTGGCTACGGATCAGGACAGAAAGACAGTAGAAAAGAATAAGCAGAAAGAGAAAGAGGCATTTAAGATATGCCTGGAAAAGATACGCAAACATGAACTGGAGATGAAACTCATCGATGTGGAATACACGTTTGACGGCAACAAGATCCTGTTCTATTTCACAGCCGATGGCCGTATCGACTTCCGGGAGCTCGTGAAAGACCTTGCCGCGGTATTCCGCACGAGGATAGAACTGCGGCAGATCGGCGTACGTGACGAGACGAAGATAAAGGGCGGAATCGGAATATGCGGACGTCCGCTGTGCTGCAGCACTTATCTGACGGAGTTTTCTGCAGTGTCGATTAAAATGGCGAAAGAGCAGAATCTGTCTTTGAACCCGACAAAGATATCAGGACTGTGCGGCAGGCTTATGTGCTGTCTCACGAACGAAGAAGAGACTTACGAGATACTCAACAGTCAGCTTCCGTCCGTGGGAGATACGGTAACGACAAAGGATGGACTTACAGGCATAGTCCACTCGCTGAGCGTCCTGCGCAAACAGGTGAAAGTGATTGTAAACCTTGAGAATGATGAGAAAGAGATACGAGAATATCAGTCGGAAGACCTGAAGTTCAAACCAAGGAAGAAAAAGAAGAAAGTCTCCAGGGAGGAGATGAAGAAGCTGGCGGCACTGGAAAAGAATGAAGGAGCGTCAAAATTAAATGACAAATGATAAGAGGAGCGCTCTCGTGAAAGCCGGCGAGCGCCTGGATGATCTGCAGATTGGCGGACTGGAACTGATCCAGGATCCGTCGGGATTCTGCTTTGGAGTGGACGCCGTATTTCTCTCGGATTTTGCCAGAGTGAAGCCGGGAGAGACAGCGCTCGATCTGGGGACGGGCAATGGGATCATCCCGATCCTTCTTTCGGCGAAGACGCAAGGGAAATGCTTTACCGGTCTGGAGATACAGGCTGATACGGCAGAAATGGCAAGACGCAGCGTGGCGTATAACGGTCTTGAGGACAGGGTGAAGATCGTGACAGGTGATATCAAAGAGGCGGCGGATATATTTAAGCCGGCCTTTTTTGATGTGATAACAGTGAATCCTCCCTATATGCCTGCCGAGCACGGTCTGCGAAACAGCGATGACGCCCGGGCGGTCGCAAGACATGAGGTACTGTGTACGCTGGATGACATTCTGCGGGAGAGTATGCGTCTTCTGCAGGATAAAGGACGGTTCTATATGGTACACAGACCGTTTCGTCTCACAGAGATTATGATAAAGATGAATCACTATAAAATAGAACCCAAGAAAATACAGTTCGTACATCCGTATATCGATAAAGAACCTGTGCTTGTGCTGGTGGAAGGAGTAAGGAGTGCGAAATCGAGAGTAACAGTGGAGCCGCCGATCATTATTTATGACAGGAATATACGGCCGGCAGACTAGGGGGAGAACATGGCGGGAATATTATATCTGTGTGCAACGCCTATTGGAAACCTGGAGGACATGACGTTCCGGGCGGTACGCATTTTAAAAGAGGCCGACCTGATCGCGGCGGAGGATACAAGAAACAGTATAAAGCTGTTAAACCATTTTGATATCCATACGCCGATGACCAGTTATCATGAGCATAATAAATATGAAAAAGGCGCAAAGCTTGTAGAAAGACTGCTCGACGGGGAGAAGATTGCACTGATCACAGACGCAGGAACGCCGGGCATATCAGATCCCGGCGAGGAACTGGTCCGTATGTGCCATGATGCGGGAGTTGCTGTGACAGCGGTTCCCGGAGCGGCAGCCTGCATAACAGCCCTTACTATATCCGGCCTTTCAACACGGCGATTTGCATTTGAAGCGTTTTTACCAACCGAGAAGAAAGAACGGGAGACAGTGCTTGACATACTGGCGAAGGAGCAGAGGACGATCATAATATATGAAGCGCCCCATCGCCTGATCAGGACATTGAAGCTCCTGGCAGAACGCCTGGGAGGAGAACGCAGAGTGAGCGTCTGCCGGGAACTGACAAAGCGGCATGAGACAGTATATCAGTCTACACTTTTAAATGCAGCGTCGTATTATGAAACGCATGAACCGAAAGGAGAATGCGTACTGATCATAGAAGGACTCAGTCGTGATGCCGTTGAGCAGGAAGAGCGGGAAAAGTGGGCGGACATGAGTATTGAGGAACATATGGCTTATTATCTGGACCGGGGAATGGAGAGAAAAGAGGCCATGAGAAAGACGGCGAAAGACCGCGGCGTCCCGAAGAGGGAGATCTATAATTACCTTGAAAAAAATAAGAAAGACCAACAGCAAAACAGTAATCTGACTGGATAAACACATAACAGACATCAGGGCTATCTGATGTCTGTTATTTTTCCGTCTTTCATAAATACGATCTTTTTGTTCAGTCCCAGGGCTTCCTGCTCATTGTTTGTTACATACAGGACCGTGATGCCGAGTTCTTCATTTATCTCCAGGATATCGCCGAGCATTTCCATACGCCTCTCATCATTCTGCCGGGCAAAATCCTCATCTACAAGAAGGACCTTTGGATGACAGACAATGGCGCGTCCAAGGGCCACTCTCTGCTTGTCCGCTTCGGACAGAGACTTTATCTTTTTGTCCAGCACATTTGTGATACCAAAGAATTTTGCCGCCGTCCGCACGCGGCTGTCAATGACCGTGCGGGGCAGATCACGCAGCCTCAGGCCGAGCGCCATATTGTCATACGCATTAAAATGCCGATATAACGTATAGTTCTGAAATGCCATCGCCAGCCGGCGGTCACGGGGCAGAATGTCGTTTAACAGTTCTTTGCCCAGATAGATCTCGCCCGATGTAATATCTTCCAGTCCGCCTATCATGCGCAGTATTGTAGATTTTCCACAGCCGCTTGGCCCGTGGAAGATAACAAATTCTCCGTCCTCTATATGAAGGCTCACATCATTTACGGAAATAAAGCCGTTCGGGTAAGTTTTTGTCAGGTGATCCAATGTCACGCTTGCCATTCGGTTACCTCCATATTTCTGTTTCTTCTGAATAAGGGATATGCCATATATCCCGTTAATCCATGGTATCATTTTAGCACAAAGGAAAGTCTCCTACAATCCCAAAGACAGACATCGACAGTGTTATCGGAGCATCAGATCGGCCAGAACGACGCTTGCGGCAAGCCCTCCCAATGTGGCCAGCAGCGCTCCGGCAAGCGTATAGCGGGAGCGTCTGACTTTGGCGGTCAGGAAGTAGACGCTCATCGTATAAAATATCGTCTCAGTGCAGCTTAGGATGACGGAGGCGATAAGTCCGATCCGGGAGTCTGTCCCGAACTCTTTATAGATGTCGAGAAGAAGTCCGGACGCTGCGGATGACGAGAACATTTTCACCACAGTGAGCGGTACCAGTTCGCCAGGAAATCCGATGAGCCCTGAGAATCTCCCGATCACGGATGAGACAAGATCCAGAAATCCGGAAGCACGCAGGATCCCGACGGCGGCCATGAGGCCGATCAGCGTAGGCAGGAGCCGGATGACTGTAAGGAATCCGCTTTTTGCCCCCTTGATGAATGTCTCGTAGACATTGATCTTCATAAGAAATCCATAGACGACAATGCTAAGGATGATAAACGGGATCATATAATCTGAGATATACAACAGAAGATTCACGATTTTTCCTTCTTACCATGCGCATTCTGTATATTTATATGCGTATTCTCCCTGGAATATCGCGGGAAAGGAACACATAAGATGGATTAAAAGAATCTGCGGAGAGACTGTATGTTGTCTAACAGTTTTCTATTCATAAGATCGATCGGTCCGTTTCAGAAAAAATATAAACATATGCATATTTTTCTGCTGTGCTTTCTCTTTCTGCTGACCGCCGTTGGATGTCAGAGCCGGGAAGAGCGGGACGAAAATGCAGCATTTGAAAAATATACGGATGAAATGTTCTGCAGTGAAGTATCTGCAAATACTGTCAATCTACATTATACCCTGAAAGAACCCGAGAGATTCGGGATAGAGGAAGAAGATGCAACACTTGGGAGTTTCGAGACGGATCCTGATATGATCAGGGCGTCCGCAGAGAATATAAGATGTTCGCTGGAAGAGTTCGATTACAGAGAACTGGATACTCAGAACCGGATCACATATGACATACTGGAGTATCAGTTAAAGCTGTCGGAAAAAAATGCAGATTATATCCTCTATGGGGAACCGCTCGGACTGGTAAGCGGAGCGCAGACACAGTTCCCGGTCGTCCTGTCGGAATACCAGTTCTATGACAGGCAGGATGTGGATACATATCTTGCACTCCTTGAAGAGTCGGGAGAGTATTTTGACAGCCTCATCCGATTCGAGAGGGAAAAAGCAGCCGCGGGGCTGTTCATGGCGGATTATGCACTGGACACTGTCCTGGAACAATGCCAGGCGTTTCTTGATATGGGAGATGGAAACTATCTGTATTCGACATTTGCAGACAGGATCGAAGAAGTCGATGAGCTGACTGATGAGGAAAAGAGCGAATATATGCAGGACAATGCGCTTGCCGTGACCGATCATGTATTTCCCGCATATGAACAACTCATCATGGCTCTGGAAGAACTCAGGGGGAGCGGGGAGAACGAGAAAGGACTTGTGTATCTGCCCGATGGTAAAGAATATTATGAGATGGTCGTCAGAGAATCTACAGGCTCCGACCGGTCGGTGGAGGAGATGGAGGATCTGACGCGCCGTCAGATGACAGATGATATCGAGGCGATGGAGCAGGTGCTTGGCATAACGCCGGGAGAGGCCCGGGAGGCAGCGGCGTCTATGGGACAGGAGTCCGCCGAGCGGATCCTGAGCATGTTAAAAGACGGGATAACAGAGACATTTCCGGAGGCGCCTGAGACAGTCCTGGAAGTAAAATATGTACCGGAAGAGATGGAGGAGCATCTCAGCCCTGCTTTTTATATGATCCCTGCGATCGACAATACGCAGGAAAATGTCATCTATATCAATCAGGCTCATATGAACGATGATCTGACCTTATTTACAACTCTGGCACATGAAGGATATCCGGGACATCTGTATCAGACGGTCTATTATGAGAGCACAGATCCTGCACCGATACGAAATATAATGGATTTTGGCGGCTATGTGGAAGGCTGGGCGACTTATGCGGAGATGGGAAGCTATTATCTGACTCCGCTGTCCAGAGAACAGGCGACGATCCTGCAGAAGAACAGCTCGGTCATACTGGGGCTCTATGCGCTGGCTGATATGGGAATCCACTATGAGGGGTGGAGCAGGATGGATACGGTAGCTTTTTTCAGCAATTATGGGATAACTGATGCGGAGACGATCGAGCATATCTACGAGCTCATTATCGGATCCCCGGGGAATTATCTGAAATACTATATCGGATATGTGGAGTTTCTGGAGCTTAAAAAAGACTGGATAGAAGAAAAGGGGGAGGACTTCTCCCAGAAAAAATTTCATGAGGCGGTGCTGGAAGTCGGCCCGGCTCCATTTGAGATCGTGGAAGAATACATGTGGGAGATGTGAGAGGATATGCTGAATTATCTGTGGGCAGGAATGATACTGGCAGGGATCGTATACGGAGCATTCAACGGAAGGATGCAGGATATTACAGACGCAGCCCTGGATTCCTCAAAAGAAGCGGTAATGCTCTGCATTACAATGATCGGGGTGATGTCGTTCTGGACGGGGATCATGGAGATCGCTTCCAGGGCGGGCATAATAAAAATGGCTTCCGATAAGATGCATCCGCTTATACGGTTCCTGTTTCCGAATCTCCCGGCCGGCCACAAGGCCGAAGAACATATATCGACGAATTTCATAGCAAATTTCCTGGGGCTTGGCTGGGCGGCAACACCGGCCGGGCTTAAAGCAATGGAGGAACTGGGGAAGCTGGAGGATGACAGAAGAGCCGGGCGGGCAGCAGGCATTGTCCGCGGCAAGGGGATTGCCAGCAATGAGATGTGTACGTTTCTCATCATCAATATTTCGTCCCTGCAGCTGATTCCTGTGAATGTGATCGCATACCGCAGCCAGTACGGGAGCGCGGATCCTTCGGGGATCATCGGCGCCGGGATACTGGCGACGGCAGTGAGCACAGGAGTGGCGGTGGTGTTCTGTAAGATGATGGATCGACGGCGGAGAGCATGAAGCCCTTCGCCTTTTCTGTAAACAAAGAAATATTCTTAGAGAAATTTTCTTAGACTAATTTTAAAATAATTACAAAAATAATGGAAATAGAAGTTGATTCATCATAATTTCGGGTATATAATAAAAAATAAAAACGTGAAATACGATAATAAAATGGAGGACGATATGAAAATATTAAAAATATCCATTGAAAGACTTCCACATTTTAAGAACAATCTGGATATAGATTTCGTTGCACGTCAGAGAGTAGATGATAATGACAGAGAACAGTTGTACAATGTTTTTTCTAATATATATACGAATCCGGTACTTTCTTTTATCGGTATTAACGCATCTGGAAAAACAACAATATTGAAAGCAGTCGCTTTTGTTATAGAATTATTGAATAATAAGCCGGTAAATAATATATCAACAAAAGAAATCCTTGATGATATCGATAGTAGGGAGTATGTAGTTTTTTCCGCTTATTTTTATCATGAGGGTATTGTATATAAGTTAAAGACTACCATAGGGAAAAAGGAAAGTCCGGTTGACGGAAGTGCCAAATTTGTTATTTTGGACGAGATGTTATGGTCAAAGGAAATCTACAGGATAAAGACGAAGAAAAGACTTTATGATTTTGAAGATTCTGATTTGAAGACAGAAAGAAATAACAACGAAGAGTATTTAATGGAAGATGTTAGTATTATAGTTGCGCTAAATAAAAAACAGGATACGAATTTTTTCTTATATGATATGTCAGAGTTTACGGATTATAATATGCTGAATGTTTTGGGAAGATATCCGAAAGAAATTTTAACTTTTCTGGATCCGAGTATTGAATATCTGATATGTAAGCCAGATCAAAAAAAGCTTGATATTAAATTAAAATTTTATGAAAAGAACGAAATTAACTTAAACAGTCCATTGGAACTGAACAGGTATCTTTCATCAGGAACAATAAAAGGACTTAGTGTATTTATGAGTGCAGTGTTTGCCTTTACAGAAGGGGGATATTTGCTTGTCGATGAACTGGAAAACCATTTCAACAGAGAAATAGTTTCAACGTTAGTACGCTTTTTTATGGATAAAAAGATTAACAAAAAAGGTGCAACTCTCATTTTTTCCACTCATTATTCAGAATTACTGGATGAATTTGAAAGAAATGACAGTATTTATATCGTAAGAAACAGAGGTGGTATTACGGCAGAGAATCTATCTAATATTCTGAAGCGAAACGATATTAAAAAAAGTGAGATATATGACAGCGATTTCCTGAAAGGAACGGTGCCTACTTATGAATCGTATATTGCTTTGAAAAAGGTTCTCAGATCAATAATATAGGAGGGCTTTGGGGTGGAGAAATATACGGCGTGTATCTGCGAGGGCGGGGCTGAACGGGCAATATTGGATTTGTTACTGGATGATCACAGACTAATTTTTGAAAGAGAAGATTTGATCGAAGAAGAATTACTAAGATGTCGAAACGCGAAAGACTTTGAAAGAAAACATTTACAGAAAGCTTTTTCTGAAAAGATTACGGTTTATCGTATTTTGGATTCTAGACATGAGAACTTTAAACTGAGTAAGGCTTATGAGCAAAAGGTTGATGTTATCAATGTTGTAACAGCCCCTGAAATTGAAATGCTTATTATCTGTAACGAAGGACGATATAAAGAATTTAAAAATTCAGGTGAAAAGCCCAGCGTATATTGTAAAAGCAGATTAAAATATAAAAATGTAAAAAGTTATGATTTTGTCCGGGAGTATTTTTCGGATATGCATATTTTGCTAAATGCATTGCATGAATATAAAAGAGTGTCAAAGATTCCTAAAGGGGAGGAAACTCTGTGGGATTTATTAAAGCCCGTCCATTAGTATTTTATTTCTCTAATGAGAACGGAACATTGTGGATGACACAAAAAATGTTGGCTGCGCTATTTGATGTAGAAGTAAATACTATAACGTACTTGAGTTTTCGCAGAATTGTCCCCCTAAGATAAATCTGCTGAGTTTTGTTATCCACAACTTTCAAAAAATGGCTAAAATATAAGGAATCCTGTTCCTTTTTGATGTAAAATTAAGCTGTCAAACAAAAACCTTACTAAA